>JAKSMX010000003.1 GCA_024400305.1 Bacteroidales bacterium | reverse complement strand
TTTGTGTGAAAAATTCAGGAAACAATGACATGCATGAGGATTTTATTCCGCCAACGGGTAAATAGTATTTTACAACAAAAAACTTTACAAAAATGATTAACGTTGGAATTATCGGATGTGGCTTCGTAGGCGGAGCCTTGAAGGATTGGTTGGAACACAACAACCCTGAGTGTAAACTTTTCATCAGCGACCCTTATAAGGGTTATAATGATGACTTGAGTAATGTTGACATTGCGTTTTTGCAGATTCACGTACCGACAGAAGATGACGGAACACAGGATTTGACATTGATGAAGGAGCTTATCAGCAAGCTTCCTGACGTGCCGGTGTTTGTCCGCACTACCATTCTTCCTGGCACCAGTGAGATGCTCTCTCGTGAGACAGGACATAAAGTGCATTATATGCCTGAGTTCCTCACGGAACGTACGCATATTGAGGACTTCCAAAAGCAGACCATGGTCTTCACCGGAGCTCATGACTTGCTCACTAAGATTTTCGTCGGCAAGAAATTCACCGTCATGAGTCCTTTGGAGGCTGAACTCACCAAGTATATGCATAATGTTTTCGGTGCCTACAAGGTGACTTACTTCAATGCTTGCCGTGAGTACTGCGAGAAGATGGGTGGTGATTGGCGCAAGGTACATACCGGAATGCTGCTCTCTGGTTACATCAACGACACTCATACATACGTTCCCGGACCTGACGGCAAGTTCGGTTATGGCGGCAAGTGCTTCCCTAAGGATGTGAATGCTTTTGCAAAGATGACAGAAGGAACTTCTTTGGGAACTCTTCTGGAGCATTTGCATGAACTGAATGTGCATTTCAGAGGGGTGGAAGAACATATATAAAATAGACAATATGATTCCACTCAAGACAAGATACCAGCACTTCAAAAATCGTGTTCATGCACGTTGGAATGCAATCCTTCACGAGAAGATACATTCAGAATTCGGTGTGAGGGTGAAGTATATGTTTTTCAAGAATGCAGGGAGTGACACGCTTATAGTGTCATTCCCTGCTTGTGCCCCCAATGCTGCAAGGTATAACTATGTTAGGGCTTTATCTGCCTACAATTGCGATAAGATGTTTCTTTTAGACGACTTCGGAACGAACCATCAAGGTTGCTATTTGGTCGAAGATAGGGTTGAGAAATGCGTCAAGTCGCTGTTATGTAGTAAATTAACTGGGGGGGTATAAAAGGATAATATTTATCGGAAGCAGCAAGGGAGGCTATATCGCTTTGAATTTCAGTTTTCTGATACCTGGTGTAACTGTTATAATTGGAGCACCTCAGTATTTTCTTGGGGATTATCTGGGCGACCCTGGTCACCTCCCAAATCTGAGGTACATTCTGGGTGACGATATTACAGAAGAAAAGAAACAGGCATTGAACGTAAGGTTGAGGAACAGAATCCTGACAAGTGATATCAAACCAGAAAAAGTATATCTTCATTACAGCAACCAAGAGCACACCTACGAAAAACACATCAAATGGATGCTGGCGGATTTGAAGGCTGCAGGAGTTGAACTGTATGAAGATATTGCCGACTACAAAGAACACGGGGGTGTTGCAAACCTTTATCCTCCTTTCTTAAATAATACATTGAAAGAGTTATTGTAGAGAGAATTTATGAGAATCCTTCACATTTGCGGATACTATACCGGCAGCAAGGTACATAAAGAGTTGTTCGAAAGGCTTGATAAGCGTGATGTCGAACAAACTATATATTCCGCTCTTCAAACATCAAATCCTACCGTAGGAGCAAATATATTTGAAGCTAAAAACACTTCGTTTATTTGCTCTCCTATATTGCACCTATGGCATCGTGCATTGTTCCTTACTAAAACAAGGCGGATTTTAAAGGATGTAGAAAGGCGTTGCGATGTTAGGAATTTTGACCTAATTGATGCAACAACTTCCTATACTGATGGAGCAGTGGCATATCGCCTTCATAAAAAATATGGAACTCCATACGTCATAACTGTCAGGAACACAGACTTGAATGATTTTATGAAGTTCCCTCAATGGTGGCCGATACACAGGAAAACCTTGAAGGCTGCTTCCAAAATCATTTTCATTACTCCTGCGATGAAGGAGAAATTCATTGCACATAGTTCGTTAAGAGGTCTGGAGCAGGAAATCGAAGCAAAGTCCGTTATCCAACCTAATGGTATCAATGCGTATTGGCTTAATCATTTGGATGTTACAAGACGGGACAATCATTCTATCTTTTATGTCGGCAAGTTTGACAATAACAAGAATGTACTTCGTCTGATAGAAGCTGTTCAATCCTTAAGGACTGAAATACCAGATGCGCAGTTGAACCTTGTAGGTGGGGATGGCGCACAACACGAAGATGTCCTTGCGAAAGTTGCCGGTAATCCGGAATGGCTTAATTATCACGGAAAGATTTTTGATAAAGACCAACTTCAATCACTTTATCAGCAGAATGCTGTCTTTGCAATGCCGTCACACCATGAAACTTTCGGGCTTGTCTATGTTGAAGCTATGAGCCAGGGACTCAGCACTCTCTGCACCAAAGGTGAAGGCATTGATGGTGTGTTTAAGAAGAAGATTGGCGAGTTTGTTGACTCGCATTCTGTGGAAAGCATCAGAGAGGCATTACGTAAGTTGCTGAATAATAATGAAGAGTATGAGCTGCTTTCCGTGGAGGAACTGATGGCGTTTGATTGGGATGTGATAGCAGAAAGGTATATGTCATTGTTTGAAAATGTATAAGAAATGAGGGTTCATCATATGCATTTTATGGACTTTCGTATAGGCATTGTGCTGTTTACAATGTTGCTTTTACCATTCCCAGTTTCAGCCATTGCTTGCAGCAAGCCTATCTCTCCTTTAGATTACGGCCTTTCGGAGGCAAAAACTGGAGTTGAGAGATATAAGGCATTGGAGAACTGCCATAAAGATGCAGTCAAGAAGAATGCAAACATCTCATATTGGGGTATCAAATCGTTGGACATTGAAATACCTGCCGATGCGGCATCAATTCCACTGCCGGATGAAGTTGACTTTGCGGGAGTTCAATTGAATGTTCTGAATACGCAAAAGAATTTTGTATTGTTTGTAAGCACAAAAGACGCAACACCCGTTCAGGTAACAAAAACATCAATTGATGGCGGAAACTTCAAGGGTAATAACGAACTCTCAAAGGGATGCAATTTGCTGATAATAGAGGATGAAAAGCCATGGGTGGAGGACCGAAAAGGGTACAGTTATGGGGCTGTACGAAGAGACGTACTGGTGGTGGAGGATGGCGTAGCGAAGAATAGCGTGACCTACACGTATAATAATAGCCACTCTTCGCCAAAGGCTTCAGCCGTTCATATCGGCAAGCCGAAAACTTACCGTAACCTGACATTTCATAGGAATGCCAAATCGACAAAGATTACATATCTGTTCTCCATCAGCAATGCCTTTGATGTCAATATCTCAAACATTGCCGTTACAACACCTCAGGACAATGAATTATATGGAGATGCTGCTATCCAGATAAGGAACTCGGCAAAGGTGCAGATGAGCGATGTGAGTATTAATGGGACATATTCGCAGACGCATCATTACGGATACGGAATCAATCTGGAAAATGTCGCTATGTTTACTGGGGAGCGTCTGTACGCACGTGCCCGCTGGGGTGTATTTGGTTCCAACAACGTAAATGGTGCCGTTCTGCGGGATTGCGATATCAACCGTTTTGATATACATTGCTATGGACGGGATGTCAGATGTTATGGCTGCCGGTTCTCGGATATGTATAACCAATTCTCTTCCGTGTTTGGGGATGTGTATTTCGAGAGGTGTACTTTTACGAACACCATTCCGGTGCTGATGGAATCGTCATATAATGCATATACTCCTTTTGACTTGACGTTCAAGAGCTGCATATTCAATCTTACGGCAAGCCGGAACTATCTGATCACATTGTTCGGTTTGGAAGAGGCGCACAATACCCGTCCGGAACTCTCCCGCAAGGCGTTGCCAAATATCACAATCAGGAATTGTACAGTCAATCTGGCCGATGATGTCAAGAAGTGGTATATTGTCAATACAGGTAAGGTGGCGTATAAAGAGTCACTGGATTACATCAGCAGAATCGAAATAAACGGTCTGAAAATCAACGGTAAAGTGAACTACAAAATCTTCAGTCAAAAAATCAAAACCACCGAGTCGTTGAACCTGGTGACCAAGGGAGTTAAAATGATAGGGAAATGAAAAATATCAACATAACTATATGAGTATCAATAAAATAAAAACCAATCGGGGGGGGTATTTCTCCTCTATTATAAACTGAGACATCCCGGAGTAAAGGATGAGCAGATTCCATATATGTGGAGACGCTCAATACTTGAGCAGATATGGCACACGATAAGAAAGTGGATTTGTCAGGTGTGGGCTCCAAACTGTGCGACCACAGCCTTGAGAATAGGGCTTTACCGCCTTTGCGGCTTCAAAATTGGCAAGAACACCTTTATCGGGATGAAATGCTACCTTGATGACCTGTGTGTGGACAAAATGGAGATTGGCAACAACGTGATAATCTCGTACGGAGTCTATTTCGCCTGCCATGGACGGAACCAGGAGCATAACCATCTGGTGATTGAAGATGGAGCCTACATCGGGATGCATTGCTCCATCATCGCCCGTCACGATGGAATGGTAATAGGAAAGAATAGTGTGATAGGCGCAAACTCATTGGTGAACAAGGATATCCCCGCAAATGCCGTGGCGTATGGAAATCCTGCTGAAGTAAGACGAATGATACAAACAAATGGAAGATAGCAAAGCTAAATATTACTGCTATTTATGTGGCAGCGAAATAAACGATTCAAATAGGACTGACGAACATATTATCCTTAATGCAGTAGGAGGTCATCTTCATTCGAGAACCATAATATGCAAGAAGTGTAATAGTGAATTGGGCGAAAAGTCGGATTCAGTATTAGCAGAAGATCTTTCATATTTCACGGATATGCTTCAAGTGAATCGCAATAGAAAGAGTGGCCATAATCAAATAATGACAGACAAAGATGGACACGAAATCATTGTGGAAAATGCTGGAAAGAAGTTACGACTCAGAAAACCATATAAGCAAGTTACAACAGATGGAGATAAGACGGAGATTATGCTGTCTGTCAGAACAAAGGAAGAGCTGAAAGGTTTATTAAACGGGTTAGTTAAAGAAAGAAAATTGAACCAGCAGCAAGCAGATGAAATAGTTGCGAAAGCTCAAGTAACAAAACATAATTCTCCTCTTTCCAAGCGGTTATGCGTAAGTCAAGAAGCATTCCCAAGTATAATAAAGTCTGCTGTCAATTTTTATATGGATAAGACTCACGATTATGATACAATAAAGCACTTGGTGCCTATCATTAAAGGAATTGAAGATACCAAAGGGGCTATTTATTTGTACATATTAAAAACTTTACCTTATACTGTTGGCACGAATCAGGTGATTCATATGATTCATATTGAGGGGAGTAAAGATACAGAATTATTGTATGCATATATGGAATATTTTAGTGTTTATCCTTACGTTGTTGTCCTCAACGATAATTATCAAAAGGATGAACCCATTAATATCACCTATGCCTTTGATACAATAGAGTCAAAAGAAATACAATGCGATTTCTCCATGCCTTTGTCATTGTCTGACTTGTTGGATTTCCATAATATGCCACACGAAGAATATTGCAAAGAATACTTACCTTGCATTGAAAATAGAGCCAATCGAATAATGGCTATTTGGCAAGAAAAACAAGACAAGGAGGAACTTCACGATGCGATAAACAACGCATTTGCAAAGTTTCCGGATGGGTGTGTTTTGGATGAGTCAATGGTGAAAAGCATATCAGATGATATGGTATCTTTTTTTCTGAAGTTGATACAAAGGGGGAAATGGAAAAAGTAACTTTTTGGCACATCAAAATAAGGCAGTCGGTAAACACTTAATATTATGACTATAGACGAATTGATAGAAGAAGGCCATCGGGTAATGGCAACTGTTAAACAGGATTCTATGGGTTTGACAGAATATGTGGATAATGGTATTTATGAACCTTGGAAAAGGAAGGCCCTGATGTTTGTGCAGTATGCTTATCCCAATAACCCCCAAATTAAAACGATGGAGGCCCATGTGTCACAAGATAATTTTTCTTATCATTGCATGTCGATTCTTTCAATATTAGAGGCGTTTAAAGCTATTGACCCTAAAGAGATTAAAGTTGATTACCAAGGAATATTGGATACGATATTCAATAATTTCACAACATGTGTCAGGCAGCTTCTTCGAAGGCACGCTGGTCGCGAAACAATAAAAATAACTGACGAATACGATGTGCAGGATTTGTTGAATGCATTATTTTGTTTGCATTTCAAGGATGTAAGACCAGAAGAATGGACTCCATCCTATGCAGGAGGAGCTAATCGTATGGATTTTTTACTTAAGGATGACGAAATTGCCATTGAGGTTAAAATGACAAGGGCTGGTTTGAAAGACAAAGAACTGGGTGAACAACTTATCATTGACATTGCTAAATATAAGCAACATCCAAATTGCAAGTGTCTGTATTGTTTTGTCTATGACCCGGATTATACTATTAGAAACCCAAGAGGGGTTGAGAAAGATCTGGAAGCATTGGAGAAAGATTTCAAGGTAAGAGTATATATACGTCCTGTGTTATAAATATATTTTTAACGGAGTAAATTTACATCTTATATGCACGACTACGGCTTAGTTTCTATCATTACCCCCACTTGGAATTGTGCACCATTTATTTGCGAGACCATAAAAAGTGTGCTGGCGCAGACGTACCATGATTGGGAACTCATCATTTTAGATGACTGTTCTACTGATAATACATACAAGGTTATTGAACTATATCTGGAATCGGATACAAGAATAAAGTATATTTGTAACGACCATAACAGTGGAGCAGCTGTAACCAGAAACAATGCACTCCGCATTGCAAAGGGGCGTTGGATTGCATTCTTGGATTCGGATGATTTGTGGCTTCCGGATAAGTTGGACCATCAGGTACGTTTTATGGAAGAGAACAATTATGCGTTCTCATATCACGAATATACGGAAATGTCCGAAGATGGTGAAGATCTTGGCGTATATGTGAGCGGTAAGAAACGAGTATCAAAGTTTGATATGTTTGCCTGCTGCTGGCCAGGGTGCTTGTCTGTGATGTACGATGCCGAAAAGATAGGACTTATACAGATAAACGACATCAAGAAGAACAACGACACCGCAATGTGGCTGAAGGTGGTATGTAAAGCACCCTGTTACTTACTAAAAGAGAACCTCGCAAGATATAGAAGACGTAAGGTGTCAATTACCCCCAAGCCTCTTTGGGAAAGAATTTGGGCACATTATCCTCTATTTCGTATAGCAGAGGAAATGAATCCTGTAAGAGCCACATTTTGGACCTTGATGAATATTGTGGGTAATGCTTATAAAAAGATTTTTTATGTGGGGAAGTGCTGAGACCGATTCGCGAAGAACGTTGAAACTTAAATGTGGAATCCTTCAAACTCTATATTTTGCACAATACAAGAGTTCGCTTGAAATTGTCGTTGTGTGTGGCTGGAAATAATAGAGGTGTGAACGCCAATAATGAATTTATAACAGTCCTTACATTAATTTGTAATTTAGTAATTCATGATGAAAAGATTGTTCGATATAATTGCATCAAGTTTTGGTCTAATCATCCTAAGCCCGCTTTTCCTTGTTCTGGCCATTTGGATTAAATTGGATTCGAAAGGTCCGGTTTTCTACCGACAAGTGCGGGTGGGGAAGGACAATAAGGATTTCCGTATCTTCAAGTTCCGCTCCATGCGGGTGGGCTCCGATAAAGGGAGTCTGGTCACTGTGGGCGGTCGCGACCCGCGTGTCACGCGTTCTGGCTATTTTATCAGAAAATTCAAATTGGATGAATTTCCACAACTCATCAATGTCTTAATTGGCGACATGAGTTTGGTTGGACCTCGTCCCGAGGTGCGTCATTATGTGGATTATTGGACTCCCGAACAGATGCATGTCTTGGATGTGCGTCCAGGTATCACAGATCCGGCATCTGTTAAATTCCGAAACGAAAATGAATTGCTGGGACAAGCGGAAGACCCTGAGAAATATTATATCGGGGTCGTTATGCAAGAGAAGATTAAACTTTATTTGGAGTATGTCAATAATCACTCTTTTTGGGGTGATGTCAAGTTAATCTTCCAAACATTTAAGGTGATTATTACCGAATAATGAAATGGCGTTAATGGACGACAGTTCATCCTGCATAACCTCACTAAGGAAGTGGGAACACAAAAGTATGTGGATGTAATCAAGAGCTTTGAAAAGATATGAATATGAAACTACGCAATATACCATTCTCTCCGCCTGATATGACGGAAACTGAAGCCAAGATGGCTACCGAAGCCATCCTCAGTGGCTGGATCACTACTGGTCCTAAAACTAAAGAATTCGAAAGACGCATCTCTGCCTACGTGCATACCGACAAGACAGCCTGCCTCAACTCAGCCACCGCCGCTATGGAACTGGCCTTGCGCCTCATCGGTGTGGGTCCCGACGACGAAGTCATCGTGCCGGCCTATACCTACACCGCCAGCGCCAGCGTCACACAACATGTGGGCTGCAAGCTGGTCCTCGTTGATAGCCAAGCCGACAACGTGCAGATGGACTACGACAAACTGGCAGAGGCCATCACCGAACACACCAAGGTCATCGTGCCCGTCGACCTGGCTGGCATCGTGTGCGACTACGATAGAATCTACGACATCATAGAGCAGAAACGTCACCTCTTCCATCCCTCCAACGCCTTGCAGCGTCGCATCGGACGCATCGTCGTCTCAGCCGACTGTGCCCACGCCTTCGGTGCCACATGGCACGGCAAGAAAGCGGGTGAGATAGGCGACTTCAGCTCGTTCTCCTTCCATGCGGTGAAGAACCTCACCACAGCAGAAGGGGGCGCACTCACCTGGCATCTGCCCTTCGGCAACGAGCTCGTGGTGATGGATGCCGAGACCACCGTGCCCGCCATAGCAGGGGAGACCTGGAACGAGTTCTTGTATAGGAAATGCATGCTGTTCTCGCTGCACGGACAGAACAAGGACGCCCTCGCCAAGACGAAACTCGGAGCCTGGGAGTACGATGTCATCGATCCGTGGTACAAGTGCAACATGACCGACATCATGGCAGGCATCGGACTGGCACAGCTCGAACGCTATGATGCCATGCTGCAACGTCGTCAGGAGATTGTGGCACGCTACAATGCCGGACTGAACGGTTGCAAGGTGGCCCTCATGAACCACAGCGGTGCTGACCACTGCTCGTCGCACCACCTCTACCTCGTGCGCATCTTGGGCAAGACCCGTGAGGAGACCAATGCCGTCATCACCAAAATGGCAGAACGTGGCATAGCCTGCAACGTGCATTACAAGCCTTTGCCGATGATGACAGCATATAAGAACTTGGGCTTCGACATCAAGGATTACCCCAAGGCCTACCATCTCTTCGAGAATGAGATTACTTTGCCTTTGCATACCAAGCTTAGCGACGAGGATGTTCAATATGTCATCGACAATTTGGTGGAAATACTTAAAGACGATTGATTCTTATTGGAAGACAATTTGGGTCAATTAAACGTCAATTATACTTGTCCGTGAGGAAAAAAGAAATTGACCGAAATTGACGATGAATTGTCTTAAAAAAAGAAGAAGATTGTTGTTTTTAAATTGATAAACAATAAATAATATACTTATGATTATAGATAATTTATTACTGGACCAACTCAGCGCAAAGGCCAAGGCCTCGCCGCGCCTGCGCATGAATTACGACTTGCGTAACAACGAAAACGACAACTCGCAGCGCATGCTGAATGCCATGGAACCAGGCACCATGTTGCCCATACACCGTCATACGGCTTCAACCGAGACCTTCGTGGTACTGAGAGGCAGTCTCCGTGAGCTGTATTACGACGACAAGGGACAGGTTACCGAGAGCGTGCTGTTGCAGGCTCAAGGTCCGCAGTCGGGCATCAGCATCCCTGCTGGCCAATGGCATTCCGCCGAGTGCCTTGAGAGCGGCACCGTCATCCTGGTCTGCAAAGACGGCAAATATGAACCGCAACGCAAAGAGGACTTGCTGAAGAACATCGTGCTGCCGGTCAAACAGGACATCCTCGATTATCTGGAGTCAGAGGCGCGTTCCATGCAATATGAACAGGTCTCCTCGCAGATGTTGCTCTACCATCTTGGAGAAGGCGTCACTTATGAAAGCATTTGTGTTGCCGCCCATGAACTGGCCGCCGAAGGCAAGGTTCGCATCAGCGAACATGGCGACGATTTCACATTGTCGCTGAGATAAAAGAGGGTGTTATTTTTCCTCATAAATAAACATGCACGAGGGGAAATGGTCGTCTTTTCCGTTGCCATAAGTTCTGCACCATGGAAGGCGGACAAGAGGAGTCGCCCATTGCCGCCTTGGAACAAAACCGCATCACGCCCATCGCGGGGAGTTGGGGCGACCGGCTTGGCGTTGAAGACTATTGTGCTGGACGTTGCCGTGGCGAGCTTCGTCTAAAAAACCGACCTGCGGAATATCATAACATGACAAGAGACGGCCAGACACCGTCTCTTGTCGTTTTCCGGCGAAGTGTCACCTCGTCTCGTCGGCGTTCGATTGAACATGCAAAACACCTGCAAGAACGTATGTGATTGGATTTTTGGAAAAAATTGGTTCAGACGTGAATCCGTGATTGAAAATGTTGTATTTTTGCGCTGATTTTTGGAAGAAGACAATTGATGATTGACAACATAAAACAAAACAACTGAAATATGGCAGACAAACGCATTTATCTCTGCCTCGCTCACATGAGCGAGTCGGGTCTTGAACAGAAATACATCAAGGAGGCATTCGACAACAACTGGGTGGTGCCGCTCGGGCCGAACGTGAACGCCTTCGAGGAGGACCTCAGGAACTTCGTGGGACAGGACAAAGAGGTGGTGGCTCTCTCGGCGGGTACCGCTGCGGTGCACCTCGCCCTCATAGCCTGCGGCGTGCAGCCGGGCGACGAGGTCTGCGTGCAGAGCTTCACCTTCTGCGCTTCGTCGCACCCGATAAAATACCTCGGCGCGACGCCGGTGTTCATCGATTCGGAGAAAGACACATGGAACATGGACCCCGATCTTCTCGAAGAGGCGATCAAGGACCGTATCGCCAAGACAGGCAGGAAGCCGAAGGCGATCATCCCCGTGGCACTCTACGGAATGCCTTACGGAATTGACAGGATAATGGAGATAGCCGGAAGATACGACATCCCCGTGATTGAAGACGCCGCCGAGGGCTTCGGCTCACGCTACGACGGCAAGGTGCTCGGCACCTTCGGAAGGTTCGGCGTGCTGTCGTTCAACGGCAACAAGATGATAACGACATCGGGCGGCGGCGCTCTCATCTGCCCCGACACCGAGACGAAAAACAAAATCATGTGGTACGCGACGCAGGCGCGCGAGGCGTACCCTTACTACCAGCACGAGGCCATAGGGTACAACTACCGACTGTCGAACATCTGCGCGGGCATAGGACGAGGGCAGATGACGGTGGCGGACGAACACATCGCACATCACAAACACGTGCAGAAGATGTATGAGGAGCTGCTGGCCGGCGTCCCGGGAATCAGGATGCACTCACAGCCGGCCGACGCGAGATATGACGGCAACTACTGGCTCTGCACCCTCACCATCGACGAGGGACTGAAGATAAAAGACCAGGAGAAAGCCTATGGCAAAGCCGTCATCGGTGCCGTGGGAGGCGCCGCCGGCGTGGTGCATCAGGCCGCCTCGCTGACCACCGACTGCCAGCCGAACGACAACGTGGAGGCGCTGCGGATGTTCATGGACGCCGCCAGCGTGGAGGCCCGCCCGCTGTGGAAACCGATGCACAAACAGCCGGTTTACCAAGGCTGTCCGGCCTACACCAACGGCGTGAGCGAGTCGCTATTCAGATGCGGCTTGTGTCTGCCGAGCGGCCCCTGCGTCACGGATGACGACGTGAGATATATTGTGGAAAAGATCAAAGAAGCGATATTATAGCCTTAACCCAAACTGGAGGTCTTGAATTGTCGGGAGGGAATCCGTGAAAGACGGTGTTCTTTCCCGACATTTTTTTTGATGAAATAACATGTTTAATGGTTGTTTTGCATACAGAATTACAGAAGTTTGTGAGTTGTGAAGCCGCCTTACTGCATTCGAAAGGATATAAAATGTTTTAAAATGATTTAATTTATATCATAAGTGATGTAGTTTGAGTTTTTTTGTAATTTTGCATCCGAAATAATATAATTTACATTGTTTCTATGGGAAAAACACAACTATCACAGACGGTTAAGAGATTCCGGAAGGAATACGGACTGACACAGGAGGAGCTGGCCATGAAGTCGGGCGTGGGGCTGAACTTCGTGCGCAATCTGGAGCAAGGCAAGCCCACGCTCCGCATGGACAAGGTGAACCAGGTGCTTGACCTTTTCAATTACACGCTCACGGCTGCGCCTAAATACTGAACGACATGAGACAGGCACGCATATTCAGAAAGGACAGATTCGCCGGCATGCTGACTGAAGATGGCGGCGAATACACGTTCCGCTATGATGAGGAGTATCTTGCATCATCAGACGCAGAGGCGGTCAGCCTGACCTTGCCGTTGCACAAAGAGGTTTGCAAAAGCCCTGTGCTGTTCCCGTTTTTCGATGGCTTGATTCCCGAGGGATGGCTGCTTGATGTGGCTTTGCGTAATACCGACATCAGCGTGCTCGACCGTATGTCGGTCCGAAGCGCCTCTGTCAGCTTGCTCCTGCCTGCGATTTGCTGAATGTGGCCATAGCCAACCCGAAAGATAAAGAGGAATTTGCACTCCCATTGAACGGTAAGAGATCTCGACTTGGCCTTGGGGATTTCCTGAAAGCATCATCCACGATGGGCATTGAGGAGCGAGTCACGCTGCAACTGATAGGAAGCATGCGAAAGGCGTTGCCTGCGTGGGAGGAATTGGTCCGCGGCTCTTTCCTGAAAATAGAGAAGCAAGAGGCCTATATGGAATTGATAACTGAAAGACTGAATGTGCTGAAGGGTTTATAAACAAATTAAGTTTTTACTTGTTTCCAATATATGACAAACGAAGAGAAATGGTACGCTTTCATTGATGAGCTCAGGGTTTACGTCGCTGAGCATCACCACTTTCCGAACAAGCATACAAATCTTCTGTCGAAGGTGAAGTACACGCGCAAGAAGATTAACAACGGCACCTTGGAGGCGTGGAAGAAGGCAATGTTCATGGAGGTGGCCGGAAGGCGGGATATGGAGGAGCATTGCGGCGGGAGGAAAAAGAAGATATGATGTTTTTGGCATAATGTTATTTTGTTTTGAAAAAATCGTATCTTTGCCGAAATTTTAAACGAGACAAAATGCGCATAGACAAAGAACTCCTTGATGGTATTACGGCACAAGCCAAAGTGTCGCCGCGGCTTCGCATGAACTACGACCTGCGCGATTCAGTTGACGACAAGTCACAGAAAATGCTCAACGCCCTTGAACCGGGGACGGTGCTTCCCATACACCGGCATCGTGGCTTCACGGAAGTGGTCGCCGTGCTGCGCGGGCATTGCATTCAGTATCTTTACGATGAAGACGGACGTATGGTTGACTCCGTTGAGATGCGCGCCGGCTCCGACTGCATGGGCATGGTCGTGGAGATGGGACAGTGGCACCGCCTCGAATCACTCGAAAGCGGCACGGTGATATTGGAATGCAAGGAGGGAGCATATGTGCCGCTCGCACCGGATGACATACTGGCAATTGAAAACAGATAGCATGGTTTTTCCAGACCGCAGTACATCGTTCTGATCCGTCGCCGTGCGTAATCTACAGGTTGAAACCTTTGGGGAATGTTGTCTCGAACTTCAGGTCCTCGCCGGTAACAGGATGGGTGAAGCATAGCTTGTAGGCGTGGAGTCCGAGCCGTCCGATGCGGTTGTCGCCGTCACCGTATTTCGGGTCGCCGACAACAGGGAAACCTATGTCTTGCAGATGGACGCGGATCTGGTTCTTGCGTCCGGTCTCAAGCTGCAGCTCGACCAACGAATATCCGTTCGACACCTTTAATAATTTGTAATGTGTGACGGCGTACTTGCCGCCGTTGTCGTATTTTGAGGAATAAGTCACGAATTGACTGTTGTCTTTGAGCCACGAGCTTATTGTTCCGCTTTCCTTCTTCATCTCGCCGTGTACGAGCGCCACATAACGCCGGTCATATACGGTTTCCTTCCAATTCTCCTCAAACTTCAATGCGATTTTCTTGTCTTTTGCGAAAAGCATCAGGCCGGAGGTGTCCCTGTCAAGGCGGTGAATCGTATGTGCATGGCAACGCTGATGCTTGCTTTCCAAATATTTGTTCAGAATGCCTTGTACAGTCTCGTCGCTCGGATAAGGCGAGTTGCACAGGATTCCGTTTCTCTTCTCGACGACAAAAATGTATTTGTCCTCATAGACGATCTTCACCCAGTGGCTCTTGAATGAGTTGCCGCCGTTCCTGGCTATCGTCACCGTCATGCCTGGCTCAATCGGAAAGTTGTGCTGCGTCGTTGACCTGCCGTCAACATTGACAGTGCCGCTTGCAAGAATGCTTTTCGCCTTCGTGCGGCTTATGCCGTTCATTTTCTTCATAAGGAACGGAAGAAGCTCGTCGTTTTCCATGGCCTTGAAAACCAAATCGTTATATTTCTTTTCGTTTGGATTGTTCATTTTTGGAAATGTTTTTACAATAATCGGCGCAAAATTACTAAAAATAATTGATTGCAACATAAAATTGCCTATTTTTGCAAAAGCAATTAGAATAAATATAATACGTTTATAAAATAATGACTATCAATGAATTAAAAGATATTGCGTCGCAAGTCAGACGTGATATTATCAGAATGGTTCATGCTTGTCAGTCGGGACATCCGGGCGGTTCGCTCGGAGCGACGGACATTGTGACGGCTTTGTATTTCGACCAGATGCAGATTGACCCGGAGAATTTCCGCATGGACGGGGCGGGGGAGGACATGTTTTTCCTCTCAAACGGCCATATCAGCCCGATGCTCTACAGCATTCTGGCTCATCGCGGATTCTTTCCTGTTTCGGAACTTGCAACGTTCCGTCGTCTCGGGACGCGTCTGCAAGGACATCCGACTACGGCGGAAGGTCTTCCCGGAATCAGAGTCGCTTCCGGTTCGTTGGGACAAGGCCTTTCGGTGTCATGCGGCGCGGCGCAGGCGAAGAAACTGAACGGTGACAGTCATCTCGTCTTCTGTCTGATGGGTGACGGCGAACAGGAGGAAGGACAGATATGGGAGGCGGCGATGTACGCTCCGGCAAAGCATGTTGACAATCTCGTGGCCATCATCGATTACAACAAGAAACAGATCGACGGCAGCACCGACGATGTGATGAATCTCGGCGACATGAAGGCAAAATACGAGGCTTTCGGCTGGAAAGTCTATGAACTCAACGGCAACGACATGCAGCAACTTGTTGACACATTGAATGTTGCACGTGGGAACGCTCACAAAGGACAACCGCAGCTTCTTCTCGCTCATACGGAGATGGGCATGGGTGTCGATTTCATGATGGGGACGCACAAATGGCACGGCAGCGCACCTAACGACGAACAGGCGGCTTGCGCTCTGAACCAATTGAAGGAAACTCTTGGTGATTATTAAAATTTGAGAATTATGAATTTAGAAGTTCAGAATTATAAAGATACAAGAAGCGGCTTCGGAGAAGGACTGCTCGAAGCCGGGAAACGCAACCCGAAAGTCGTCGGCCTCTGCGCCGACCTGACAGGTTCCTTGAAGATGGGCGATTTCCAGAAGGCATTTCCGGAAAGATTCTTCCAGATGGGCATTGCGGAAGCCAACATGATAGGCACGGCCGCCGGACTCGCCATCGGTGGTTACATCCCGTTCACGGGAACGTTCGCCAACTTCTCGACGGCGCGCGTATATGACCAGATCCGTCAGGTGGTGGCTTATTCAAACAAAAACGTGAAGGTGTGCGCATCGCACGCGGGCATAACCCTCGGTGAAGACGGCGCTACACACCAGACACTTGAAGACATCGGCATGATGAAGATGCTGCCCAACATGACGGTCATCGTACCTTGCGACTTCAACCAGACGAAGAACGCTACGATCGCATGCGCCGAATACGAAGGCCCGGTGTATATGCGTTTCGGACGTCCGAAAGTCGCCAACTTCACTCCGGCTGACGAGAAATTCATCATCGGGAAGGCGCAGATGCTTCAGGAAGGCACCGATGTATCCATCTTCGCATGCGGTCATCTCGTTTGGAAGGCGGTGCAGGCGCTCCCGATACTTAAGGAGATGGGCATCAACGCCGAATTGATTAACATCCACACGATAAAGCCGTTGGATGCAGAAGCGGTCATGAAGTCTGTCGCCAAGACAGGCTGTGTGGTGACGGCGGAGGAACACATGCGCAACGGCGGCCTCGGCGACAGCATCGCGCAGGTTCTCGCACTCAACAACCCGAAACCTTTGGAGATGGTCGCCATCAACGACGTGTTCGGACAGAGCGGCACGCCAGACGAACTGATGAAATTCTATCATCTTGACACGCAAGACATTATCGAGGCGGCGAAGAGGGCAGTGGCACGAAAAGTGAAATAAAAAACTCGTGTAACTTGTGAATTAAACTAGTGAATTTTGTGTTAAATTTTTAAAGTGAAATGTTTTTCGGCAGACACTTCATAATGGAGTGTCTGCCTTTTTTTTGTCATTTAATCTTAAAAATTGCCTTGACGGGGAAGTGGTCGGAGATGTAACCGTCGCCGTAGCTTCCGTCGAGGGTGGTGAATGAGACAGGATCGGCATTAAGATAGAAAATGTGATCGATGACGCTCGGATTCTCATTTCCGAGTCCGTAATTGTTATATGTGTATTTGTTGTCGGTGACGGGTGCGTCTGTCCGTGCCTGCTGCATGTAATTGATTAAAGGTGTGAAAATGGGGTTGTCGATGGTGGCGTTGAAGTCGCCGGTGAGGAAAACGGGTTCGCCGCCATCCGTGATCTCATTTATCTTCGTGACGATGAGCTTCATCGACTCTTCGCGTGCCACAACACCTCTGTGATCGAGATGGGTGTTGAAGCAGAAAAACGTCTTTCCGGATTTCAGATTTTTAAAATGCCCCCATGTCACCATGCGGCGGCACACTCCGTCCCAGCCTCTTGACACCATACCGGGCGTCTCGCTGAGCCAGAAATTGCCGTTTTCGAGCAATTCGTACATGTCGCTTCTGTAAAAAACCGCCATGACCTCGCCTTTCCGCACGCTGTCGTCCCGCCCGACGCCAATGAAGTCGTAGTCAGGAAGCTCTTCATAAAGAAATTCCAGCTGGTCGTTCAAAACTTCCTGCATACAGATCAAGCCAGGCTTTTCCTGGGCTATCATGTTGACAGTCAAATCTTTTCTGTTTTCCCAGCTGTTGATGCCGTCATTCGCCCCGCTGTTGCGGATGTTGTAGGAAATCAGGGTGAATTCGTCTGTCTTTGAACAAGATGCCGTGGCAATCATTACGGCAATCATGCAGAATATTTTAGCTGATCGATTCATTTTTAATGATTTATTTGCTGTTATGTAATGAAAACATTAATGCGACATGCCGCGTCAAAGTTTTGACAGCTCTGTCACCTTGTCTCTGATCCAGGGCTTGGACATGTCGAAAATCTCGTCAAGAGGCTTCGACAATGCCCGCGCTATGTACAATGTGTTGTCCTGGCTGTTGTTCAGTCTGTTCACCTGACATTCTACCTCGTCCCAGTCCGTGTCGGTCATTATCAGAGGCACGAAAGTGTATAATGTCATGTTCTGCAAAACGATTTCCTTGAGGTTCTGAGAAATGATCTGCTTGTGCGTCCTCATGAGTTTTGTCTCTCCAACTTCTTGAAGCACAGCGAGATATTTTTCATAAAGGACGTATTCGTTAAGCATGAAGGCGATCTCGTCGGGAGTGAACGTCTCCCAGAATGATTTCGGAAGCGGCTTTGCGATAAATCTGCCGAGCATGAACGAGCCGGCATCCAACCCGCTGATATTCATCTTCTTGCATTTGTGTATGATGCTTTTGAAGAAATCGACTTTTTTCTCGCTGTCCAGGAACTCAAAAACGCGCGACTGTTCGAGATGCGAACCCATCTTGCTCTCAAGGACCTGGTTCTGATACAGTTCCGGATTCAGGTTGTACCATGTGTTCACGACGTCTTTCGACTTCTGCGGATTGGTGTTCAGGTCGTAGCTGATGAGCCGCGCCAGCGAGTCGATGTCGGTGATGAAATTGACATGGCTGGAGTTGATTATGTCCTGATATATGGTGTATGCGAGCTTTAACTCGTTGAAAATCTTGGTGTCTTCTGCGTTTAATGAGATGTTCTCGCCGTTGAGGAACTTCCTGAATCGCGCCGGCTTGAAGGTGGCGCGTCCTTCATAAATTGTCCTTCTCTTGCTTGAGAGTGTGATCCATTCACCGTATTTCAGTTCCTTGCCGGCGGCGTTGATTAACTTGTTGTCTTGCAATCTCATGCCGAAGTTTCCGAGGTTGAGGAATGCCGGTATTCCATAGCCGCGGCAGGCTGTCACGACGTGTATTGCCGCGGGGGTGATGCTCATGATGGCATCGACTTCGTTCAAGGTGATTGTGTCCTCCGGCGTGAACCTCTGCTTGCAGATGCAGACGGGGAATCCGTCTCCTTTCAGCTTCGTCGCTTCGGCCGAGGAGAAACATATTTTCGCGGTGGTGGCTGTCCGTGGCAGCACATTGACGCCTTTCCCGAAAAATGTCAGCTCGCTGAATGCCTTGTCGTCGATGGTGTCGGAGAAAAGCTGCCTCAGGTGATAAGGCCTGATCAGCTCGATGATGTCTTTCCTCTCAATGATCTGATGATGGTTGCTGTCGTTGAAATCGTTGTTTTTCAATGAATTGTAATCATCGATGGTCATCTCCGAGATTTTCTTGTTCAGAAGCATCTCTATTGATGACATCAACGCGGCTCGTCCGGTAAGTTCGGATCTGTTGAGTTGAAGCACGGCGAAAAGGCTGGCCTTGCCTTGTATTGTCTCGATGCCGAATTCTATTGTCACCGGCGATTTGAACTTTCTTTCGAGATTTTCGAGGAGCGGGTCGAAATGATACACTGCCGGGAATATCTCCTTGATGTCTTTTCTGTCGCTGTAACTCCAGTTTCTCGCCGAGATGTTGCCGGTCATGATCTCCTCGCCGAAGATGTCGGGATAAGTCTCGATTTGCCGTCCGGTTCCGGTGTTGCTGTTGCGGCTGTAAAGGACACCAGGACACGAGCTGTCGTTGCCGATGGTCCAAACCATTTTGTGAAGAATCAACGACGGATATGCTTTCTTGCCTCGCATGAACGTCATCACTAACTGCTTGTTGTTCAGATAGAAACTCCTTACATAATACGTGAATTTCAGCACTTGGTAGAAACAGTCGTCGAGGAGGCGTGAGTCGCCGTTTTCATGTTCGATGATTTTCGCCTCCATCCATTCGATACGGGCGTTTTGTTCGTCGCAGGTGAGCTTGTTCTCGTCAACGGCTGATTTTTCGGTTATGCCGAGCATGTCGAACATGTTGTTCAAGTTGTTGAGATAGATGCGGTTGGCCATGTTCGGGCCGTGTTTCCTGACGAGTGCCTTGTGTGCGGTGCGGTTCATTCCGATGTTGAGCAGGGTGGGCATGAGGCCGGGGATGTATTGCGGCATCGCGCTTCTCATCGCGAAGACGAGGGGGTTGGTGTCGTCGCCGAGCTTGCTTTGTGTCATTATCTCAAGATTCCTGATGGCTTTGCGGAGAAGCTCCTCCTGGTTTTCGCGGCAGAACGACTTCGAGGTGAGGATGCAGAAGTCCGGCACGGCGTAGCATTCTTTCGTCAGCGCGAGAAGCATCTTGCCTTTGTTGCTCACAATCTGTTCGGAATGCAGGTTGGGGTCGCTCAATGTGGTGACAATATAAATGTCATCGTGCAGTGGATTCTCTTCGACGTACTTCCTGATTTTGTCGTGCAGCTGGTTCCTGAGGCTTCCCAATTCGTCTTTGACAGATTCGTCGCCGTCGCGTTCCTTGATCAGAAGGTTGAGGAAATGCTCGCTCTGGCTTTTGTCGTCGCTGGAGAGAAGATAGTAGATGTCGTACCATCTCGGAGCGATTTCGTGGCTCTCGCTTTCATTCTCAAAACGGTAGATCACGGTGCCGGGCTTGTTGCCGACAGGCTTGTTCTCGACAGCGAAAATGTTGTCGCTTATGTCACCTTCGCAACTTGCAAACAGTTGCATCATATAATAGTTGGGGTAACTTGCTCTTATTTTAAATTCCATGGTTTCGATTTTTTTAGTTTATATAAAAAATGTAAAACTGTGCAAAGATATATTTTTTTTTTGTATTTTTGCAACCCGTCAAAATAAATGTAAAAACAAACTTTTTTTTCGATGAAAAAGACAAAATATATCTTTGTGACTGGAGGTGTCACCTCGTCACTTGGTAAAGGAATTATTGCATCGTCGTTGGCTAAATTGCTGCAAGGACGAGGTTTTTCTGTTGCAAATCAGAAACTTGACCCGTATATCAATGTTGACCCGGGCACTTTGAACCCATACGAACACGGTGAGTGCTACGTCACCGAAGACGGTGCGGAGACCGACCTCGACCTCGGTCATTACGAGCGTTTTTCGGGCACTCCGACATCGCAGGCGAACAATGTCACGACAGGAAGAATCTATCAGAGCGTCATAAACAAGGAGAGAAAAGGCGAATATCTCGGTTCCACCGTTCAGGTCGTGCCTCATATCACCGATGAAATAAAGAGATGCATACAGCTTTTAGGACATACAGGCAAATACGATTTCGTCATCACCGAGATAGGCGGTGTCGTCGGCGACATCGAATCGCTGCCGTTCATCGAGGCGATCCGTCAGCTCAAATGGGAACTCGGCATCGACTGCGTGAACATACATCTCACCCTCGTGCCGTTCCTTTCGGCGGCGCAGGAACTCAAGACGAAACCGACCCAGCATTCTGTCAAGGAGTTGCAGGAACAGGGCGTGCAGCCCGACATCATCGTGTGCCGCTGCGAGAAGCATCTCACCGAGTCGATCAAGGCGAAGATCGCGCTGTTCTGCAATGTGGCAAAGACCGCGGTCATCGAATGCATCGACGCACCTTCAATCTACGACGTCCCGATGCTCATGATGGCGGAAGGCCTCGACAAAGAGGTGTTCAGGATTCTCAACATGGAGATGCCGAAAGAGATTCACATCGAGGAGTGGCAGAACTTCCTGCATCATCTTCACAACCCGAAGAAAGATGTCACTGTCGCCCTTGTCGGAAAATATGTCGAACTGACCGACGCTTACAAATCGATCCGCGAGGCTTTGATACACGGTGGCGTGGCAAACGAGACGAAGGTTCATATCAGGACCATTCATTCGGAGACGATTACGCATGAGAATGCGGCGGAGCTTCTCGCCGGAGTGAGCGGCATCTTGGTGGCGCCTGGGTTCGGCAGCCGCGGCGTGGAAGGGAAAATCAACGCCATTGAATATGCGAGGACGAACAACGTCCCGTTCCTCGGCATCTGTCTCGGAATGCAGTGTTCGGTGATAGAGTTCGCACGTAACGTGTTGGGAATCAAAGACGCTAACTCGCGTGAGATGGACATGGATACGAAGAATCCGGTCATCGACATAATGTCGGAGCAGAAGACCATCGTCAACATGGGGCACACCATGCGTCTCGGCGCATATCCTTGTCACCTCGCCGCCGACTCCAAGCTCGCCGCGATGTACGGCACACAGGAGATTTCCGAACGTCACCGTCACCGCTATGAGTTTAACAACAATTACATGTCGGAGTTCGAGAAGCACGGCATGAAGATGGCCGGTATCAACCCGACAACACAACTCGTTGAGGCTGTTGAATATACGAACCATCCGTGGTTCGTCGGTGTCCAATATCATCCGGAATATAAGAGTACGGTCGCAAACCCGCACCCGCTTTTCGTGGGTTTCGTCAAGGCAATGTTAAAATACCAAGAAGAAAACAAAAAGTAGAAAATGAACAAGAACTCAGTCATTGGAATCATCCTTATCATAGGGATTTTCGTTGGTTACACAGTGTGGATGACTCCATCCAAAGAGGAATTGGCGAGACGCCAGCACATTCAGGACTCCATTCTCCGCGAGCAGAGGATACGTTATGCCGAAGACTCTCTGCGTTTCGTTCAGGCGCAGCAGGCAGCCGCGGCGGAAGCGGCGTCGAAGATGTCTTCAATCGGTGTCGTTGACGAAAACGCAGAGCTCCGCCGCAATTTCGGGCTGTTCGCCGCCGCCGCATCAGGCGAAGGCAAGGACTATGTTGTCGAAAACGACGTCTTCAAACTCACGTTCTCGTCGAAAGGCGCATACGTGAAGGAGGTGATGCTCAAAGATTACCAGACTTACGACTCTCTGCCGCTTATCGGATTTGACAAGAACACGGCGAAATTCAATCTTGAATTTTTCGCTTCGAATATGCCGATCAATACGATGAATCTCTGCTTCACACCTTATATTAATAACAGCGTCTATGACGGAACGGATTCCATCGTCTTGGGAGATGAGCCTCTGACAATCAGTTTCAGGGCGATGACAGCCGACGCTGATGGAATTTTCAATGAAGGTCAATACCTTGAATTTGTATATACGATGAAGCCTGATGAATACATGCTCGACTTCGACGTCAAGACCGTCAACATGAGAAACGTGATCGCCGCCAACACCAACTACATGACTATCAATTGGTATGTGGAACTGCTGAAGCAGGAGAAGGCGGTTGACCGTTACAACGGCTCGAATGTTTACTACAAATTCACCAACGATGATGTCGAGTCGTTGAGCGGCGATAGGGGAGGAGAGAAGGACGGCGAGAAAGAACTCCGTTCAAACCTCAAATGGGTGTCGTTCAAACAGCGTTTCTTCAGCTACGCGCTCATCGCGAAGGACGATTTCATCGGTGCCTCCATCGGGATGAAACAGGATTTCAAGGCGAAGAACCCGCGTTATCTCAAGACGATGTACACAAGCATCGACATCCCGTTCAACGGACTTGAAAACGACAATACAGTTCAGATGCAGATGTATCTCGGACCTAACAGCTTGAAAATCATGGATTCGTATGGTCTTGACTTGAGCAAGCAGATTCCGCTCGGCGGTAAGCTCGTGGGTTGGATCAACCGCTACCTCGTCGTCAACGTTTTCAACTGGCTCGGCAGCTACGGATGGAACTACGGTATCGTGATATTGGTACTTACCATCATCATCAAGTTGATTCTCATGCCTTTCGCATACAAGTCATACCAGTCAACGGCGAAGATGCGTGTGCTGAAGCCTGAGATTGACGCTATCAGTGAGAAATACCCGAAGCCGGAAGATGCCATGAAGAAGCAGCAGGCGGTGATGGATCTTTACAAGAAAGCCGGTGCAAGCCCGACATCCGGATGTCTGCCGATGCTGCTGCAGCTCCCGATATTGTGGGCCATCTTCCGTTTCTTCCCATCGAGTATCGAGCTTCGTCAGCAGCCGTTCCTGTGGGCCGACGACCTCTCGACATACGACAGCATCCTCGACCTGCCGTTCAACATCCCGTTCTACGGCGACCACGTCAGTCTGTTCACGCTGTTAATGACTGTAACCACAATACTTTACACGTGGATCAACCAGAAACAGACGGCGGCGATGCAGACACAGCCGATGCCGGGCATGAAACTCATGCTCTACATCATGCCGATTATGTTCCTCGGCCTGTTCAACAGCTACTCGGCCGGTCTGAGCTACTATTACATGCTCGTGAACATCATCACATTCCTGCAGATGTATTTGTTCAAAGTGTTCCTCGATGATGAGAAACTCCGCAGGCAGATTGAAAAGGCGAAGCTCAAACCTGTGAAGAAATCGAATTTCCAGAAACGTCTTGAAGAAATGCAGAAACAGCAGGCACAACTTCAAAAAGGAAAGAAATAAAAATATTTGAAAAAAAAACAGTTCAATTAAAAAAAAGTCTATCTTTGCATTCAAATTTTAAATGTAATATTAACTTTAAAAAATTAAAAAAATGAAGAAATTAACTTTGGCACTTATGTGCTTGGTGGGCGTGCTTTTCATGACAAGCTGCTCAAAGGACGATGACGATCCTAAACTCCCGACAATTGAATTCGTGAACGCTGGCGAAGGCTATGTCTATCAGAACACAGAAGTTTATTCAGGTGATATGGTAGGCTTCCAGATCAAAGCTATCGCAACAGATGCAAACGACCTTCTCACATCACTTTATTTTAAGGTGATTTATAATAATGAAGTACTTGGTGATACAACAATCACTCTTGACAAGCTTACAACTTACACATTCACAGCCGAGCCGGAACCAATGGATCTTCCTGGCGGTCTTGTGACAGTTGAAGCAACAGTGAAAACAAAGAAGAATAACACGGCAACAGCAAAGGTCAACATCACAGTTCTTGATGCCACACTCGAAGTCAATGACCTTTCATGGGTGAGAGTTGGTGGCACACCTGGTACAGGCCTTGAACAGTTTGGTCTTGAATGGAAATCAAACGTCAAGGAAGTAAAAGCTAAGATTGTTCCGGTCGAAGGTGCTGAACTTAAAATACTTGAAGGCGTGGAATTTGCATCCATCACAACAGAAGTTGGAAAAAAGAATGCATTTGAAAGTGCAACACCAGCTGAAAAATTCCATGAGGTTTCATGTGAGGCCAACAAAGACTACAACTTTGTTATCATGACTCAGTACAATGACAACCTTTATCTCATCAACGTTAAAAAAGGAACTGTTGAAAAACAACCAGATAATAGCATGAAAATCACAATCACTGGTCAGTGGAAATAATTGTTTGAAATAAATTTTGATTTAGAGCGTCCGCCGAAAACTTCGGCGGACGTTTTTTTATGTCGCCAAATTTCAAATTTAAATGTAAGTCAGAATAAAAAAACGTTTATCTTTGCAGCGGATTTAAAAAAAAGTGTTGCCGCACGATAATTTTTATGATGCCAAACAGGATTTATATAATAGGTTATATGTGTTCCGGCAAGTCGTCGGTGTCGCGAAAGCTCGCCAACAGGCTCGGCTATGAGGCGTTCGACACCGATGACATGTTTGAGGAGAAATATCATATTTCGGTTCAGGATTTCTTCGACAAATACGGGGAGGAGTATTTCAGGAAATTCGAGTCTGACATTTTGAAGAAGACTGCCGAGATGCATAATGTCGTTGTCTCGACGGGCGGCGGCACGCCTTGTTTTTTCGACAACATGCAGTGGATGAACGAAAACGGCGTGACGGTATTCGTCAGGATAAGCCCGATGACGGCTGTCAACAGACTCCTGACAGCAAGACGGAAACGTCCGTTGGTGAACGGGAAAAGTGAGGACGAATTGAAGCAATATGTTGAAAATCACTACAATTCACGCCTTCAATATTACGAGCGGGCGATGTTTACCGTCAAGGGTGAGAATGTGAATCTGGACGAGATAATAGAAAAGATAAATAAATGATTTTTTTGCCGGTGTGTTATGAAAATAACTAACTTTGCACGATTTAAATTTAAAATATTAAACGTATGAAAAAAGTATTGCTATTTGTAATTGCAGCATTAGTTGCAATGCCGTCTTTTGCGCAATCAAAAAAAGTGACGACGGCGGAAACTGTTGAAGCACAGCAGACTTCCGCAAAGAAAGCCACGGAGAAAAAGACAATCAAGAGGAAAGTAGCCATCGGCAGGTTCTCCAATGAGACGCAGTATGGCAAGGGCGTGTTTTACGACAAGAAAAACGACCCGATGAGAAAACAAGGTCTTGACATCTTGTCGGCGAAACTGCAGCAGTCGGGCAAGTTCATCCTTCTTGAAAGGGAAGACCTCGATGTCTTGGTTCAGGAAGCCGGCGCTGACATGCAGAAAATCGGAGCTGACTACATCATCCTCGGCTCAATCACAGAGTTCGGGAGGAAAAACGAAGGACAGGAAAAAGTGTTCTCATCAACGAAGACACAGGTCGTTGAAGCCGGCGTGAGCATCCGTATCGTGGAGACGGCGTCGGGTCTCATCATCTATTCCGGCGAGGCCAAGGGATTGGCGGAGACGACGACGAAGGAAGTGTTGGGCTTCGGCGGGACAGCCGGTTACGATGCCACGTTGAGCGACAAGGCGATTTCGGCGGCTCTCTCACAACTCGTCGAAAACATCATCAACGAATGCACCGACAGCCCGTGGCGTTCTTATATCCTTGACATTGATGAAGATAACAACTACATCATCTCCGGCGGCGAGTCACAGGGCCTGGCGGCAGGCGACAGATTCAGCGTCTATTCAAAAGGCAAGGTCGTGAAAAACCCGCAGTCGGGAATGAACGTCGAACTCCCAGGCAAGAAAATCGGTGAGGTGACAGTGGTCATGACGATCCCTGACACAAAGCCGGAGAACGAAATCTCGTTCTGTAGCTATAAAGGCGATGCCCTTGACAAAGACAAACTTCTTGAAAAATATTACATCTTAAACGACTAAAAACATGAAAAGACTTTTTTTAATTGCATTCATCACAATGATTATGGCCTCGTGCGGCACATATTCATATTCGTCGGGTGTCGAAAACAAATGTGGGCTTTCGTTCGTGGCAGCCAGCCAAACGCCTATCACAGTGACCGTTGACGATCAGATCTACAACGTCGAGGCGGTGAAATACAAGAATTACAAAAGAGACCGCAAGATAAAAAAGACAGCGAAGAACGTAATCACGGTGGCTCCGGGCAAACACGACGTGAAAGTTGTGATGAACGGAAACGAGGTGTTCTCGAAGACGATATTTGTTTCGGGTAACGAGACGAAGATAATAGAGTTATGAGAAGGATTTTCATTGTAACTGCATTGTTTTTGCCGGTGCTTGTTTTGAGTTCCTGCGTCTATACTCCAAAATCACTGTACAGTTGGGGCGGCAGGACTAACGGCACGTCAATGTACGAGGAATACGCCTACAGACATTACAAGACGCAGTCGGCTGAATCGCTGTGCAGTCTTCTCGTGACATACGAAAGCATGATTAACACGCCGGGCGGCGAGCGCATGGTGCCGCCACCCGGAATCTGCGCCGAATACGGCTACATGCTCCTTGACCCGGAGACCGTCAGGGTGTTCGCCGAGACCGCCACCGACAGGCAGAAGTCGATGATTGTCAGGACAGACTATGCTGAATACGGAGTCGAGCTTTTGCAACGCGAGATTGAGTATTACCCTGAAGCGAGAAAATTCATCGAACCAATTATCAAACGTATCAAACATCAGGATTAATCATGAGAAAACCGTTGAATATCATAGCGTTAGTATTTGTCACACTTGTCGTGACATCATGCGGCGCAACGAGAAATACAAAGGGGATGCAGTACGCCAAGCTGTACGAGGAACAGCCTGTTACGTTATTGATAATGCCTCCGATCAACAATACGACGAATGTCGAGGCGAAGGATCTGTTTTTCACTTCGGTGAGCGAGCCGTTGGCGGAAGCGGGGTATTACGTCATTTCCCCTCTCATGGCGATGGAGATTTTCCGCAATGAGAGCGCATACGACGCAGAGCTTTTCATCGATGCGCCGTTGGGACAGTTCAAGGAATATTTCGGCGCCGACGCCGTGGTGTTTTCGAGAATAGAGTCGTGGAAGAAAGTGGTGACAGGCATCAACACGAAGATAACATACATAGTGAAATCGACCACCACCAATGAGGTGCTTTTTGAAAGAACCTGCAACCTGACACTCGACTATACGAGCAACAGCACCTCCGGCGGGCTGCTGGGCGCACTCATCGATGTCGCCGTGGCCGCTATAGAGACAGCTGTGACAGATCATATCGAGGCGGCCCGGCTTGCCAATGAATGTATCTTCAAGGATATTCCTGTCGGAAAATACCATCCGCGGTATATGCAGGATATGGAAGACGAAGCCCAGCCAAAGGTGATTTCGAGGAATATCAAAGGATAATAATGCTGATGAACAATGAATTAAATTAAAATAATATGACAAGACTTTTTAAAAACTCGCTATGTGCGATGATGACGCTCGCCATCGCTTTGACTGCAGCCTCATGTAAAGACAAAAAAAATGATGACTCACCTGTCGTCCCACCCGTTGATCCTCCGCATGAAACGGTGACTTGCAATTACAGCTACGAAACATCATTTGTTGCGTCGGCGTTTTCCATGGGTAAATTATTCCCGACAAGCGCGGATGTCAGAAGCATCAATGCTTATTTCGATGAAAAAGGAATAAAACCGCTTTTTTCAACGATGGACTACACAATCACCGAGGAAACACAGGAGATATGTGACTCGATAGCCGACATTCAGGTTCATGCCGATTGGGAGGCGACGATAGCTAAGATAAACACCGCCGAATTGCAGTCAAAGCTTCAGGACAAGACAACTTTCGACTATTATTGGTTCAGAATCATTTCGGATGGCTTTGAAAGTTATTGCGATACCGTCGGAGTATGGTCATGCCCGATAAACACTAATTTCCCGACGTACGGAAACTTTGTGCTTGGCAATGATGAATTGTACATTACAAGGTCAAATATGGTTGTTGATGACGTTCAGAATCAGATTGCGTTCACTCTGCAAACAACAGGTGGAACGAACCGGATTGATGTCGTGTTTGGAAACACCGTCGAATTCCCTTCGGAGCAGGTGAATGTCGCTCCGGACACTGACATTTACGGAGAGATCAGATGCAATGGAAACGTGTATAAGATGAAAGGTGCAATCAAGATGACCAAGAAGAGCGATTATGTTTATTCGATCGAGGCCGCCGGTGACGCCATCGTCGGAAATCTGCGTCCTATCAAGTTCTCGCTGAATTGCACAGATGTCCCGTTCTGATTTTCGGAATGTTTTAGGAAAAAAAGACCGCACGATGTTTCCTGCGGTCTTTTTTATTTTAACTCCACTCTCAACACTCCACCCTCAACTCTAACAACACCACATTTTCAACGTGTTGCGTGTGCGGGAACATGTCAACGGGCTGCACTGCCTTGACGGAATAGAGTTCGTCCAAAAGTTGCAAATCTCTGGCTTGCGTGGCGGGGTTGCAGCTGACATAGACGATTTTTCTTGCCTTAATCTTTTTCAGTTGTTCGATGACTTTGTCGGCCATTCCGGCACGTGGCGGGTCGGTGACGATGAAGTCGGGTCTGCCGTGTTCGGCGATGAACTCGTCGGTGAGCACTTTCGCCATGTCGCCGGCATGGAACTCGGCGTTGGAGATGTTGTTGAAGCTCTCGTTGATCTTCGCGTCTTCGATGGCTTCCTCAACATATTCAATGCCAACGACTTTCTTGACGAAACGCGAGAAATAAAGCGCAATCGTGCCGGTGCCGGTGTAGAGGTCGTACATCAGTTCGTCGCCTTTCACGTCGGCGAGGTCGAAGGCCGCCTTGTAAAGCCTTTCCGCCTGATAGACATTGGTCTGGAAGAACGAGACCGGCCCGACGCGGAACTTTAAATCATCAAAGCCCGGCCGCGGCGACTGCATCGTCTCGATGAGATACGGCTCGCCTTTCAGACACTCGAACGGCAGGTCGGAAATCATGTCGTTGAACTTTGAGTTGATGACGAGCATCAATGACACGATTTGCGGGAACTTCGCTGACAAAGCCGGTATCAGTCCGTTGCGGACGATGCCGTTTTCCTCGTTGATGACGATGATGACCATGAACTCGCCCTTGCCGTTGCAGCGGATCACCACGTTGCGCATCGTGCCTTCATGTGCACGGACGTTGTGGTACGACAGCTTGTGTTTCATGGTGAAATCCTTGATAAACAGGCGGATGTCGTTCGACGGGTCGGCTTGCAGATAGCAATGTTCGATGTCGATGACGCGGTCGAACAGGCTCGGAAGATGATAGCCGAAGCCTTTGCAGTCCTCTTCGGTGTAGGTGCCGGCGGGTGCGCCGTCGGTGAGCCATTTGCGGTTCGAGAAGCTGTATTCCAGCTTGTTGCGGTAGAAAAACTGTTTCTCGCAGCCGAGAATCGGACTTATTTCAGGATATTCGATTTTGGCGATGCGGTCGAAGTTGTCTTTGACCTGTTTCTGCTTGTAGAACAGCTGCCATTGATACTCAAGGTGTTGCCATTTGCAGCCGCCGCAGAGACCGAAGTGCTGGCACACCGGCTCAACACGTTTGTCGGACGGTTTCTTGATATTCAGAATCTTGCCGTCGAAGCAGTTTGATTTCTTTTTAAACACTTGTAAATCAACGATGTCGCCGGGTGCTCCGAATGGGATGAACACCACTTTCTCGTCAGGTTTAGCGATGCTCATGCCTTCCGCGCCGGCATCGATAATCGTGACGTCTTCAATTATTTCGGGTTGTTTCTTTAACTTTTTCATGGGCGCAAAAATACGAAAATTTCAGCAATTATTTTTTCTAAAAATTCATCGAAAAAAAAGAAAAAAATTGTACTTTTGTCAGTTGTTTAAGTTTGCAAAAATATTTTTTGTTTAATATTTGGAAAAGTTGGAAAATGGCACTCGAAAAGCAAATAGAGAATAATTTCATCCGCTATCTCAGTGAGAATTTAAAATATGTCTATCGTGACGATATTCACGACAGGATTACGATGGAACAGAATTTCAGGGAGAAGTTTCAGGCCTTGAACAGGGTGCATCTGACTGATAATGAATTTGTTCGTTTGTTAGAAGAGATAACAGACCCGGATGTTTTTTATGCATCAAAGAAGCTGCGCGAGCGTAATACTTTTATGCGTGAAGATGGCACGCCGCTTCAATATTCTTTGGTGAACATTAAGGATTGGTGCAAGAATGATTATGAAGTCATACATCAGTTGCGCATGAATACACGGAACAGTTTTCAGCGTTACGATGTCATTCTGCTTATAAACGGTCTGCCTGTCGTCCAGATAGAGCTGAAGTCTTTGGATGTCAGTCCGCGTCGTGCCATGCAGCAAATTGTTGATTATAAGAACGATGCCGGTAATGGTTATGCCAATTCTTTGCTTTGTTTTGTTCAGATGTTCATTGTCAGCAATCAACATAACACATATTATTTTGCCAACAATAACAAAGAGCATTTCAACTTCAATGTTGAGGAGAAATACCTTCCGGTTTATCAATGGGCTGATGAGAAAAACAACAAGATAACGGGACTTGAAACTTTTTCGGATGCTTTTCTGCAAAAATGCCGTTTGGGCGAAATGATCAGTCGCTACATGGTTTTGGTGGCATCTGAAAGAAGGGTGCTTATGATGCGTCCGTATCAGATATATGCGGTCAAGTCTATTGTGAACTGTATCAATGAGAACCGCGGCAACGGTTATATCTGGCATACTACAGGAAGTGGAAAGACTTTGACGTCGTTCAAGGCTTCCACTTTGTTGAAAGATAATCCTGATATAGAAAAATGCTTGTTTGTCGTTGACCGCAAAGACTTGGACAAGCAGACCCGCGATGAGTTCAACAAGTTCCAGGATGGCTGCGTTGAGGAAAACACCAACACTGATGCCCTTGTGCGCCGTATGTTATCGGAAGATTATTCCGATAAGATTATTGTCACAACAATTCAGAAACTTGGCATCGCCCTCGACCCTCAGAACCGTCGCAATTATCAGGAAAGACTGAAGATTTTAAAAGATAAAAGAATAGTTTTCATTTTCGATGAATGCCATCGCTCGCAATTCGGTGATTACCATAAAGCTATTAAAGAGTTTTTCCCAAATGCGCAATTGTTTGGCTTTACAGGAACACCGATATTTGAGAAGAATGCCACTTATACTCAAGTGACCGGCGAACAGGCTCAATACAGGACAACGAAAGATGTTTTCCAAAAAGAATTACACGCATATACCATAACCAATGCGATTGAAGACAGGAATGTCTTGCGTTTCCATGTCGATTATTTCAAGCCCGAAAAATCTGATATGGTTGGTGAAACGGTGAAGAAGTCTGCAATAGTGAAAGCCGTTTTGGACAAACATCGTGCGGCGACAAACGGATGCCGATTCAACGCTTTGTTTGCAACCGGCTCAATCAATGATGCAGTTGAATATTATAATTTGTTTGAAGAGGTACAGGCACGGGAAATCCATGCAGATGAGCATTATGAACCGTTGAATGTTGCTTGCGTTTTCACGCCGCCTGCGGAGGGAAACCGCGACATTATGCAGATTCAGGAGGATTTGCCGCAGGAACAGTTGGACAATGAATCTGAGCCTGATGTAAAGAAGTCGGCGTTGATACATATTATTGAAAATTACAACAAGCAGTTCGGCACGAATCACAGTGTGAATGAGTTTGATGCTTATTATCAGGATGTTCAGCAACGCATCAAAAATCAGCAGTACAGCAACAAGGATTACGCCCATAAGAACAAGATTGACATAACAATTGTAGTCGATATGCTGCTTACCGGCTTCGATTCCAAATATCTGAATACGCTGTATGTTGACAAAAATCTGAAATTTCATAGTTTGGTGCAGGCGTTCTCGCGTACCAACCGCATCTTGAACGACACCAAGCCTTACGGTAATATTTTGGACTTCCGAGGCCAGCAGGAGGCTGTTGATGAGGCAATTGCATTGTTCTCCGGCGAGCAGGAGGAAAAGGCACGTCAGATTTGGCTCGTTGAACCGGCGCCGGTCATAAAAAAGAGATATAATGAGGCTGTCAATGAATTGCGCAGTTTCATGAGGCTCCATGACTTGGATTTCAAGGCGGAGGAGGTCTTCAATCTGAAAGGCGATGACGCCAAAGCCGGCTTTATTGTTTGTTTCAAGAAAGTTCAGCGGCTCAAGACACAGCTTGACCAATATGTTGACCTCTCTCAAAATGATGATGCGGTGAAAACTGACGTGGCATGTGAAGATCAGGCATCATACGGTTTCACTGATGATGACTTGCAGGCATTCCGTGGGGTTTACCTTGATATAGCCCGTGATTTGAAGACTAAACGGGAGAAGTCTTCTTCAACTGTTTCGGATGATGTCGAAGATCTCGATTTTGAATTTGTCTTGTTCGCATCTTCGGTCATCGATTATGACTATATAATGGGTCTGATATCCAATTATATGGGGCATCCGGTCAAGTGGAAGATGACCAAGGAGGAACTGGCCAATTTGATTCGTTCGAGTGCCAACTTGCTTGACGACCGAGATGACATTATCGCCTATATTGACAGTCTTGACGGCGTGAACGGACGTACGGAGCAGGAAATCAAGGACGGTTACGAAGTCTTCAAGACGGAGAAATATGCCAAGGAGTTGATGGCCATCGCTGACAGGCATGGCCTAAGCGTGGCTTCGGTGCAGACTTTCGTAAACGACATTGTGGAACGCAAGATATTCGATGGCGAGAGACTGAACGGTTTGCTGGAGCCTTTGAATCTGGGCTGGCGCGACCGCACCCATAAGGAAACAGAACTGATGAACGACCTTGTGCCGCTGCTGAAACGCTTGGTTTCCGGGCAGGAAATTTCGGGACTGAAGGCGTATGAGGAATAAAAATGAAATCGAAGGAACTATGACAAATAGTATGGAAAACAATGGATTTATCAACGACATTCGGACTTTGATTAACGAAGCCAGAAAACAGGTTGTGCATACGGTGAACACCGTGATGGTTGCAACTTATTGGGAAATAGGACGGCGCATTGTGGAGGAAGAACAGAACGGCAACGACCGCGCCGAATACGGCAAGTATTTGATAAAGAATCTTGCAGAAGTGCTTACTGTGGATTTTGGGAAAGGTTTTGGAGAAACTAACTTGAAGTATTTCAGGCAGTTTTATCTAACGTTCCCAATTCGTCACACACTGTGTGGCGAATTGAGTTGGTCGCATTATCGGCAATTAATTCGTGTGGAAAATGAGGAAGCCCGAAATCCCTATTTAAAGGAAGCCGCCGACAGAAGATGAATTTAAGCATATTATGAGCAGAAAAAACTATATCCAATAGCAATCAAATAACAAAATAATATGTCAACAACAGATTTTTTCGAAAAACAAACGCTATCATCCAAAGTAAAAGCAAGCATTGTTTCGGAATATTTTCCAAAGTATTGCAAAATCATCGTAAAAAAACATATGCCGGAACGCATTGGTTATTTCGATTTGTTTTCTGGTCCAGGCATATATAATGACGGCAATTATTCGACTCCATTATTAATTGCAAAGCATTGTAATGAAGAGGAAATGTTAAGGCAAAAAGTTTGGATGGTATTTAATGACAACACATATTCACAAAACCTAAAAGAAAACTTTCTAAAGATATATCCTGACGGAACTTTTAATATCAAACCTCATTTTGGCAAAAGTACAGTTGGTGAATCTGAAGAAATCAACAAATTTCTTTTAAGGAACACCATGAAAAATGGGAAAAATGAGTGTCCGACTGTTTTGTTCATTGATCCTTTTGGATACAAAGGAATTGAGACCGATGTATTATCAAAATTTCTTAGTTACTGGGGAAATGAATTGTTTATTTTTATCAATTCAAAACGTATAAATCCTGCTTTGGAAAACGACAAATTTGAACAACCAATGCGTGCATTATTTCCTTTGTCTTATGACAATGCAAAAATTGAAATCAGAGGCAAAAGAACAGTCAGGGAGCGGCTACAATATATCATTGATAATTTGCGTAATGAGTATCAAAAACAATTGGGAGGCAAAATTTACTATACGGCTTTTAAATTTCAAGAAGAAGATATTGATACCACAAGCCATTTCATTCTACATTTAACAAAGAATCAAAGAGGATTTGATTTAATAAAACAGATATACAACGATTTTGCAAATGTGGGAACAATTTTTGATGGAGTTAACACATACACTTTTGATGTAAAGAAAATAACTAACCCTGTAAATGAGTTATTTGATACAAATGATGCCAACATTGACCAATTAAAAGACAATTTGCTTATAAAATATAAAGGAAGGAAAATTTCCGCCTATAATCTGTTTGAGGAACATCAACAACAATGTTTGTATAGCAGAGCTCATTATACAAAAGCATTAAGACAATTAGTCGGCGAAGAGAAAATAAATTCAGAATTTACAGACAACAAAAATCACAATGTTTCTGTACTTTTGATCAAAGAATGCATATTAAACTTCAAATAATATGGCAGACAGTAAAATAGAATGGACTGATAAGACTTGGAACCCCGTGACCGGCTGTGAAAAGATTTCACAGGGCTGCGCACACTGTTACGCTGAAGTGATGTCACGGAGACTGAAGGCTATGGGACTGAAAAAATACGAGAATGGCTTTCGACTTACATTGCACGAAGACAACTTGAACGAACCTTCGCAATGGAACAAACCTCATACTATTTTTGTGTGTTCGATGAGTGATTTGTTTCACAAAGATGTCCCCTTTGAGTTTATTGATAAGGTGGTGGATACCATCAAACGCACGCCACAGCATCGTTATCAGCTTCTTACCAAACGGGCAGAACGGATGGCCGAATATTTCCACTCTCGCGAAATCCCTCAAAATGCATGGCTGGGCGTTACTGTTGAAGCGCAATCTTCCAAAAAAAGAATTGATTGTTTGCGCACCCTAAATGCACCCATCCGTTTCTTGTCTTGCGAACCATTGTTAGAAGATTTGGGGGATCTGAATCTTGACAATATTGATTGGGTAATTGTAGGAGGAGAAAGCGGACCTAGCGCACGCCCGATGAAACCCGAATGGGTAATGTCCATTAAAGAGCAAACCGAGCAACAAGGCTCTGCTTTCTTTTTCAAACAATGGGGCACTTGGGGCAGCGATGGCGTAAAACGCAACAAGCATGCCAACGGAAAACTGATTGACGGACAAGTGTATCAAACAATGCCTAAAAAATAATGCCAATGACTGACACAGCCAAAATACTCCCCAAACTCCGCTTCCCCGAATTTGAAAATGACGGGGGATGGAAAGTCGTGAAGTTCAAGGACATTTTCACAATGTTATCAAACAACACTCTTTCAAGAGCCGAATTAAGTGAGCAAGATGGCATCGCTTTGAATATTCATTATGGAGATGTATTGATAAAATTTGGAGAAAGACTTGATTTAAACACCGACAATCTTCCGCACATTAAGGATGATGAAATATTGTATAAATATAAATCTTCATATTTGAAAGATGGCGATGTTATTTTTGCAGACACAGCCGAGGACGAAACGGCAGGGAAATGCACTGAAATTAGAAACATTGGTAAACAAATCGTGATTTCTGGATTACATACTATTCCGTGTCGTCCCAAAAATGAATTTGCTCCATATTACTTGGGATATTATTTGAATTCGAACGCGTATCACACTAAACTTTTGCCTCTAATGCAAGGGGCAAAAGTGACATCAATTTCAAGATCTTCATTACAAGAAACGATCGTTGTTTATCCTCCCTCTCTTCCCGAGCAGCAGAAGATAGCCGCGTTTCTCACCTCGTTAGACGAGCAGATTTCCGCCCACACGAAAAAATTAGAAGCACTGAAAGCCCACAAAAAAGGCCTTATGCAACAGCTTTTCCCCGCCAACGGCGAAAAAACACCTAAACTGAGATTTCCGGAATTTAAGAATGACGGAGAATGGAATTTTGCCAATGGTGATAAATTATTTAAACCGATAGTAAATAAACAGCATAGTTCCGATTTACCTGTTTTGGCCATTACGCAAGAACAAGGTGCCGTTCCAAGAGAAATGATTGATTACAATGTGATTGTTAGTGATAAAAGCATTGAAAATTACAAAATCGTTGAAATTGGCGATTTTATAATTAGTTTGAGATCATTTCAAGGTGGAATAGAATATTCACATTATAAAGGTCTATGCAGTCCTGCATATATTGTGTTGAGAAAAACAAATGATAATGTTTGTGATGAATATTACCGTCATTATTTTAAATCACATCAATATATACAAGATTTGAATCGAAATTTAGAAGGTATTAGAGACGGGAAAATGGTTAGTTACAAACAATTTTCAGAAATCAAAATTCCACATCCTTCTTATATCGAACAGCAAAAAATCGCCTCATTTCTATCATCCATTGATGAAATGATACAGGCGCAGGACGATAAAATACAGAAATTGAAAACATATAAAAACGGATTGATGCAACAGATGTTTGTAATGTCAAAATAATTCTTTATGTCAAATCAAATGAAAGATTCATATTCAACTTTAATTGAACTTGCTCAAGACTTGAGAGGTAGTGAAAAGAAAAATACTGTTATTTTCGCTCACAATGGGGTGGGAAAGACAAGCCTTTCTGTTGCATTCAAAAACATTGGGAAAAAGAATGGTGTTGGCGACACATTGTATTACAATGCCTATACCGAAGATTTATTTTATTGGGATAATGATTTAGACAATGATGAGGAAAGGGTGCTGATGTTCCGTAGAGAATCACATTTCTTCGATGGTTTAGATGCGAATGAAATGGAAACACGCATTCGTAAAGTTTTAAGTAGGTACTCGGATTTCGACTTTTCCATCATGTTGGATGTTGAAAAAAAGGATTCTGTTGGTAATGATATTATTGTGAATTATATTACATTCAAACGAATGTATTATGACGAAGATGTAAAGACTACGGAATGGAAAAAGGACATAAAAATTTCTCGTGGTGAGGAAAACATCTTCAAATGGTGTTTTTTCTTGGCTGTTGCACAAATGGCTATTGATAAGGCGGAAGCATATCAATGGGTAAAATACATATATATTGACGACCCAATTTCTTCATTAGATGACGATAACGCAGTCCTTGTAGCCAATCATTTGGCATCATTGATAAAAACTAAAACGAATGATCTTCACACAATCATTTCTACACATCATGGACTGTTTTATAATGTGATTTATAATGAATTGAACAATGCTTCAAAATTCTATCTGTTTAAAGAAAAACTTGAACAAGAGGATGTTACAAAACAAATTAAATATGTGTGGAAACTCAAAGATTTAAAAGATACACCTTTTTTTCATCATGTGGCTTTGATAAAAGAATTGAATAAAGCTGTAAGTCCAGAAGGGAAGTTATATACTTATCATTTTAATATGTTAAGAAACTTATTGGAAAAAACTGCAGCATTTCATGGATTCGATAAGTTTGGAGATTGCATCAAGAAATTTGACGATGATCCGGATGAACAGTTGTTTTCAAGAATGATAAATATTTTAAGTCATGGGAATTATTCTCTTTTTGAACCAACAGAAATGAATGAAGAGAACAAGACCTATTTTAAGAAAATATATTCTGACTTCAAAACGCAATTCCCATTTAATGAAAATATATAACTATGACACAAAATAATCAGCAAGAATTAGGCAAGACCCTTTGGAACATCGCCAACAACCTACGCGGCGCTATGATGGCGGACGATTTCCGCGACTATATGCTGTCGTTTCTTTTCTGGAAATATCTGTCGGACAACTATATAAAATCCGCTCAAAAAGAATTGGGATCGGATTATGCCACTCTTCAGATATGGTACAAAGAAAATCCTGACGATACTTTGCTGTTTGAAAGGCAGATGCGTCGCAAAATCCATTATGTGATTGAACCTCAATATCTTTGGAGCAATATTGCCGAACTTGCCCGAACACAAAGTTCAGATCTGCTTCAGACCTTGCAGGAAGGATTCAAATATATTGAAAATGAATCGTTTGAAAGTTCGTTCAAGGGATTGTTTTCTGAAATAAACCTGAATTCCGAGAAGTTGGGGAAAAACTATACCGAGCGCAATGCGCTTTTGTGCAAGGTCATTATGACCATCGCCGACGGCCTCGCCGAAATCCCTTCTGATTCCGATGCCTTGGGCGATGCCTACGAATATCTGATTGGTCAGTTTGCCGCCGGTTCGGGGCAGAAGGCGGGAGAATTCTACACGCCGCAGATGATCTCCACCATACTTTCGCGCATTGTCACTTTGGATTGCCAAAACCCTGCTACGGGCAAAAAGAAACGCATTGATAAAGTGCTGGATTTTGCTTGTGGCTCCGGCTCTCTGTTGCTCAACGTGCGCAGCGAGATGAAAGACTATGCCATCGGCAAGATTTACGGACAGGAGAAGAACATCACCACCTATAATCTTGCACGCATGAACATGTTGCTGCATGGCGTTAAGGATACGGAGTTTGAGATTCATCACGGCGATTCTCTTGCCAATGACTGGGATATACTTAATGAGGAGAATCCTGCCAAGAAGATGCAGTTCGATGCAGTGGTTGCCAATCCTCCTTTCAGCCTGCGCTGGGATCCGACGGAGGAAACCGCCAAGGATTTCCGTTTCAGCCGTTATGGTGTTGCCCCAAAGTCAGCCGCTGATTTCGCCTTTCTGTTGCATGGTTTTCACTTCTTGAGTGACAATGGCACAATGGCTATCATTTTGCCTCATGGTGTGCTGTTCCGTGGCGGAAAAGAATTTGACATCCGAAAGAAACTGCTTGAGGATGACAATATTGATGCCGTTATCGGCTTGCCCGCCAACTTGTTCTATTCCACGGGTATTCCGGTGTGTGTTCTTGTGCTGAAGAAATGTCGCAAAAATGAAAGGATTCTTTTCATAAACGCCAGCGGCGAGGGCCATTTTGAAAAGGGCAAGCGCCAGAATCTGCTTCGTGAAGAAGATGTGGATAAAATAGTGGATACGTACCAATTCCGCAAGGAAGAAATACGCTATTCAAGACAAGTCACGTTGCAGGAAATCAAGGAGAACGATTATAATCTCAACATCACCCGTTATGTGAACCTGTCGAAAGAGGAGGAACAGATTAATTTGGAGGCTGTCGCCAAACAATTGAAGGAGTGCAATGCCAAAATTGAGGATTCACGCAGAAAGCTCAATGTGTTTTTAAAAGAATTGGGTTTGGAAGAAATATGATAATTACTGACAAAGCATAGTATCCGAATGTTTGAACTTTAGTATTGAAATTTTAATTATGAAAATCCCGACAATAAACAACGCCCGCTCTGCGGATGCCTACACCATTGAAAATGAACCGATTACGTCTGTCGATTTGATGGAACGCGCCGCAACTACGGCTTTCGGATGGATTGAAAACAAGTTGAATCATCAAACAGAAACTGATGTGAAGATTTTCTGCGGGATGGGCAACAACGGCGGCGACGGCTTCGTGCTGGGACGACTTTTTCATCAGAAACATTATGATGTAGAGGTGTTTCTCGTTCATGTCGGCGAAAAAATGAGCCACGACTGCCTTGTCAATTATGAGAGGTTGAAAGCTCTGAATCCTTCGGTTATCCATGACGTTTTTTCAAAAGACGATTTCCCGGAAATATCGGATTCCGATGTCGTCATTGATGCGATGTTCGGCTCCGGGCTGACACGTCCGCTTGAAGGGCTTGCAGCGGAGATGGTTGAGCATCTCAATAACAATCAAGCGGTTAGGATAGCCATCGACATCGCTTCTGGCTTGAACGGCGACGGTTTCGCAACATCGGAACACACATTTCGACCGGATTACACCTTGTCGTTCCAGTTCCCGAAATTGGCGTTTCTGCTGCCTGAAAACGAGCCTTTCGTGGGAAACTGGGAAGTCCTCGACATAAAGATTCATCCCGATTACGTGGAAAAAGTGGAAAGCGTCAATTTCCTTACGGAAAACGAAGTCGTAAGGCCGATAGTTCACCGTCGCGGAAAACATTCACACAAAGGCACTTACGGTCACGCGCTGCTCATCGCCGGCTCGACGGGAAAGACCGGAGCCGCGTTGCTGGCGGCGGAGTCGTGCCTGAGAAGCGGCGTCGGACTGCTGACCGCACATCTGCCGAAGTCGGCGACGCTTCCGTTGCAGGTTTATCTTCCTGAAGCGATGATGAGCGTTGATGAATCGGAAGACTGTTTTTCGCAACTCCCTGATTTGCTTAACTATACGGCGATAGCAGCGGGGCCGGGACTTGGAAAACGTCCCGAAACGGCAAACGCTTTGAAACGCCTGATTCAGGAGACAAAAGTGCCGTTGGTGCTTGACGCCGACGCCTTGAACATCATCTCGGAAAACAAGACGTGGCTCGCGTTCCTGCCGGAGAGAACGATAATGACACCTCACCCGAAAGAGTTTGAACGGCTGTTCGGGAAAACGGAAAACTCGCTGCAACGTCTTGAGTTTCAGCGGGAAATGTCGCGCAAGTACAACTTGATAATCGTGCTTAAAGGCGCGAACACCGCCGTCACTTTCCCGACCGGCGTGTGTTTCTTCAACACTACCGGCAATCCGGGAATGGCGACCGCCGGAAGCGGCGATGTCCTGACCGGAATCATCTTGTCGCTTGTGGCTCAACGATATACACCTGAAGAAGCGGCTTTGCTCGGCGTCTATCTCCACGGTTTGGCGGGCGACATCGCGGCCTCCGAAAACGGGATGGAGTCGCTGATAGCGAGCGACATTTCAAAAAATGTCGGGAAAGCATTCGTGAAATTAACCGATTTTGAAAAATTATGTAAAAATTAACCTGAAATGAGAAGATTGTTTTTGATTTTGTGCGTGTTTGCATTGTTTTCGTGCAATACAAAAGTTGACCTTTTCAGCGATTCGGGTCCGAAGACTGTTGTCTATTCCGTAATTGACACAGATGCGGACACGAATTTTTTCAAGATAACGAAGACATTTACAGGCGACGCTTCTGTCCTCGCGCAAGATTACGACGCTTGTAACTATAAATATGATGAGATTGACGTCATTCTTGTGAGGCTGAAGACAAATGATTCGATTCATTTGGACACGGTTTCAAAATGGATTCCAGACGATGCCAACTCGTTGTTTTACAGCGGTCGCCGACAGGTTTATTATTACACTGCGAACAGGATTCTTCCGGGAAATGATTACAAACTCGTCATCGTCAGAAACGACGGGGAGGTTGTTGAGTCAACGATTAAGACGATAAATACGCATTTGTTTGTTTTTCCGGAGCATGAGCAGTCTGTTTCATGGACAAAGAAAAGAGATTCGCTGAAATGGGAGGTGCCGGATCAATCAACTAATTATCAAAGTGTTGCGGCGTATCTGAATGTGAATGGCATTTTCCATTACAAGGAGCTGATGCCCGGTGCGGCTGACACTGTCGAAAGGGAGATTCTGTTTGATTTGAAAAGCGGCGAGTCGGGTGAGATGTACAATTCGCGGACGCATAACTACAAGGTCGTTTTTTCTCCTGAGAAGTTGCTTGAGATATTCGGAAAAGACGAATATCTCGTGAACAACAGTCCGGCGGGTGTGAGGCGTTTCGTTGAGAAGTTCGAGTTCAGGATTTCGGGCATGGGGCAGAATCTGTATGAATACATCGCCGCCAACAATTCTGACATTTCGTTCCAGCAGCCTCCGGCGTACTCGAATATCAAGAACGGAGTCGGGCTTTTCTCGGCACGTTTCCAACGAAGTCAGTTCAACAAGCTGAATCAAGTCACGAGGAAAAGAATAACGGACGATTATCCCTTTGGATTTGAATACGATCCGAACTGGTGATTTGACCTGAAAAATTTCGTTTATAAAAGAAATCTTTGAGTTTTTACCAAAAATTTAAAGTATAAAAGAAATTTTTGAAATTTTACAGAAAATTCAAAGTATAGAAGAAATATTTTGTATTTTTGCCAAAAATTTAAAGTATAAAAGAAATATGTATGAAATCATCAGACAGTCTTATCTTGATAAAATTGAAAAATACATTGGTAAAGAGACAATTATAGTCCTTGTCGGGCAGCGCAGGGTGGGGAAGAGCTGCATGTTGCAGATTGTCCGCGACCAGAAAATGTCTGATAGCGGCAATAATGTCATCTTCATTGACAAGGAAAAACGTGAATTTGATAACATAAAGAATTACAATGATTTAAACGATTTTATTGAAGAACGGTTCGATAAAAGCAAGCATAATTTCATTCTCATCGATGAGGTTCAAGACATTGATGGCTTTGAGCGCAGCGTCAGAAGTTACCGCACGGAAAAAAACACCGACATTATTATAACCGGCAGCAACGCCAAGATGTTGAGTTCCGATTTGACCACAATAATCGGGGGAAGGTATAAGGAAATTTACATTCAGTCGTTGAGTTATCTCGAATTTTTACAGTTTCACAACCTTCAGAATGATGATGATTCACTTGCAAAATACATGAAATACGGCGGACTTCCGGGACTTGTGAAGATGGGGCTTGAGGAAGATGATGTAAGAGAATATCATTCAGATATTTACAACACTGTATTGCTCAAAGATGTGATAATGCGTCATGAAATCAGAAACGTTCAGTTTCTGGAGAATTTGGTACGTTTTTTAGCCGACAACACGGGGCAGCTTGTGTCGGCAAACAGCATCTCGAAATTCATGAAATCGCAGAAAGAATCAGTAACTTCAACAGTGATAATGAATTACATCTCATATCTTTGCGAGGCGTATATGATAAAAAAGGTGAACAGATTTGACATTCACGGAAAGCGTCTTTTTGAAAACAACGACAAATTTTATTTTGAAGACCACGGACTGCGCAACACGCTGGCTGGCGGAACGCGGGAAAACGATATTGAGAAAGTTGTTGAAAATATTGTGTTTCAGCAGCTTGTGAGGCTCGGCTATGATGTGAAAGTCGGCAAGTTGCCGTCTGGTGAAATAGATTTTGTGTGTTCAAAGCCGAATGGGAAGCTGATTTACGTCCAGGCCTCGTATCTTGTTGCGGCGGACGAGACCCGCAAGCGTGAGTTCGGCAATCTCGGCCTCATAAAGGACAACTATCCGAAATACGTGATTTCGATGAATCCGCTTCTCACGAAAAGCGATTTCGACGGGATAACGCACATCCATCTGCGGACATTCCTGACGGAAGAGGATTTTTAGTCTGAAAAGTTTGAAAGTTCATAAAGTTGGAAAGTGGTTGGCGCACGGTAATGTATCGGCGTCAATCCGCGCAATTTTCGAGAGAAGAATAACTCCGGGAAAAGTGTATAAATGTATTATACAAAACAATTTTGTGTGCTGGTGTGGTTTATGATGAAAAGTTTCTATTTTTGCAGTTTGAAAAACACAACAGATAAAACAAGTTAAACAAACAAGAAGTTACCCGACACGAACAAGGGTTTTAAGATGAAAAGACAGTTAAAAACATTAGTGATTTTGTGCATGGCGATGGTGCTGTGCGTATCGTGCAAGAAGGACAACGATCCTGAACAACCCAACAGTGAACCGACGGTGGAAATTGTTCCTGCCAATGTGAATATCGGTGAAGAAATAAACACTGACAATTTGCTGTTGGAAACGTTTTATGAAGGTGTCAGCCTGTCTGGAAATTCCGCGACGATCGATCTCACTAACATCGACCTGCCCCAGATAGTGGCCGTTACAGACAGTGATGCAAATGTTTATATGCTTTACCGCGGTCGGGTGAACGGAAATGCACCCGTTGTAATTGATGCCACCAGTACGGTTCTGGCTCTTGTAACAATGCATCCGATGCTGGGACCTATTACCGAACCGTCGGAATACAACCAACTTGTTGGAATGATACAGAGCAACTCGCACTATGGTGAGCTTCTGCAAGGTGTGACAGAAGCAATCGCGGCAGGAACACCTGTCAACGACACGACAAATCTTGCGGTGATGACACCGCTGTACAATCTTTACGAAGAATTGTGCGACACCACCGGAATGAATACACGTGAGGATATTACCGACTACTGCGAAAGTTATCCTATAAAGGTCACGGCAGAAGGGAAAAAAGCGATTTTGAGAGCTACAGGATTGTGTCCGAGCTATTATGGAAAGGTGTATATGGATGACGGAAGTACAATGGACCTCGTGGTGCGTTCGAGAGCTGATTACGGTGGCATGGATATGTTCACTCACACTGTTGATGACATGCATCTTGGTGAACCAACGGTTGTTACTTTTTTGGAGTCTAACGGTTATGTCGAATTTCGTCTGTCAAGAACCAATGCTCAGGCATTATTTGACTTATGCCTGCATCTTGCAAATCAGGTTGCCGGAATGTTGGGTATGAGCCTCGATAATGCTGCATTAAATATTATTGCTGACGCTGTAGCATCGGGCATATCAAATGCTCAACATGGAAATAGCGTCATCACACCATCATTGATTGCGGGATGTGCCTATGATGGGCTGCTGGCTTACCTGCGAAGTGACGCCAACAATGGCTGTATGGCCAATTGGCAATTTGCCGGCGGACTTTTGTCAAAACTTTCCTTTGTTTACAATTTGGTGAAAAATTCGTGCAACGCAATGTGGAGGATAATTTATTTCATGGACTCCCCTGAGGATATAAACTTCTGCCTCGAATACCGCACTGATACAGGTGTCATACCATGTTCGGAAAATGAATTGAGAATAACTGGAGGTGACGGACAGACAGGCGAAGATGGCGAGACACTGCCGCAACCTCTTGAGGTTTTCGTGACGACAAAAACATACAGCGGCTGGTATATTCACCCGGAACTCACTGTGCGTTTCGCTGTCGAGGAAGGCGGCGGAAGCCTGCGTCAAACTGATGTTACCGTTGGCTCCGACCAGAAGGCAAGAACGTGGTGGACGCTTGGCGATGGCGAGGCACAGAGGGTCTCAGCCGTAGTCGTTGACCCGGGAACCGGCGAAGAGCTCTCAAATAAGGTCTGTTTTACGGCATCTGCCGATTTCGTTGACCTCGGCCTCCCGAGCGGACTGCTGTGGGCTACACGCAACGTGGGCGCGAACAGGCCAGAGGAATACGGCAACTATTACGCCTGGGGCGAGACCACGACAAAGAGTGATTATGACTGGACTACCTATAGGTGGTGCCGTGGCAGCTACCACAACCTGACGAAGTACAACACGGATTCAGATTACGGTATTGTTGACAACAAAACTGTTCTTGAACTGGCAGATGACGCTGCCCACGTGAACTGGGGCGGTGACTGTCGTATGCCGACAGAAGAAGAGTGGGGAGAATTGCGTTACAGATGCACATGGACGAGGACGACCCAGGGCGGGAAGAGCGGCTACCGCGTGACTGGTACTAACGGCAATAGCATTTTCCTTCCGGCTGCCGGCTACCGCCTTGGCTCGAGCCTCAATCTTGCGGGTTCCCTCGGCGGCTACTGGTCGAGTTCGCTCCTCTCGAGGGGTCCCTACATCGCGATCTGCATAAACTTCTATTTGGGCGATGAGAGTGTGAATCTCAGCGGCAGTCGGCTACTCGGTTGCACGGTGCGCCCGGTGTGCCCCGCCCTTTAGTTCTTAGAATTTAACCTGCCTTGTCAAGGAAGAAGAGGCCTCGTCCTGCTGCGGAGTGGTTGCATGGGCGTCGGCGCCCGCGGAGCGGGCTACCAAGCCGACGTCCGGCAACCAAGCCGCAGCAGGAAAAATTTTTTTCGGTTTGAGACGCATTGCAATGCGTCTCAACTGTTTGTATTTCAAGGATGTCAGATTCCCCGTTTCAGCCAAAGGGCGAAAAACTTGTCATAAACTGAATAAACGTTCCTCTCCTGCGTGATGAAATCCTTTTCCAAAAGGCCTTTGACGGCGGAAAGGACAGAACTCGCCGAGGTGAGCTTGTGCTTCTTGACAAAAGTGCTGCCTGAAATGTTCTTCACATTGCCTTCTGCGACGATGGCGATGAACACCTCCTTCTGCTTTTCAGGCATCTGGTAAAGCAGCGATTCGTAAGTGTCGGATGAGAAGTCAAGCAGATCGCTGATGGCCGTGTCTATGGTTGAGTGAAGCAATGGTGCAGCAAATCTGTTTTCCCGATTCGGCGCGGTGAGATCAGCGCAATGTTGTTGCCGTTAGTCAGAAGCCGGGTGATGGCTTCCGTCTCGCGTTGCCGGTCACAGAAATATTCAGGAGATGTGTATCCGTTTGTTATGAATGGGTTGTTCCTCATCTAATCAATTATTTCACAATGCAAAAATACGATTTTTTCCGATTTCATCATAAAATGATGATTATTTTTTGATGATTTTTGGAAAAATCAAGTTCAATTGTCAGATAATCAATGTTTTAATTTTGAAATGTAACGTCCTTGATTTGCAGTTCAGAAAATTTTAAAGTTTTCCAGCAAGTTGCTCTTTAATGTGATTATGTCGCTTTTCGTGATTAAAAGTTCCTTTGCGGAAATGTTGTTTGTTTTTTTAAAGACAAACCATTGGTAAAGTATTGTGGCTAAATTAGTTAGTGACATTGATATTCCGGCTCCTATCATTCCGAAAGGCGGTGTGAGAAGATAAAGCGACGGAATGGTGACGGCAAATCCGACAATCGCGCCGTAAAGATTGTGTTTTGGCATGTCAACTCCGGAAAAATAATGGCTGAAGACCATGTTTGCCGACATGAAAACCACGCCCGGCGCCAACGCAATCATCACGCTTCTCATGCCTGCGAAATTCTCCGTGAACAGCCAAGCGTAAACGCTCGTCGGGATTATGCAAAGGACGAAGATGCACAACGCGGTGAGAGAGACAGCCGTCTTGAAGAGTTGAACGGTGATGTTTGCGGCTAATTTGTTGTCGGTCAAATTGCTGATCTTCGAGAACTGAACCATGGCGATGCTTTGTCCGATGAGTTTCGGGGCTTCCGAGACCTGCGACGCCGAGTTGTAAACCCCTACCTGCGCATTCCCCCAGAAACCTTTGATAATGAAGAAACTAAGTCGTCTGTTAAGCAAAGTCACCAAAGTCGAAAGCTGGATTATGCTCCCAAAACGGAACATGTCTTTGATGGTTTCCCAAAACTCATTTAGGCTTTGCTTTTGGCTTTTGTCAAAAACATATCGCCAGATCTGTGTCAAGCCGCAGAGATAGCCGACGGTATAACCTGTGAGGAGCGAATAGATGAAGGCGCGTTCGTCCCTGATGTCGAAAGCGAAAATGTAAAGGAGCATCGAGCACATCTGCGTCATGAACTGAATGATAAACAATATGTTATTGGTGCCGACGCGTTCTTTGCCGAGCAGTGTGGTGAGGTTGAAATTGTGAAGGCTGTAGATGAACACCAAAGTCAGGGTTATCGTCTTGTATCCTTGGGGAATCAGTTCCGTTCCTTCGCCTGTGAATTTCAGGAAAATGGAAGTCATGCTCTCCGGAATGAAAGTCGCGAGTTTTATTATCAGGGCGTAAAACGCGACGACTAAAGCTGTCCACAGATATGAAATTTTCATCAGGGTGCGGTAAGATTTCCTTGGCGTGAAATATATCAGCCCGCTTCCTGCCAGCAGCTCGACACCGACAAGAAGCAACGAAACGTCAACCAACACGGTGCCGCCGATTCCCCAGGCCTCGGCCCCGAGGTAATGCGAGGCGAACCAAAGCGTCACCAAACCGCAAATCGCATTCATCACACGCGTGCCAAAAGTGCCGAAAATCTTCTTAATCATTGCTTTGCGATGTTTTTAATTTCATTTTAAGTTGATGGAAGAATCCCCGCAGCGTAAACACAAAACGTTTCGCGTCAATCACCGTGATTGTCTCATTTCCGTTGACCGTGTGGATTCCTTTGTCGTATCGTGTGTCAGCAAACGGAGCAATTTCTGAAATGATTTCCTCATCAAATTGATTTTCAGACAATTCCGTAATCTTGTTCAATGTGATTGATTGTCCGTAGTGTTTGGTGCTGTTTTGTGCCGGTCTTACCTCAACTCCGTTGATTTTCAATATTTTACCTGCCGGACGGGAGTCTGAACAGTCAACCTTTACTGGATTTCCGGGGTGCGCTTTGTATGGTCCGCGGAAACTGTCGGCGGTATATATTAATAGGTGTGTGTGCGAATTTTCCTGAGGTGTCACAAAAAGAAACCATTTCCCGTCTTTCTGATACAAAGTCGGGTCGGTAAAAGAAACGTCTTCGAGCAGGTCGCAGTCAAATTCCAACTTGAGGTCTTCTTCGTCGAACCTGTATAATGAGACCTTGTTTGTCTTGTAAGCCTCTGGAATACAATAAATTATATTTTCATTTTCAAAAACGAAAGGATAGGAGCGGTGTTCGGGGAAATCTGAGATCTTGTGATATTTCTCGAAATTTTCCGATTTTCTTGCGACGGCAAGGTCTGACTTTCCGTTCTTGTTTGAAAACCATTCAAAGAAAATGTATGTGTCTTTCTTTGTCGTGATTACAAATGGATCGGCGAAATATTCCGATTTCTTTGGCTTAAACCATTGAATGTCAATAAGTTCTTTGTTCTTGTGATTGATGAAGTTTTCAACCGGCATCATGCAGTAGCCGACATTCCAGTCTTCCTGCCAGAAAAGAAAGTTCACGTGGAATTTAAGCCTTCTCCAAAGACAAAGCCAGAAATATTTCATCATCTGGATGTTGACGGGTGGATGAATTATCGGTGCTTTTGAACTTGACGGCTGCGGATGTAATTCCCCGTTGACAATCAATTCGTTGCAGGCCTGCAATGGAAGCACTTCCGACTCGAAAAACAGCCTGTTGAGATGTTCTTTGTAGGAATGCATCGTGGTGCAGAACTTCATCCGTTTGATTATCAGGCCTTTGTCGAGGCTGTCGGTGAGTTGTTGAAGTATGACGCCGTTCTCCGGGATGCCGCGCATGAACTCCCAAAATCCGGGCGGGCCGCCGCGCACAACACGTTCATCGTCATGGTGATACGACCAGATTCCGTGCTTGGCGCAATTCAACACGCCGCCTCTGACGATGTCGAAACCGAATCTCAAAATGAAATCCAAATCGTATTTTTCGATTTCATCAATGTCAATTTCAGTAAAATACGTGGAGATACCTTTCATTATTGGTTTACAATAAATTATGGGTGTTTCTTTTGGTATCTCAAATCTCGTGACGGTCTTGCATTCCGGCTTGAAAAAAAATCTGTTCCAGAATCTGAAGATGATTCTCCGATAAGGGTAATTCTTGATTTTTTCAAAAAAAGAGACACGTTCCGTCTCGCTGTCGTCATTCACGATGACAAGCGAAAGCTCGATACCGTTGTCAACCAACAACTTGATGGTTTCCGCTTGCCATCGCTGGATGCCAAAACCGTCAACCATCACCCCGAACCGTATCTTATTGTTATATGTTTCCATTTTTTTGAAAATGCAAAAGTAGGAAAAATATTGCAATCGTTTTGAAATTTTTTTTACTTTTGCAAATGTTTTTCGGCAGTATAAAAAAATGTTTTGTGTTGGTTATATTGCTGATTATCAAAATGTAAAAGTTCTTAATGAAGCTGTCAGTCGTCATAGTAAACTATAATGTCGAGCATTTTCTTGAGCAATGCCTGTATTCTGTCCGCAGGGCGATGAAAGGTGTTGAGGGTGAAGTGTATGTTGTTGATAACAATTCAGTTGACGGCTCTTTGAAGATGCTCTCGGAGAAGTTTCCGGAGGTGAAAGTCATTGCGAACAAGGTCAATGTCGGTTTTGCCAAGGCCAACAATCAGGCGATAAGGATTTCGTCCGGCGAGTATGTTTTGCTTCTGAATCCGGACACGGTCGTTGAGGACGACACTTTTACAAAAACCATCGGTTTCATGGATTCTCATCCCGATGCGGGCGGTCTCGGCGTGAAAATGGTCGATGGAAAAGGACAGTTCCTGCCTGAATCGAAGCGCGGACTTCCCACCCCGATGACGGCGTTTTACAAGATTTTCGGATTGTCGAAGCTGTTTCCGCATTCGCGCCGTTTCTCACAATATCATCTCGGTTATCTTGACAATGACGAGATCAATTCCGTTGACATCCTCGCAGGTGCCTTCATGCTGATGCGCCGCGCGACTTTGGACAAGTGCGGTTTGCTCGACGAGACGTTTTTCATGTACGGCGAGGACGTTGACCTTTCGTACAGAATCACCCTGTCAGGCTACAAAAACTATTATTTCCCGGAGACGCGAATCATTCATTATAAAGGAGAAAGCACAAAAAAGACGACGGTGAACTATGTCTTGGTGTTTTACAAGGCAATGGAGATTTTCGCGAAGAAGCATTTTGCGAAGAAGCGTGCGCATCTTTTCTCGTTTATAATCAATCTCGCCATTTATTTCAGGGCTTTTCTGGCACTTGTGTCGCAGTTTTTGAGCAAGGTTTACATGCCGATGTTTGATGTCTTGCTCGGGTACGGCGGTCTCGCCACCATCGGCTATCTATGGGGGCATTATACAGTTTATGAAGGTGTCGGATCGTACCCGATACATCCGCTGTTCACGGTAATCTTGCCGATTTATCTGTTGATTTGGCTTGTAACGTCTTATTTTGCAGGCGGTTACGACAAACCGTATAAAATTGCGAATTCTGTCGGCGGCGTGATGGCCGGAAGCGTCTTGGTGCTTGTCTTCTATGCGCTTCTGCCGGAAGGACTTCGTTTTTCGCGTGCGCTCATCCTTTTCGGAATGATATGGATGGCGGTGGCGGTCAGCGTCACGAGAAGCATCGGGTATTTTCTCAAACTTGCTGATTTCCAATATGGTAAGAATGCCAAGAAGCGTTTCTTGGTGATTGGAGACGAAGACGAGGCACGCCGCGTTGAGCAACTCCTTAAAAGCACGTCGATAAAGCCGGATTTCGTCGGCTTGATTGCTCCTGACGAGAATTATGATGTCCCTGAAAATTATCTCGGAAACATCTGTCAGGTGCCGGACATCATTGAGATTTATAAAATTACGGAGATTATTTTCTGTTCTAAAGACATTACACATCAAAATATCATTGACAAGATGGTGCAGTGGCATGCGCCTGATCTCGATTACAAAATCGCGCCGGAAGACACGTTCTCAATCATCGGCAGCAACTCGATAAACACCCGCGGCGATTTATATACAGTTGATATTCGTACAATTAACACCGCCCCGAACAGAAGGAAGAAACATCTTTTTGATTTCATGGTCTCGTTGTTCGGTGTCATTTTCTGGATTTTCATCGCGTGGTTCATAAATAAACCGGCCGGATTTCTGAAGAATTGCTTTAAAGTCCTGCTCGGAAAATATTCATGGGTCGGATATTGCAAGGTCGGGAACCGTGACAGCCTCAAACTTCCCGAAATAAAAGAAGGAATCTACGACTTGGCTTCAAATTTGAAGGATGAGATTGACGATGAGGCACTTGCGCAGCTCAATGTCATGTATGCCCGCGATTACACGGTCTCGAAAGATTTTAATATATTGCAGAGAACGTTGCTGAAACGCTGATTTTTTGTAATTTTGCAAATTGAAAAAATATATATCATGTTAAACAGAAGGTTTTTGAGAATCAAGGTTTTACAAGCTCTTTACGCTTATCTTGAATCGGGCGACACGAATGTCACGAACGGAATTAAGAATCTGCTCGAAAGTATCGACAAGTTGCAGGAGCTTTTCGTATGGCAGCTGTCGTTTCTCGTTGAGACAAAAAGGTTTGCCGACAACAAGGTCACTGATAACAGAAATAAATTTATTCCAACATACGAGGATCTTCATCCGAATATGAGATATGTCGAGAATCGTGTCATCAATGCCATTGAGAATAACAAGGATTTCCAGAAGAAGGAAGCCGGATATTGCATCAACTGGGGCGGAATGGGTGGAGAAGTAGTGAAAAACTACTACAATATCATGCGTGACAGCGAGGAATACAAGGCTTATATGTCTGACAGCGTTGACAACTGGGAGCACGACAAAAAGTTTCTCGCGACAATGATTGAGACGTATTACGCTGATTTAGAGGTGCTTCAGGATTTCTATGAAGATAAGAGCATTTATTTCTGCGATGATTATCATCTTGTCTCATCATTGCTTCTGAAGTATTTTGGCGAGTTGAAGAAATTGGATGTCGATACGAAACTTCCGACAATATACAAAACAGAAAACGATGAAGTCAATGGTGACGAGGAATTTGTGAAGAAGCTTTTCCGCGAGACCTTGAGGCATGGCGATGAATTCGGCCAGCTGATTGCGGAAAACACGAACAACTGGGAGAAGGAACGTATCTGCGTCATGGATATGATTATCATGAAGATGGCGATTACGGAATTGGTCTGTTTCTCTGAGGTTCCGGTGAAAGTCACCATGAACGAATACATTGAGATTTCAAAATATTTCAGCACTCCTAAGAGCAAGAATTTCATCAACGGACTTCTCGACCGACTTCTCAAGAAGATGACGGAAGAAGGAAAGATTGAGAAAAAAGGCCTCGGACTGCTTGATAAATAATAAATTAAAAAAATTGTCGTTGTCTTAAAAAAATGTTGCTTGTGAACAAGAGATTACTTCTGATTATATCCCTGTTTTTGCTCCTTGTCGCTGATATTCAAGGACAAACGACAAATGGAGCTTATGGTTTCATGGATGCCACGAACTCGGCGAGAGTCGCTGCTCTCGGTGGCACGATACTTCCGATTTATGATTCGACTGACGTGCAGCTGGCGATTTACAATCCGTCCGTCATCAATGAAGGTATGCACAACGCCTTGGCTCTGTCGTATGTGAATTATTATGCCGGATCGAATTTCGCGACCGCGCAGTATGCGAGGAGCTTTGAAAAAGCCGGCACTTTCGTCGGCACCGTGCAATTCAACAGCTTCGGCAAGATGGATTACGCCGATGAAAGCGGGAGCCTCACCGGCGGGACGTTCTCGGCATCTGACTATCTGTTCACATTCGGCTGGGGACGCTGTCTGACACCGCACTGGAGCATCGGCGCCAATCTGAAATTCGGCGGCATCCAATATGAAAGCTACCATACTTTTGTCGTGGCTGTCGATGTCGCCGGCCATTACAGGACTGACAACGGCTGGATGTTCACACTCGGCGCAAGGAACATCGGCGTCGAGGCGTATAACAATCTGCCCGGCGACAAAAACAAACTTCCGTTCCATCTGTCGCTCGGAGCCGCAAAAAGATTGGAACACGTACCATTCTTGTTCTCAATAACTTACGACAATATCCAGAAATGGGATCTGACATACGACGACCCGCTTGACCTCGACGGAAACTACGACCCGATGACTGGTGAATACAAAGAAAAGAAAGGTGTCGGGAAATTTGCCGACAACTTTATGAGGCATATCGTGTTCGGCGGCGAAATCTATGTCGGAAGGCATGTCGTGCTGCGTCTCGGCTTCAACTACGGCAGCCGTCAGGATCTCAAGACCCCGACAAAGAAAGGGATGTGCGGCTTCTCCTACGGTTTCGGCGTCAATATCTGGAAGTTCACAATCAACTATTCACGCTCGGAAATGCACATCTACGGATCCCCGAATTATATAACGATAACAACAAATCTCGACCGTTTTATCAAGGGGGTTAAATAATGTTTCTCCAGGAACTCAAGCTCTCGAATTTTAAAAACATCGAATCCGCTGACATCAGGTTTTCGGACAAGATAAACTGTTTCGTGGGGCTTAACGGAGCCGGGAAGACGAACATCCTCGACTCCATCTATTATCTTGCGTTCTGCAAAAGCTATTTTGTGAACACCGACAGGCAGAACATCCGCCACGGTGAGGATTTCTTCGCCATTCACGGTGATTTTCAGACAGATACTGAAGAACTTCAGACAATATCATGCGTGCAGAAAGGAGATGCAAAGAAGTCGTTTAAGTGTAACAAGAAAGAATACGAGCGTTTGGCCGACCATATCGGAAAAATACCGCTCGTGATGATCTCGCCTTACGACCGCGACTTGATAAACGGCGGCAGCGAGCTCCGGCGTAAGTTTATCGACGGTGTCATTTCACAGTTCGACACTTCGTATCTAAATGATTTACTGCAATATAACAAGGCGTTGCTTCAGCGTAACACGCAGTTGAAATCGTTCTGTGAGAACCGTTATTTCGACATGGGGCTTCTCTCGTTGTGGAACGACCAGCTTGTGCGTTATGCGGCACCGATTTTTGAGAAGAGAAAGGAATTCCTCGAAGGCTTCATGCCGATTTTCCAGAAATATTATGACATCGTTTCCGGCACTTCCGAGAAAGTTGACATTGTTTACGAAAGCTTGCTGGCGGAAAAACCATTCGGGCAGCTTTTGGCTGAAAGCCTCGAAAAAGACAAATATTCGTCTTATACAAATGTCGGAATTCATAAAGATGACCTGACTTTTGTCATTGACAATCACCCTGTTAAGAAATTCGGCTCGCAAGGGCAGCAGAAATCGTTTGTGGTAGCAGTCAAGTTGGCGCAATTCGATTATAACTACAAGAAAGTCGGTTACAAGCCGATTCTTCTTCTTGACGACATCTTTGACAAACTTGATGACAACAGGGTGGCGCAGCTTGTGAAACTCGTTGCCGATGACTATTTCGGACAGGTTTTCATTACTGATACTCAACGATATAGAATACAATATCTGTTAGATAACATCGACGGAAATCATAAGATTTTTGAAATGGAGCATGGGAGGGTGAAAAACGATGAGTGATCCTAATTTGAGCATGGTCGGCGACCTGATAAAGGCGTTTTATCATGAAAACAACCGCGACAACGCATTGGCCGAACAGAAGATTCTCGATTCGTGGAAGAACGTAGTCGGCGATTTCATCGCGTCGCATACGTTGAAAACGAGCATTTCAAACGGCGTTTTGTACGTTAAGGTTGATGCAGATTCGTTGCGGAACGAGCTTGTTTTTTCGAAATCTGTTATTTTTGAAAAATTGAATAATTGTGTTGGAACAGAAATTTTAAAAGATATTATTATAAGGTAAAGAAAATTTTCTTATCTTTGCACCTGATTTCAGCTGAAAATCAGGTGATTTTTAATTTAAGATGAAGAAATTCAATAACTTATATAAATTTTAGATATATGATTAATTCACAAGACATTAAGATCGGGAGCTGCATTAGAATGGATGGCAAGCTTTATTTTTGCATTGATTTCCAACATGTGAAACCTGGCAAAGGTAACACCATCATGCGTATAAAACTGAAGAGCATTGTTGACGGCCGCACTTTGGAACGTCGTTTTGACATCGGTGAAAAACTTGAAGACGTGCGCGTCGAACACCGTCAGTATCAATTTCTTTACAAGGAAGGTGAAGATTACATTTTCATGAATCAGGAAGATTACGAGCAGATTCCACTTATCAAAGACCTTATCACAGGTGTTGATTTCTTGAAGGAAAGTGACATCTGCGATGTCGTTTTTGATACATCAGAGAATAATGTCCTTTATGCCGAGCTTCCGCCGAAGACGGTTCTTGAAGTCACACATACAGAACCCGGGGAAAAAGGCAATACAGCTACAAATGCAATGAAAGACGCTATCGTTGAGACCGGCGCCGAGATCAGAGTGCCGTTGTTCATCAACACGGGCGACAAGGTGAGAGTTGACACACGCACCGGTGACTATTGCGAAAGAGTTGAAAAAGCAAAAGAGTAAAAAATGAGAATAGAGCCGAACACGACGCTTAAGTGTGTTGCCGATTTCATCGGGGCGACCAAGATGATTGGTGACCCCAATTTCGTAATCTCCGGGCTTAACGAGATTCACGAAGTGGAGGCTGGTGACATCACTTTCGTCGATCATCCAAAATATTACAACAAGGCGCTTAATTCGGCGGCGACGACAATAATCATCAACACCGATCAGGTGGAATGTCCTGAAGGCAAGGCGCTTCTCGTGCATGACTGCCCGTTTGACGCTTTCAACAAACTCATCAAGTCGTACCGCAGGTTCGAACCAGCGACGGCGATGGTAAGCCCGAAAGCTGAAATCGGCGAAGGTACGATTATCGAGCCGGGCGCATTTGTCGCGGAGCATGTCAAAATCGGCAGGAATTGCATCATTCACCCTAATGTCACGATTTACAATCATGTCGTGATTGGCGACAATGTGATTATTCAGAGTGGAAGTGTCATCGGTGGTGATGCGTGTTACTTCCAGCGTCGCAAGGACGGTTTCGTGAAGTTCGAGTCGTGCGGCCGTGTCGTCATAGAAGATGATGTCGAACTCGGAGCCTTGTGCGCCGTTGACATCGGAGTCACAAGCGATACAATCGTTGGCAAGGGTACCAAGACGGATAACCACGTGCAGATCGGACATGACGCGAAAATCGGCAAATATTGCTTCCTCGGCGCCCATTGCGCCATCGGTGGCGTGTCAAGACTGAAGGACAACGTCTCCGTCTGGTCGATGGCTGCCGTCAACAAAGACCTTGTCATCGCTGAAGGCACGACTGTTCTCGCGTACTCGGCTGTTGACAAAGACACCGTTGAGAACACGACTTATTTCGGCATCCCGGCCGATGAAGCCCGCAAGAAATGGAAGGAGATGGCATGTGTCAGGATGCTGCCTGAAGCACTTAAGAAAATGAAATAGTTTTAATGACTAAAATAGAAACCGAGATGTCACGTCGTGGTGTCTCGGTTTTTTTAAAACTTCATCTCAAACATTCTTGCTTATTTTCTGTGTAACCTTTTTGTTCAACTTTTATTTTCCATGCAGTGACGCAGTTTGGTTATATATCCTGTAGATTCCCGGCACGATATTTGCAGTCACCCGCACGCTAATTAAAAACATCAAGACTATGTTAGAAAACATTTTCGGAAAAGACAACAACCCGTTCGGGAACACAAGCATTCCCGACGACAAAATCAAGTCATTCCTCAACAGGCTCAAAGACGGTGCGAAGAAAGTGGGAGTTACCGTGACACGCAAGGTTCTGCAAGGACTCTTCCTGCTCCTTGAAATAGTGAGAAGCCCCGAAGTGTCGGTGGCCGACAAGATTCTCGTTGTAGGCGTGATTCTATACATCTTCAAGAAAGGCGACCTGATAAACGATGCACTTGGCATTTTCGGACTCGTTGATGACACCGCATTCGCCGCTCTTGAATACAAACGCCTGAAGAAAATCATCACGCCCGAAATGATCCGCAACGCCAACAGCAAGGCCGAAAACCAACTCTTCGACTGGGGAATGGTCGATGTGGCGTGATTCGTGAAACCTGCCAATGGCGTTTAAACGCTGATGATGTTGGCGGCATGAACCCTTAAAGGTTTGGTCCGTTAAATGATTCGGAAAGTTCTCTGTTAAGGTTCCACCTTGTCGATGTTAGTGTCGTCTTCAATTCTGAGGTTGTCGATGATGAACTTTTGGCGCTGGTCGGTATTCTTGCCCATATAGTACTTCAGCAGTTCCGGAATCGTCATGTCGTGACGCAGGATTATAGGCTCGAGGCGCATGTTCGGCCCGATGAAATAGCTGAACTCGTCGGGTGAGATTTCGCCGAGACCTTTGAATCGTGTGATTTCGGGGTGTGCGCCAAGAGATTTAATGGCGTCGATGCGTTCCTCGTCGGAATAGCAGTAAACGGTCTGTTTCTTGTTGCGGACGCGGAACAATGGTGTCTGCAAGATGTAAACGTGCCCGCTGCGCACCACGTCGGGGTAGAACTGCAGGAAGAAGGTGAGCAGCAGCAGGCGGATGTGCATTCCATCGACATCGGCATCGGTTGCGATGACGATGTTGTTATATCTAAGGTTTTCAATGCTTTCATCAATGTTCAATGCGGCTTGCAGCAGGTTGAACTCCTCGTTTTCGTAAACGATTTTCTTTGTTAGTCCGTAGCTGTTGAGCGGTTTCCCGCGCAATGAGAACACGGCCTGTGTCTGTGCGTCGCGGCTCTTGGTGATGCTTCCCGACGCGGAGTCGCCCTCCGTGATGAACAGCGTCGATTCCAAACGGTTTTCGGAGTTGGTGTTGTAATGCACCCGGCAGTCGCGCAGCTTGCGGTTGTTGAGGCTTACTTTCTTCGCGCTCTCGCGGGCGAGTTTCTTGATGTTCGCCATGCCTTTGCGCTCCTTCTCGTTCTGTATGATCTTACGCATCAACGCCTCCGCCACGTCGCCGTTTATATGAAGGAACTTGTCGAAATGCCGCTTGATGATGTCGGTGATGTATGCCCTGATGGTCGTCTCGTTGTCCTTGTCCATGTAATTCGATGAGAACTTGGTCTTCGTCTGGCCTTCAAATTCAGGGTTGTCAACCTTAATTGAAATGGCTGCTATGAAAGAGCTTCTGATGTCGGACGTTTCGTATTCTTTGTTGTAGAAGTCCTTGATTGTGCGTGCGATAGCTTCACGGAAAACATTCAGGTGAGTGCCACCGAGCGGGTTGTACTGTCCGTTGGCAAACGAGAAATATTCTTCATTCGAGGTGAGGTTGGAATGGGTGAAAGCGCATTCGAAGAATCCTTCTTTGATATGGATTATCGGATAGACGCAGGTGTCGGTCTTCCCGATTTTGCGTTCGAGAAGGTCATGGAGTCCGTTCTTTGCCTGATATTTCTGGCCGTTGAGGATCAGCGACAAGCCACTGTTGAGGAAGGCGTAGTTCCACACCATCTCATCGACGTATTCCATGAGGTAGTGGTAGTTGCCGAACAGCTCGGTGTCTGGCACAAAGGTGATGTCGGTGCCGTTTCTTTGGTCGGTGTCTTCAAACCCCGATTCGTTCAGAAGTTCGCCTTTTGAGAATTCGACGATTTTGGTCTTCCCGTCGCGGAACGACTGTGCCCTGAAGTACGATGACGCGGCGTTGGTGGCTTTAGCGCCGACACCGTTGAGTCCGACCGACTTCTTGAACGCGCCGCCGTCGTATTTGCCGCCGGTGTTGATCTGTCCCATGCAGTCTTTCAACGATGCCAACGGGATGCCGCGTCCGTAGTCGCGCACGTGAACCTTGCCGTCGTTGATGTCAATCTCGATTGACTTTCCGAAACCCATCACGAACTCGTCGATGCAGTTGTCAACGATTTCTTTCAACAGGATATAAATGCCATCGTCGTGAGCCGAGCCGTCGCCCGCCTTGCCGATGTACATGCCGAGGCGCAGCCTGATGTGCTCGTTCCACGAAAGATGCTGGATGGAATCGTCGTTGTAATCAGTCGCAACCGGTGCTGAAAAGTCTAATTCGTTGTTGTCCAAATTGTTGTCTTCAAAACGTTCGTCTGCCATTATCTCAAAAAATTTGTGCAAACTTACATAAAAATTTTGGATTTTTAGGCCGGTTAATAAAAAAAATCAAGGACGGTGTCTCAATGTGGCTGATATTCATTATCTTAACTTAAGATTTCAAATTCATATATTCGCAGCGTAAGACCAGCGGGGATTTTTCACCTTAACTTGGCAACAATGTGGTCTGAAGAAATGGATGCGCAATATTTTTTGTTGTCTGTATCAAAAAAACATTTATTTTTGCGAGAAAAATATTATAAACTAAATTAAAATTATATGAAAAGATTTTTATTTGCCATTGTTGTAATTTTAACAGCAACAACTTCATTTTCACAGAATTACACTCATTATCTTAATTCATGGTATTCCGACGACCTGATGGAATCGAAGGAGTTTTATTATGATGAAAGCTACAAACTCGTCGCTGATTATTGGATTGACAATGTCGGGGAGCCAATCACTGTCCGCGACAGTCTCGAGTATGATGCCAACGGCAACGTCACAAAACTGTCATGTCATCAGCTTTTGAATGGAAATTGGATTTACGCAAACTATGTTGAATATACGTACAACGAACTGAATCAACGCCTTACGAGAGATAACTACAACAATTTCGGCGGCAGCTTCGAGCATGGCGGTACTTATAATTATCAATATGACGAGAACGGAAACTTGGTTCACCATGATATGTATTTCGGCACTTGGGGGCTTTTTGAAACCGCCGACTACACTTATGACGAGAATAACAACTGCACGCTCCTGATCAGTTATTCGGAAGGCTTCAGCGGTGAATTTGAACCGTCAAACATGATTGAATATAGTTATAATGATGATGGATTCCTCGTTGACAAGAAAAGCTACTATTATTATAACGGATGGATTTTAAGCACGCATGTCGCTTATACCCGTGATGAAAACAACAACATCACTGTCGAGGATAACCTCGACCAATACGGTTCCGTCCTCGAACGTCATGAATATGAATACGATATGAATATTCTTTTTGACGATGTCGCACCTTTCGTGAACCCTGAAGGTGAATCTCCGAATCCGGAAAGAACTGTGAACGCAAGAAATAAAGACAAATTCTGGACCATGAACGACAGCGGCACTCTCACTTACATCTGCGACTATTATTATTATTATAAGGAAATCGAAGACGATGCCGTTGAAGAAAATCTTGCCGGAAACGTGAACGTCTATCCGAATCCTGTGAAAGACATTCTTACAGTCGAAGCGTCTGAATATCAGAATGTTGCAGTTTATGACCTTGCCGGAAAATGCGTCATGGAACAACCGGTTGACGGTGTCTTAAACATTGACATGAGCCAGATGGAAAAGGGAATCTATTTCATCAGGATGAACAACGAGAACGGCACCGTCACAAGAAAAGTCGTTGTTGAATAAAGGCCGGGAAGAAATCCGGCATACATTTAAAAACAAAAATGCAGGCATTTTAAGGATGCCTGCATTTTTTTGTCACGATAAAAAATCATAATCTTTATATTGCTTCAGGCTGCAAAATTACTGATATGATTTGTTGCCGTGTAATTTATTTTGCAAAAGTTATCAACATTTTTGAAAAAGAACTCAAAATATTGAAATTCAAATCTTTAAGAAAATAAAAAACTGAATTTCACTTGTTTTCGTTTTCTTTTGCCTCTTTGGTCCATTTTATCAACATTATTATTGAGTTGATGAGATAGACACACGACATCAGCAGGATTGCGATGTTGACACCGTTGGCGTTGAAGTCATTGAACCATAGTATGACATGCAGAACATTGACAATCAGCCAGATCCACCATTGCTCGGCGTAACGTTTGATTGCGACAATCATCGCGACGATGTTGCAGACTGCGGAGAATGAGTCGAGAATCGGCTGTTGGTTGTTGGTGAGGTTCATGATGTAGCTGAAAGCCGCCGTTGCTGCTGCGATGACGGCGATCCACAGGAAACGCGTCCCCCACGTCATTTTTCTTTTTATGACTTCTTGCGACTCTGCGTTGATGTGCTTTTTCCAGGTGATGAAACCGACCACCTCCATCGGGACGAAATAGATGAGATACATCAGACCGTTCATGTAAAGGCTGCTTTTCAGCGCGACTATGCCCATTAGGAAACATTGCACAAAGCCGAAGACGAAGTTCGACAGTTTCCCTTTTCCGGAAAGGACCACGCAGGTCACGCCGACCAAACCCGCAATGAGTGAGACAGTTGTTGTTCCTTTGATGATGCTGCCGACCAACACGACTGAAAATGCGATGGCGAGCCAGATGACCTCTGATGTTTTCCAACCTGTCAATTCGTTGGAAATGAATGTCTTGAATTTTGATGAGCTGTTGTTTTCCATTTTGAAATTATATTTGGTTATAGTTTAAATCGGGAAAATGATGAAGATGCACACGTCCCACAGTGCGTGGCAGACGATGAGAGGCACGATGCTTTTTGTGAATCTGAACATGAAACCCCAGAAGAGTCCGCATACCAACGCTGCCATGATGAGCATGAAGTTGAACGAGAAGACGTGAACGGCGGCATAAACGAAAGCGGTGACAAGAACCGGAGCGAGCCGACGCCACGTCGCTGATTTGATTTTCAACGACTTCCCGAAATTTTCGGTGATGTTTCTCTGAAAATATCCGCGCCAGAAAATCTCTTCCGCCGGACCTATCACGAAAAGCAGCAACGCCCCGACAATCAAGACATCATTGCCGTTTTTCATGTCGTAGATGCTGTTTATCTGGCCTTGTGCGAAACCGAACCAGCGTGTCGAAAGGTAGTTTCCGAGCCAGAAAACGCCCCACAAAGCCGCTGCGGTCACGACACCTATTAATATATTCGAGAATGTGAACTCGTTTCTGTTGATTTTCGTGCCGCCGATAAAAAACGAAATCGTCATCAGAATCAGTCCTGAAACTGACATCGCGACCCAGAAATTAAGGTGCGGAGCGGTCCACGGTGAGAACATCACGAACCAGAGGATGGTGACAATCAACGTTGAAATTATCAGTTTTTTCATTGTAAGTCGTTGAGTGTTAAATTATTGGGGCGATGAAATTGCCGATTGAAAGAAGCAGCGAGAAAATCATCACGAGTTTGGCTGACTCGCCGTCGAGACTTGCGATGTCGGTCATCTCCACGCATTTGACCATCTTTTTCATGTTCGCGAAAGCGATGGGGCAGGAGAGAAGTATTATCAAGGAGACAATCGGGAGATTGTTGAATATAACATTCACAAACACAACGAGATAGGCGATGATTACCATTCCGATATAATAGACTTTAGAGCCTTTTGTGCCTATGACTTTCGCGAACGAAGTGACACCGGCTTTTGTGTCGTTCACACGGTCGCGCATGTTGTTGGCGTGGAGGATACAGACGACCAAAAAACCTGTCGGGATGGTGACATAAAGAATCGGCGGGAAGAAAACTCCTGTCGCGCAGAAATACGTTCCGAGCGGAATCAGGATGCCGAAGTTTATCAGAATACAGAGGTCGCCGAGCGCGTTGGCTTTTAAAAAAAAGTAGAAAATCGTGAGCAACATTCCTGCGATGCCGATGTAAAGCACTGGCATTCCGCATCTTGCGACAAGATACAACCCAATTGCCGACCCGATGGCCATCATGATGATACCGAAACGCAGAATTGTCTTCGCCGGAATGATTCCGTCAACGATTGTGAGGTTGGTCTGCCCGATGTTTTCGTGCGAATCGACACCGTGCTTGAAGTCGAAATAGTCGCTGATAAGGTTTCCTGAAAGATGAAAAATCGCTGCACCGAACAAGGCGATTATTGCGGCAACCCAATCAATTTCAATGGATTGTGATAAAATTGCTTTGTTGAAAAAGATAAAAGAAATTGTGACCAATGCGGGCATTATCGATGCCGGCAGTGACCATGGGCGTGTTGCTAAAAAATATTTTTTCATTTGGTGAAAATTAAAGTGCAAAAGTACTACATTTTCTTCAAATTTCTTATTTTTGCAGCCAAATTTGGAAAATAATGTATTGTTACGAATATCCACATCCGGCTGTCACGACAGACTGTATCATCTTCGGCATTAATAATGAAGATTTGAAGGTTTTGCTCATTGAAAGGGGCAACGATCCGTATAAGGGTTTCTGGGCTTTTCCGGGCGGTTTCCTGAATCCTGACGAGACGGTGGAGCAGGGTGCTTTGCGTGAATTGAAGGAAGAGACGGGACTTGAAGACGCTTATATCGAAGAAGTCGGGGTGTTCAGCGACCCCGGAAGAGACCCGCGTGACCGTGTCATCACCGTGGCGTTTTATTCAACAATCAAGATCAGAAACGTTAAAGCAGGAGATGATGCGGCATTTGCTAAATGGCTGCCAATCAAAGATTTGCCAGAACTCGCCTTTGACCATGACATGATTCTGAAAGCGGCCTTGAGACGCTTCCGTGAACGTCTCATCATAGAACCAGATTTCCTGAAAAACTCAACTGAAAATTTCAGCGAAAAAGAGATTGAAACCGTCGAGAATCAGATATGCCGTTTACTTTTTCCTGATTAACTTGGTTTCCTTTGCGTTTTTGATTTTATATCCGATGGCGGCAATCATAATTGTCATTGCCGGGCTGAGATAATTGAAGAAACAATAAGGCAGGTAAGACAGTGTCGCCACGCCTAAAACCGTTGACTGTGTCATGCCGCAGGTGTTCCACGGAACCAAAACGCTTGTCACTGTCGTAGAATCTTCTATTGTGCGGCTCAGCAGCCGCGGCTCGTAGCCTTCTTTCTCATAGAATTTTTTGTAAAGGCTGCTGTTGAGAATGATTGACAGGTATTGGTCGGAGATGCAGATGTTGCATAAGATTCCGGTCAGCGATGTCGCGGATACCATGGCGACTGTGCTTTTCAGATATTTAATGATTGTGTTGGTGATGGAATTGATCATTTTTCCGCCGATCATCGCGCCACCGAAACATGCGGCGCATAAGATGAGCCATATAGTATTCAGCATTCCGGCCATTCCGGAGGTGGAGGCGAGGCTGTCGAGGCTTTCAATGCCGGTGTTCACTTCCGCGCCTTCAAATATTGTTTGGATTATTGCTTTTGTAATCTCCATTCCATCAGGATTTGCTGTTCCTGTGAGCAGTCCCATGAATTGCGGCTGGGCGAAGCACATCGGTATTATTGCAAAAACCGATGCCATGAACAACGTGATGAGTGTCGGCAGTTTCATGGCGATAAGGACAGCCGTCAGAACAGGCACGAGCAGCAGCCAGGGACTGATGTTAAACAATCCGCTGATTTGTCCGGAAAGCTCCAAAGTCTGGCTTATTGGTTGAATGTCAAAGGAAAAGCCGATTATCAAGAATATTATCAATGTGATTGTCATTGTCGGGGTTGTCGTTATCAACATATATCTTATATGTGTGAAAAGCGGTGTGCCGACAGTCTGTGAAGCCATGATTGTCGTATCAGACAGAGGTGAGAGCTTGTCTCCGAAATATGCGCCTGAAATGATTGCGCCGGCGCATATCGCCGCGGGAATGCCGAACGATTGCCCGATGCTGATGAGTGCCACTCCGAATGTCGCTATTGTTGTCCATGAACTTCCTGTAAGTAAAGAAATTATTGAACAAATTATCACTGTGGCGAACAGGAAGATCTTGGGAGACAATATCTTAAGGCCATAGACAATCATCGTTGGCACGACACCGCTCGCCATCCAGGTGCTTCCAATCGCCCCGATGAGGAACAGCATTATCAGAGCGGATCCGATGCTTTTTATGTTTTCTGTAATCGCGTTTTCAATATCATTCCACTTTGTGTTGCAACAAATCATTGAGATGAACACTGCAACCGCGGTGGCAAGCAAAATCGACACCTGGGCGCCTCCGCTCATTGAATCGTCGCCGAACATTTTCACAATTAAAACAATGGAACCTATGAGTACTGCTATAGGTATCAGCGCTTCAATGAATTTGGGATCGCGTTGGGTTTTGCCGGTTTTCTTGATCATAAGTTTTTTTTAAAATCAGGCTGCAAATTTATGAAAAAAAACATATCTTTGCACAATTTTAGAAATTTAGCGGTATTATGAAAGATTTTCATTTTTTCAAAACACGGCGGTTGTTGTGTCTTTACCTTATTTTACTGGTGTTTATACCATTTGAAAGCAATGCCCAAAATCGTGGTAAACTTCAAATTGCTTTCTGGAATCTCGAAAATTTCTTCGATCCTTTTGTTGATTCGACAAAAATTTACAATGAATTTACCGAAAACGGCACGCAGCATTGGACAAAATCACGCTTTTACAAAAAGAGAAACAACATTTACAAGACGATTCTGTCAATTTCTGAAAATGATCCTATTGCAGTCATGGGTGTCGCCGAGGTTGAAAATCAATATGTCTTGAACATGGTTTTCAATCAGACGCCGCTGAAGAAGCACAATTACAGGATAATTCATTACGAAGGCGACGACCGGCGTGGAATTGACGTGGCGGTGGTTTATTGTATCGACATGATGCAACTCGTTTATTCTGAAGCTATTAAGATTAAAAATCCAAAAAACGACAGGTTCAGGTCAAGAGACATTCTGTATGCGAAATTTTCTGACAGGCGAGGCGATACGCTGCACGTCTTCGTGAACCATTGGCCATCGAGATATGGCGGCGAGATGGAGACTGTCGAACTGCGTGCCCTTGCTGCCAACACATTGAAACACAAGGTTGATTCTCTTTGTGGTGGTAGAAATCACATTCCGAAAATTGTCATCATGGGCGACTTCAACGACACTCCCGATGACCCGAGCATCCGTGATGTGCTTGGCGCAAAGTCAAGAAAGGAAACCGGCAGAGATGACGTTCTCGTGAATCTTTTCACTGACGGGAAGGAACTCGGATTTGAAGGCACTTTGAAACATCAGTTTCATTGGCAGATTTTCGACCAGATTATCGTCAGCAGACCGTTGATTGAAGAAAAAGACAGACTTCATTACAGGAAAAACAGCGCGTCGATATTTCACGCTGACTTCCTTTTCCAGCCTGATGGAGCAAACGGAGGCGTGAAACTTTTCAGGACGTACATGGGACCGAAATATTACGGCGGCTACAGCGACCACCTGCCTGTCAGGATTTTTTTGGAATATTGAAGATGTACAATAAAAAAATCATCATTTAGGGTTTTCGTCTTGAAATGTTTTTTATATTTGCAACCGCTTAAAATTTGTGTGGTCAAGTTTAAGAAATGTGCCTTTTTTATGGCATTGATGAGTTGTTGTTTATTATGAAACAATTGAATATAAAATACTTGCAAGGGAAATGTCCTGATAAAGTATAAAAACAAAGAATATTCAAATGAACAAGGAAATAAAAATTTGCGTTGTCGGACTGGGTTATGTCGGACTTCCGTTGGCAAGACTTTTCTCGACGAAATATAAAACTGTCGGCTTCGACATGAATCAGAAACGTGTTGACGCTCTCATGGACGGACACGATGCGACTCTTGAGGTGAGTGACGAGCTGCTTCAGGATGCGATAAGGAACAACGGTTTCAAATGCACCACTCGCCTCGAAGACATCATGGAGTGCAACGTGTATATCGTGGCGGTGCCGACGCCTGTTGACGAGAACAACCGTCCTGACCTTATGCCACTATGGGGTGCAAGCGAGACTGTCGGGAAAGTCATTTCGAAAGGTGATGTCGTGATTTATGAATCGACGGTTTACCCTGGTGTCACTGAAGAAGAATGCATTCCTGTCGTCGAGCGTGTTTCGGGTTTGAAATTCAATGTTGACTTTTATGCGGGCTATTCGCCGGAGCGTATCAATCCTGGCGACAAGGAACATACAGTCGAGAAAATCCGCAAGGTGACGTCAGGTTCGACACCGGCGACAGCCGATTTCGTTGATGATCTTTACAATTCAGTGCTTGTCAACGGCACGCATAAGGCGCCGTCAATCAAGGTGGCGGAGGCTTCAAAGATAATCGAGAACTCACAGCGTGATGTCAACATAGCTTTCATGAATGAACTTGCCAAGATTTTCAATGCGATGGGGATTGACACACACGATGTCATCGATGCCGCTGCCAGCAAATGGAATTTCATCAAATTAAGCCCCGGCTTGGTCGGCGGTCACTGCATCAGCGTTGACCCTTACTATCTGATTCAGAAAGCCCAGGTTTACGGAGTGCTCCCGCGGGTTATGTCGTCAGCACGCCGCCTGAACGACGGAATGGGCGCATACGTCGCCAGCCAGACAGTGAAATGCATGAACAAAAAAGGCGTGATGGTGAAAGACTCGAAAATTCTCATCCTCGGCATCACCTTCAAGGAGAATTGCCCTGACATCCGCAACACAAAAATCGTTGACATCTATCATACTTTGACTGAATATACTGGCAATATCACTGTTTACGACCCATGGGCGAACAAGGAAAAAGTGAAACACGAGTATGGTGTTGAAGTGGTGAACGAACTGTCGGACGGGAAATACGATGCCGTCATCCTTGGCGTCGCACACAAGCAGTTCCTTGAACTTGACGTGAAGAGCCTTGTCAGAGATGGAGGTGTCATCTATGACGTGAAAGGAATACTCGACAGGAGCATTGTTGACGGGAGACTGTAGCCTTGTAAAAAATTTTTATTAAAATAATTGAGGTCAACGACATGCGTTGACCTCAATTGGTTTATTCCTTGTTCCTTTCCTTTACGATTTCCTCCTGTTTGTCCTTTGGAGTTGGAGAATACTGATAGAACTCCATCGAGTAGTTGGCGCGTCCTGATGTGACGTTGCGCAACGCTGTGGCATAACCGAACATCTCCATGAGCGGCACGATGGCGTCGAGTTTCTGTGAGCCTTTGCGGAAACGACGCATCGCCTCAATACGGCCGCGGCGTTTGTTCAGGTCGCCGGTGACGTTGCCGATGTAATCATCCGGTGTGTTGACCTCGACCTTCATCGTAGGTTCGAGAAGGACAGGTGACGCTTTCAAGAATGCCTGCTTGAAGCACATCTGCGCGCATACCTGGAACGCCATGTCGCTCGAATCGACAGGATGGAAGCTGCCGTCAAGAAGAACGCATTTCACATCGACGACAGGATAACCTGCAAATGGGCCTTTCTGCATCGCGGTCTGCAAGCCTTTCTGCACCGACGGGATGAACTCCTTCGGGATGACGCCGCCTTTTGTAACGTCAACAAATTCAAAGCCTTTGCCTGGATTCGGCTCGAAACGTATGACGGTGTGCGCGAACTGTCCCTTGCCGCCGGTCTGCTTGACGAATCTGTAGTTGCATTCAAACGCCGAAGCGATTGTCTCGCGGAATGAAACAGAAGGTGCGCCGACAGTCACCGGCACCTTGAATTCTTCTTTCAATCTGTCAACGATGATTTCAAGATGAAGCTCGCCCATGCCTGCGATGATGGTCTCTTCCGTCTCCTCATCGAAATGTGCGCGGAACGACGGGTCTTCATTGCAGAGTTTCGCCAGTGCCTCGCCGAGTTTGCTGCGGTTTTTCTTGTCTTCAAGATTTATCTTCATCTCGATGACCGCCGGCGGGATGTGTATGTTTTCCAATAAGATAGGGGAGTCTTCATCGCACAAGGTGTCGCCGGTTCTTGTAATCTTCATTCCGACGAGAGCCACGATTTCGCCTGCTCCGGCCTCGGTGATCTCCTCGCGTTCTTTGGCTTTGATGCGGAAGATACGGCCGATGCGTTCGGTCTTGCCTTTATTCGTGTTGTAAACCGTCATGCCGCTTGTGAGCTTGCCGCTGAACACGCGGATGAAAGTCTGCTGCCCGACATACGGGTCGTTGATGAGTTTGAATGCCAAGGCTGAAAACGGCTCGTTTTCAACGGGGTTGCGTTGAATCGTCTTTTCTTCGTCGGTAGGGTCGTGGGCGATGATGGCGCCGAGGTCTTTCGGTGACGGGAGATAATCCACGATTGCATCGAGCAGAAGCTGTATGCCTTTGTTCTTGTATGCAGAGCCGCACAAAACAGGCACCATCATGAGTTTGATGGTTGCCATGCGGATGGCGGATTTCAGTTTTTCAACGGGGATTTCTTCGTCAGCGAGATAAAGTTCGGCTATCTCGTCATCGAAGTCGGCGACATGTTCAATGAGATTGTGATGGGCAGCGATGGCCTGTTCTTTCAGGTTCTCCGGAATAGGGCCGATGATACGTTCTTTCTCCTTGAAAATCACGGAGTTCATGTTGACAAGGTCAATCATTCCCTCGAATGAGTCTTCCTGTCCGATTGGCATCTGGATCGGCACAGCGTTAGCGCCGAGATACTTGTTCATCTGGTTGACAACTTCGTTGAAATCGGCACCAGTGCGGTCCATCTTATTGACGAAAGCGATACGTGGCACACGGTATTTATCCGCCTGGTTCCACACCGTCTCGCTTTGCGGCTGGACACCGCCGACAGCGCAGAAGACAGCCACCATTCCGTCGATGACCCTCAATGAACGCTCGACTTCCACCGTGAAGTCAACGTGGCCGGGAGTGTCAATCAAGTTGATCTGATGGTCGTTCCAGTGTGTCGTGATAGCCGCTGACGCGATTGTGATTCCGCGTTCCTGCTCCTGTTTCATGAAGTCCATCGTGGCCTGGCCGTCGTGAGTCTCACCGACTTTGCGGTTCACGCCTGTGAAAAACAAAATTCGCTCGGAGCATGTGGTCTTACCTGCATCGATATGCGCGGCAATACCGATGTTTCTTAATTTTGAAATGTTTAAACCCATATTTATTTAATTGATTATCAAATATATTGTATGTAATATGTCATTCAATAAACGCAGCTGCAAAAGTACAAATAATATCTGTATCTATTATATTTTTATTTAAATTCGTTTTTTGATTATTTTTGCATTTTATTTTTGAAAAATGATTGACAATTCCGAAGCCTTGAAACTGCCGGCTTTTTCAATTTCCGGTGAGGTGAATCGCCGTCTCGAAAAATGTAACAGCCTGGTTATCACCGCGCCGCCTGGTGCGGGAAAATCGACGTTGCTTCCTTTGACGATTCTTGAAGGCTTGAAAGACGATGGGAAAGTCATCATGCTCGAGCCGCGTCGCCTCGCCGCGCGCCAGATCGCGGAACGGATGGCGGCGCTTCTGAACGAGAAAGTGGGCGGAACTGTAGGCTATCGAATCCGTTTCGAGAAAAACGTCTCCTCGAAAACCCGAATCGAGGTCGTGACTGAAGGAATCCTGACGCGGATGCTCGTCGCCGACCCGACGCTCGACGGCGTTTCCGTTGTCATCTTCGACGAATTTCATGAACGCAGCCTCGCCTCCGACGTCGCTCTCGCTTTGACACGCGAGGCGCAGGACATCATACGTCCTGACTTGAAAATCGTGATAATGTCGGCGACGATTGACGCGACGGCGATATGTTCCGCCTTGAACGCACCTTTGATTAACAGCGAAGGCCGTATGTTTCCTGTTGAAATTAAATACTCCGAGCAGGACATTGATATTAATAAGGTGTCGGAAGAAACGGCCCGCGTTATATGTCGGGCGCACCGTGAAAATGAAGGCGACATCTTGGCGTTTCTGCCAGGTCAGGCGGAGATTTTAAAATGCAAGGAATTGTTAGGTAATGCTTTAGGCGAGACGAAGATACTGCCGCTTTATGGGAATCTCTCTCCGCAGGAACAACATCTGGCGATTGCGCCTTCTGGAAACGGTGAACGGAAAGTTGTCTTGGCGACCCCGATAGCGGAGACCTCGCTGACCATTGAAGGCGTGAAGATAGTGGTGGATTCCGGTCTTTACCGCAATCTCGTCTTCGACAGGCGAAACGGCTTGAGTCATCTTGAGACCGCGCGTATCAGCCTCGACATGGCGACACAGCGCACCGGCCGCGCGGGACGTCTCACGGAAGGTGTCTGTTACCGTCTCTGGACACGCATGTCGGAACACAGGATGGCCGAGTGCCGACGTGCGGAGATACTCGACGCCGACCTTGCTTCGACGGTTCTTGACATCGCCGCCTGGGGCGAACACGATACCATGAGGCTTCCGTGGCTTACAACGCCGCCGACAGCTAACATCGCACAGGCAACACGTCTTCTTAAAATGCTCGGAGCCGTTGATAATGAAGGAAATGTCACTCAAGCGGGGAAGATGATGTCCAAGATGCCGTGTCATCCGCGAATCTCAAAGATGCTCGTCTCCGCAAAAGATGAAAAGATGAAAGCCCTCGCCGCCGACATCGCCGCCATCCTCGAAGAGAAAGACCCGCTCTCTTCTTCGGAAAACGATGCCGACATCAACACCCGAATCAGCCTTCTGCGCAAAGCAAGAAGAAACAACACTGATGGCAGATGGAATCGTATCATCTTGATTGCCAATGAATATCTGAGACTTGCCCATGTCAATGCCGACAATGAAACTCCAGACGTATTTGAAACAGGCGAACTCGTGGCTTCTGCGTATCCCGAGCGTATCGCAAAATCTATTGACAGCAACGGAAAATACAAGCTTGCAAGCGGTGACAACGCCATTGTCAATGCAAAAGACGAACTTTCATCGCATGAATGGCTCGCAATAGCCGAGCTGAATCCGGCGAGCGGAAATGTCTTTCTCGCCTCTCCGTTTGATCCGTCGTCGCTGCATGAAATGGGGCAGAGGCGCGATAATATCTTCTGGGACAGCAAAAAAGGTCAGGTTGTCGCACGAAACGAATTGTATATCGGGACTTTGGTTGTTGAAAGCCGTCAGATTCAAGATAATTGCAATAAGCAGATTGTCAACGTTTTATGTGATGCATGCGCTAAAGATGGTTTAAGCATTCTCGATTTTTCAGAAGAAGTGGAACGGCTTCAACGGCGAATTTCCGTCGTCTCATCATGGCATCCAGAACTTGAAATTCCAGATTTGAGTACGGAGACAATCCTGAAAAACTCAAGGGAATGGCTGCCGTTTTATCTTGAAAATGGCGGGAAAATGAAAACAAACATCACTGAATTGAAGAAAATCGACCTTTGCAATGCAATCTGGGCGATGCTTTCGTATGAGCAGCAACAAATTATTGAAAAATTCGCACCGTCGCATATCATCGTCCCGACTGGAAGCCGAATCCGTGTCGATTACCGTCAAGGTGCTGATAATCCGATTGTTAGCGTCAGACTTCAGGAATGTTTCGGGCTTGCTGACACGCCTCGTGTTGACAATGGAAAACGTCCGGTTTTGATGGAACTTCTGTCTCCCGGTTTCAAACCAGTGCAGTTGACACAAGATCTCAACAGTTTCTGGCAAAACACTTATTTTGAAGTCAAGAAAGAGCTAAAACGCAGATATCCAAAGCATTACTGGCCGGAAAATCCGTTGGAGGCGGAGGCGGTGAGAGGAGTGAAAAGAGTTAAAAGTTAAGAGAGTAGAGTTAAAAGAATGCCGGCGCATGAAGTTGATTTCCTCATGCGCCGGCATTTTGTGTGAAATTATGTCTTATTTCAGATACGTGTCAAGCCAGTTGGCGAAGCGTCTCTGCCATAAGATGCCGTTCTGTGGCTGAAGGACCCAGTGGTTTTCATCAGGGAAATAAAGGAACTCGGCAGGGATTCCGCGCAGTACAGCCGCGTTGTAGGCCTGCATTCCCTGTGTGAAGCAGATTCTGTAGTCGAGGCCGCCGTGGATGACGAGAATCGGCGCAGTCCATTTGTCAACGAAGAGGTGGGGGGAGTTGGCGTATGACCACTGAACTACAGGGTTTTCCTTGTCCCAGAACGGGCCGCCGAGATCCCAGTTCACGAACCACATCTCTTCAGTCTCAAGATATTGAGCGTCAAGGTTGAACATGCCGTCGTGCGCAATCAAAGCCTTGAAACGTCCGTCGTGATGACCGGCGAGCCAGTAAACCGAGAAGCCTCCGAAACTCGCGCCCACGGCACCGAGTTTTTCCTTGTTTACAAACGGCTCGTTTGCCATGACATCGATGGCGGTCAGATAGTCGCTCATGCACTGTCCGCCGTAGTCACCGCTGATGGCCTCGTTCCATTCCTGACCGAAGCCCGGAAGACCGCGTCTGTTAGGCGCGACGATGATGTAACCGTTGGCGGCCATCATCTGGAAGTTCCAGCGATACGACCAGAACTGACTCACAGTGCTTTGCGGTCCGCCTTCGCAGTAAAGCAGGGTGGGGTATTTCTTGTTCTTGTCGAAATGAGGCGGATAGATGACCCATGTGAGCATCATCTTGTCATCGGTGGTCTTGATCCATCTCTCTTCAACTTCACCGACAGTCAACTGATTGAAAATGTTATCGTTGACATGAGTGATTTGTTCAAAGCCGCCGTCATTTACGTTGACCGAGAAAAGCTCCGTCGGATGGCTCATCGACTGCATTCCGCCTATGAGCTTGTCGCCGGCGACGGCTAACGAGACGAAATCGTGTTTGCCTTCAGTGATTTTCCTGATGGTTCCGGTATTGAGCTGCAACGAGTAGATTTGGTCGGTGGCGTTTCTGTCGCTGATGAAATAGATTGTGTTTCCGTCTTCAGCCCATGTCAGGGACGTGACGTTCTGGTCGAAGCCGACTGAATAGTCTTTTTTCTCTTCCGTCGTAAGGTTCATGACGAAAAGACGTTGCTTGTCAGCTTCATAGCCGTCGCGTTCCATGCTTTCCCATGCGATTTTGTTTCCTTTCGGAGAAACAGAAATGTTGAGGTCGTAACCCATCATGCCTTCTGTGATGTTATAAGTGTTATCGGTTGCGATATTGTATTTGTAAATATCTGTGTTTGTTGAAGTTGCGTAGTCTTTGCCTGTTTTCTTGCGGCAGCAGTAGAGGATGTTTTCGCCGTCGGTTGTCCAGGCAATCTGTTCCATTCCGCCGAAAGGTCTCACCGGTGATTCCCATTTTTCGCCTTCCATGATGTCTTTGCCTTTCGAGATGATGCCTTTGCCGAAATCAGCGACGAAGATATGGCTGTAAGTGTCAACCCACTGGTCCCAATGGCGGTACATCAGGTCGTTGTTGATTCTTCCTGATGAAAGCGGGAGATCCTGATAGATGTCGGCGACCTGGTCTTTAATCTTGACTTCCGCCGTGTAAACGAGTTGTTTCTCATCAGGGCTGAAAAGATAGCCTGTGATGCCGTCTTTGACAACAGTGATTTGGCGGTTGTTCTTGCCGTTGGAATCCATTTCCCAGAGTTGCATGTCGCCGCTTTCCGCGGTCATGTAAACGATTTTCCCTTTGGAAGTCCACGTCGGACTGTATTGGCTGAAATTGCCGCTTGTGATGCATTTGAGGTTGCTTCCGTCTGCATTCATGACGTAAAGTCTTGAAAATCCTTTGTTTTCGTCAATTGTGTAGTCGGTGACGCTGTAAACGATTTGTGAACCGTCAGGCGAAACTGCAAACTCGCCGATGCGACCCATCGTCCAAAGAACTTCCGGCGTCATCACATCCGAATTCAATTTGATTGTCTCACGAAGAGGAGCGTCCTGCTTCGATCCGCAGCCCTGCAAAACAAACAGAAGCAATGCGATAGGAATTAAAAATCTTTTCATATTCAACATATTTGGTACATAATTTTCATGACAATTCTTAAAGCTTTTTTGTTTGAAATTAAAGTGCAAATCTACGATTTTTTTATATTTGCAAAAAATTTAATTGCAATGAAACGTGTTTTTTTATTTATCGGTGCGATTTTCGCGACATTTTCGGTTTTTTCACAACAACATCTTGTTTATCAATTGTATGCGCTGGATTCTGACAGCGGCGATACTACTTTCCGTGAAGTCATTCGCTACAAAAACCAATTGAAAATTTATGATGTACAGGATCTTTCAGGCAAATTAATCGACGGAGTCTCAACGGATTACACCTACGTCGATTACGATTCTGACTCCGTTTATTTTCAGATGAATTATCAGGACGGCGAGTCGTTCTACTCCGTTAATTCATTGAAAAACAATGATGTGACATTTGAGAAAATCGGGACGGAAAAAATCAAAGGCTACGATTGCATAAAATATAAAACCTCGATAAACTCAAATGCCATTGAGGTATGGATGACCGAAGAACCCGGCTATGACGCCACTCCGACAACGTCGCGCGGCTACCTGAAAGGCGTGATGGTAAGGCAGGCGATAAACGGAAACAGGATTCTGGAACTGAAGTCGGTGAAAAAAGACAAAAGCATTAAAAGAGATTTGATTCCCAATGATTTAGGCATTAGAAAGAGTGGAAAGGAACTTGGCAATATCAATAAGGAGAAGCTGATAAAACGTTTCGGCATTTTCAATGACGACCAGATTCACTTCGCGAATATCGAGAAGTTCAAAGGCGAGATTCCTTTCGATTCGGTGATTCATTTCGCGTCGGGGACGGTAATTCTGAAACGCGTCAAACTTCCGATGCTGCCTGAACATTACCAGCTTTTCGCGGAGCTTCACCAGAAGTCGAACGGCGACGCATACGACCGCACCGGCTCTGTTTTTGTGATTCCGTTGGACAGAAAATTGTCTTTGCGTGACGCTTTAATTGACAGCATTGAAGTCATTCCGTATCAATATGATAGAAACGGCAAAAAGTATGAAGGAATACGTCTTGAAAACGACTATATGCCCGTTGTCGAGCTGATGAGGTTTTTCACTCCGTTCGGCGTGAGTCATTTCAACGACCGCGTCAAAATCGACGGTCTCGAATGGAAAGAAGAGGCGTATTACAAGATGGAGGTCAGCGAGCTTTCCGACCGGCTTTCAGGCGACGTGCTGATCGGCGCGTTCATCGGCAATTACGACGATGGCGGACATAAGGTCTCGTTGGACATTGTCGCATACCCGCAGGATTACAGCGGCGACACCGATGGAAACCGCCGCTGGAGCCTCCCGCTTTTCAACACGTGCAACGTCATGGAGATGGCCGGGCAGAATTACGGAAGACTGTTCCACACCGACAGCCTGACAGTTGAGTTCGACATTCCGGAAAACGTTGAGAATCTGCGTCTCAGGTACATCACGACCGGTCACGGCGGCTGGGACGGCGGCGATGAGTTCAACCCGAAAGAGAACACTATCATCGTTGACGGCGTGATGACGTTCACTTTCACGCCTTGGCGTTGCGACTGCGGCACCTACCGCGAGCTGAATCCCGTGTCGGGCAATTTCTGGAACGGCGTCTCGTCGTCCGATTATTCGCGTTCGGGATGGTGTCCGGGGACGGCCACGAACCCGACGTATTTCGACTTAAGTCATTTAAAGCCGGGTCATCACACGATAACCGTTGCCATTCCGCAGGGCGCCGACGAGGGCGGCAGCTTCTCGCACTGGATGGTGTCGGGGGTGCTGACAGGAGAGAGGAGATGATTTTTTTCAACTTTAAGGTTGAAAAATTGTATTGTTATTAAAAAAATGTGTATCTTTGCAGTCTGAAAATTTTGATATGGCGACACGCAATGAAGTTGAACTTTTCTTGAACCAATTCAAGGTCAAGCTTGAAGTTTTTGGCGTTTTCTTTTTGGACGGACGTGAGAAGAATTATCAGGCTTTGCTCGATCTGAACATCTCGAGATTTGAACGGCTGGAAATTGTCAAATCCATTCAGGTTGAAGATTATTCGGAAGGTCCGATACAGGATTTGTTGAATAATTATGGTGAAATGTGGGTTTTCGGTAAGGATGTTGACGGGCAGGAGGTTTACATTAAAATTACAATGGGCAAACCAAATTTGAAGGCAATCTGCATTTCTTTTCACAAGGCGGAATATCCGATGAATCATCCATTAAAATGAAAGGGAGTTATTTATGCTTAATGACAAGGAAAAACTGGTTAGTCCGATAACAGGCGGCAGGATGTCGCTCGAATGGGAATGGCGTGACGTTGAGTTCCGCAAGGAGAATTTTCATGTGATGTTTCCGTTTTATCGTTGTGAAGACACGGGTGAGCGGTTCACCGACACGGAGACGGACGGCGTGTGGTACGCCCAGGTTCATAATATGTATTGTCAGAAATATGGCATCCCTTTCACGGATGAGATTATTGAGGTGCGCGAACGATATGGAATCAGCTCTTCCAAGATGTCGCTGATTCTCGGATTCGGCGCGAATCAATGGCGCAGATACGAACAGGAGGAGATTCCGAGCGTTTCAAACGGAAAGATGATTCGGTCAATAATGAACCCTTTGGTTTTCAGGGATATGCTTGAAAGTTCAAGGCATCTTCTGACAGAAAAAGAATATTCGAAAATATTGGGCAAGGTAGAATGCGCAATCAGTAGTGCTGAGACGCTCCGCATTAAACAGTACGAGACGCAACGCCTGTTCGTTTCCGGCAGAAACATCGATAATGGTTTCGGCCAGTTGTCGCTGGAGCGTCTGAAAAATGTGATGCTTTTTATTATCGGACATGTAGGTGAAATCTTTTACACAAAGATGAACAAAATGTTGTTTTATATTGATTTTGTGAAATATAGGGAAACAGGTTCGTCACTTACAGGATTGTCGTACAGGGCGATTGACTATGGTCCCGCGCCTGAAAAATGGGAGAAGGTGTATAGTGAGTTTGACGAGATAAACCATGAGCCGAAGGTCGCCGGTGACTTTGAAGGTTGTGTGCTTGGCACAACATCAAAATGCGACCGAGGTGTTTTTTCGGAAAAGGAACTTGCAGTCATGCGGATGGTGTGTGAGCGTTTCAAATCGTGTACGGCACGTGAGATGACAAGGTTGAGCCACGAGGAAAACGCATGGAAAGACTGTTTTGAAAAACACGGGATAATACCTTTTGAGAAGGCGTTTCAACTTAAAGCTATATAGTGAGAGTTTTTTTCGGCAAAGCCGCAAAAAAACTCTCCTTGTATTTCACTAAGTGACGTCGTCCGATAAATACAGCTGCCTGCGAAGCTTGAAAGGTCAGCATTCTGGTTCCGTGCCTTTCTTGTTCCACCGGCTTCTGAATGCGGCGTTGTACTGCTCGATGGTGTTCTCCACGTCGTCGAACTGTTTCTTGAAGTTGGTGGGGTCCTCGATGGCTGCGGCGTTGAGCAGCACCAAAAGCTCGTCGTTGAGGATGCCGGCGATCTGCCGGACGATGTCGCGCGACTTGGCCTGCGACATTTTGGCGGAGACGAGGCTGCTGTACTCGTAACGGTTAGCCGCCATAGTCTCCCCGTACTCCTTCAGCTTCGCCACGGCTGCCGACAGTCCGGGTATCAGCGTCACCATGTCCTTCACCCCGTCTTTGCTGAGGTCCGTCACCAACGATTCCACCGCCACAGGCTTCTCGTCATAGCTCTTCCTGCTGAAATGGTCGTATTCCGAAACCATGCCATACAGATGTTTTGCGGCAGACTGGACATCAGCCTCCGGCCATCGTGAATATGCGTCAACAAGCATCTTCACCGTGCGGAACATCGCATCGACGTTCTTATCCGCCGCACGCATATTGCTTCCGTCAATGAACTCCTTGTCGATGTCCACAAACTGGTCGCACAAGACATTGAGCCTTTCGGTCAAAGCCTTCACCTGTTCTTTGTTGTCATAACTGTTTACAATTGTGATGATTGTGCGTGTCGCACCTACAATCTTGAAATTCTGGATTATTCTTACAAGCTGTTTCATGATATGTTTATTTTATGGTTTTTCATCGTCTGTTTATGATATTGACATCAATGTCTCTTCCTGCGCACCGTTTGACAAATTTTCCGGCATTAATGTCTGTTTTTTTCGTCGCCGAATAACTTTGACCGACATTAATGTCTCCTCCTGCGCACAGTTTGACAAATTTTCCGGCATTAATGTCTGTTTGTTCTGTCGCCTGACAACCTTGGCTGACATCAATGTCTCTTCCTGCGCACCATTTGACAAATTTTTCGGCATTAATGTCTGTTTGTTTCGTCGCCTGACGGCTTTTGCCGACATCAATGTCTGTTCAGTCGTGTCAGCTGACGGTTTTCATCAACTAAATATTGTAATTGTTAATTTGACTGCAAAAATAGAAATAAAAACGATATATCGTGCAAAATGTTAAGAAAAATTTTGACTTTCACAAGTTTTCAAGTCAAAGACGTCATTGAGTTTCATGCAGGCAATCATCAGCGATTTTCATGTCAACAACTTATATCCCTTTCCTGTTGACAATATTTTTTCGAGAATTTCTTACAAATGTCAGGAATTTTTGCGAAATTTGCAGCCGGGTTGCGCATGTTGAAGAAACGGGTAAATCGTTTTTATTTTTTGCTGTTGCAAAAGACAACAATAATGAGAGAAGGGGTGAATCATATTCACAGCATTTATAAACCATATACAAAATTTAGTTAATGGAAAGTAAGACATTCAACATATATTGCGACGAGAGTTGCCATATTGAACACGACCACAAACAATTTATGTTTTTGGGTTCTATTAGTTGCGCCTATCCGCAGGTGAAACGACATACAAAACGCATTAGTGAGTTAAAACAAGAACACAACTTTTATGCTGAAATAAAATGGTCAAAGGTTTCGATGTCCAAAATCAGATTTTATCTTGATTTGGTTGATTATTTTTTCGATACGGATTTGCGATTCCGCGCCATTGGTATTAACAAATCAAAAATACGGTGTGACGACTTTTGCTTTTCATACGACGATTTTTATTACAAAATGTATTATCAATTATTGAATTACAATATTGACACGTTATCACATTACAATGTTTATTTGGATATTAAAGATACATTAAGCGCAATAAAGGTCAGGAAACTGAAAGAGATTTTAAACATCAAGTATGGTGTGTTCAGAAACATACAAAACATCCGTTCAGAAGAAAGCTTGCTGATGCAACTCTCTGATTTTATCATGGGAGCCATCTCTTACAATTTGAATTGTGAAGAAAAGAAGAATAATGCCAAGGTTCAGATATTGGACAGAATAAGAAAACACGCAAAGACAACGAATCTGGAACAAACCAACTACTCGGATAAATTGAATTTGTTTTTTATTGAATTGAAGTAATATGCCACACAATCTGCTGAAAGAATATAATCAATTGCTTGATATTTTGGCATATTCGCCAGATCAAAGATTGCAATCACTGAAACGCATTTTTGACAGGGACATCGCAAATAATCAGAATTTTTGTTTTCGTGCGAAGAGAATAAATCCGACACCAGCTGATGGAGAAGACACAATGGAACGTCTCTTCAGACATCTGACCACCGTGATTACCGACAAGTCCACAAACAAACGTGAGTTTGACATGTATCGTTCAATTCGTTTGCATTGGATCAAATATCACGTAGATGAAAGCAAAAAGGATAATATGCTTGTGTTTTCAGTACAAGAGAAAGATGGAGCCAGAACCTACATATATGACATAGACGAACAATATGTTATTGTGTTAGAACCAATGAGGAGAAAGGATGAATATTATTTGCTGACAGCTTACTATTTGGAGGGGAAAGATAGAGCGAGGGATAAGATGATGAAAAAATACGACCGCAGAATCATAACATCATAATAAAGCAAAAAACGCAGAGCATCAAGGCTTGCGTTCTTCGATTTCCTTCTCTCAAATGAGAAATGAACTCGGGTGCAAAAATACAAATAAATTTAAGATGTAAAATGTTTTTTGGAAAATATTTTTGCAACCCGTTGGCGGAATTAATCCAGTGCTTGTTTGACTTTTCCGATAGGTTGGGCGTTTCCCATGCCTGTTGACAATTTTTTCGAGAATCTCTTACAGATGTCAGGAATTTTTGCGAAATTTGCAGCCAGGTTGCGCATGTTGAAGAATGGTGGCTGTTTGGTTTTATGCACTGAAAAAAGTACTTGTAATCAATGATATACGCAACTTTTTAAACGAAAATAATCAAAAATTTCAAGCAGGTTTTATGCCGGCAACAGGTAAAGATAGTATGATTACAAAGGATAATCTTCATAAGGTTCTTGATAAACTCGGTTTTGTTAAATCGGGGGCTTTGTTCTTGAAACATTTTTCCAATCATGGTTGCGATATTCAGGTGAATTTCTCGGAAGAGAAAATCGTCTATCCTTCAAATTTAGACATAGGAGCAAATACGACTACGAATTTCAGTCAGCCTGAAAATTTTGTGGTGCTTGAATGTGTCTGCCGTCTGTTGGAAAAAGGCTATGAACCGCAAACAATCTTTCTTGAAAAGAGTTGGACGCTCGGTCACACAGGCAAGAGCGGGCGTGCTGACATAACGGTTTATGACAAAGACGATAAAGGCAATCCGCAACAGGTCTATCTGATAATTGAATGTAAACGTGCAGGCAGCGATTATAGGGACGCGCGAAAAGAAATGTTTGAAGACCCCGATGGCAAGCAGCTGTTTTCGTATTGGGCACAGGCTCGTTCTGCAAAATGGCTTCAACTTTATGCTTCGGATTATGACGATGATAAGGATGAAATAACCTTTCAGGAAGAAGTTGTCCGCAGCTATGACGATGAGAATGTGGAAGCCTTGGCAAGGGAAGACAGTTCCGTGTTGATTTTCAAGAACGCTTCAACGGCTCAAGATGCTTTTATCGTTTGGGATGAGACCTATTCCAAGAAAGTCTATGACAATAATATTATTTTCGGCAATGATGCCACTGCCTATAAAATCGGTAACTTGCCTATTAAATCCGGCAAACTGAAACCATTTAGAAAAGAAGACGGCATTACCGATGCTTTCCGTGAAATTCTCCGTCATAATAGCATAAGCGACAAGGAGAACGCTTTCAACAAGTTGCTTTCCTTGTTTATCTGCAAGTTTGTTGACGAGGAAATGCACAATAACCCCGACGATATTATGTATTTCCAATATGTTGACGGAAGCGACAATTATTATAAGTTGTATGAAAGGCTGTTGGGCTTGTTCCAAATTGGCATGAAAGATTTTCTGAAGGAAGATGTCTTTTATTTAGAAAACGATTATATCCGAAAAACGCTTGACCAGTTCACAGGCAAACGGCGCAATGAACTTGAAAAGGAGTTGGTGGATAAATTCCAGAAAACCAAAATGTTGTCTTGTCAAGTCTTTGCTTTCCGCGAGGTTTACAACGAAAAATTGTTTTTGCAGAATGGCAAAGTGCTGGTTGAAGTTGTGGAATTGTTCCAGAATTACAGAATGGCCAACACAGGCAATGATCAGGTGTTGGGCGATTTGTTTGAAAATCTTTTGAACCAGGGTTTCAAGCAGGAGGCAGGACAGTTTTTCACACCGATTCCCATTACACGTTTCGTTTGGAACTCGCTTCCGATTGAAAGGTTTTTGAATGCAAACAAACTCACGGTTCCCCGCGTCGTTGATTTCGCCTGTGGCTCCGGGCATTTCCTTACCGAAGGCATTTCCGCCATATCAAACTTTTACAACGACGGCAAGGAAAAGCCTGTAATAACCGACAAAGACATTTCGAAATCTTTCTTTGGCGTTGATAAGGACAACCGTCTGGCGCGTGTGAGTAAGGTGGCCATGCTGCTGAATGGTGCCAACGATGCAAACATTATGGCTGCCGACGGATTGGAACACGACGAGAATTTCTACCAAGGCGGCTTACATTCATTTGATATTTTAGTGGCCAATCCGCCTTATAGTGTAGATGCTTTCAAGACGCACGAAAGCCGCAAGGTGCAAAACGCATACGAGACCATAAAACTGATGTCGTTTACCTGCAAGGACATTCAAAATGTCTTTATCGAGCGAATGTATCACCTGCTGAAACCTAAAGGCATCGCAGGAATCGTCATGCCGTCGTCCATTTTGAATGGCACTGATAATGCCAGCATTATGACGAGGGGAATCATCTTGCAGAATTTTTATGTCCGAGCCATTGCTTCGTTTGCAGGAAAGACTTTTGGAGAGACAAATACCTCAACTATAATCTTGTTCTTGGAACATTTTGACTTTCCGCCCCAGAAAGCTCAACTGCTCAAAGACAGTGTTTCGGCCATTCTAAGCAATGAAGAGCTGACCGATTGGGACGACAAGGATATTTTTGAAAATTATCTGCGGATCATTAATGTTGAACAAACAGATTACGAGCGTTTTATCCGTAAGGAAGAGGCTTTGTTTGAAAACACTTTTGCCGCTTATTTCAAGGAATACGAAAAAGCATTTCTTGAAATTACTGATGTGAAGAAAGCGTTGGGAAAAATTGCCGAAACCGAGAAGAAAGAGTGTGCAGGAGTTGCATTAAAGAAAAACGAAAAATCTTCGGAAACGCAAAAGGCAGATTTGAATAATGGTTTTTATTCGTTTGTTAGAGAAATTGAATATCAGAAACTTCTGTATTTTGCCCTCACCTATAAGGAGCAGACTTTATTGATAACCGCACCGACCGAAATCAATGAGCAGAAGGAATTCCTTGGCTACGATTTCAGCCACCGTCGTGGTGATGAAGGCATAAAGGAAACGGAAGGACTTTTGAGCAGCCCAAGCAAACGGAACGATGAAAGCAAGTTGGCTTGGCTTGTCCGTAAGGCTTTCGCTGGTGAGCAATGCACAAATGATGAATTGGGCAAATATGTCAACTATGCCCATACGGCCGACCTGCTCAGTTTCACACGCCCTTCATTTGATTTGCAGATGAAATTGGCGGTTGAAAATAAGATTGAGACAAAAAGCAAATATCCATTGGTGAAGTTAGGGGAATATGTTGAAATAAAAGGAGGAGATACTTTTAAAGAAAAATATCAAGGAAATACAAATCAAGCAGATATACCTTTCTTTAAAGTTGGTGATATGAATACAACTGGAAATGAATTTGCCATGACAATTTCAAACAATTATGTAGAAGAAGCAATATTAAGAAACGAAATCAGAGCCACTATTTTTGATGAGAATACTATTGTTTTTCCCAAAGTAGGAATGGCTGTTCATACAAATAAGAAACGGATTTTAGGTAGACCAGCTGCAATTGATAATAATACAATGGCAATATGGAAAAAGAAGAATGCTAATGTTGAACAATTATTTTTGTATTATTATTTTGTTTCCAATGTAGTATTACGTGATATCGCATCCTTATCAAACCCACCTTCAATTTCCGCTGCAAATTTAGCACAATTGCAAATTCCACTACCTCCAATTGATATTCAGCAGCAAATCGTTTCCGAATGTGAAAAGATAGATGAAGAATACGCCAACGCACAAAAACAGATAGAGGAAGGCAAAAATGAGATTGGAATGTTGGTGAAAAATGCGAAAGGAGACAAAGAGACATTGAAACAAATTGCACCATATTCAACAAGGCGTATCTCATTTTCCGACGTTGAAACAAATGAATACATCAGTACAGACAATATGTTGCAGAATTGCGAAGGTGTTCGGGCTTATAAAGGAGAACCCAATGTTGATAGTGTTATCGAATACCTGGAAAACGACATTTTGGTGTCGAATATCCGTCCTTATCTGAAAAAGATTTGGTTTGCCAACAGAACGGGCGGTTGTTCACCTGATGTACTGGTTTTTAGGGTAAAAGACAAAGAAAAATATGATGCACACTTTGTGTATTATGCACTTGCGCAAGATTCTTTCTTTGAACACATGATGTTGGGCGCAAAAGGAATGAAAATGCCAAGAGGTGATAAAAACAGCATCCTTGAATATAAAATTCCTGTTCCATCAATTGAAGACCAACAAAAAATAGTAAAGCAGATAGAAACCTACGAAGCCGCCATTGCCGAAGCAAAGGCTGTAATGGATAGCTGCGCTGAGAGGAAGAAGATGGTATTGGAGAAGTGGCTGAGGTAAACATTGAATTAAACAAATAGTAATACAAAATAACTATGGAAAACACAAAGAAAGTTAAAATTTCGTTCCACACGATAGCAAAAAAAATGTGGGAAGATCAAAACAATGGAGAAGATGAAACTCCTTATTGGGAAGTTGAAAATGTTTTGAATTATAGAATCAATCAACCTAGAATAGAGCGTTTTTATGATTTGAAAGGAGACAAATTTTGTTTTATAGAATCAATGTCAAGGCACGATATTGATGATAATAATTATTTACTATCAGGGTATTTCAAAAGTGCAAGAAGTGAATATCGACCTGATTTGATTGATAAGAATACAGGATCAGAACGTACAAATCCTAAAACAAGGGATGAAGGGGATATTGAAAAAACACATTTTGTGTTGAAAGTTTCTCATACGGATAATGAGGTTTATCTTTTTTTTGAATCGAATTATTCAGGTATCAATATCAATAATTTTAAAAACTATTTAACTGATTCTGCCAAAAAGTATTTGCAAAGCAATAGACAAGAGGTGAGGTATTCAATTCTCCACTATGAAATACCGCGTAATGATTTTATAACAGAATTGGAACAACTTTCAAGGTCCGTTTTAGTAGAAGTTCATTTTGACAAACAATTGTTAGGTAGTGATGCGCTTAATTTTTCAAATCGAACCTTATCTTTGCAAAAAGATTTAGTATTAACTGCACGTGCGTCGAAAAAAGAAAGCATTACTGAATTTGGAATAGATATTTGGAACAAAATGCACCAATCTAATTCTCCAATCTCCAAACTCAGAATAAAAGGTCGAGATCAAAACAATAATGAGGTGCTTTTGGATACGTTAGTAATGTGCCAGACAGATTTTATCACTGTAAATAAAAATCCAGATACAGGGGATTTGAACTCAACAGAACTATTAAGGGATATGAAAAACATTGCAATATCATTTTAATTAATATGGAATTTTTACTGGTGATTTTTGAGTACTACAATATTATCCTAAAAAAAAGAAAAATTGCTCCATTTTTAATACTAATATTGTCAATTGGAATAGGTTTCTGTGTTTATTTTAATACAAAGCGGAATATTTATTCAGTAAAAGCAGAAATATTTCATAGTAATATACTTAATGTGTTAGGGATATTATTAGGTTTTTCTATTTCCACATTAGCAATCCTTTTGTCTGTAGAAAATGATAAAATGAAAGCAGCAAAGAAAGAGTTGCTCAAAGATAAAAATGGAAATGAAATTAAACTGTATAAAAAAAAGATAAGTTTGTTCGAATCAGTGTCAATGGAACTTGTCCATGTGATTATTTTGCAAGGGCTTTTATTGATTTCAAATTTCGTGTACCCACATTTTGTAGATGTTGTATCAAATACGGGTCTGATGATATATTCCATTAATATTTTTCTTATGATTTATTGTATGTTATTATTGATAAATAATATACTGTCTTTGTATTTTATATTAACAAAAAAAGAATAAATGAAATCAAAAATATCGAACATCATCCTGCATCTCGTAGGCAACAAATCTCTTGAAGAAGGGATGCATTTTTCATCGCAATTATTATCTCTTGATGAAGATTTAAAGGAACTATTATCCACATTCTTTTTAAATTCCTTCACTTCCGACGAGTACTACGAGTTCTTTCACGAAAGCGAACTTGATCTCAACGAAGTCTATACCTACGTTTCCCGTATTTTCGACAATCCCGACGCGCTGTATGAGCAGTCGGTGAACCTGGCAAAGCATCTTTATGAACAAAGCACGCATCCGAAAATCAAAGGCGGCGAGTTCTATACCGTCTATTTCAAAGATTGCATTTTGGATGGCGATACGGTGGATGCGGTCGGTTTGTTTAAGTCGGAAAACAAGGATACTTTCCTCAAGGTGCTGCACGAAAACAATAGTTTCAATTTGGAAAGCGAAAAAGGCATCAATATCAAGAAATTGGATAAAGGCTGCCTGATTTTCAACAAGGAAAAGGAAAACGGCTATGTCGTGGCGGTGGTCGATAACACCAACAAAGGTATTGAAGCGCAATATTGGGTGGATGATTTCCTGCATGTGCGCCAGCGGAAAGACGAATACGCCAACACGCAGAATTTCATGGCTTTTGCAAAGGATTTTGTCACTAAGGAGCTGCCCACCGAATTTGAGGTGTCGAAGGCAGACCAAATCGACCTGCTCAACAAGTCATTAAAGTTTTTCAAGGAAAAGGACACTTTCGATATTGAGGAGTTTGCCAACGAAGTCATAGAACAGCCTGAGGTGATTGAAAAATTCCATCAGTACAAACGCGAATACGAAGAGGAAAGCCAAATCGCCATTGATGACCAGTTTACCATTTCCGAATCGGCACGCAAGAAACAGCAACGCAGTTACAAGCGCGTCATCCGTTTGGACCAGAAAATCCAAATCATCATCGACGGCAACCGCGAGAACGTGGAGCAGGGCGAGGACGAAAAGGGCAAGTTCTATAAGGTGTATTACCGGCAGGAAATGTAAATCAAGACAATTATACAAAGAAATTGTTATTGACATGTGTTCACAATGAAGGCAACCACCGCAACGTCAGAATGAGCAAGTCGCTCAGGACAGAGAATGAAAATTTAAAACCGGTTTATATTATTGCAATATTTCATCTGCCACACTGACAAATTTTTCCAGATCGGCTTCATGAAGCGGGTGGTACATGGCAACGATTTTGGTTATTCCCAAACCATTGTGCTGTATGCTGTAGAACGATTTTCCGGTCTTCCATTGGTAGTATGCCAAAACCCATCCGGCCCAAAATTCGGGAGTTTCTGAATAAGATCCATCGTTGCTCGCAAGTAACGTGCCGTTGGTCCGCTCAATTACTGCATCGGCAAGTTCAACTCCTGAAATGCCAACGACATAGCGCGGGTTGCCTTTGGCGAACTGTTTGGCGATGCCGCTTTTCAGGAAAAGACTGAAAAACTGATAAGCCGTAAGGCCATACTTATTCACGCCGCAATCCATCATTGTAGCCAGATTGTGCATCGCCGACGGCAAATATGTTTCATTATAAGCGACTGTCATCATTTTTTATTTTCTCTCTTATTATGTCAATTACATACAACCCATTCTCACTTGGCATCTTGTTCGTCATTGCTTGGTATTTTTCTCTTGCCTGCTTGTCTCGATTAATGTATTTATGAAAATACGTTACCTTGTTAGCGCTAATCGAATCGACGAGTTTTATATTTGAGAATGCCCGTTCACTTTTCAAAACAATCTGTTCACCCAATTCACCAAGCATCATGGCTTTTTTCAGTTCTTCTACCGACAGCGTTCCATTCACAAAGGCAGTTGCATAGGCAAAATATGAATCGTCCGCCCTGTATCCTCTAATAATGTCGTAAGATTTGTATTCAGGCAAGAAATTTTCAATGATATACTCTTTGGCTCTGAACGGAAGACCTTGAGAAATGGCGAACTTCCTGTTTTCGAGCAATATGGCCAGCCAATTCAATATGTTATATTTTTCACTGTTCAAATTCAACACACTTAAGTCGTTCATTTTCAGCGAATATTGGTTGGCGAAACCGTCTGTGCCATGTGAACATGCCCATTCTTTTGCAAGTTCGAGATTTTCAGTACAGTAAAACCCAAGACCATAATCATTATAAGTCTTACCTTTCCCGAAAACCGGCGAAACAACTTCTTCGGATCCATGAAATACAACAATATCAGCCATATTATATGTTATTAATCAATCTGTTTTATGATTTTGCAAAATTACAATTATTTTGTAAAAAACAGATGATTATCGGATAAAATTTCTGTATGTCAATGCAATATTCACTCTATCCCTCTCAAATCCTTGTACAGCTGCACCGCATACAAATCCGTCATGTTGGAGATGTAATCGAGCACAACCTGAATCTTCGAGTACAAGTCGGTCCTGTCCGTCATGAACTGCTCAGGTATCAACGAGAGCAGTTTCTTGCTGTATGCGCTCTCCTGATGAAGCATCGCATGGACAAATTCGTTCATCAGATTGCCGATGATGTTGAAACCGGTAACTTCAATTTTTACTACAGATGGATGCTTGTAAATATTTGAGATTGAGAAGTTTCTGCAACTCTCCAAGGCGTTGTTTTCGTACTCTGGAAGATGCGAGATCAGGCTCTTCTTGAACGTGCCTTCCATGATGTCGTCGTAGTTCTCGATAAACACCTTCGACACGCAATCGACCAATTTGTTGATGACAGTGGCCCGCAAAAACGCCATGCGCTCGTTGGCATCGGTGACGGTCTTGTAAATCTGTTCCTTCCTCTCGAAGAACCATCTGTCGGCATCTTCGTTCATGAAGGCGATGAAGTGTTCTTCTATTGATTTTGTTTGGATTATGCCGCGTTTGTGGGCGTCTTCCATGTCTAAGATGAGATAACAGATGTCATCGGCGGCTTCCATCATATACGAAAGCGGATGGCGGGCATAGACTGGCATTTTCTCGTCAAGACGCGGGATGCCGCAGCCGTTCATCACCTTTTCAAACGTCTCAATTTCGGAGTTGAAAACGTTGTATTTCTTGCGGTTGCCTTTGTCGAACGACGGATACGGATATTTTATCAGTGTCGCGAGCGAGGCGTATGTGAGCGACAGTCCGCCTTCACGACGGCCTCTGAACTGATGTGTCAGCTGGCGGAAAGCGTTGGCGTTTCCCTCGAAGGAGATGAGGTCAGTCCATTGATATTCAGGGATCAAGCCTTCGAGCGACTTGCCTTCACCGTGTTTGAAATAGCTGCTTATCGTCTCCTCGCCGGAGTGTCCGAACGGCGGGTTGCCGAGGTCGTGGGCGAGACAGGCGGTTGTGACTATCGTGTCGATGTCGTAGATGTCATCAAGGATTTCATTGCCGAATCTCTCAGCGAGTTGCTTGGAAACCTTACGCGCTATTGAACGCCCGACGCTGGCCACTTCAAGGCTGTGCGTCAGTCGGTTATGCACCATCTGGCTTCCCGGAAGAGGGAAGACCTGCGTCTTGTTCTGAAGACGTCGGAAGATATTCGAGAATATTATCCTGTCGTAGTCGCGCTGAAACTCGTTGCGGATGTCGGCGACACTCTGCGCCCGCGCGTCACGATTCGCTGAAAGTAATGATTTCCAATTCATTTTGCACAAGTTTTTTTGAAACACAAGTTTTTTTTTGAAACACAAGTTGCACGAGTTTATTACACAAGTTGCACAAGTTTTTTTTGACTCGCAAACTTTTTAATTATCCACCTAACTACCTAATTACCTAACCACCTAACTACCTGTAAACCGTTCTTGCGTATGGTGTCAGGTCTTGCGTTGCGAACTCGCCGCGTTGGTATTTCAGGTAGCCGGCGACGCCAATCATCGCTGCGTTGTCGGTGCTGAACTTGAATTTCGGGATGAAAACGTCCCAGTGATATTTCTTTCCCGCAGCTATCATCGCGTCCTGCAGACCGGTGTTGGCTGAGACGCCTCCGGCAATCGCAACTTGTCTGATACCAGTGTCTTTCGCCGCTTTGATCAGCTTTTTCATCAAAGTGTCGATGATGTCTTTCTGTATGGAGGCACAGAGGTCGGCTTTGTTTTCTTCTATGAAATTCTCGTTTTCTTTGAGTTTGTCGCGCAGGAAATATAAAAAGCTGGTTTTCAATCCGCTGAAGCTGTAGTTGTAGCCGGGGATATGCGGTTTGCTGAACTGAAACGCGTCGGGGTTGCCTTCTTTTGCCAGGCGGTTGATTATCGGGCCGCCGGGGTAGCCGAGCCCCATGATTTTGGCGGTCTTGTCGAAAGCCTCGCCGGCGGCGTCGTCAATTGTCTTTCCGAGTATTTCAAGGTCAAAGTAATCGTTGACTTTCATAATCTGCGTGTGGCCGCCCGAGACCGTCAGGCACAGGAACGGGAACTGCGGGACTGGCGACGGAGCTTCCGGGTCTTGGGCGAAAAGCGCCAGAACGTGACCGTTTGTGTGATTAACTTCAATCAAGGGAATGTTCATGGCGAGAGCATAAGCCTTTGAAAATGAAGTTCCTACAAGCAATGAACCTAAAAGTCCCGGTCCGCGTGTAAAAGCTATCGCACTTATTTGATTTTTTTGTATTTTTGCTTGTTTTATCGCAGCGTCAACAACAGGTATGATATTCTGCTGGTGGGCACGTGATGCAAGTTCGGGGATGACACCTCCGTATTGGCGGTGAACCTCTTGATTAGCAATGACATTCGACAAAACTGTCGTACCTCTGAGGACTGCCGCAGAAGTGTCGTCGCACGATGATTCGATGGCTAAAATATATTCGTTCATAATAAAAAAAGAATGCGCAAAAGTACAAAAAATAAACTAACGAAAGCAATTCACGTCATATTAATTATCTTGACGGTGTTCATTGCGCTGATTGCGAGCCTCTACGCCGCAATCCGTGACGTTACAGTACAAAGCATGATTGTCCGTTCAGCCGCAGGTGTTGTTTCACAAAAGCTTAACACCGAAGTCAAAATCAAGACTTTCTATGTTACTCCTAATTTCGAAATTCATGTTGACGGGGTGCAAATCAAAGATTTAGATAAATATCCGATGTTTGAAATAGGTGAGTTCCGGACAAAGCTCGCCTTTGGTGATAAAAATGCTTTCAGGCTTAAGGAGGTGTATCTGAAAGACGCTCTCGGCCGACTTGTCACCTACGAAGGCGATGAACAGTCGAATCTTTCCGAGATGATTTCGCGGATTCCGAAGAGTGAAAAAAAAGACGAATCTGATGTAAAGTCCGATTTCAGACTTGCGGTGGACGACATAAAAATAGAAAATGCACATTTTATCCTTTGGAACCAAAACAGAGATGATCCTGCTCGCAAACGGATGGATTACAAGCACTTGGATGTCGAAAACATCAACATAACGGTCGATGACTTTAGCTTCGGAAACGATACGATAACCGGAAATATCAGAAGTCTTTCCGCCAAAGAAAGGTGCGGACTCGTGATCAACTCGTTCAGTACCAATCTGATGTTCTGTCCTGCGGATATTATTCTCGATGACCTGCTGATTGACCTCAACGATTCGCATCTTGACCTCGATCTCGAATTCAAATACAATGATGCCGATGACTTCGACTATTTCGTCGATTCGGTTGTGCTGATAAGTAATATCCGCGATACTCACCTGAATCTCAGTGACATACGTTTCTGGTCTGATGTTATGAGAAAGATGCCTGACAATGTCGTGCTGAACGCTGATTTCAAGGGGATTGTAAATGATTTCACAGTTGAAAACTTGGATTTGAGTTTCGGCGAATGCTCAAATATCAAAGGGTATATTTCAATAAAAGATGTCTCAAAGAATGATTTTAACATATCATATTGGGACGTTGACTTCCCTAATCTTGTGACCTCATACGATGACCTCGTGAATTTTTACATTCCGTCGTCGTCAGTGACGATACCTATCCCTGAAGCAATCAAGTCAATCGGAAATGTTGCGTTGTCTGTCGATTTCAAAGGCACGCCGGTTGATTTCGACTTCAGTTCTAACATCAAAACAGAAATCGGCAGGGTCAACGCCGAATTGAATCTCTATGAAAACGCCGGATTGCCGGAATATGACGCGAATATTGTCACATACGACTTTGACATGACTGAAATCATCGGGACGAAAGACCCGGCCAAGATAACGATGGCTATGCATTTCAACGGCAATGGCACTGATGCCAAAGACGTTGATTTGAAAGGCCTTGCCAGAGTGAAGTCGCTGGAAATCAAAGAGAATGTCTTTGGAAATTTCAATTTTAATCTTTCTATGAAAGATGAAACGGCCAAGGTCAACACGAGAATTTCGGACCCTGATATTGACTTGCGGCTTGAAGCCTGGGCGAATCTCAAAGGCGGCAAGCCGGTGTTTGATGCCGTAGCAAAAATAAGAAATGCCAATCTTTCTGGCTTGCATCTCATTGAATCTGATTCGGTTATGCTTCTGTCAACGAACCTTGACGTTAGTTTCAGCGGTTTCAGCCTTGACGAGCTCGTCGCCGACGTCAATATTGACAGTACGTCATATTTCGACGGGAAAGATTACTATAGGATGAATCATCTCAATGCTTCGCTTTCGGATTTCAATGGGATAAAAACGTCCACGATAAACTGCGATTTCTTTGATTTCCAAGCTGATGGCATTGTGCATTTCAACACTTTCGTCGATGCGATGAAAAACACGGTTCTCGCTCATGTGCAGTTGCCGGCGTTGAAAGAAGGCGGCGGCTTGTATAAAGTTGACAAACAGGAGTTTGCGATGAAACTTGATTTGAAGCGGACCGACATGCTGACAAAGCTGTTCTTGCCGAAACTCCGTATCGCACCGGGGACTTCGCTGACGGCTACGTTCACCACCGAAGGAACAATCCACGGACAGGATTTTGAATGCCCGGAAATGAAAATCGGCAATGTCTTGGTCAAAGATATTGGATTGAGAAATAGTATTGATAATGAGAAGATTATATCTGAATTTACCGTTCGTGATTTGATCCTAAAAGACTCAACGGACGAAGGGTCTCGCAAGATTAATTTGGAAAATATCATTTTCAGCACCACTGCGCAAAACGATTCTGTGTTCTTCAATCTCAATTGGGACAATCATAAGACGACGGATCAGAATGTCGGCGATTTTTCGGCTATTTTCGTTCCTGACGACATCAAAGGCGGCTTGCTGTCGATATCGTCAGATGGCTTGATAATCGCTGATACGCTGTTGACTATGGACGACAACTGTTACATTGATTTTCAGGAAGATAAGACGATAATCAACAATTTCTGCCTTCACACGAAACAGCAATCGATAAAGATAAATGGCGATTATCCGAACAAGGCCGCAGATACAATAAACGTTTCGTTCCATCAATTGGATCTTTCGGATTTGAACATTCTGCTGATTGTCAAAAATATTGAACTTGACGGCGTTATCAATGGAGATGTGAGCCTTTCCGGAATTAATGATCACCCATCGTTCACGTCAGGGCTTCTGTTAGATAATTTATTGATTAACAGCAGATATGTGGGCAATGTTTCGTTAGATTCATATTGGAATAACCCAGACGAGTCGATTGTCGTTAACGCCAAGATAATCAGCGAACGGGAAGGCGGCGAGAAAAACAAGACTTTTGAATTGCTTGGCAATTATTATGCACTTCGAGACGATGACAATCTGAAACTCAACCTGAATGTCAATGACTTCAGATTGATTTCCATAGAACCGTTTGTCAAGTCGGTGATTGGGAGATTGGACGGGGTTTTGAATGGCTCCGTCGATATTTCCGGCTCGTTGTCCCAACCAGTCCTTGACGGCTATCTTGCGTTGGACAACGCCGGGTGCAAAATTAACTTCTTGAATACATATTATAAGATTAATGACACCGTCCGTATGTCGGAAAATCTCATCAATTTTGAAAGTCTGAAACTTCTTGACACTCTTGGAAATAGTGCGACGGTGACGGGAAATATCACTCACAACTATCTGAAAGACTTTAACTTGGACATAAATCTTGAATGTGACAATTTCGCTGCGATGAATATCCCCGCTGACAAGGCGAGCGGTTTCTACGGCTCCGCCATCGCCGACGGCAACGTGGCCATCAAAGGCCCGTTCGACGACATCTTCATTGACATCGATGTCGCCACGCAAAAAGGAACCGAGATAAGCATCCCGCTTTCGGGACAAAGCACCGTTGACGACAATTTCATCGTTTTCGTACAGAAAAAAGTCGATGTTGACACAACATTTGACGATTATGTCCCAGAAAGAGCAAAGGCAAGCAACCTGACCTTGAATCTTGACGCAAACGTCAATTCGGATGCGAAGCTGAACATCATCCTGCCTTCAAACATGGGAAACATCAATGCGACAGGCGACGGCAACGTGAATCTCGGAATGAAGTCGGGAAATTTAACTTTGAAAGGTAACTACTTGATAAACAGCGGTTCTTTTGCATTCAACCTTCAGGTTGCAAGCCGTGTGTTTAACATTCGCAAAGGCGGCACAATAAATTTCAACGGAAATCCCACAGATGCCGACATTGACATTGTAAGTACTTACAGGACAAAGGCTTCGCTAAAGACCGTAGGCGGTGGCATCGACACGACAATGGTCGGCGGCAACGTCATTGTTGACTGCATCTTACATCTTGAAAACAAACTCATGAACCCGACAATAACTTTCGGAATTGACTTGCCAAATTCAAAAGAAGATGTCAAAACGGCCGTTTTCTCCGTCATCGACACCACAAATCAAACCGTCATGGCGCAGCATGTACTTTCGCTGATGGTGCTCGGCTCGTTTGCAAATTCTAATGCCCTGAACTTTGCAAACATGGGCACATCGGCCTATTACAATGTCATTACCGGTGCGTTAAACAGCTGGTTATCACAGCTTTCAAATAATTTCGACATCGGTGTCAATTACAAGTCGTTCGACAACTTTTCCAACGAAGAAATCGAAGTCGCATTGTCAACACAGCTGTTCGACGACCGCCTCACCGTCGAAGGAAACTTCGGGGTGATTAGAGAAACCAACAGCACAACAAACAACACAAATAATATAGTGGGCGACATTGACGTGACTTACAAATTAAGTAAGAGACTGAGTCTCAAGGCTTATAATCACACAAATACAAATAATAACTCGAACTATTATTCTTACGAAAATATCTCTGATTACACGCAGGGGCTTGGTATCTCCTTGTCGCAAAACTTCGACAGATTCAGCGAAATATTCACGAAACAGAAAAAAAACAACGACAAGAAGAAAGACAAAAAGGAGAAAAAAGACAGGAAAAACAAGAAAAACAACGAAAACGATATAATTGATAATGAAGCAAATGAACCCAAATGACAGACCTTTTAAGATTTACACGGCTTCGGCTGGATCTGGAAAGACTTTCACGATAGTGAAGGAATATTTGGCGATTTGTCTCGGCGACAATTCTGACGCCTACCGCGAAATTCTTGCGGTGACGTTTACGAATAAAGCCGCCAACGAGATGAAAACCAAGATATTAAATTTCCTTCTCGGAATTATTGATAATTCAACGGAAACCGGAATCAAACTGATGAAAAACTTTCTGTTGGAGAAGACCGGCGTGACGGAGCAAGTCCTCATTGAAAGATGTAAAATATTATATACCAAGATTTTACATAACTACAGCGATATGTCGGTAAGTACTATCGACAGCTTTGTGCAGCACTTGTCACGCAGTTTCGCCCGCGAACTCGACCTTCCAAGCCAGTATTCCGTCATGCTCGATGACGATGACCTCGTTGATGAAATAATCCAGCTTCTTTCAGACGAAATCGGTCATAACAAGTTTATTACCAACGTCTTATCTCAATTTGTCGAATATAATCTTTCTGAAGAGACTTCGTGGAATGTGAAGTCGATAATCGGCGATTTCATAGGGAAACTGTTGAAGGAAGACGCATATAAAAAAGGTGATGACAAGGAAATAACCAAGATTGACGAACAGAAATACAACGAAATAAAGAAATACGTTCACAGTGAATACAAAGTCATCGATGAAAATATCGACAACATAATCAATGAGTTACGACAAAAAGAAAACGAACTCGGCGTTTCTGATGACGATTATGCCCTGAAGTCGAGAGGTTTGCCGAGTGTCATTAAAAAGATGCAGAAACGCGAAAACTGCGTCACTACGGCAACGACAGACAAGATTCTTTCCGGCGAGAACGATTGGAAAAACAAGAAAAGCAGAATCGTTGGTGACGAGATGCTTTGTTGTTTCCAAAACGCCGTCGAAAGATACAGGAATCTTTCGTGCCGACAATTCGTTTTCAAACTGATTGAAAAGGATTTGTATCTGTATGTACTTAGGAATCATATATTTGAGCTGATAAAAGAATATATCGCCGACAGCTCGCAGGTTCATATCTCGGAGTTTAACAAACGAATTTCCGATGTCCTCGGCGACTGCTCGGTGCCGTTTATTTATGAGCGGATCGGAGAGAGGTACAAGCATTATTTCATCGATGAGTTTCAGGACACTTCGGTGCTTCAATGGCAGAATTTCCTTCCGCTGGTTGACAACAGCCTCGCGCAAGGCAACATGAACCTCATCGTCGGCGACGCAAAACAGTCCATTTACCGTTTCAGGAGCGGCGAGGTCGAGCAGATTATCAGTCTCCCGAAGATTTACAACCTTCCGAAAAGCGAATTTGCGGCGAGCTGTGAGGAGCAATTCGTCAGTTCGGCTGACAAAAAGTCGTTGTCAACGAATTACCGTTCATGCAGGAACATCATCAAGTTCAACAACACGTTTTTCCGTTTCGCCGAACGATATTTGGCAACTGCGGATGTCAATACAAATCTTGAACATGTTTTCGACGACACGGAACAGATTTATAATTCCAAGGACGGCGGACTTGTTTCGGTTGAACTTTTTTCGGGTGAGCTTGATACAAAGGATTACAAGGAGAAAGTTTATGAGTCAATGCTTTCGAGGATTGCGGAATTGCATTCAGAAGGTGTTGAATATAAAGATATTACGATTCAAGTTCGCTCAAATCGCGAAGGAACGGAAATCGCGAATTATCTTGTCGAAAATGGCGTTGAGGTGATTTCCGCCGAGTCGGTGCAACTTCAAACATCTGACAAAATTCAATTGATTGTCAGTACTTTACAGTATTTTGTCAATGACGATAACCCTGTCACCATGAAGACGATGTCTTACTTTTTTGAAAAGACACACGAAGACCGCTTCATGCCGTTGGTTTTCGATAACAAAAATGTCAGACTTGAAAAATCATTGCACAATGAATTGCAATCAATTCATAATCAAGCGTATAGCCTTTATGATTTGTGCGTTCAGCTTTGTAAGTTTTATGATTTCAATATCTTGGAAGATGTTTTTGTCCAGTATTTCATGAATATGCTTTACGACTGGCAATGCAGTCACAGCGGTGGCGTTGACGCTTTCATGGATTATTGGGAAAGGAAGAAAGGCAGCCTTTCGGTTCAAATTACTGGCGAACTTAACTGCGTGAATATCATGACGATACACAAATCCAAAGGACTTGAATTTAAGATTGTGATGTATCCTTTCGCCGACACAATGCTGAAGACGAAACAGGGTTTTACAAAGAAAGAGATGTGGATTCAATGCGCTGACGACAAAAACGCGAAAGACATTCCGTATCTTGACGCTTTCCTCCTTCCGATAAGCAAAACCGAACTGCAAGGCACTGAATATGAAGACATTCTGAAGCGTGAAGAACAGAAATCGATGCTCGATACCCTTGACGTGATGTATGTCTCAATGACACGTGCCAAGGAACGGCTTTACATTTACACGACCGACAAGGTTTCAAAGACCGATACCGGTTATAATATCTTCAACGATTTCTTTAAAGATAACCTTGATATTCAACATATTAAAAAGGAAGACGAAGAAATTCGGTTTGATGATTATTTTTTGAAAAGGGATGAGATAAACGTTGAGGAAAGAGATGACCGCAGAATCTTTACATTTGGCAACGCTGATTTCAGAAATGAAAACGAATCCGATTCAAAGGGCAAAGATATTGACATTCTTGAACTTGACGAATCAGAACCGGCTCCGAAATCGTTGAATTGGTTTGAGAAACTTTCCGTTGAACCCGACCCGACGATGATTTGGTCGAAGAACGGCACGTTCATGCCCGATGAATGGGGCTCGCTCGTGCATGAGATTTTCTCGAAAATACGAACTGTTGCCGATGCCGGACGTGCCGTGAGACCGTATATCAACGACGGGACATTGGACGAAGAACAGGCGGCCAAGCTCATTTCGATATTCAAGAAAATGACTGATATCGAATGCCTTAAGCCCGCATATTCTGACGATGCCGTTGTATTGAACGAGATGGATATTCACACCTCCTTCGGCAGTGTTGTCCGTCCCGACCGTTATGCGGTGACGAGAAACGGTGTCATCCTGATAGATTACAAGACTGGAAAACACAACGAGAAATATCATCAGCAGCTTCAGGATTACATGGTTGCGCTTCGTGAAATGAATGGAAATCAAGACATTAAGGCGTACCTTGTTTATCTTAGCGATGAAATAGAAGTGGAAGAGGTGCCTGTAAGGCACTATCTTAATAACCGGGTACATGGAGGCGAAGCCGACATGTGCCCGGCAACAGAAACAAACTAAAATTAAATAAAATATGAAAACAAAATCTTTGATTATCAGTATGTTGCTTGCTTTCGGCGCATTGTCGATGCAGGCGCAGGACGAGGCCAAGATGCTTCGTTTTCCGGCGATTCACGGCAACCAGGTCGTGTTCAGCTATGCCGGTGACATCTATACCGTCGATGCGAAAGGCGGTGTGGCTCAACAACTTACAAACGACGCCGACGGCTTCGAGATCTTCGCGCGTTTCTCGCCCGACGGGAAGAACATCGCGTTCACTGGTCAGTACGACGGCAACACCGAGGTTTACGTCATGCCTTCACAAGGCGGCGTGCCGCAACGTCTCACTTACACTTCGACACTCGACCGTGATGATCTGTCGGACCGCATGGGACCAAACAACATCGTCATGACATGGAAAGACAACGAAAACATCGTGTATCGCACACGCGCAATTACGTGGGATGACTTCGTTGGCCAGCTTTTTGTGGCGAATGTAAACGGCGGATTGAGCGAGCAACTTCCATTCAATGAAGGAGGTTGGATCAGCTATTCGCCGGATGGCACGAAAATTGCGTTCAACCGCGTCATGCGTGAGTTCCGCACATGGAAATACTATAAAGGCGGAATGGCCGACGACATCTGGATTTTCGATTTCAACACCAAAGAACTCAAAAACATCACAAACAACGATTCGCAGGACATCTTCCCGATGTGGGCCGGCGACAAGATTTATTTCTGTTCCGACCGTGACCGCACAATGAACATCTTCTGCTACGACGTCGCGACGCAGAAGACCGAAAAAGTGACTGACTACACCTATTACGATGTGAAATTCCCGTCGCTCGGCGACAACGACATCATCTTTGAAAACGGCGGAGAACTGTTCCGCATGAGTTTGAAAGACAATTCGATACACGCTATTCCTGTCCAAATCAAGAACGACGGCATCACTTCAAGAACCAAATATGTCGATGCATCGAAGAACATCACTTCCGTCAATGTCTCTCCCGACGGCAAACGTCTCGTCGTCAGCGGTCGCGGCGACATCTGGACGGTGCCGTTCGAGTCGGGCATCACTCGTAATCTCACGAAATCGGACGGCACGCACGACCGCAATGCGGTTTGGTCACCCGACGGGAAATACATCGCTTACATCTCCGACAGAACCGGCAACGATGAACTTTTCATTCAGAATCAAGACGGTAGGGAAGAAGCAATACAACTCACGTCACCTGAAACCGTCTCACTGACTTATAAATATTCTCCCAAATGGTCGCCCGACAGCAAGAAAATCTTCTGGTATGACAAGGAGAACCGCCTTATGATGATTGATGTCGCTTCAAAGAAAATCACCGAGATTGCGAGAAGCGAGGCCGGCGAAATCGGTGATTACACTATTTCACCCGACAGCAAGTGGGTGGCTTATTCCGACAGGAAGATTTCGGAGTTCAGTCAGATTTTTGTCTATAACATTGATACACAAAAGACTGAACCTGTCACCGACACATGGTTCAACTCATCAAGTCCGGCCTTCGACAAGAACGGCAAGTATCTGTATTTTGTTTCGGAACGTGACTTCAACCCGATTTACAGCAACACCGAATGGAATCACGCATATCAGGAGATGGCACGCGTCTATTTCGTCACCTTGCAGAAAGACACGCCGTCGCCGTTCCTTACGGAAAATGACGAGGTGAAAGTTGAGAAATCTGAAGCAAATGAAACGAAAGAATCGAAGAAGAAATCAAACAAGAAAGACGAATCCAAGGCTGATGATGCAAAGTCGATAAACATTGATTTTGAAGGAATTATCGACAGAGTTATTCCGCTTCCAGGACTTAAGACCGCATATTATTACAATGTGAAGGCTGTTGAAAACGGCGTTTATTTCTGCGCCTGGGGCGACAACAACGGCCTGTATTATTTCGACATGAACGGAAAGGAAGCCAAGAAAATCTGCAAAAACATCGGTTATGACCTGTTGCCTGACGGCTCAAAGATGGTTGTCATGAACCGCGGGAAATACTCATTGATAAACGCACCGAAAGGTGAGACGAAACTTCCTGAAGAAGGCGCAGACCTCTCCGGCATGAAGAAATGGGTGAACCTCCACGAGGAATGGGCGCAGATTTACCGTGAGGCGTGGCGTCAGATGCGCGATTTCTTCTATGCGCCGAACATGCACGGCAACGACTGGCCGGCGATTTACGAGAAATATGCGGTTTTGATCCCGTACTGCGGCGACCGCAACGACGTCAACTATCTCATTGGTGAGATGATCGGTGAACTCAACATCGGACACGCTTATACAGGCGGCGGCGACAGGGTGGAGGCCGACCGTATCAGACAAGGTCTGCTCGGCGCACAGCTAAGGCGCGACGACAGCGGTTACTATCAGATTGTCAAGATATTGAAAGGCGAGAGCTGGAACAGGGCGACGACATCGCCGTTGGCGGAGATCGGTGTCAACGCAAAGGAAGGCGACTACATCGTGGCTATCGACGGCGTCTCCACGAAAGAGATGACGAACATCTATGAGGCGTTGGTGGGCAAGGTCGGCATGGCGGTGATGCTCTCGTTGAACGGCGAGGCTTCGGAGAGCGGCGCACGCGACGTGGTGGTGAAGCCGATAGGCAGCGAGAACTCCTTATATTATTACAACATGGTGCAGGAGAACATCCGCAAGGTCAGCGAGGCGACCGACGGGCAGGTCGGTTACATCCACATCCCCGACATGGGCGTTGACGGACTGAACGAGTTCGTGAAGTATTTCTATCCGCAGCTCACCAAGAAAGCGTTGATCATTGACGACCGCGGCAATGGCGGCGGCAACGTCTCCCCGATGATCATCGAGCGTCTGCGCCGTGAGGTGGCGATGTACACCATGACACGCAACAGCGGCGCGGAGATAAAGCCTTTCCAGATGATGAACGGCCCGAAAGTCTTGATATTCAACAAATACTCGGCATCCGACGGTGACCTGTTCCCGTGGCAGTTCAAACATTACAAGCTCGGGACGACCATCGGCACGCGCTCGTGGGGCGGCGTGGTAGGCATCAGGGGCAGCCTGCCGTTCATCGACGGCGGCACGCTGAACCGTCCGGAGTTCGCTCCGTTCGACGCCGACGGCAACTGGATCATCGAAGGACACGGCGTTGACCCCGACATCGTCATCGACAACAACCCTTACGACGAGTTCAACGGCATCGACGCGCAGCTTGACAAGGCCATCGAGGTCATCATGGAGCAGATGAAAGGCTGGCCGCAGCAGCCCGCGATACCGGAATATCCGGATAAGACGAACGTGAAGTAAGAAAAGTGAGGTTTTCCATGCTCACTTTAAATCTGTAATAAAGTTGCGTATGTTATTGAATATTAGCCATTTTGTGTTTTGTCTCATAAATATGCTGAAGATCAATGATATACGCAACTTAAGTTACAGAGAAATCTTAAAGATAAAATACCGATGGAAGATTATGAACTGAAAAATCTGGCTTTAGAACTGATGTCAAATTATTGCATTAAGTCAGGCGGCAAAGAATTTAATCTCGTTGAGATTGAGTTCTATCGGCGTGACGAAGAAGACTGAAATTGAAAAAGAATACATGCCCCATAATAAAGAAAGGCACACAATTTCATATAAGAAAAACATCAAACAACTTGATTTGCAATAAATTCTATACAAAACACTCCTCGTTTATTTTTCATCAAGTCTCACCGCACTAAAGCAATTAAAAATGAGGCTTTTTTATAGTAAAAGCCTCATCTTTTGTACTGTCGTGTTTTAAATCATTTATGCGGATTAGAGTCTTGCTCTTCCATGTTTCGTGCTTTTCTTGTTGTTCGACCAGAGACCGTAAACCTCGCTGACGTTTCCTGCTGTCGTGAAGGCGCTGATGCTGTTCTCGTTGATGTGGTTCATCAGCTGTGAGAACTCGTCTTTGGTGAGAAGTGTTTCAATCTCAACCTTCCTTTCATTGCTGTAACCGCCGGTGACCTCGTAAATCGTCACGCCGCGGTGAAGTTCTTTGATGATATAATCCTGAATGTGACGGTATTGTGGTGAGATGATGCATACGCGTTTCTTGTTGTTCAGACCCGCCGTGAAGTAGTCAACCACAAGCCCGTTGATCCATGTGCCGATGAGACCGATGACCACTATGTTGAACGGGTTGATTGCGAAAGCGGTGCAGCAGATGATGGTGCCGGCCACTGTCACGGACACGCCGATGTCGAAGTGAAGATATTTGTTCACAATCTTCGCGAGGATGTCGAGACCACCCGTCGAGGCGTTGATTTTGAATAAGATAGCCTGCGTGATGCTGAGGATGAGAACGAAGCAGCAGAGGTCAAACCAAGGGTCGCCCATAAGTGTCGTGAAGCCGTCCTGCAGTTTCTCCAACGACCAGCCGCCTGTCGAAGCGTCGTAGTAGGCACTTTTTTCGCCATAAAGTAGAGTGATGGCTTTCTGATAAGGGAGATACTTCTCGAACAATGCCGTGAAAGGTCCGAGGATGAGAGCGGTATATACCGTCTTTATCCCGAACTCCTTTCCGATGAGGAAATACGCGAGAACCAAAAGAATCGCATTGATGATGAAAATCATGGCCGAGACTTCGAGTTTGACGCCGAACAGTTGCTCGGAGACTTCCGCAAGGACAATGGACAAACCCGATATCGTGCCGACGATTAGACGACTTGGAACAAGAAAATAATAGACACAGATTGCTATGAAAACCATTCCGACTGTCATGAGCAGCAACTCCGTCCAGAACTTCTTTGTCGCGAGATAACTGATGATGCTTTTTGTGTTCATTATGTTAAAATTTACTATTTTTCTTCAAAATTTTTCAAGTTGCAAAGATAGACCTTTTTTTCAGGCGTTCGCCATAATTTAGCAAATAAAAAAGTGCTTAATTATCTGATTGATACATAATGAGATTATGGCTTTTTTGTTTGTTTGTGTCTGATGAAATGGCAGCGGATCTTATGTTTTTCCGTGGCTTTGATTTTGTAAAATTACGCTTTTCCCGTCTGAAAATCATTTTTTTTTGCATATTATGGTAAAACTGTTTTTTTTATTTTTTTGCAGATTGAAATCGATTTTTTTAATGTAAAAGGCATTTTTCATTGTGAAGTTTTCAAAATAATACAAATGTATATTCCGATAAATCTCGGAAAAAATCTTTATTTTTGCGACAAAATTTTTTAAACGTTGGAATCGGATTCTCGCACATATATCGCCATTGACCTCAAGTCGTTCTACGCCTCCGTTGAGTGCGTCGAGCGAGGACTTAACCCGTTGACGACCAATCTTGTGGTCGCAGATAAGAGCAGAACCGAGAAAACGATCTGCCTTGCGGTCTCGCCGTCGCTGAAGTCTTACGGGATACCGGGAAGACCGCGGCTTTTTGAAGTCATACAGCGTGTCGATTACGTCAATTACGGCAGGAAGCTCGAAGCGCCGTACAGGAAATTGACGGGAAAATCCGTTTCCGACATCGAACTAAAAAAGAATCCGACCCTTGCAGTTGACTACATCGTCGCTCCGCCGCGGATGGCATACTATATTCAGTACAGCACACGTATTTACAACGTTTACCTGAAATACATTAGCGCCGATGACATCCACGTATATTCAATAGACGAGGTTTTCATCGACGCGACCGATTATCTCGCGCTTCATAAAATGACCGCACACCAGCTCGCCATGACGATGATCCGCGATGTTCTGAATACCACCGGAATCACTGCGACGGCGGGGGTCGGCACGAATCTGTATCTTTGCAAAATAGCCATGGACATCGTTGCAAAACATTTGCCACCTGATGCCGACGGAGTACGTATCGCCGAACTTGACGAGATGTCGTACAGGAAGCAACTCTGGAGTCATCGTCCGTTGACTGATTTCTGGCGAATCGGACGGGGAATAGCGCAGAAGCTCGAATATTACGGAATGCACACGATGGGCGACGTCGCACGCCAGTCGGTCAATGATGAGGAGATGTTATACAAGATATTCGGTATCAATGCGGAACTGATTATCGACCACGCCTGGGGCTGGGAGCCGTGTACCATTGATTGTATCAAAAAGTACAAGCCGGAAACCAATTCCATCAGCAGCGGACAGGTTCTGTCGTGCGCTTACGACACCCGGAAAGCCCGTGTCGTCGTTCAGGAAATGACCGATGCAATTGCGTTGAACTTGGTTGAAAAACACCTTGTCGCCGACCAGATTGTCCTCACTATAAGTTACGATGCCGAATCTCTTGCAAATCCCAATATTCGTGCCAAATTCAATGGTGAAACCACAATTGACCGCTATGGCCGTAGGACACCGAAGCACGCGCACGGCACCGTGAACCTCGACCGTCAGACTTCATCATCGCGGCTCATCATCGACGCGACGATGAGTCTTTACGACAAAATCATTAATCAAGATCTGTTGGTCAGATACATCAACGTGACGGCGAACCATGTCACTGACGAGTCAAAAGCCGACCGCAGGGCTGCATCTGCAAACATCGACCTTTTCACGGATTTTGACGAATTGGAAAGGAAAAACATGGTGGAGGAGGAGACTCTCGCAAAAGAGCATAAGATGCAGGAGACCATTATCGAGTTGAAGAAGAGATTCGGAAAGAACGCCATTCTCAAAGGCATCAATTTTGAAGATGGAGCGACGGCCATCGAACGCAACAACCAGATTGGAGGGCACAAGGCATGAACGAAAAAAACATCACCGAAAACGACTATTCCGACATCATCGACCTGCCGCATCACGTCTCGTCGGCGCATCCGCGCATGTCGATGCTCGCCCGCGCCGCGCAGTTCGCACCGTTCGCCGCCCTCAACGGTCACGGGGACGCAATCAGGCAAACCGAACAGCAACATGTTGACAGTTTCAACGTCGATGCCGCCGATGAAAGTTCATGAAACAGATCAAGAATCATGTTCCGCCTTCGAAATCTCCTCGGTGAGCTTGCATGAAACTTCACGTAGAAAATTGTACTTGAGCGCAACCGATATTTTTACGATCATGTCAAGGCTCATGCTGTTTTTTCTTAACAGGCGGCTCAAGTTGCCCGGATCATAATTTAGCATCTGGGCCAACATTACCTGCCTTATTTTGTTTTCCCTCAAATAGTCTGTGACTGCCTGTCCGATGTTATATTCCATTTCTAATGGTTTTGGACATAAAAAAGCGTGAAACTTAACTTCAACTCACCACTCTGAGGCGTTTGGCCAGGGCCTTGTTTGTAGCGATTAAGTTAGGCTCACGCTTTGAGCGTGAGCATCGAACTTATTCTTTCTACAAACACCTCTATTAGTGGCCAAACTTCCAGAGTCGAAAGAATACAGCTTTATGCTTTTATTATGTGTCTTTTATTACAGTTTAATTGTTCCTTGTTTTCTTTTTTTTCGTGTGCAAAAATACAAAAATTGTCAAATACACACAAAAAATTGTAAATAAATTTTTGGATTTAAAGAAACAAAAAAACAGGAAGAAAACTCTGTTTCCTTCCTGTCCTCTTTCAAGATAAGAATGTCTTAGGCTTCGGCTGCCGGCTCCTCTGTAGCTGCCGCTTCTGCTGCCTTTGCCGCTGCTTCTTCCGCCGCCTTTGCTGCGAGTTCGGCCTTCTTCTGGGCGATCACTTCAGCGCGTGCTGCGTTGACTTTGCTTTCAGCTTCGAGTCTGACTTTCATGTCAGCTTTCTTCTTTTCCGCTGAAATCTTGTTGTCGTTTGCTGCCTTGGCCTCTTTTTCTTTCATCCATGCCTGGAATTTGACTTCCGCCTGTTTAGCTGTCAATGCGCCTTTCTTTACACCGACGAGAAGGTGTTTCTTGAGCAAAACGCCTTTGTGCGAAAGGATTGAACGGACAGTGTCTGTTGGCTGAGCGCCCTTGTTTAACCAATCAAGAGCCTTGTCGAAATTAAGACTGATCTCAGCTGGATTTGCAACCGGATTGTAAGTTCCGATTTTTTCGATAAATCTACCATCACGCGGTGCGCGACCGTCTGCAATTACAATGTGATAGAAAGGCTGTCCCTTTTTACCATGTCTCTGTAATCTGATTTTTGCTGGCATAATTAAATGTTTTAGTGTTTAATTGATTTATAATTAGTTACTTCAAACCTACCCGAGGTTTGCGGCTGCAAAAATACAACTTTTTTTGAAATGAAATCAATATCAAATGAAAAATATTTTTTGAATATTTGATGAACTCTGTCAAAAAAAATCCTTATCTTTGTCGCTCAAAAATTGAGACAATGAGGTTTAGGTTTTTATTGATAAAATTCTTTTTTTTCTGTGTTGCATTTGGTGTGGTTGCATTCAAGCCCGATATATTAAAAGCTCAAAATCAGGAAGTTGTAATCGTCGGTGAGTTGTATATTTTCACGGAACCAGATGATAATGCTGAAGTTTTTATTGACGGCGATTTTGTGGGACATACTCCTTTCATGAAAAAAGTGGAGGTCGGAAAACATGAACTTACGGTGAAAAAGGACTTGTATTACGATCATCACGAAACAATTATGGTCGGCGATATCAGAACAGATTTGAAAATAAAGATGAAACCGAGGTTTGGAATGATTAAGATTGACACCAAACCTTACGGAGCGGTGGTATCATTCAATGGGATTTATTATCCGACGCTTACTCCATGTATCTCCGGAAAAATCAGTGCAGGTGACGTTAACGTCAAGATTGAACTTGAAGATTATCGTACCATTGATTCTGTCGTTACAGTCAAGGAAGGTAAGATTTCAATTCTGAATGTAAAGATGGAAAAACAGAATGTGTATGAGTCCATGACAAGAGAAATGTATGATTACCAATTGGGTAAAGTGTATAATACCAATGAGGACAGAAATGTTGTTGTGGTTGATACTGCGGGTTTGAAGAAAGTTTACGCTTCCGTTCATGGAAATTCACCGGTGCCGAAATACGTGTCTTCGCGCAAGCCTTCAAATATGCCAACATACAGACCTCCACGTAAGTCAACATACAAGCCGCGGAAATCGCCGGACGTCCTGTTGCGTACTTATGCTCAAAATCTTAAGAAAAGAATTTTAAAAAGAAAACCTGCTTTTTGGGTGAAAGGCGGTCTCGGTCTGTCACATGTTTATGGAAAAGGCGAGAATGGTGAAACAATCAGTTGGTCAACAGGTGATTACTATTCAAATTATCCGACGTTTTATATCGGCGGGCAGTTCACGGCAAGATTCAACAGGTATGTCGGCCTTGCAATTGATTTGAATTACTCAAGAACCGGATACAAGTATTACTACAGTGACGTCGTCGTGGAATTCAATAACATGCTTTTGGAGTTTGGTGTCATAAACAAGTATATATTCAATGGTGTTGAGTTGCCGGTTGTGGCGCGTGCGTATTTCTTTGAAAACGGACTTGGCCCGATGGTTGAACTCGGTGGAATAGTCAATTACAAGAAGTATTACAATTTAAAATACACCGCATCAACGGGAGAAGAAGGTCATTTGAAGGAAAAATATGATTCGTTCAACTGGGGGCTCGTCGCCGGTGCGGGGTACGACTTCAAACTGTTTGATGTTGTGTGTTCGGCCAACGCCCGTGTCGTGATGGAGATGTCAAGGGTGTTCGGCGATGTGGATCACAAGCTGATTTATTTCCAGTTTGGTGTTGGCGTTAAGATATTCTAAAGGCCATGTTTTTAGTTTTTGATACAGAAACAACAGGCCTTCCTCTCCGGAAAGGTGCTCCACTGACCGATTTTGACAATTGGCCGAGAGTCGTGCAGCTTGCGTGGCAGGTGCATGACGAACTTGGTAATTTTGTTGAGGCGCAAAACCATATTATCCGTCCTGACGGCTTCACCATTCCAATCAATGCCATGATGGTTCATGGGATTTCCACTGAACATGCCTTGGAGGTCGGTAAACCGCTTGGTGAGATCCTTGACATGTTCCTTGAATCAGCGAGAAAAGCGAAATATCTTGTAGGACATAACATCAATTTTGACTTGAGCGCACTTGGCTGTGAGTTTTTGAGGAACAGAGGTAAAAACCCTTTGCCGAATTGGAAAATCGTTGACACTTGTACAGAAAAAACAGCCGTTTTCTGCAAGATTCCAGGCGGCACACACAACGGTTTCAGATTCCCGAAACTCATCAATTTCTATAAACTCCTTTTTGGATGTGGATTTGATTCGGCGCATAACGCCTCCGCAGACGTTGAGGCGACCGCCAGGATATTTCTTGAATTAATCAGAATCGGTGTTTTGGACAACAGCGATATTCCTGAAGGAGAGCTTTTCTTTCAGAATTTCAAAAATGCCAATCCTGAAACAATACAGTCGGCGAATATTGAGATTGTTTCAAATTCAGCGGAGCCGGCGAAGGGTAATAGGGAAAATGTATCCGAACCAACAGCCGTTGATGCAAAAGCGTTGTCGTCAGAACCTGAAAAAATACAATTCACACATCTTCATGTCCACTCACACTTTTCGATTCTCGACGGAATGTCAAAAGTTCCTGATCTGGTTGATAAATGCAAACGTTGCGGAATGTATTCCATGGCTCTTACTGATCATGGTAATATGTTCGGAATCAAGGAGTTCGCTGATTACTCCAACAAGGTGAACGGGAAAGTCAAGGAAAGCATCAAGGAGCAGGAGGCTATATTAAATAAGGAGGATGCGACCGACGATGAAAAATCTGCCGCAGCTGCCGAAATCGAAAAACTGAAAGGCCGGTTTTTCAAGCCGATATTCGGAACAGAGGCATATTGTGCGCCAGTAGATATTGCTAAACGCGACGGACGTCAGGACCGCGGCTGGCATCTTATCCTGCTGGCGAAAAATAAAACCGGTTACAAAAATCTCTGCAAACTTGCGTCAATAGCATACACCGACGGTTTTTATTACAATCCCCGAATTGACCATTCGCTGATTGAAAAATATCATGAGGGGTTGATTTGCAGCTCGGCTTGCCTCGGCGGTGAAGTCCCGCAGAAGATAATGAACGGCGACATAAAGGGCGCGGAAGAGACGATACTTTGGTTCAAGAGCCTTTTCGGTGATGATTATTATCTTGAAATTCAAAGACATAAGACTGACAAGCCCGGCGGCGACAAAGATGTGTATGAACGTCAGGTTGAGGTGAACAAGGTCATTTTTGAACTTGCAAGGAAGACAAACACAAAGATTATCGCCACCAACGACACTCATTTTGTGGAGGAAGAGCATGGTGAGGCGCACGACAGACTTATCTGCCTCAGTACCGGAAAGGATCTCGACGACCCGTCTCGCATGCATTATACCAAGCAGGAATGGCTGAAGTCGCCGGAGGAGATGTGGAGCATCTTCAGCGATGTGCCTGAATCTCTCTCCAATACAATGGAAATTGCCGACAAGGTTGAATCTTATTCGATTGATTCTGACCCGATTATGCCGATGTTCGATATTCCGAAGGACTTTGGAACTGTTGAGGAATATCGTACGAAATTTACTGAAGAGGATCTTTTTAACGAGTTTACCCGCAATGAACATGGCGAAGTCGTGATGGGTCAGGCGGAGGCGGAGAAAAAAATCAAGAAACTCGGCGGTTACGATAAGTTATACAGAATCAAGCTCGAAGCCGATTATTTAGCGAAACTTGCATGGGAAGGCGCGAAGATGCGTTACGGCGAGAATCTCACCGAGGAACAGCATGAACGCATTGTCTTTGAATTACATATAATGAAGACAATGGGTTTTCCCGGCTACTTCCTTATTGTTCAGGATTATATTAGAGGAGCCCGTGAGGAATTGGGTGTCAGCGTTGGTCCGGGACGTGGCTCGGCAGCAGGCTCTGTCGTGGCCTACTGCCTGAAAATCACCGATGTTGACCCGCTTAAATACGATTTGCTTTTTGAGCGTTTCCTGAATCCGGACCGTATATCTTTGCCTGATATCGACGTTGACTTTGATGACGACGGTCGTGGCAAGGTGCTTGATTGGATAACTCATAAATACGGGAAGGAGAAAGTCGCGCATATCATCACTTACGGCACGATGGCCACAAAATCGTCCATTCAAGACGTGAGCCGTGTCCAGAAAATACCGCTGCCGACGGTCGCGGAGATAAAGAGTTATATTCCTGATAAGAGTTTTCCAGACAATATTAAAGATGAAAAGGGGAAGGCTCCGAAAGTAAATCTTAAAAACTGCTTTAAATATGTTCCTGAACTGAAGGCTCTTGTGGAGGGTGACGATGAGAATATCTCATCGATGCTCACTTACGCACAGGAACTTGAAGACACGAACCGTCAGGTCGGAATCCACGCCTGCGGTGTCATCATCGGTGCCGATGACTTGACGAAGTTCGCACCGGTCTGCACCATCAAGGATAAAGAAACAAACGAGGATGTCCTTGTTACTCAATATGATGGGCATGTCGTCGAAAGTGTCGGCCTCATCAAGATGGACTTCTTGGGCCTTAAGACTTTGACGCAAATCAAGGACGCTCTTGCCAATATCAAGAAAACACACGGCATCGATTTGGACATCGATAATATCCCGATTGACGATGCTGAAACATACAAGCTTTACAGTTCAGGCAATACGATAGGCACGTTCCAGTTTGAATCTGCTGGTATGCAAAAATATCTTCGTGAACTGCAACCCACTGTGTTTGAAGATCTTATCGCAATGAATGCCTTGTATCGTCCTGGCCCGATGGATTACATCCCGACATTCATCGCACGTAAGCAGGGAAAAGAGCCTATTGAGTACGATTTCCCTGAAATGGAAAAATATCTCAAGGATACGTATGGCGTTACGGTCTATCAGGAACAGGTGATGCTTCTTTCGAGACAATTGGCCAATTTCACCCGCGGTGAGTCTGATACATTGCGTAAGGCAATGGGTAAGAAGCAGATAGCCAAGATGATGGAGTTGAAGGACAAGTTCATGAAACAAGGACAGGAGCTTGGACATGACGCCAAGACTCTTGAGAAAATTTGGGCTGACTGGGAGAAATTCGCTTCGTATGCGTTCAACAAATCTCATGCGACTTGCTATTCTTGGGTCGCTTATCAGACGGCATATCTGAAAGCACATTATCCGGCCGAGTTTATGGCTGCCGTCCTCAACAGCTGCATCACTGATGCAAAGGAGGTCGTGTTTATGATGGATGAATGCAAGAGGATGAAAATCAATGTTTTACCTCCTAATGTCAATAAGTCAGGATATAAATTCTCTGTTGATACAAATGGCAACATTTATTATGGTTTCGGAGGCATCAAGGGTGTTGGTGAAGTCGTAGATATTATAAGGGTGGAACGTGAGGCAAACGGTCGTTACACAAGTTTCGCTGATTTCATGGCGAGGGTGGGAGCGAAGAACCTCAATCGTAAAGTGTTGGAATCATTGGCAAAAGCTGGTGCTTTCGGAGATTTTACAGAACTTCACCGTGCGGCATATTTTTATATTGCACCGGGAGAGAAAGCAACTTTCATCGAAAAATCAATACGTCAGGTCAATGCAAGTAATGAGCGAAAAAACAATGCGCAGATTGACTTGTTCGGCGAACTTGAAGCCCAGGGTGAAGATTTGTTCCAACTTGATGTGCCGCAATGTGAACGTTGGTCAAATATCAAAATGCTTGACGAGGAAAAGGAGGTGATCGGTTTCTACTTGAGTTCGCATCCGCTTGAAACATACGCACATACGATAAAATTTTTCACCGATGTCAAGCTTGAAAACATCAACGAGGTAATATCGGCAAAGAAGGGGGCGACGGTTCATTTTGCTGGAATTGTCACGGCGAGTGCGGAAATGGTCGCCAAATCATCTGGAAACAAATTCGGGAAATACACGTTGGAAGACATGTCCGGCAGTTTTGAATTCCCGTTGTTCTCAAAGGATTTCATGAAATTCGGTTACATGTTCGTGGTCGGAACACCTTTGTTCATTACAGGAATCGTCCAGGAACCTTTTTACAACAGAGATGTGCCTGAAGATAAAAAACGTCCTAATGAGTTGAAAATCACTGATGTTGACCTTCTTGAAAATGTATTTGCGAAGACAAGGCGAGAGGCGAAATTCACTTTCAATGTGAACAATCTTGACAGCGTGAACGTTAAGGAAATACTTGGTTTGTTTGCGGAAAACAAGGGCGATCAGAAGTTCTCGGTGATGCTTGTTGACAGACGGCAGAATATGACATGCTCGCTTCATCCGGAGAAAACGAAGATCAACATAGAGGCGGTATTCAAAAAGATTGATGATGTTTGCAAAAAAAATGCTGGCTTTGCGGATTTGATATCCTACGATTTGTCGAAATGATTTATCTTTGCGAAATCTTAAAAATAAAATTATAAACTTTAAATAATTAAATTATGGCAAAACAAATTTCAGAAGAAACTTTTGAACAGGAAGTCCTCAAGGCTGAACTTCCGGTTATGGTCGATTTCGGTGCGACATGGTGCGGACCCTGCAAGATGATTGCTCCTTATATGGAACAACTCAGCGAGGAATATGCTGGTAAGGCATTGGTTTTCAAGGCTGATGTTGACGATTGCGCAGGTCTTGCCGCAAAATTCGGCATCAGAAACGTTCCGACAGTCCTTTATTTCAAAGGCGGTCAGGTTGTTGACAAAAACGTCGGCGGCGCTGCAAAAACAGTGTTTGAAGACAAATTGAAAAAACTCATCTAACAGGTAATCAGGAGTTTGAGGCAATCAGTAACTTTAGGTTTTCAACACTTAAATACCTCAAACTCCTTAAACTCCACAAATTCCTTAAACTTCTCAATTTCCTGAAATTGCCAATACAAAGGAACGATATTGCGAATCTCGGCAGTCTCGAATTTCATGCGAGACAAATTGTTGAAGGCTTTATCACGGGTCTCCATAAAAGCCCGTTCCATGGTTTTTCCGTTGAATTTGCTGAACATCGCCTTTACAATACCGGCGAACCGATTCGCAATATTGACTGGAAACTCTTCGGGCGTACAGAAAAACTATTTGTGAAACGTTACGAAGAAGAAACAAATCTCCGTTGTCAGATTGTTGTTGACACCAGTTCCAGTATGTTTTTTCCGGTATGGCAAAAGCTTGATTATCAACATCCTAATAAGTTGTGGTTCTCGGCATACAGTGCCGCAGCGTTGATGGAGCTGATGCGCCGTCAACGTGATGCTGTCGGGCTTGATCTTTTCGATGAAAAGATTGATTTTCATGCCGACGCAAAACTGTCGCCTGTTCATATAAGCATGATTTACAGTAAGTTGGATGAGTTGCTGCTTGCTTACAACAAGTCAGAAAAGAAATCAACAAATGCAATTTCGTGTCTCCATAAAATTGCGGAAATGACACATCAGCGTTCTCTTGTAATCATTTTCAGCGATATGATCCAAAATCTCAATTCGTACGATGACCTTTTTGCGGCATTGGAACATCTGCGTTACAACAAACACGAGGTCGTGCTATTCCACGTTCACGACGGACTCCGTGAACAGAAACTTGAATTTGAGAACCGTCCGTATCGTTTCATTGACCTCGAATCAGGCGATGTGGTGAAGCTTAACCCGTTGGAAATCAAAGAGAAATACGAGGAAATTATGAGACAACGAAAAGATGAACTCCTTCGTCATTGTTACCAATATCAAGTTGATTACGTGGAAGCCGACATAAATAAACTATATGACCAGGTGCTGACAGCATATCTTATCAAAAGGGAAAAACTTGGTTAGTTAAAGTTTCAGAATCATTTGCAGTTTGCCGTCTGTCTTCACATTCCCTTCAATCAGTTCGAGTCCTGAGCTTATCTCATCGATGTCGCTGTAAATCGTGCAGCCGACTTTTGCGTTTATCAACAGTCTGCCCGCAATCTTTACTTTCCCCAAAAGATAAATTCTCATTCCTTTGTGATTTAATGAACCGATTGAAAATGAATATAATACATCGTTTTCGTATGCATAGACCGAGCCGTCGGGACTGTCGAACAAAGCATATCTGAAAGCGAAACTGAAAGGTTTTGTCTTGGGTTGGAAAATAATGTCTTGATAAATCAGATATGAATTTGTATTTATTTGATAATCAGTGCGGTTTAAATGATATTCAACTCTGTTTTTCAATGTGACCGATTCTCCGGCTGGATAGGTGATATGGAATCTCAACATCAGTTTCCGCTCGTGAATCAGCTTTCTCATGTATGTGTATTCGCCGCTGCCGTTTTTTTCTTTGTCTTTGTATTTTAACTGTATGGAAAACAATGACTTGCTGTCAAACTGATGACTGATTTGAAGGCTGTAATTTTGTGTTTTGCTCGGTGCGTATGCAGTTGATTTAAGCCAATCGGATTGCGGAAAATCTGCGGTGGCGACGAGTCGCCATCGTGGTGCGAAAGTCATTGATGTTGAGAGATAAAACCCTTTTTCATTGCGTGTACCGCTTCCGGCGGCGAAAGCGTTGCTGTAGAAATTCTGATATTTCTTGTCGTAATATCTGTAAAGTATCGTGAAATCAATGTATCCTGCTGGTTGCACTGTTGCCCCAAAGAGTCCGGCTGGTGCCATGTTGTCGCTTATTGCAAATTCACCGTAAATTGAAAGTTTTTTCAATACGTAGTAAAAATCAACTCCTTGATTCACAAGGCTTTTGCCTTTGAAGTAAAATGTGTTGTAAACTCTCGGATCTGGAAATAATCCGCAACTCAAATCTGTTCTGTGGATAGTGTATCCGATTTGTAAGTTGCTTGTTTTATAACTCATGTTCCCGCCGAATAGACGTTTTGTAATTGCGTGTCTGTCAATGAGTTCGCCATACGTTCTGTGAAGTCCTGTCTGTTGGAGCGATGAAATTTGTTCTGGTTCGTACAAACTGTCAACGGCACTTACGTTGGCGTCGGCTTTTGTGTTTGAATAAAAAGCGGTGATGTCAAATTTCCAAAGTTTGATTGTTGCTGCTGCGCCACGCAGATAATTCACCTCGTTCGCTGATTTTGATGCCCTAATGTTTTTCGCTTTTCGAAGAAGTGAGCCGCCACCGCCGGTGAAAGCTACTCCGGATCCCATTGTGACACCTTGTCCAAAGCCGACCTGAAAATCTCCGATTGCCAAAGTGCTGATTTTTAATATTTTAGAAATGCCAATGTCTCTGACAAGGAAGTGAACAGAACAGAAATCAAATGTATTATAAAGGTGTCCGTCGAGAAGATTTCTTATTGAGTCATTTATTCTTGGATGAAACAAATATTCACCTGCGTCTTTTTCCAAAGCAAAACCCGCTTCGATTTTATCGCGATAAGAAAAATTATACCTCGAAAATATTCTTTGCGGACCACCGAGATATTTCTTGTTCGGATTTTTGTAAAGAATAGAATCGCTAACATCTTGATAACCAGCTTTTTTATTCAAATTTTGGTCAATTTGAAGAACGAGTTGATGTTTGCCGTATTTGAAAATGTTTTTGAATGAATCTTTCTTGGAAATGTCTTTTTTCTCAAAGCAAAGCAACGGTTCGAGAATGGAAATTGTCATTTCGTCGATTCCGTCAATTGTTTTAAGTTCATCGAAAAATATAATGTCGCCGTAATTCTTTCTGTATTCATTTATACTTTCAATAATGTATGTGCTGATTAAATGAAATTCAATCAGTTGCGATAATTCTTCAGGATCGTTTACATTTATTTTTTGCTCACATAAATCCCAATACGACTCGATTAGTTCGGTGTAGTCGGTTTCTTCTTCATTGTTGTCAATCAACTTTTCTATTTGATTGATAATCAATTCGTCAGTGATGTTGTTTTGGCAAAAAACAACCATCGGAACGAATAAGATAATGGTTGCTAAAAATTTTTTCATAACTTGAAAATCAAACTTCCTTGTAGTGAAACGCCTGTAATCTGGTTCATTTTTGCGGAAACATCAATGGTGAAAGATCTCATTGAATATCCTGCACCGAAACATGCCGTAGCCGGATTTGTATAAACGCCGGTACGTATAAAAAATTCCTTTAACACATTGTATTCCAATCCGATACGATAATCGAGTGCCTTGTCGGAATTGTATTCTGTTTCCGTTGTCGCCAAGAAATCTTTGTTTATTTTATACGAAAGTCCGATTCGGAAAACTATAGGGATTTTCTCGTTGTTTAAGGATTTTATTTTCACGTTGACAGGGTTGAAAATGTAAGCTCCGACGCATAGTTTTTCAGTTATGTCGGATTGAACGCCGAGTTCAAAAGTGAAGGCGTTTCTATTTTTATAATCATTTGAAAACGTAAACAGCAGATAATCAATCTGTAAGCCTATTTTCAGATGAGGTCCGAAACTGCGGGCATAACCGATTCCGATTTTGTTTTCGTTGAAATTCGTAAAGCCGAACCTGCTGAATGTCAGGCTTAAACCACCCGTTTTATTGATAGGTGTGGCGAATCCTGCATTCAGATACGAAAGTTCCTTCATCATGAAACGGTTTTCGTAAGAAACGCCGATTGAAATGCTGTTTAACCCGGCGAAACCAGCCGGATTGTTGTAAATGCTCCAGAAGTCCTGGAGTGCTACGGAGCAGTTGCCCATTGCCGAACTGCGGCTGCCGACCGGACTGCCAAGCTCCCATGCATGACAGAAAGTGCAAAACAGGCATAAGCCTATTGTCAAAAGATTCCTTCTCATGGCTCTTTGTGTTAGAAAATTAAAAACGCGAGGCTGGCCTCACATGCTAAATCGCCGCAAAAATACATATTTTTTCTGACATGTCAATTATTTTGTGTAAATTTGTGCAAATTTTTTTATATGGATATTCTATTGATTATTGTAGCTTTTATTGTACTGGTTATTGGCTTGGTTGGTGACATTTTGCCAGGCATTCCTGGCACACCGGTAACTTATTTTGCTTTACTGATTGTCCATTGGACCGACAAAATCAGTTATTCAGCACAGTTTCTTGTAGTCACAGGACTTGTCGCCGTTGCGATAACAATTCTCGATTATGTTGTTCCGGTCTGGGGGACAAAGAAATTCGGCGGGACAAAAGCTGGTGCACGTGGAAGTACTATCGGTCTGATTGTCAGTGTGATAGTTCTTCCGTTACTCGGAATTGTCATCGGACCTTTCGGGATTATCGGGCTTCTTGGCGGACCATTTGTCGGGGCGTATATCGCCGAGAAAAACGCCGGTCATGACGACACTCTGGCATGGCGTTCGGCGTTCGGCTCGTTCCTCGGTTTTCTGACTGGAACATTGATGAAGATAGTTTATACTCTCGTTATAGGGTTTTTCATGGTGAAAGATGTTGTAATGTTGGCATTTAATTAAAATGATAATATGAATTTAGAAGATAAAGCGAAACATATCAGAAATTTGATAATCAAAGCATTGGCTGAAGCCGGCTCCGGTCATACCGGCGGCTCTTTGGATTTGGTTGATATTTTCACTGTGTTGTATTTCAATCATTTACGTTATGATTCCTCAAACCCGAAGTGGGAAGACCGCGATAGGGTGGTGTTGTCTATCGGTCATACTGCGCCTGTACTTTATGCGACCTTGGCGGCGGCGGGATTTTTCCATGAAGATGAGATGATGACGCTCCGTAAATTCGGAAGCAGATTGCAGGGACATCCGAGTCTTGACTCTCAACTGCCTGGTGTTGAGACATCGGCGGGTTCGCTCGGGCAAGGCCTGTCGATTTCCAATGGCATGGCTTTTGCGGCAAAATTTGACAAGAAAGATTATCGCGTCTATTGCGTGATGGGCGACGGCGAAATTCAGGAAGGCAGCGTCTATGAAGCTGCAATGGCGGCGGCACATTTCAAACTTGACAACGTTTGTGCGATTCTCGACAGAAACCGTCTTCAGATTGATGGAAACACCGAAGATGTGATGGCTCTTGAACCGCTTGCCGACAAATGGCACGCTTTTGGATGGAATGTCATTGAGATTGACGGACATAACCATTCTGAGATAAAAGAGGCTTTGGTCAAGGCTGAACAATGCAAGGGAAAACCATCGATTATCATTGCACATACGATTATGGGAAAGGGCGTTCCTGAAATTGAGAATGACAACAAATGGCATGGGAGAGTGCCTACGAAAGAACAGGCTGTTGAATGGATAAATAGACAATTATGACGTATATTAATAAAGGTGATAAACCGACCAAAACGGGTTTCGGTGAAGGTGTCCGCGATGCGGCGAGGAAAAACGATAACGTTGTCGGCATCGGTGCGGACATTACGGCATCGGTGGGAATGAATATTTTCTCTGAAGAGTTCCCTAAACGTTTCATTTCGTTGGGGATAGCCGAACAGAACTGTGTCGCGACAGCTGCAGGTTTGGCGCTTTCAGGCAAGATTCCGGTTTTCAGCACTTACGGTGTCTTTGCTGCACACCGAGCCAATGACCAGATTCGCATTTCGTTGTGTTATAATAATTTACATGCAATAATAGGTGGCGCACACGCCGGCATCTCTGTCGGTCCTGACGGCGCCACACATCAGGCGTTGGAAGACTTTGCGACAATGCGTGTGCTTCCGAGAATGACCGTGATTTCGCCTTGCGATGCGACACAGGCTCGTATCGCGACGGAAAAAGCCATTCTCGGACTCAACGGTCCCGTCTATATCCGCTTCGGTCGTGAACCTGTAGCCGACTTTACGTCTGAAAATCAAGACTTTACAATCGGGAAAGGTCAGATAATGAGAGATGGCAATGACGCTTGTATCATTGCAACGGGTCATGAAGTGTGGGAGTCGTTGAAGGCCGCCGATAGACTTGAGGAGAACGGACTTCATGCCACGGTCATCAACATGCATACGATAAAGCCGCTTGACGAGGAGCTTCTGCTTGGTGTGGCACGAAATTTTAAAACGATTTATACCGTTGAGGAACATCAGATTATTGGTGGACTTGGCAGTGCGGTGGCGGAGTTTCTCTCTGAAAAAATGCCGACGAGAATAATCCGAATCGGCGTTAATGACCGTTTCGGCGAGTCGGGGAAGGCTGATGAATTGATGCATCATTTCGGACTCGACGCTGAAGCCATATACAACAAGGTGTATTCTGAAATTACACAAGACAAAAATTTTTAAATTTTATATAATTATAATTGACTGAATATGAATAAAATAACAAAGTTTATCACGGCTTTATTGATTTTCGCAGGTTTCAATTCTTCTGCCTGCACGAATTTCCTTGTCACAAAAGGTGCTTCCGTTGACGGCTCGAATTTCATAACCTACGCCGCCGACTCGCATATCAGATATGGTGAGTTGTATTTCACTTCCGCCGCAGACTGGCCGGAAGGAAGCATGAGGACGATTTATGACCGCGGGACCGCAGAGCCGCGCGGACAGGTGCCTCAACCGTCGCATACCTATCAAGTTGTTGGCTATATCAATGAAAATCAAGTGGCTATGGGTGAGACGACTTTTGGCGGGCGAGAGGAACTCATTGATAAAAATGGTCTAATAGACTACGGCAGCTTGATGTTCATGGCGCTCGAACGCAGCACCTCGGCGCGTGAGGCGATAAAAATAATCGCTGACCTCGTTGAAACATACGGCTACGCAAGCGACGGCGAGTCATTCTCGATTTCCGACAAAGATGAGGTTTGGTATATGGAAATCATCGGGAAAGGAGAGGAGAGAGGTTGCGTGTGGGTCGCAATCCGTATCCCCGACGGCTGCGTATCGGGTCATGCCAACGCCGCGAGAATACAGAATTTCCCGTTGAGAGACGGCAAGAAATCCATTACCGACAAAGACTGGAAAAAGCTTTATAATCAAGATGTTGAGGTGATTTACAAACATGATGTCATTACTTTCGCACGCAAGAAAGGCTATTTCAACGGCAAGGACGCTGACTTCGATTTCAGTGCAGCATACGCGCCGGTTGACTTCTCCGCCGCCCGAATCTGCGACCTCCGCGTCTGGGCGATGTTCAATGAGGTGTGCGACGACATGGGCCAATATTGGGATTACGTGACCGGAAAAGACCTTGAACACGGACGTATGCCGTTGTATATCAAGCCGAACCGTAAAATCTCTTTGAGTGACATGATGGGTTTCATGCGTAATTATTATCAGGGGACTGAACTCGACAAATCGCAGGGTGTCGGCGCCGGACCGTGCGGCTCGCCTTACCGGATGAACCCGCTTTATTGGGAATACGACGGCGAAAAATATTTCAACGAGAGAAGCACCGTCGCCCTGCAAACAGGATTCTCGTTCATCGCGCAGACAAGAAACTGGCTTCCGAATCAGATTGGCGGAATCATCTGGTTTGGCGTTGATGACACAAACTCAACGGTTTACACGCCATTTTACTGCTCGATTTCCGAAGTGCCGATTGAATTCCGTCAAGGAAATGGCGATATGCTGACATATTCCGACAACGCCGCTTTCTGGGTGTTCAACCGTCTGGCTCATTTCAAATATCTGTTTTACAACCGTGTGATTGGCGATATTCAAAAGGTTCAGAACGAACTTGAAAATTTATATCAAAATCAAGTTAAAGCAATTGATAATCAAGCATTGGAGCCTTTTAAAAACAATAAGATTGATGAAACGGTCGCAATGCTGACGGAGTTTTCATCGAAAGCCGGAGCGAACACTGTCGCGAGATGGAAGGAACTTGACAACTATCTGTTGGTCAAATATTTGGACAGCAATGTGAAACAGGAGGAAAACGGAGAGTTCAAACGCAATCCGTGGGGTTATCCTGTACGTCCGCAGCAGCCAGGCTATCCGGATTCCTGGAAAAAAGCCGTGATTGAAGAAAGCGGGGAAAGATATAAGAGGTAAACCATGAAAAATTCAAAGCCTTTGGCGGAGCGGCTCCGTCCGACATCGCTTGACCAATATATCGGCCAGAAACACTTGATTGGCGAAAATGCGGTGTTGCGTCGCGCCATTGAGAGCGGTCACATCCCTTCTATGATTTTCTGGGGGCCTCCGGGTGTAGGGAAAACAACGTTGGCATACATTATTTCAAAGCAGGTGAAACGGCAGTTTTTCGTTCTGAGCGCGGTGAGCAGCGGCGTGAAGGACGTCCGTGAGATATATGACCGCGCGCGGATGGCACCTGAAGCGCCGATTCTTTTCATCGATGAAATACATCGTTTCTCGAAGGCGCAACAGGACTCGCTGCTCGGTGCGGTTGAGAAAGGTCTCGTCACACTCATCGGCGCAACGACGGAGAATCCGAGTTTTGAGGTTATCTCTCCTTTGCTTTCACGTTGTCAGGTATATATCCTGAAAAGTCTTGAAAAAGATGACCTTAAGCAGCTGATTGTCAATGCTGTTGAAACATTAAAGACAGATTACGGCAAGGAGATTGTCATTGAGGAAGACGAGGCGTTGATGCAGATAAGCGGCGGCGACGCACGTAAACTTCTGAATGCCATCGACTTGGTTGTCAGTATGTTGGATGACGAAAACCAAGATGCAGATAAACTTGTTATCACCAATGATGTGACGACGAAATACATACAAAGTAACCTGCTGAAGTACGACAGGATGGGGGAGATGCACTATGACATCATCTCCGCCTTCATCAAGTCGATTCGTGGCAGCGACCCGAATGCGGCGGTTTATTACCTCGCAAGGATGATTGAGGCCGGCGAAGACCCGCTTTTCATAGCGCGGCGTATGCTGATACTTTCATCTGAAGACATCGGGAACGCCAACCCGAACGCACTTCTGCTCGCCAACGCCTGCTTTGATGCCGTGAGCAAGATCGGCTTCCCGGAAAGCAGGATAATACTCTCACAAACAGCGACTTACCTCGCATCTTCAGCCAAGAGCAATGCTGCTGTCGTGGCGATAGATTCGGCACAGGCTTTGGTGAAAAAGACCGGAAACCTCAGCGTCCCGATGCATCTGCGAAACGCCCCGACAAAACTGATGAAAGACATCGGTTACAGTGACGGATACAAATACGCACATGATTACCAAGGCAACTTCGTCGAACAGGAGTTTCTGCCGGCGGAGATCTCCGGCACGCGGCTTTACTCACCTCAGGATAATCCCAAGGAGATTGAGCTGCGCCGCTCGCTGAAGGCGAAATGGAAAGACAAGTACGGGTATTGACTGAGTATTAAGTAATTGTTCAAAATTAGTTTACAGATAATCAGTGCTTTATTACTAACTTAACTTGTTTGTCGGCATTCATGCCACGAAGATGTGCAACATAAATTCCATCTGGCAGATTGCCGACATTTATTTCAGGAGTCACTGAATGCAGCACGCATTGGCCAACGGCGTTGTAGATTTCAACACTTTGGAAGTTGGAATCCGTAACCAAAATGTTGTTGTCGGCGGGATTGGGATAGATGCAAATATTGTTGTCGTGTTCGCCAACAGACAACTCGCCCAACTCTATGGTGACGGGATCGCAAAGTGCTTCGCAGCCGTCATCGTAAACTGCAACAACATAGTATTCGTATGTGTGGTATTCGGCAAAATCCGTGTCATAGAAGCCTTCTTCCTCCAAAATGGTAGTGAGTATCGCACCGTCCTTGTAGATATAATAGCCCGATAATTCGCTGGTCGATCCGTTCTCCGGCGCATCCCATCTGATTGCGATGGCATCAGATTCTGCTTCATACGCAGCGGTCAGGTTTCGCACCGGGTTGCAGCTGATGAATGGTGGCAAATTGAGAAACCAGCCACAGCGGTCGTTGCTGCCTTTATAGCAGCCGAATCTCAAGTTGACGACGTACTGGTTGAGGGCGTATGCGGTGACGATGACCGGGTCGTCGGGCGAGAAGTTCTGTTCGTAGCTCAGGGTGACTATTTCCAACATGCCGTCGCCGTTGATGTCGCCGAAATTGGCTCCGTTCATATATGTCAGACCTTGCGGGCGGAGTGGGAATCCGTCTGTTATCTCTGTGCCGTCCATCTCCCAAGCGCGTATATAGCCGTTGCCGCCTTCCATCAGGTTGAAGGTGGTGATGATTTCATCCGCCATGTCGCCATCTATATCTGCCACACTGACGAAGCCTTCAATGCCTGAGTCAAGATTGAGCGGAAAACCGTCAGCGATGCTGCCATCGGCATCGTATTGATAGAACACGTTGCCTTCGCCAGAAACGCCGGCAAAGATGTGGCAGCCGTCGTCTTCTTTCACCACGGTAGGAGCCGAATAAGTCCAGTTGGACACGCTCTTCGGCCAGCCTTCTCGGTATTCGCCGGTGGCGGCGTTGCGCACATAGTGATTCGGATTGTCACCATGGCATGCACCTACTAAACTGTATTCGTCGCTGTCGTTGAGGTTGATGACGAGTGGCGATTGGTAGGAATATTTGTAGGCTTCTTGTCCGTCAATGGAATAAATTTCATGACCAGTGTTGCTGATACAGTATAGTGCGCTGGTGGTCGCGGCGAAGATTTCGGGCTTACCGTCACTGTTGATGTCGGCCACTGTTGGAGTGAAGGCGGGAGTGCCTGGCAGCTCGAACGGGAATCCTTCTATTTCATTGCCTTCAAGATCCCAGACGTGGATGCCGGGGGCGATGCCTTGTGCAGTGCGACCACGTCCGCAGAAGACGACATCCATGATGCCGTCGCCGTTGATGTCGGAGAGTGCGGGGGCGCAGATCAAAGGGTTGTTGGTGGTTTCCACGGCAAGACGTATTGTGCCGTCGTGGTTGAAAATGTTGAAGCCACCGCGGGCGTTGCCGTAAGCGCAGAGAGCCACTACTTCGAGATGACCGTCGTTGTCAAGGTCGGCGACCGAGGCAGGGTACTGTGCCATCCCGCCTGCGAGAGGCTGTGTCCAAAGGATGCTGCCGTCACCTCTGACGACGTTGATGGCATCGTTATGGTTGACTATGATTTCATCGGCGCCGTCACCATCAAGGTCGGCGAGGGTGACACCCCGCATCGGCTTGTAGGTTGTGTTTGAAGGGAAAGTCAGCGGAAATCCTGGCATTGGGTTGAGGCCGTCGCGGGCTTGGGGCGGGAGCTGCACGCCTTCAACCACTTCGGTGACGATTTGTCCGTCTTCGTTCATCGAGGCGCGGACCACTTGTTGGGCTTGCGATGCAATGGCGAACATAGACAGGGCAAGCGAGAAAAGTAAAACTTTCTTCATGATAATTTATGTTAAGTCGGATTCTGTAATTTTATTTTCCTCCGCCACGCCGATCAGAACCCTAAAACCAGCTTGGCGAAGTCGCCGCTGACTGCGGCTGTGTCTTCAATCAGTCCGCAAAATTAACTAATTTTTTGTTTGTTCGTTCCTTTTTTTGGATTTATAAATGCAAAATACAAAAAATGTAAAATACACATAAAATATGTCAAAAATCTTTAACAATCAAATTGTTAATAAATTTTTGCATTCATTACACATGATATTATTTTTTGCTGACAGTCCACTTCGAGAAGTCAACTTCTGCCTCAACCTTGTTTTCGATTTCGTCGGGAAGGGCGGGGAAGAAATCGATGCCTGTCAGTTCTTCGATTTCATCAACAGTCCTTGCGTATGATGACATCGGACGTTTGCCGCTTTTGTTCTCGTAAATGAAACCTATCGTGTGAATTTTTTCTTTTTCTTTTTGAAGCAAAACTTTGAAAAACGCATCCGGCACGGCGACGTTGTTCTCTCCAATGGTTTGATAATCATCGGAAACTATAGGGCCACACACCACATAGATGCTTCCTTTCTGAACGGCGAGGTCGCGGACTTGCTCTTCCAGATCTTTCCAGACGCCGGCGTTGAGGTTGTGCAGCTGCGGGCAGATGTTCGAGAGATAAAACGATTCTTTCATCGCTTGCTCGTCCCATTTCATGTCGGCAGCCGGCGCCATGTGACCGCGGTCGTAGCCGGAGTTCTTGTAGTCGTTGGTGGTGGCCGACAAATATTTCGGCACCATCGGGTCGGGGACGAATTTGTCCGAACGTTCTTCGCGCCCATCTACTTCATAATCAGTGATTTCGTATGCCACCCAATTCGGGATTTTCCAGTCGCAGTTATACGAAACAGTGTAGCCTTTGTGTGTGATGATGCGTTCGGTGCGGTCGTAGAGTGCCGCAGGAATCTCAACGTTGCAAAGGCTTGTGCTTGTCTGTCCTGTTTCTCCGGCAGGAAAATATTCAATCAAAAAGCATGCAATTGCGATGCATAACATCAATGCGATTACTCCTGGTTTTTTCTTCTTTTTGCTCATTGCTTTGTGTTTCAATAAAATACAATCTTAAAGCAAGAAATATAACTGATAAGATAGAGATATTTCGGCTTTGCAAAGATAGTATCTTTAATTGTTATGGCAGCAAAATGCGAGTGATTTTTTTGATTCATCTGTTTTATCTTCAAGTTTTCACATTTTTCGCCCTGAAATATAAAAAATAAGTATCTTTGCAACTCAAAATTCAAAATCGTATGTCATTTTTAAGAGTACTTTTGGCAATATTTTTCCCGCCGCTTTCAGTCATTGACTGCGGCTGCGGCTCTGTCCTCATCGTTTTTCTTCTGACGCTCTGCGGCTGGGTTCCCGGAGTAATCGGTGCATTGGTTATCTTGAATAAAAACTCTTGATTTTCAAATGATTAAAGTGATGTTTGACTATTTTGAAAACGCTGTTTTTTCAGTCACCGTTTGTGACAAGGACGGTGTCGTTTTGTATCAGAATGCCGTTGCCCGTGAACGTGACGGCGACGTTGTCGGCAAGAATCTTTACGGATGCCACGGCAAAAAGTCGGCCGAAATGATCAGGCACATGATGGAAACCGGCGCAAGTAACACTTACGAGGTCGTCCGTGACGGCAAACGGAGACTCATCCATCACACGCCGTGGTTTGAAAAACCGGCGGACACTGTGGCCGGACTTGTCGAAATTGCAATGGATCTGCCTGATAATTATATGGTTATAAAAAAGTAATCAATGAACATTGAACAATTCCGTGAATACTGCCTGTCGCTTCCTTTCGCGACAGAAGACATGCCTTTCGATGATGCCGTGTTGGTTTTCAGGCTTAAAGGCAAGATTTTCGGTGCGATAATTTTAGATAAACCGAATTTGGTCGTTTTGAAATGCGAACCTGAATATGCCCTTGAACTTCGAGAACGTTATCCGGAAATCGAAGGCGCTCACCATTGGAACAAAAAATATTGGAATCAGATTCATCTCGACGGGCAAATTCCTGATGAACTTGTTGAATCACTTTGCAGACATTCTTTCGATGAAGTGAACAAGAAACTGCCGAAAAAAGAACAGATCGAGTTTAATTGTTAATATAAATTTGTAAATTTAAATTTTCAAATATGTCTGAAAGCTGGGAAATATACGCTGACTGGAATCCGTGGCACGGCTGCACGAAGTTGAGTCCGGGTTGCAAATATTGTTATGTCTATCGGCAGGATGAGATGTACGGCAGCGAGATTTCGAGCAGCGAGTGCCGGAAAACCGCGAATTTCAACCTTCCGGTGAAACGGAAACGTGACAAGAGCTGGAAAATTGGAAGCGGAAAAATCGTTTTCACATGCTTCACTTCCGATTTCCTTTTGAAAGACGCCGATGCGTGGCGCAGAGACTGCTGGCGGATGATGAAAGTTCGCGGCGATTTGTTATTTTATTTCTTTACGAAGAGAATCGATAGGTTCATGGACTGCGTCCCCGACGACTGGGGCGATGGTTATGACAACGTTATCATCGGTTGCACAATCGAGAACCAAGACCGGGCGGATTATCGTCTGTCCATATTTAAGTCGTTGCCAATCAAGCATAAAAGTGTTATTGTCGCCCCGATGTTATCATCTGTTGACATTTCAAAATATCTTGACGAGACCATAGAGGAAGTTGCCGTAAGCGGCGAGTCGGGCGTTGATGCGAGACCTTGCAATTACGACTGGATTTTGGATTTGCGTCGGCAGTGTGTTGAGAAAAATGTCGCGTTCAGATTTCATCAGACCGGCGCAAAATTAATAAAGGACGGAAAATTGTACAGGATAAAGCGGTGTTTCCAACTGAGTCAGGCGCATAAAGCGAACATCGATTACAAAATCGGGAAATATATGATGCCGGAAAACGTTAGGTTTGAATGGAAAAATGATGATTATCACGATTGATTTGATTGATTATGAAGACGGAAATAAAACCTGAAGACACAAACCGTGCTGCGGCGTTCAATCTTTGGATGAAGTCGCCGATGCCGATGGTGACACTCGTCAAGACACTGGATGTCAGTAATTTATGTAAAATTTCAAGAAAGAAGAAAATGAAGTTTACAATGCTGATGTGCTGGTGTGTCGGCAAGGCCGCGGCGGGGATCGAGGAGTTTATGACATTGCCCGAAGACGGCAGTCTGTTTAAATACGATTCTCTTGCGATAAACACAATAGTCGTCAATAAAAACGGCGGGATAAACTCTTGCGATGTTTCATTTGTTAATGATTTATTACAATTTAATGATGAGTATCAACATTTGACAACGAAAGTTATTGAAGAAGGCGTAAGTGTTTTCAAACCAGAATCGATGATTATCGGAACGTCGGCGATGGTGCAGACAGAGTTGGATTGCATTGTAAACCAATATACTGAAAAATTTGCAAATCCGATGGTGATGTGGGGGAAATATCGAAAAGGCATATTCAAAACAATGTTGCCGGTGTCATTTCAGTTCCATCATGTTCAGATGGATGGGATGCAGGGAGCAATGTTTTTGGAGAAGTTGCAGGAAACTATAAAATCATTGAGAATTTAATTGTTAATAAAAATTTACAAAAATAAAGGAAATGTTAAAAAATTTAAAATCATTACTTCTAATTGCTATAATCGCAATTGTATTCGCATCTTGCAAAAATGAAAGAAAAACTGTGAATTATTGGGAGACTGACGAAGCCTGGTTTCAGACAGGAAAAGAAGTTGACGACAACTTTGTTGATGCATTTTACATTGTCTCAACAAATGTCATGCAATCGTTTGATTCTCAGGGAAATGAACATTATACGGCGGTTCTCGGCGAAAACGAAAGAAAGACATTGGCAATCGAAATGGATTTTGTCCAAAAGACAATTTTCCCGGATTCGATAAATTACTATTCGTCTTATTATCATCAGTTTACGATGAGTTCCTTGGCATTGCCTCAAGATGATTTCAAGGCAATTTATGATAGTGTGAAAAAGGAAATCTTCGATGCTTTCGACTTTTATATGAACAATTGGAACAACGGTCGCCGTTTTATAATAATCGGCTTCAGCCAAGGGGCCATGATGACAAAGGAACTTCTGAAACATCTTGACAATGAACAATATAACCGTCTTGTCGCTGCATACGTGATCGGAGACGGGATCAGTGAGGAGGATTTGAAATGCGAACATATTGTCCCTGCTGAATCGGCATCAGACACCGGCGTGACAATTTCGTTCAACTCCGTGAAAAGCTCCGACGGCATCTGGACACCTGTTTATGAAAACTCCGTAACATGCATAAATCCAATTACTTGGACCACCGACGCAACTCCAGCCGATTTCAGTTTCGGCGAACAGAATGTGACAGCAACGGTTGATACCGTCTTGAATGTTGTGATGGTTGAGAATTTTGAAAAGCCGGAACCGAAATTTGCAGAAGTATGGCCGAAAGACTGCCTGCATTTCTATGACATACAGTTTTACAATAACTCGTTGAGAGAGAACGTCTTATTTAGAGCTTACAAACGTTAATTTTTATTTGCAATTAAAAGTTAATAAATCTTTACAATGGCGACAACGGATTTCGTAAAAAAATATACAAACATTGCAAAATCACTTCAGAATGAATAACTTATACGAGACAATGCTGTCAAAACGCGATGACTCTCAAGTTTTAGGATTGTCGCGTTTCTTCAAAACCGGCAAAGGACAATACGGCGAAGGCGACAAGTTTCTTGGCATAAAAGTTCCGGTGACAAGAAGCGTGGTCAAGGAACTTTGGAAAGAAACGACTTTCGATGAACTTGAAGAATGCGTTTCAAGCGAATATCATGAGGTCAGACTCGCTGCGCTTCTGGCACTTGTACAAATCTTTAAACACAGGAGGGAATCCCGTAACGAGTGCGTTAATTTTTATCTTTCTCATACTCAATACATTAATAATTGGGATTTGGTTGATTTGAGCTGTTATGAAATTCTCGGCACGTGGCTTCTCGACAAAGACAGGACGTTGCTTTATGACCTTGCCGGAAACGGAAAAACCATTTGGGAACAACGAATCGGAATCGTCAGCACGATGGCGTTCATCAGAAACGGCGAGCTTGATGACACTTATAAAATCGCCGAAATTTTCCTTGAGAAACCGTTGCCTTTGCATGATCTGCTGCAAAAAGCCGTCGGCTGGCTCGTCAGGGATGCGGGCAAACGTGACATGAACCGACTTCGCGAATGGCTGATTCCACGTTATAAGACAATGCCGCGGACGATGCTACGATACGCAATTGAGAAATTCCCGGAGGAAGAAAGAAAAAACTATTTGAAATAATCCGTGTTTATTATACGATTCTTAAAAATTATTAACAATTGAATCATTGCAAAATACAAATAATAAATGATTATGAAATACAACGAACAGACAATCAAAGAGATAGTGGAAAGACAGAGGACGTTTTTCCGAACTGGGACGACGCTTGATGTTTCATGGCGTATCGCCCAACTTAAAAAACTTAAGAAAGCCGTGATAGCTCATGAAAACGATTTCATGGCAGCGTTGAAAACCGATTTGGGACGCTCCGATGTCGAAGGTTATCTCTGCGACGTCATTCCGACGATAATCGAAATCAACGAGACGATTCGCGGACTGCGAAAATGGGCGAGGCCTGAAAAACATTTCAGCGGGGTGCTGTGTTTTCCGAGCATCGTTACGAAAGTATATAAGATGCCTTACGGTGTCTCGTTGATAATCAGTCCGTTCAACTTCCCGATACTGCTCACATTAGGCGTTTTGACGGCAAGCATCGCCGGTGGAAACACCGCCGTCATCAAGACGAGTTCGAAGTCGGCGGCATGTACGGAAGTGCTGAAAAAATTCATCGCGGAAGTGTTTTCAGAGGATTATGTCACGGTCATCGACGGCGGACATGAGGTCGCTGATATATGTTTGGCACAGCGTTTCGACAAGATTTTCTACACCGGCTCGCCATCCGTCGGCAGGCACGTTTTAACCGAAGCAGCCAAAAACCTCACTTCCGTCGCCTTGGAACTCGGCGGCGAAAACGGCAACTGGTGCATCGTCCGGAAAGACGCTGATTTGAAAGACGCAGCACGGAAAATCGCTTTCTTCAAATTGTGCAACGCCGGACAGATTTGCATCAATATCAATCAGATAGCGGTCGCAGAAGAGGTCGCTCCGAAGTTTCTTGAAGAGCTGAAAAAGGAATTCATTCGTCAGATAGGGGAGAAGCCGACGGAAAATGAAGATTACCCGAAACTCATCACTGATGCCGCTTACGAAAAATGTGTAAAAATCGCTGAAAGTCACAGAGACAGAATTGTTTACGGCGGCGAAGGCGATAGAAACTCACGCCGTTTTTCGCCAACATTGATATATCCCGTCAATATTGATGAGGACATTGTGCAGCACGAGCTTTTCAACCCGATACTGCCTGTTGTTTCGTTTAAAGACAGTGAAGTTGACGTTTTAATGGAGACGTTAGCTTGCCGCGAACATCCGTTGGCGATGTATCTCTTCACCAAAGACATCCGTTGGGCAAACCGTGTAATGAGCAGCCAGCAATTCGGCGGCGGTTGTATCAATGAGGTATGTATTCACTTGATGGTCAAGGGAGTGCCGTTCAACGGAATCGGTCATTCTGGCATGGGAGCCTATCACGGCGAGTGGGGCTTCCGCGAGTTCACGCACCCGCAGACGGTTCTCAAAGGCAAGACATTCTTCAATCTCTCGTTGCGGGAACATCCGTATTCCGGCAAGGCGGGGAAGGTTAAAATGTTCATTCTTAAGAAGTTCGGTAAATGGCTGTGATTTTTTAAAAGAAAAAATTGACAAACTTTTTTATCTGATTGAAAAAATATTACTATCTTTGCACCGTCAAAATATCAAAGGGGTGTCCTCGCGGACTGAGATTATACCCTCAAAACCTGATGCAGGTAATGCTGCCGTAGGAATTGAGTCACAAGATTTCTTGAAATTCTCCGAATCGGATGCTTCTTTGAAATTAAAATATTGATTTGCAATATGATAAACAAAGAACATCTTGTCGATGATTTGAACGCCGTCCGGCAAAAGTCGCCGTTGGTTCACAACATCACCAATTATGTCGCGATGAATTTCAGTGCCAACGCGCTTCTCGCAATCGGTGCGTCGCCGGTCATGGCACACGCCGTTGAGGAGATGGAAGAGATGACCGCCATCGCCGACGCATTGGTGATAAACATCGGAACGCTTGATTCTCAATGGATTGACGGAATGCTGAAAGCCGGGATTGCGATGAGAAAACGTGGCGGCGTGATAGTTCTCGACCCTGTGGGCGCAGGTGCCACAACATTTCGCACCCAAACAGCATGGAGAATCATCGAGACATGCCACCCCGATGTCATCCGCGGAAACGCTTCAGAGATAGGGGCTTTGACAAACAGTAATGTCAGAAGCCGTGGCGTTGACAGCACGGAGACTTCAAACGGTGCATTGGAGTCGGCAAGACTTTTGGCAAGACTTTCAAATTCTGTTGTAACAATCACCGGTCCAACAGATTACATCACTGATGGCGAGCGTGTTGAGACTGTTTCCAACGGCTCTCCGATGATGACACGCATCACCGCGATGGGATGCACAGCCTCATCGATGGTTGGCGTTTTCGCTTCGGTGAACAAAAACATCTTCGAGGCTGTTGTCCATGCGATGGCGGTGATGGGTGTCGCCGGCGAACTCGCCGCTGGGAAGTCAGTCGGTCCCGGCTCAATGCCTGCCAATTTTATTGACGAACTTTATTTATTAACACCAGATATTTTGTTAAAAACTTTAAGACAATGAGTAGAAACAATTTTGACTTGTCACTTTATTTGGTCACCGACCGCGAACTTTCAAAAGGCCGTGACATCCGCTGGGTTGTCGAAGAGGCTGTGAAAGGCGGCTGCACCATGGTTCAGCTTCGCGAAAAGTATTGCTGCACAAGGGATTTCCTGAAAATCGCACAAGACCTGAAGGAGATTCTTCGTCCTTATAACGTGCCGCTTATCATCAACGACCGTATCGACATCGCTCTTGCCGTTGATGCCGACGGCGTGCATATCGGGCAGAGCGACATGCCATACGAAATTGCGAGGAAACTTCTCGGTCCTGACAAGATAATAGGGATTTCCGTCGAGAATCTTAACGATGTCAAAGCTGCGAATCTTATTGACGTTGATTACATTGGCGTTTCCCCGATTTTCTCCACCCCGACAAAGACAGACACGAAATCGCCGTTTTTGCTTGCTGGTGCTCAGTTCGTCTCCGCACTCTCAAAGCATCCTACCGTTGGAATCGGAGGAATTAATCATAAGACTGCTAAAGATGTTATATTCAGTGGTTTGGATGGAATCGCCGTGGTCTCGGACATCGTTTCCGCCGATTCACCGAAGAATTCGGCTGCGACGCTTCTCAAAATCGTGAAAGATTCACAAGGACGTTGGTCTGACAATGCGTGGCGTGTCATCCAGCAACTTATGGACGAAATCCGCAAGTCGCCTTTCATCCAGGAGATGGCGGCAGGTACATTGCCTTACGAGAAATTTCTTCGTTATCTTTATCAAGATGACATATACCTTATTAATTATTGCGGCGAATTGTTACGTTTAGCTGAAATGTTGCCAGATGGCGAAATGAAGGACAGCTTTATGAAATTTGCGATGGAAGGTATGGAGGCCGAACATGTCATGCATGAGCAAATGATAGGTGATAATATTGCCGCAAATATCGTGCCAATGAAGAAAACAACCGAATACATGAACCATACAAGGCAGTATTTTGAGTCAGGAGATTTAAGTATGGCGTTGGCGGCCTTGCTGCCGTGCATGTGGGTTTACAGCGAGGTCGGGAAATACATCATCAGCATTGAAAAAGGCGGCGACAAGAATCCGTATCACGAATGGATCTCATGCTATGCTTCGGATATGATGGATGACGGTGTTCGTAAAGCATTGAGTATCATAAATGAAATGGCGGAAAAAGAATCACCGCAGCGTCGTGCCGCAATGAGAGAGGCATTTGTGATTTCAACGGAAATGGAATTAAGGTTCTGGGAACAGTGCTATTGAGGTGAGAAGTTGTAAAGTTATAAAGGTGAAAGAAAACATAGAACTTGCGTAAAAAAACTCATGAAAAAATTCAAATTATGAAATACAACAGAGTATTGACAATAGCCGGAAGTGACTCCGGCGGCGGAGCCGGAATCCAGGCTGACATAAAGACTATTTCGGCCTGCGGATGTTACGCCGCGTCGGCAATAACGGCGATTACGGTGCAGAACACGTTGGGTGTCAAGGCAGTACACCCGATTCCCGTTGAGATAATCGAACAACAGATTGAAGCCGTTATCGAAGACGTCGGCGTTGACGCTGTGAAAATCGGAATGTTGCATTCGGCGGAAGTGGTTTGCGGAGTTGCAAAGACACTTGCCAAATTTGAAGTTAAAAACATTGTCCTTGATCCAGTGATGGTTTCGACATCCGGACACCGTCTTATTGAAGAAAGCGCAGTAAATATGCTTGTCGCAAAATTGATGCCAATGGCTCGTGTCATAACCCCGAACATCCCCGAAGCGGAAATACTTCTCGGTGGCGTGAAACTTGAACATCAGTCGGAACTGCCCGATGCTGCACGAATATTAGCCGGAAAAATCGGTACTTCGGTGCTACTCAAAGCCGGTCATCTGACGGAAGAAAAACTCGTTGACATTTTCTATGACATTGAGAATAAGTGCTTTTATGAACTTCCATCGGTACGTGTCTATACAAAAAACACTCACGGAACCGGTTGTACGATGTCATCGGCGTTCGCTTCGTTCCTCGCAAAAGGACTTTCTTTGCATGAAGCCGCCGCCGAAGCCAAAAAATACATCAATAATGCAATTGTCGCCGGTGCTGACTACGAAATCGGTCACGGATTCGGTCCCGTGAAACATTTTTTCGATCTTTGGAACGACTAATCACATTTTTGAAAAATTATTTATAATAATTCTAAATAAGAGGTCGTTTTGTCTTAAAATTTAGTATTTTTGCAAACTGAAATTATTTTAAGATGATCGAACAGGATTTTATTTGTAGCGGACAATGCGAAAAATGCTCAAATGGTTTGTCATGCATCAGAATGGCGAATTTACGCGGGCGCAAGCTGCTGGTGCTTGTTGTTGGAATGCCTGACAGCAATCATACTGCGTTGCTCGAACAAATATACAAGAAAACAGATCTAACTGACGAGCCTGATGCTGTCATCTTTAATGGACAGACCATCAGGTTCGTTGATATACAAGACGTTAATGTTGCCGCAGATCCTCATGTCACTGCAAGACGTGTGGCTGGTTTCGTTAAAAATCACAAGCCCGACCTGATTCTGAATGTCGTTGACTCGACAAATCTTGAGGAAAGCCTTCATCTCACGGCACACCTTATCGACATGCACTCGCGCCTTGTCGTCGCTTTGAACAAATACGATGACCTTCTCGCTACTGATCATTCCGTTGATTATGAACAGCTTGGCAATATGATGGGTTTCAAGGCGACACCTACTGACTCGTCGAGCGGAAAAGGAATCAACGAGCTTCTGAATGTGATAATCGGTGCCATCGTGAAAAACGAAGGTGTGAAACACACTCATGTCCCGTACGGTCAGGATCTTGAACGTTCCATCGGAAAGATTGAAGAAGTGGTGTTGTCATTTCCTGACTTGCGCGATTATGACAAAAGATATGTGGCAATCAGACTGTTGCAGGATTTTGAGAATTGCCGGGAATTTTTAAACGGCCATGATAAAGAGATTGAGGCTGTGGTAAGCAATGAGGCGAAAGTGTTGAGGCGTGAGTTTCATATTTCGCCCGCTGAGCTTTTGAAATCGGCGAGTTATGGTTTCGTCCACGGTGCGTTGCAGGAGACGTTGCGTCACAGCAAAGACGACAGCGACCATACTTTTCTGCAGAAACTCGATGCCGTTTTGACAAACCGTTGGCTCGGACTGCCGTTGCTGCTTTTGGTGCTTTTCCTTGTTTTTGAAGCGACTTTCACGCTCGGCGCATATCCGCAGGACTGGATTGACAGCGGTGTGAACTTCGTCGCCGACTGGCTCCGCGGCATCATGCCTCACGGTTGGTTCAGCAGCATGGTCATCGACGGCGTGGTGATGGGAGTGGGGGCGGTGCTCGCTTTTCTGCCCAACATCATCATCCTTTTCTTCTTCCTCTCGATGCTTGAAGACTCCGGCTACATGTCGCGCGCCGCCTTCGTGATGGACAAGATTATGCACCCGATAGGGCTTCACGGACGTTCGTTCATCCCGATGCTCATCGGCTTCGGCTGCAACGTCCCGGCGATTCTTGCAGCAAAATCAATTGACAACAAAAAAGACAGAACGCTGACAATGCTCATGATTCCGTTCATGTCGTGTTCGGCGCGGTTGCCTGTATATATGTTGTTTGTTGCGGCGTTTTTTGCAAAATACAAGTCATTGGTAATGATGTCGATGTATGTCATTGGCATTGTTTTCGCAATAATTTTCGCTTTTATAATGAAACGCACGAAATGTTTCAGACAGTCTGAAAATGACTACGTTTCCGAACTGCCGCCGTTCAGAAAGCCGACATTGCGCAACACAGGTGCACATATTTGGGAGCGCACTTCTGATTACCTTAAGAAGATTTCGACGGTGATACTCGCGGCCTCGGTCGTAATCTGGGCTTTGGAATATTTCCCGAATGACAAGACCGACAACGGCGCGAACAAGGAGGAATCATATCTCGCGATGATCGGCCGAAGCATGGAGCCTGTGATGCGTCCGCTTGGTTTCGACTGGAAAATGAACGTCTGTATTCTTACCGGCCTTCCTGCCAAAGAAGCCATCGTCAGCACAATGGGGATATTGTATCACATTGATGAAGAAGAAGGTACGGCTTCATTGGCCAAAGCGATGCGTGATGATGTCTATACTTCAGGGCCAAGAATCGGGCAGCATGTTTTCACGCCGGCGGTGAGTTGGGCTTTCATGTTGTTTGTTCTTTTGTATTTTCCTTGCATCGCGACGATAGCGACACTGCGCAGGGAAATAGGTCGAGGCTGGGCGGCGTTTACGGTGGTGAATTCTTTGCTTTTGGCTTGGATCGTGGCTTTCGGAGTGTATCAGATTTTCGGATAGCTGTTATGCTGAACAAATGATTTATTTCTTATTGCTGTCCGATAAAAACGGAAAACACGGACTTCGCGAAATTCAAATGGGCGGCATGGAATAAGTGAAAACAGAAGCCACAATAATCTTTAAAGAAAAATCGTTATGAAAAGAACATTCGCCATTTCTCTCTTCTTTTTGGTCTGTGTCAATGTATGTGCCCAACAAAAAAACATCATTGTCGGCAACATCGGCGTTGAGAACGTGAACATATCCGTTGCCGGAACGCCTTACGGAACAGCCTCCGACGCGAAAGGCGACTACGAACTTCTTCTTTTCGGCAAAGACAAAACCATAGAACTCATCTACACCTGCATTGGCTACCACGACACCTCGGTGTTTCTCACGCCGAAGATACTTGAAAATGATACGGTTAGGATAAGTTTCAATATGAAACGCATGAACTATATGCTCGACGAAGCCCTTGTCTCGTCTGAAAAAACGGTCAGGTACAGGGAACCTAAATACGTGCTGATGGACTTCGAGATTGTGGATGACAAGGTGATGATGCTCCAGCGAAAGGACGGCTCCAAAACAGATTCCCGCATTCTCGTAACGGACATACTTTTCAACGCCGTTGACACCATCCCGATTGCAAGAAATCACAAGCCCGAGAGCCTTCATGCTGACTGCTTCGGACAATGCCAAATCGTTTGCCAAGACAGTGTCTATCAGGTTGTTGGCTGCGAAAAAGGCTATCGCGTCGAATTTCCGAGTGAAAGGAAACATTATTTTGAAGTTATGCAAAACAGTCTTTTCTTTACTGAAAAATACCTTTACTACAAGCAGGCAAACACTGACATTTACTCCGACTTGTTTTTTCGCGTGAACCTTGAAGACAAGAAATCGGAATGTATTTTCAGGAACGTTGATGAAAAATCGCGAAAAGAATATTTCGACGAAATGAATTATTATAGCAAGCACCCACTCGGGCACGGCCCTACGCTTGAGGAGTGGTCCGTTTTTCTTCAAAACGCATGGATTCACCCAAAGCCCGCCTTCTTGTTCGCCCAAGGCGACACCCTCGTGTTTTTCAATCATTCAAACCAGACCATAGAACGTTACGATGAGAGCTTAAAACTTTTGGGGAAATGCGACATCTCATATCCGACGAAAAAGGAGTTCTGGCGATACAGAATTTTTCACGACGCGGCTTTTGACAGGTACTACACCATTTTTGGGACAACGCTTAACGAGATAGACATTTACAAAGGCACGACGACACCCAAGGTTGAAGTAAACCAATGGACAAACAATAAGATTGTCATTTACAAAGGAATGCTTTTCACCTTAAAGCGCAAAATTGACAGCGGCGGAACATGGGTTTCATACATCGACCGCGTGAAAATAGACTAAAAATTTGTCCGCCATCACTTAATCCAGTAAACATAGTTGTCTTTTCTCGGTCTTGCCACCGGATAGTCGCCCTTCACGTAGCCGAGGATGCAGTTGCCGATTCCGACGTATTTGGTGTCATCGATGCCGAGACCGCGGAGTATTGCTTTGCCTTCTTCAGTCTCGAACACCTCTTTGGCGCGGTGTATCCAGCATGAGCCAAGCCCTTTGGCGTGTGCTGCGTTTAAAAGGTTGCCCATCACGAGTGAGCCGTCTTCTTTCCATGTGGGCGCGGCTGTTGTGTCGGACAGCACCACCAGCACCACCGGAGCGCCGTAGAACGGGTCCGTGTCGTTGTCTTTGCCGAACACGTCGGCGTTGAGTTTACTCAGCTTGTCGCGCACCTCGCGGTTTGTCACTGCGATGATGACAGGGGCTTGTCTGTTCATTCCTGTCGGGGCGTATGTGCCGGCCTTACAGATTTCTTCAATCACCTCCATCGGAGGCACTTCGTCGGTGTAGCTGCGCACGCTGCGGCGCGTCAGCAGGTCTTCCATTGTTGAATTCATTGCTTTTTCGTTTGTTTTTTCGCACTTATCGCAACTGCATAATAACAGTGCCGCCGTGATAATTGTCAAAATGATATTTTTCATTTTTTCAACTTATTTTGAGCGCAAAAATATGAAATTAATTTAATCAGGCAACCAAAATCTTTAAAAAAAATGGAAATTTTCAAGACTCATCGTCAAAAAAAATTGCCATTGAGCATCAATTTTCACAACGTCTTTGGAGTGCTTTTTGATTTTTTTTGCTATCTTTGCAGCGATTTTTGGACCTTTTTAATATGAAAAATTCACATCAATACCCCGATTGGACAACTGTCGAGACGTTCGGATACGACCTTCAGGAAAAACAGGCCGACTACAACATCCCGCCGTATAAAATCACCGACGAGATTATGAATCAGGTGGCGGAAATTGTAGAACTTATTTCCGAAATGGAAATCCTCAACCCTGACGGAATGCATCCGCTTCTCCGTAAGGAAAACAGAATCAAGACAATACAGGCTTCGTTGGCGATTGAGAATAACACGCTCACCATTGAACAGGTGACCGACATCCTCGACGGGAAACATGTCGCCGGTTCCGAAAAGGAAATCAAGGAGGTGAAAAATGCATTCAAGGCTTACGACATGCTTCCCGACCTGAATCCTTATCTCGAAAAAGACCTCAAAAAGGCACACGGTGTCCTGATGGGCGACCTCGTGGAGACGAGCGGCAAATACCGCAGCAAGAGCGTCGGTGTCACTGATGGCATGAATATCATACATTTGGCGCCGCCAAGCAACATCGTGCCTGCCAACATGTCGAACCTCTTCGCCTGGGTCAGGAACAGCAACGTGCATCCGCTGATCAAAAGCTGCGTGTTTCATTATGAATTTGAGTTCATCCACCCGTTCCTCGACGGCAACGGACGCATGGGACGGCTTTGGCAGACAGCACTCCTCGCAAAATGGAAACCGATCTTCGCATGGATCCCGATCGAAAATATCATCAGGGAGAACCAGCAGAATTATTATAAGGTGCTGCTCATCGCCGACAACCGCGGAGAAAGCACGATATTCATCAAATTTATGCTTGATTGTATTCTTAACACATTGAAAAACATGATTGTAAATGGCAAACTTGTCATCAATGAGAATAAGAAAAAACAAAACAAAAAAGATTTGATACTAAAAAATGCATTAAAAAATGCACTAAAAACAAAGGATTACGAAGACGACATTTATGGAATCGACCATCTGTTTGAAATTGACAAAACATTGAAAAAAGCATTCGAAAAATCAAAGGGTATCTTGAATTTGATAAAAGAAGATAAGTTTGTGACTATCGAATCAATGGTTAATAGCCTAAAAATTTCAAGAAGATATGTGTCAACTCTTATTGAGATCATGAAAGAGGCTGATATAATTTTACGAGTCGGACCGTTGAAAGGCGGCCATTGGGAGATAAACAACGTTGATAATTAAATACTTAAAGAATGATAAAAAACATTATTTTCGACTTCGGAGGCGTTCTCGTCGATTGGAATCCACATTATCTTTATGATGATTATTTCAAAGACAAAGAAAAGTCAGACTGGTTCATCAAGAACATCTGCAACAGCGAGTGGAACGCCGAGATGGATTGCGGCAAGCCGTTTTCCGTGGCAGTAGCTGAAAGAATCGCGCAATTCCCTGATTATGAAGAGGCTATCAGACTTTACCAAACTGAATGGATGAAAATGATGGGTGAGGAGATTCCAGGAATGTATGAGCTGATTAAATCATTGAAAAACAATGGTTTTCCTGTCATTTACGGGCTAACAAACTGGTCGGTGGAAACGTTTGCTCCTGTACGTGAAAAATACCATATCTTTGAATTGATAAACCATATCGTTATGTCAGGCGAAGAAAAAGTTCTTAAGCCTAACCCATTGCTTTACAAAGCCTTGCTTGACAGATACGATCTCATTCCAGAAGAATGCCTTTTTATTGACGACAACCAAGCCAATGTCAATGGAGCGATAAACGTTGGCATGAAATCAATCAGATTTGAAAATGTAAAAAAGTTAAAGGAAGACTTAAAACAACTATTATAAATCTTTGATTTTAAAGATATTGTAAGAAATATCATTGTCAAAAATATCGGCATCTTCAACTTTCTTCAGATAGTTTACGAAACGCTTTGTGAATGGCAGCATCAGCACTTCGTAAAGCGTTTTTGCAATTACTTGTATCATCATGATTTTCACTAATTCACGTAACGGCATAAGTCCGGCGAATGCAATTGGAAAGAAAATAATCGAATCAACTGATTCTCCGGCAAGCGATGACAAAACCGCACGCATTGAAAAATATTTTCCATTGTTTGCGACTTTCATCTTGCTCATTACTAATGCATTAAGGAAAGAGCCAATAAGAAAAGCACACAAACTCGCAACCAAAATCCTTGGCGCAAGATCAAAGACAAATCTGAAAGAATCTTCGCCTTCCCAAAATGAAGCTGATGGAATGGCGACTGCAATTTTACAAAATAAAACGAAAATGAAATTCGTTAGAAAGCCGGTCCAGATAATCAGACGGGCTTTCTTGAAACCATACACTTCCGCAATGCAGTCGTTAAGAATGTAGGAGATCGGGAATACGAGAAAACCGCCCGTAAAAGTAATGTTCCAAATCTGCATTACTTTGGTTTCCAATAAGTTGGCAGTCACGAGACTGATGCAAAAAAGTGTACCTATCAGAAAAAACGGCACACTCACGCTTTTGTTTTTTGCTTTCATTGTCCTTGTTTTTAACGTGGTGTTCAAGCACACGGACGCATTCACGTCAATGTTTGTTTCGAGTCGCAAAAATACGCAATTTTTCTTTACGCTAATTGTTCCTTTATATATTTCAACATTTTATCGTACTCATCAATGCCAAACCATTGGTAATCATTGTTTTTCCTCAACCATGTCATCTGTCGTTTCGCATATTGGCGAGTATTTATCTTGATTTGCTCAACCGCTTGCTCGAGTGTGGTTTTGCCGTCAAGATACTCAAATAATTCCTTGTAACCGACTGTGTTTAAACTATTTAGGTGTCTTTTGTCATAAACTGACTTCACCTCGTCGAGAAGTCCGAGATTCATCATGCAGTCAACACGTTTGTTGATTCTGTCTATCAGGATTTCCCGTTCCCAAAGCAATGCGACTTTTACAATTCCAAAATCACGTTCAACACGTTTGTTTTGCCTGAAAGACGAATAAGGTCTGCCTGTCTGCAGAAAGACTTCAATGGCACGTTGCAACCTGCGCGGATTCTGACGGTCAACGATTTTGAAATATTCAGGGTCCGCTTTTTCAACTTCAGTTTGCAAAGCTGCAAGTCCGCCTTTCGCATAAATCTCATTGACTTTGTCCCTTGTTTCAACTGAAATATCAGGAATCAGGTCAAGTCCGTTGCAAACAACATCAATGAAAAGCCCGGAGCCGCCGGTCATCACAACGACATCATGCTGTTTAAATAATTCATTTAACAAATATAATACATCTTGTTCATAATCAGCGACATCATACGATTGTTCAATACTAAGATTATAAACGAAATAGTGTTTTACTTCGCTTAATTCTTCTTCAGTCGGCGCCGCCGTTCCTATCGAAAGTTCTTTGTAAAACTGGCGGCTGTCAGCTGAAATGATGACGGTATCAAAGGCTTTCGCGACCTTGATTGCGGTGGCGGTCTTGCCTGATGCTGTCGGTCCGGCGATGACTATTAGATGTTTTTTATTCATTTAACAGGGACAGGACCGTTGTTTTTTACTTCCACTTCTGTTTCTGAAATCTCTTTCACAACATGAAGTCCAATTTCAGCACCTTTTTTCTTCATAAAGTCGTATGCCTCGGCGAAATTATTACCGATTATTCCGTCAAGAACTGCCTCGCGGATCGCTGTCTTTATCACACCGACCTCGCGGCCTTCAGGAATCCCGAATGTTTCCATGATTGCCTCACCATTGACGGGCGGCTGCCAGTTGCGCAAATGGTCTTTAGCTTCAATCTCTTTCAACTTCTGCCTGACAATCTGGAAGTTATGATGAAAACGTGCTTTTTTCTCTTCGTTCTTCGATGTAATATCAGCATCGCAAAGAATCATCAAAGCATCAATGTCATCGCCCGCGTCGAACAGCAAACGTCTTACTGCTGAGTCAGTTACGATGTCTTGTGCGAGGACGATGGGGCGGAGGTGGAGATAAACGAGATTCTGCACAAACTTCATCTTTTCGTTCAACGGCAGGCGGAAATTGGCGAAAATCTTCGGAACCATCTTTGAGCCTTTCACTTCGTGACCGTGGAAAGTCCAGCCGATTTCCTTCTCGAAACGTTTTGTCTGCGGTTTGGCGATGTCGTGAAGCACGGCAGCCCATCTCAACCAGAGGTCACCGCCGCTATTAGCCACGTTGTCAAGCACTTCCAAAGTATGATAGAAATTGTCCTTATGGCCTTTGCCTTCCTGAAGTTCCACACCTTTCAGTGCTGCCATCTGCGGGAAAATCACAGGAAGAAGCCCTGATTTGTCAAGGAGTCTGAATCCGATGCTCGGAACACTCGACATGAGCATCTTGTTGATTTCCTCGGTGACGCGTTCCATTGATATAATCTTGATTCTCTGAACGTTACGTCTGATTGACTCAAATGACTCGTCTTCGATTCTGAAATGAAGCTGTGTCGCAAAACGTATCGCACGCATCATCCTCAACGGGTCGTCGGAGTAGGTTATATCCGGGTCGAGTGGCGTTCTGATGATTTTGTTTTCGAGGTCTTCGACTCCGTTGAAAGGATCGACGAGTTCACCGAAATCATCCTCATTCAAGCTGATCGCCAATGCGTTGATGGTGAAGTCACGACGGTTCTGGTCATCTTCAAGAGTGCCATTTTCGCAAACAGGCTTGCGGCTGTCGGGGCTGTACGATTCTTTCCGTGCGCCTACGAACTCAATTTCGTGACCGCCGACGTTTATCATCGCAGTCCCGAAATGTCCATAGAACTTCACGTCTTTCTTTCCGTGAATCTTTCCGGCTACATTTTTCGCCAACGCGATGCCGCTTCCGACTGTAACTATATCAATGTCATGCGATTCGCGTTGCAAAAGTATATCGCGGACGTAACCGCCGATGACATACGTCCTGTATCCCATGTCACGGCTGCATTCCGCTATCAATCTGAAAAACCTGTTGTTTATCTTGTCTGATAAATTCATTCCTGTTCTTTTTCGGGTTCGGGCAATGTTTCGTGTTCGACAACAACCGTCATATCGTCTTTTTCCTTGTCGTAGTCGATGATGATTCTGTCACCTTTCTCTAATTTTGTCTTGATGATTTCTTCCGCCAAAACGTCTTCGACATTCTGTTGGATCGCACGTTTGAGCGGTCTGGCTCCATATTGTTCGTCCCAGCCCTTCTCTGCTATGTAATCGCGTGCTTTGTCAGTGAGAACCAATGTGTTACCCATATCTTTGACACGCTCATACACATTTTTGAGTTCGATGTCGATAATCTTATTGATACTTTCTTTGCTCAAAGAATCGAAGATTACGAGGTCATCGATGCGGTTCAGAAACTCCGGCGCAAACTGGCGGCGCAGAGCGTTTTCAATGATGCTGTGGTCGTGAACGCTTTTCGCATCTTTGACGGCCTGCGTGCCGAAACCGACACCTTGTCCGAAATCCTTAAGTTGACGCGATCCGATGTTTGATGTCATGATGATGATTGTGTTCTTGAAATCGACTTTACGACCAAGAGAATCAGTGAGTTGACCGTCGTCAAGAACCTGAAGCATCAAATGGAAAACGTCAGGATGCGCTTTCTCGATTTCGTCAAGAAGCACGATGGAGTAGGGTTTGCGACGCACTTTCTCGGTCAGCTGTCCGCCTTCTTCATATCCGACGTATCCTGGAGGCGCGCCGACGAGACGCGAGACGGCGAATTTCTCCATGTATTCACTCATGTCGATTCTTATCAAAGCGTCTTCAGAATCAAAAAGATACTTTGCCAGAACCTTGGCAAGATATGTTTTTCCGACACCTGTTGGGCCGAGGAACATAAACGTCCCGATTGGGCGGTTCGGGTCTTTAAGTCCGGCTCGGTTGCGGCGTATCGCGCGAGCCACTTTCTTGATTGCTTCGTCCTGCCCGATGACCGTTCCTTTCAGCTCGTTCTCCATATTCATGAGGCGGTCGCCTTCGTTGCGGGCGATGCGTTGCACCGGCACGCCCGTCATCATGGCGACGACTTCAGCAACGTTCTGTTCTGTAACGACTTCCTTGTGTGTCTTCAACTCGTTCTCCCACTTCGTCTTGGCATGTTCAAGAGCGTACATAAGTTTCTTCTCCTGATCGCGCAGCATTCCGGCCTCTTCAAACTTCTGCTCTTTGATGGCAATTTTCTTGTTCTGACGTACGTCTTCTATCTGATTTTCAAAATCGTTGATTTCGACTGGAACTTTGATGTTGCTGATATGCACTCTGGCTCCGGCTTCGTCCAAGGCATCGATGGCTTTGTCAGGAAGACAACGCTCTGACATATAACGGTTTGTGAGTTTCACGCAAGCTTCGATTGCATCATCATCGTATTTAACGAGATGATGCTCTTCGTATTTGCTTTTTATGTTATGAAGAATCTGTATCGTCTCTTCGGGTGTTGTCGGCTCCACCAAAATCTTCTGGAAACGACGTTCAAGGGCACCGTCTTTTTCGATATACTGACGATACTCGTCCAATGTCGTTGAGCCTATGCACTGCAGTTCGCCGCGTGCCAATGCCGGTTTGAACATGTTTGAAGCGTCAAGAGAACCGTTGGCGTTGCCAGCCCCGACGATTGTGTGAATCTCATCGATAAACAGAATTATGTCAGGATTTTTCTCCAACTCATTGAGTATCGACTTGATACGTTCCTCAAACTGCCCCCTGTATTTTGTTCCGGCAACGACAGAAGCGAGGTCAAGCATCACGAGACGTTTGTTAAACAGCGTGCGCGGCACTTTGTGTTCAGTGATTCTTATTGCGAGACCTTCGGCTATCGCTGACTTTCCCACGCCAGGCTCGCCAATCAGAATCGGGTTGTTTTTCTTGCGTCTGCACAGAATCTGCGCGATGCGTTCAAGTTCCTTGTCACGTCCGACAACAGGGTCGAGGCGTCCTTCCTCGGCGGCACGTGTCAAATCGCGGCTGAAACTGTCGAGAGCTGGTGTGTTAGATTTCGAATTACCCTTGCGCTGCGGTGTCTCCGTCACTTTGATGTCATCGTCGTCATCGTCCTCGTCCATGAAAATATTCTGAGGTGTCTCAATCGGATTTTCCTTTTTTTTCGGTATGTCTGGCATCATTTTTTTGACCTCATTTTTATACTTGTCAAACGAAATACCTTCATATTCAAGACGTTGAGAAATAATATTATTGTCATCATGGAGGATGGCAAGCATGAGATGTTCTGAAGTCACTTGGTCGCTGTTAAATTCTTTTGCAACCAAATATGTGAATTTCAAAGCTCTTTCCGCTTGTTTGGTCAAAGGCATGTTGTCATTGTTGGCCGATACAACAGGCGTTGACTTTATCGATGCCTCCAATTTCTTCCTGAATATTTCAACATCGAGATTCATGTTTCTCAGAATCCGAACCGCATTACTGTCTTCATCATCAATAATGCCAAGGAAAATGTGTTCCAAACCGATGTATGGATTGCCCATCTTCACAGCCTCCTCATGACTATGAAACATTATTTCGCGCACTCTTGGTGAAAATTTCTGATCCATATATAAAATTTTTCAAGCGGCAAAGATACAAACAAATTTTGGTTTGGAGGTAAAAAACGAATAATTTAGTTCAAATAAAAAATTCAATTTTTATTCAGCGCCTATCGAAAAAATATGTATTTTTGTACTTTATTTTAAATTTAACAACTAAAGGAAAAAGATAAATGGAAGAACAGTTTGAAGGCGAAAGAATCGTCCCGATAGGCATTGAAGACCACATGAAAACGAGCTACATAGATTATTCTATGTCGGTTATCGTGGCGCGTGCGTTACCTGATGTCAGAGACGGTTTGAAACCTGTACACCGCCGTATTCTTTACGGAATGATGGACATGGGCGTATTGTCTAACCGTCCGTACAAGAAATCCGCAAAGGTTGTCGGCGAAGTTTTAGGTAAGTATCACCCGCATGGTGACTCTTCAGTTTATGATGCGATGGTTCGTCTGGCGCAAGATTGGAGCATGCGTTATCCCCTGATTGACGGTCAGGGAAACTTCGGTTCCATCGATGCCGACCCGCCTGCGGCCATGCGTTACACCGAGACAAGACTCCGCAAACTCGCGGAGGAAATGCTTGCCGACCTCGACAAGGACACCGTCGATTTTATGAACAACTACGATGACTCCGAACAGGAACCGACAGTGTTGCCGGCACTCATCCCGAATCTTTTGGTCAACGGAGCAAGCGGCATCGCCGTCGGTATGGCCACCAACATGCCGCCTCACAACCTTCGCGAGGTCGTTGACGGAATCATCGCTTATATCGACAACAACGACATCACTGTCAGTGAGTTGATGGAATATATCAAAGCGCCTGATTTCCCTACAGGCGGGATTATCTACGGATACGAAGGCGTTCGCGAGGCCTTTGAGACAGGGCGCGGACGTATCGTACTGCGCGCCAACACAACAATTGAGGAACATGGCGGACACGAGAGAATCATCGCAACGTCAGTGCCTTATCAGACAAACAAGGCCGAGATGATCAAACGCACCGCCGACCTCATATCCGAAAAGAAGATTGAAGGCATCGCCGACATCCGCGACGAATCAGACCGTAACGGCCTCCGCATCGTCTATGACTTGAAACGTGACGCCGTGTCAAGCGTCGTGCTGAACAAACTTTTCCAATACACAGGACTTCAAAGCTCGTTCAGCGTGAATAACGTGTGTTTGGTCAAAGGTCGTCCTTACACATTGAACCTCAAACAGTTGATTCAATATTATGTTGAACACAGACATGAGGTTGTCGTCCGCCGCACCCAACATGACTTGCGTGAAGCGGAGAAACGCGCCCATATCCTCGAAGGATTGGCACGTGCAATCGACATCGTTGATGAGATCATCGCTACAATCCGCGCTTGCAAAGGCGGATCGCCGGAAGCGAAGCAAGCCATCATGGACAAGTTCGGTTTCGATGACCCGCAGGCCTCCGCAATCGTTGCTTACCGTCTCGGACAGCTCGCCGGACTCGAAATCAAGAAGATCATGGACGAGCTGGAGCAACTGCATCAATTGATCCATCATCTCAAGGAAATTCTTGCGAACACAAGCATGCAGTTCGACATCATCAAGAACGAACTTCTCGTCATCAAAGACAAATACGGCGACGAAAGAAAAACCACAATCGAGCGCACCGCCGATGACTTCAAGATTGAAGACATCATCGCCGACGATGCGGTTGTAGTGACAATTTCACACCTTAATTATATTAAGAGAACCAACCTGAGCGAATATCGTCGCCAGAGTAGGGGAGGCAAGGGATCCAAGGGCTCCGACGCTCGTGATGAAGACTTCATAGAACAGATTTTCGTCGCAACGAACCATAACTACATGCTGTTCTTCACCGAAAAAGGCAAGTGCTATTGGCTCAGGGTGTTTGAGATTCCTGAAGGCACCAAGGCAAGCAAGGGACGCGCAATCCAGAACCTCATCAATCTCGACAAGGATGACAATGTCAAAGCTTACATCAACTTGGCAGACATCAGTCAGGAATTTGTTGAAAATCATTTCCTTACACTTATCACGAAGAAAGGCATCATCAAAAAGACGACACTTGAGGCGTATTCGAGGCCGCGTTCAACAGGTATCATCGCACTCGGAATCCGTGAAGGCGATGAACTTCTTGAGGCGAAGATGACCAGCGGCAACAGCGAAATACTCATAGCGTTGAGGTCGGGCAGGGCGATCAGATTCCCTGAATCGACGGTGAGACCGATGGGAAGAACAGCCTCCGGCGTGCGCGCAATCAGCATCGACGACGGCGACAATGACGAAGTCGTAGGCATGATTTGCATCGACGACCCGCAGACCAACGTCCTTGTTGTTTCTGAAAAAGGTTACGGAAAACGTTCGGAACTTGAAGAATACAGGATCACAAACCGCGGCGGAAAGGGTGTAAAGACAATGAACATCACCGACAAGACAGGTCAGCTCGTCGCAATAAAAGACGTTGTGGACGGTGATGACCTTATGATTATCAACAAGTCAGGTATTCTCATCAGAATCGCCGTTGACACATTGAGAGTCATGGGACGCGCCACACAAGGTGTCCGCTTGATCAATCTGCGCGACAATGACGAAATAGCCGCTGTCACAAAGGTCAAGGCCGAACACTTTGAAGATGACGAGGATGACGCATACGAAAATGAAAAAAACGACGTTGAAGAGGAAAACAACGAAAATCCTGATAGCCAATTGAACAATAAAGAAGAATAATTGTATAACAAAAAAATTGAAAAATGAAGAAATTAGTTTTAACATTGGCGATTGCATTGATGGGAACATTCGCATTCGCACAGAGCGTACAGGTTCAGAACGCTTACAACAATCAGAAAGCCGCCCAGCAATACATTGACCAGGCTGATGCTTTCAAGACGCAGAACAAGCTTGAAAAAGCAACGAAACAGATGGATAACGCCAAACTTATGATTAAGAAGGCAAAAGACGCCATCGACGCGGCTTCTCAACATGAAGCAACTGTCAATCAGGCAAAGACATGGCATTATCTGGCAGTTATTTACTACAAAATCGGTTTGTATCCGGAATTCAGAGATCTTGACGAAAACGCATTTGAGAAATCATTGAACGCATTCGGGAAAATCATGAATCTCGATCCGAAATACTACAGCCAGAATGCCGGTGAATTTCAGCAGTATATCGCTTCAATCGGCGGTAATTACTACGATATGGGCGCAAATTTCTATAATGAGCAAAAATTTGAAGAGGCATACGTCAACTTCAAAAAGGCATACGATGCAGCAGCTGTTGTTGGCGGCAATGACAACTCGGCACTTCTTAATGCTGCTTTCTGCGCAATGAAAGTCGAAAAATATGATGAAAGTGTCAATATGCTCAACACATTGATTTCCAATGGTTACGAAGATCCAACCGTTTATCAGAGTCTGGCAATCTGCTATCGCAGCATGGGCGAAAACGACAAAATGATTGAAACAATTCAGGCCGGCAGAACAAAGTATCCGGACGATACGAACCTCATGAACGAGATGATCAACTCATACATCACTGTTCACAGAGAAGGCGAAATCATCGACCAGATTGTTGAAATGGCACAGAAAAATCCGACACAGCCGGTTTATTATTTCATCCTTGGCACAATCTATGCCAACACTGAATCTGAACTTTTCGATGTAGAGAAAACACTTGAAAGCTACAACAAAGTAATTGAGATTGACCCGAATTATGTTGATGCATACATCAACGCCGGCAGCATCCTGATTGACAGGGCAGCTGAAAAATACACTGCGGCGAACGACCTTCCGTTCGACAAAGTCGATGAGTACAACGCAATGATGGCGGAAGGCAAGGCTTTTGATGAAAGAGCGCTTCCATACGTTGAAAAAGCATACGAACTGCTTAAAGACGATCCGGCAATCAAACAGGCTCTCAAGACTTTGTATGTCCGTCTGAAGATGAACGACAAGGCAGCAGAACTCAACTAAATTATAAACAAGATGCGGAATGCAGAAGTGCGTTCCGCATTCTTTTTGAATGTGATATTTAACATAATGTATATTATTTTTAAATTGTGTCACTGTTTGTAAATGGATTTTTACAATGTCGATTATATTTTCAGACAAATAAAAATGAATGTTAATTTATGTAAAAAATTCTCATATTTAAAATTTTTAACTTATATTTGCAGCGTAAAAATTCAAAAAAATAACAAGTGAATATCAAATAATTAAAAATATATGTATATGGAACTCATTGGTAAAGTTTTACAATTAGGCACATTGACCGAAGGAAGCAGTCCGCGCGGTCCATGGAAAAAACAGGAATTAATCATCGAAACAATGGAAACCTATCCGAAAAAAGTCTGCGTTATATGCTGGAACGAACGCGTCAACGAGGCTAACGGTTTCTTTGTCGGACAGATCATCACAATACAGATCAGTGTCGAATCACGTGAGTTTAACGGGAAATGGTACACTGATGTCCGTGCTATAAGATTCGACCAGCAACCGGCACAGCCTGTCGCACAGCAGCAACCTGCAATGCCGCAAATGCAACAGCAGCCTATGGCACAACCGCAGCAGAATTTCAGTCAGACTCCGTTGCCACCGGTAAATGAGGCTTATTTCGCCACATCCGACAACGGCGACGATCTCCCGTTTTAGTTTAAAACTTTAAATCAAAAAAAATGCGAAGTTCTGGTAATCAACAACTTCGCGTTTTAATTTCTGATTTTCTAATCAGAATAGATTGTTATAGTATCATTTTGCTTCAGCTTTATGGCTCACAGCCAATAAAGCGATAAATGTTAGTAAACCATTGACAATCAATATTTCAAATCCGAACTGATATCCGTTAAACAGTTGCCTTGAATACAAATTCAAGATGTAACTTATTATAGGTGAAGCAATTGCGATGAACGGAACCGCTTTGTCATTTGGAAATCTGTTTTTTACAAAAAGACCAAACGAAAACATTCCGAGCAATGGCCCGTAAGTGTAACCCGCGATTTCAAAAACCTTGTCAATCAAAGACTGGTTGTGGAACGGACGGAACGCTATGATTACCAATAGGTAAAGTATTGCGAAAGCGATGTGAATGCGTTTCCTGACAGACATCTTTTTCTCTTCTGAAATATCCGTTCTACCATTGAAATTCAAGAAGTTATAACATGTCGTGGTTGTCAACGCAGTCAATGTTCCGTCGGCGGACGAATAACCGGCCGCTACAAGTCCGATTACGAAAACGACACTTGTGAATTTGTTGAATGAGAAAGCGACAGACGGGAAGATTTTGTCGTTCATCACCACCCCTCTCTCGTTTACAGGCAGTTGAAAACCAGTCTGTTGGGCGTAATATATCAGCGAAGCACCGAGACACAGGAAGATTACATTTACGAAAATGAAAAGCACACTTGATGTAATCACGTTTTTCTGCGCGTCACGCAAGGTCTTGCACGTCATGTTTTTCTGCATCATATCCTGATCGAGACCTGTCATCACAATTGTGATAAAAGCACCGCTTAATATCTGTTTCAGCCAGAATTTACTATGATTCGGATCTGTTTCAAAAATCTTGGTATAACCATTTTCAGACGAAGCGCCGAGCAATTCTGGAATCGTGATTCCCAATTCTTTGAGGATGCAGACAACTGTGATTATCGCGGCGAGCAGGAGGAATGTCGTCTGCAAGGTGTCCGTCCAGACAACGGTTTTTATTCCGCCTTTGAAAGTGTATGCGAGGATAAAAACGATGAAAATAACTGCCGGAACCCAAAACGGAACACCCCATGCCTTGAAAACAAATTCATATAACACAAAGACAACCAAATACATACGAAGTGCTGAACCGAGAAGCCTTGACAAAATGAAGAACAACGCACCGGTTTTTTCCGATTGCTTCCCAAATCTCATTTCAAGATAAGAATAAATGGAGGTGAGATTCAGGCGGTAATACAGTGGCAGCAAAAGGAACGCAATCACCGCATAACCAATGATATAGCCTAAAACGATACCCAAATATGTGAATTGGCTCGTGTAAACATTTCCAGGCACCGACATGAACGTTACGCCGGAAAGTGATGCGCCGATCATTCCGTATGCGACGACAAACCACGGCGATTTTTTGTTGCCAGTGAAGAACGTTTCATTATTTGATTTATGCGATGTGACACGTGCAATTAGCAGTATGATAATCGTATAAATGACAAAAACTGAAAGAATTAACGTTGACATATAAAGTATTACTTTAAACTGTTAGCAAATGAGATAAGTGAGTCGAATTTGTCGTCAGGAAGTGATTTTATCTGTTCATCACCTATTAATATTGTGTGCATCCCTGCATTTTGCCCGAATTCGATGTCAGAATTTGAATCGCCGACCATGATTGATTTTTGTAAGTCAATTTCCGGGAAGTCCTCTTTAGCCATGAAAGCCATCTTTGGGCTTGGCTTGCGGTAGTTATCTGGATCTGATTTCAACTGCGGACAAATATAAATTCCGTCCACCCTACCCTTCTGGTTTTCAATCGCTTTAACCATGAAATCATGAATGGAATGAACTGTTTCGAGTGTCATCAGGCCTTTTGCGACGCCTTGCTGATTGGTAACGATGATGATTTTATTGAATTTTTTCGCAAAAATCTCAAATGCGTCGATAACTCCGGGCAGAAATTCAAACTCGTTGATATTCTTCACATAATCGTCGATAAGTCGGACGTTGATAACGCCGTCGCGGTCAAGGAACAGTGTCCAGCTGCTGTCTGTTTCGTTTCTCCAGTCCATTATCTCGGGAAAATTGTTGATTCAATGATTTCACAAATAATATGACCGATCATGATATGCGACTCCTGGATTCTCGGCGTGCATTTTGAAGGAACGTTCAGCAGCACATCGCACATCTCCGCCATCTTGCCTCCGCTCTCCCCTGTCATGCCTATCACCTTGACATCCATCGACTTGGCTATTTCAGTGGCTTTCAATATGTTACTTGAGTTTCCGGAAGTGCTTATTCCCCAAAGCACGTCGCCTTCCTTGGCGGAACATTGGAGCATCCTCGAATAAATCACATCGTAAGAATAGTCGTTTGCGACAGCTGTAAGGTAACTCGAATTCACATGAAGCGCCTCGGCGTTGAGTGGCGGACGGTCGTAATAAAACCTTCCGCTCAGTTCGGCGGCGAGGTGCTGGGCGTCTGCGGCACTGCCTCCGTTGCCGCAAAAATGAATCTTTCCTCCGTTTCTTAACGAAAATATGCAAATTTCCGCAGCTTCCCGAATCTTTTCAATCAGCTTTTTATCATTGATAATCAAGCTCTTTACATCTATAGATTCCTGAATTGTCTTTTCAACGTCAATCATTTCTAAAAATTTTTGCAAAAATAATAATTTTTACTCTTTTTATGTAATCATAAAGAAAAATTCACGATTTTTGCAGCCGTTTTAAATCTAAAATAATGAAGGCGTTATACACAATTTTGTTGTTGGTTGTTTCCAACATTTTCATGACGTTCGCGTGGTACGGGAACATCAAAATGGCCGATACCACAAAAAGCTGGCCTTTGATCCTTGTGATTTTGGCAAGTTGGGGCGTCGCACTTTTAGAATATTCTTTCATGGTTCCGGCAAACAGAATCGGCCACGAGAATTTCGGCGGACCGTTTTCTCTTGTGCAACTGAAAGTGATCCAAGAGTTTATAAGCCTGACGGTTTTCATGATTATCACCATCAAAGTGTTCAAGATGGGCGAGTTCAATTGGAATCATCTTATTGGATTCGGGTTCTTGATTCTTGCTGTTTATTTTATTTTTAAAAAATAAAAATTTAAGTCACGACTATTCAGAAAAGAAGTATCTTTGCAGAGTTTTTAATTCAAAAATAATAAAAAATTATTCAACATGAAATTTTACGATATAGATGACCTGTTCACTTCAGGGAAATATGAAGGTGAAACTTTGGCTGAAGTATTTGAGAAAGACCCAAAGTACATCAAATATTGTGAGGAAAATATCGATGAGTTCTACGTTTCTCCGAGCGTCCTAAAGGAATTGAGGACTTTGTCCCGTGACAACCGCCTCATGACCGCAAAACTTGATGAGATGAGCGACGACGAACTGGAGGAATTCATGAACGACATGAACGACATTGATGAGTTCGACGAAAGCAAACTTGAAGAAGATTTCGACTGGGAAAAGGGAGAAGACATGTTCGCCGACGAAGACGAGGACCTTTTCGGAGAGGAAGAATACCTTGACGACGTTGAATTTGACGAGCCATACGATGACCCTTACAACGACAACTATTAGTAAAAAGTTAAAATTGAAAAGTAAAAAGGCGCGAAGCGACATCGGAAAAATCCAAATGCCGCTTCGCGTTCTCTTATCCCTACTTTCTTATCACAACTCCAAACTAAATTCTCTCCGCGATTCCGTAAACCTTTTGTTTCGGTGATGATGACTGTATCAGTTCAGCCAGAAAACCGGTCATGAAGAACTGAACGCCGACGATGATGCAAATCAAAGCGAAATAGAACAACGGTCTGTTTGTCATTCCGTAAACGCCGAAAGCGAATTTCTTCACAACCAATATGACTCCGATTATGAAACCGACGAGGAACATTACCGTGCCGAGGCCTCCGAAAAGGTGCATCGGGCGTTTCCCGAATTTTGAGATGAAAGTGATTGTGAGCAAATCAAGATAACCTCTGAGGAACCTGCTCATCCCGAATTTTGAAGTGCCGAATTTCCTCTTCTGATGATGAACCACCTTCTCCCCTATGTGGCCGAACCCCGCGGCTTTTGCCATCACAGGAATGTAACGGTGCATCTCACCGTAAATCTCAACGCTCTTCACGACCTCGTTCCTATATGCCTTGAGTCCGCAGTTGAAATCGTGAAGCATGATGCCGGTCATTTTTCTCGTTGACCAGTTATAGAATTTTGAAGGTATGTTCTTTGATATTTTGGAGTCGTAACGCACTTTTTTCCAGCCGCTTACGAGGTCGTAACCATCTTCCGTAATCATTTTGTAAAGGTCGGGAATCTCATCAGGGCTGTCCTGAAGATCAGCGTCCATTGTGATAACCACGTCGCCTTGTACAATCTTGAAACCCTCATTGAGAGCCGCCGACTTCCCGTAATTACGTCTGAAACGGATGCCTCTGACATTTTCGTTATTCGCTTTCAGATTCTGGATGCAGTTCCATGAACCGTCAGTGCTTCCGTCGTCAACGAAGACGATTTCGTAGGTGTAGTTGTTTTCATTCATGACACGTCGGATCCATGATTCAAGTTCCGGCAGCGACTCTTCCTCATTCAACAAAGGTACTACAACAGATATATTCATTTCTTTTATTTTTTTCGTGCAAAAATAGCAATTATTAGTGAATAAAACAGCGTGAGCGCAACATTTATCACCAGGAATGACAAGGCCGTCGCCTTGGGTGAAAACAAATATCTGTAACGCTCACCGACATTGTAAATATCAATCCTGCTTTCCAATCCGATATATGCGTATGCGAAATAAACCGCACCGCTGAACAGCAACGACGCCGTAAGTCCGCACAGGAAACCCAACAGGAAAGCCTGTCCGTATGAAAACTCAGAATAGACGAATTTCCATTTGAAAAACGCGGATGTCGCGCTGATCCAGACGAAAGGAATGAGATAAATTACCGAAAAAAGATATGACGACTCAACATACAAACGCTCGTAAAAAATAATGTAAACTATTGACAACACAACACTTAACAGCACGCCTGACAGCGAGGCCGTGAGCCAGAATTGTTTGCTTGTGTATGTAGGAGTTATGATCATATTAACACAAAAAAGGGTAAGCTACTTATATCGCACCGCTCAACCATCTACCCTTGCTACCTTCCGGTCCTGGGGGAGTTTGACAGGAGCTGGTCGTATAAGACTTACCCGATGCAAAAGTACTACATTTTTCAATACGAGCAACCATTTTTTAAAAAAATTTATTGCTCATGTATATCAATGAATTATGGTGTTTTTGAGCATTTCACCAGATTGTTCACATGGGGAAATGCACTTTAAATTATCGCTTATTTGTTCTTTTCATCCATATTTCTTGTCAACAGGTCGATGAATTTGACGTTGCCGAGGAAGTTCTTTCCTATTATTCTGATGACGGTGTATGTCGGTATTGCTATTATCATTCCAATAATGCCGCCCAGACTTCCACCCATCAGAATGACCAAGAACACCTCAACAGGATGCGCTTTGGCACTTTTTGAATATATGATCGGCTGGAACAGGAAGTTGTCGATAAGAAGGGCGACAAGAATCACGCATGGAATTGAAATGACACAATGCATGAGCGCATCGTAGGAAGCGTTGCTGAGTACTGCCACAACGCCAAAAGATATGCCGACGATGCAACCTATCAACGGCCCGATATACGGTATCACATGCAAAAGTGCGACAAACATGCCGATCATCAACGGATTAGGCACTTTCAATATAATGAGGCCAAACGTGATGAGCGTCGCCATGCACAAAATCTCAATCAGCAGGCCGATGACGTAACGCGACAGCATCATCCTGGTGGATGTCAGGACTTTCAACGTCTTGGCTTCAAACTTGTCGGGGACGATGGCAAGGAAAATCATCTTGATGATATTTGGATCGCGGAGGAAGAAAAACACAAGGAAAATGGTCGAAAACAGCCCGATGAAAATGGAGCTTGTCGTTGAAACCACTGAACCGACAACCACTTTCACATTGGCCCAGTTGACTATGTTATAAACTTCGTTTTCCAGAAATTCAATCGCGGCGTCGCGCGACTTCACGAGATTGATGCTTGCGAGAAAACCGAAAAACCTGTTGATTGGTTCTTCAAAATAGTCGAAAACATCCTGCACATCAATGTTTTTCACCAAGTTCACCTCTCTGTTGAACATAGGGACGGCAACCATTACGACAATTATCAAAACAACGAAAAGCAAAACAATCGCCAACAAAGACGAAATCGTTGAATTGAATCTGAATTTCCCGATTTTGATTTTTTCAAGCACGCTGGTCAGCGGGCGGCACAGCAGGAAAAGCAACAATGACGCAATGAAATAAAGGAAAATATCCGGGAAAAAAACTGCGATTGCGATAAAAATCAACAATCCTGAGATTGACTTGATGAAATTTGCAAACTTATCCATATTTTTTAAATTTAAAATTTAGTGCAAAGAAATATTTTATATTTTTGCGGCCGTCAAATTAACGGAAATGGAGATACTTTTGTTTTTGGTCATCGGCCTTGCAGTCGGCTGTCTTGGTGCGATGCTCGGCATAGGCGGCGGCGTAATAATCCTGCCGTTGATGTCGTTTGTTTTCGGTGCTACGCCTCAAGAGGCTGCGGGCACTTCAATGTTGGTGGTCTTATTCAATTCACTCAGCGGCGCTTTCGGTTATTACAGACAGAAACGCATCTGCTGGGATGCGGCGTGGAAGTTCGCCATAGCGACAATCCCCGGCGGATTCCTCGGAAGCTACATCGCTCATTATCTTGAAAGTAAGACGCTGTTCATAGTTTTCGGCATATTTTTCGCGATAATGGCGGCGATGATGTTCACGAAGGCAAACGCCAGATCCAAGACGGAGGCGAACACGACTGTTCCCGAAAACTACGATTGGAGACTCGGCACCGTCTGCAGCGTCGCCGTCGGATTCATCGCGAGCATCCTCGGCATCGGTGGCGGAATCATACATGTCCCGATGATGACGTATCTTTTAAAGTTTCCCGTGAAGACCGCAATCGCCACATCAACCGCGATTCTCACTGTATCAGCGTTTTCCGGAGTGGTGTCACATGCTTTTCTCGGTCACGTCTTATGGATTCCGGCGATCGGGCTTGCAACGGGAGCCGTCATCGGAGCGCAGATGGGAGTGCGACTCGCATCAAAGACAAAGTCGTCGCTGCTGATGAAACTCACGTCCGTATTGGTTTTCGCAATGGGTCTGAAGTTCGTTTTGAGTGTTGTCTGAACCGAGGAAGTTGCCTGATATCAACTTCTGTTCTTCCAGAAACGCAAATTGAACCTGCGATTTTTTTTGTCCACTCCATCTTCGTCTCCTTCACCATAACCATAACCATAACCATAACCATAACCATAACCATAACCATAACCATAACCATAA
>JAKSMX010000029.1 GCA_024400305.1 Bacteroidales bacterium | reverse complement strand
TGATACTGCGGGGGACCGCGGGAAAGCAGGTCGCCGCCACCCCATACGGCGGGGCTCGTCCACAAAGGACGGGCTCCGCTCGTTTTTTGTGACACCCGCAGCATCACCCAGGATGGCCGCATTCCTTCCATCACAGACGCGGCGGCGGGAACAAAATTACAAACCTATTACATATTTGATTCAGTATCAGTAAAATAATTACACTGATTTTTGTCCATTAGCGAATAACGTCTCTGAGAAAAACTAATATTTGTCCATTACACCGATAAATTTTATAAAGTTCCAGAGGGCGATATTTTTTTTCTGAAATTCGGGTGACCCAACGACTTTTTTCCATATCTTTGCCGCTACTTAAAATATTTGAAATGAGAAAATTTAATCTATTGAAATTAACACTTTTAGCTTTTGTTTTTGCCTTTACGCTGGTTTCTTGTGACCGCTTTCTGGCGCATCCTTACTATGGCGCACATCAAAAAGACCACAACTATAACCCGATAAACGCAGAACAAATTTTGAAGAATTGTAAGGAAAAAGATACGGTGCGTTTTGCCGTAATCAGCGATTCACATGTTAAATATGATTTTTTAGTCGATGCCGTTGAAGATATTAATAAAAGGAAATTCGACTTTGTGATCCATTGCGGTGACGGAAGCGATTTCGGTCTTCTCCGTGAACTGATGAGGACACATAATATCATGAATGACCTTGAAATGCCGTACCTGATGGTTCTCGGAAACCACGATTGCCTTGGTACTGGAAAGGAAACGTACAAGGAAATCTACGCAACTTCCGACATTTGCATTGATCTCAAAAATGCAAGGATTATTACTGTCAATACAAATTGCGTCGAATATCATGAACAAAATAATATCCCTGATATAATGTTTATTGACGGCCTGATTGAAAATTCCGTCGATAAACCGATTTTTGTCGCAATGCATGGTGCTCCTTGGACTGATTCTTTCTGTGGTGAAAAGGAAACATATTATGCGAAAAAAATACGCAGCTTGGGTGAAAATGTGATTTGCATGTACGGTCACATCCATGAACACCCGATGGTTGAAGATCATTATGGTGACAGCGTCAAATATTATCACGTGCCAAAAACAGCTTACAAAGAGTATATTTCTTTTACAGTAACAAATGAAGGAGTTGAATATGAAGCAATTGAATTTTAGGTTGGTTATTGTCATAGTCCTGCTTGCCTTGACTGTCAATTTGAATGCACAAGAAAGAACAAAGAGAAGATTCATCCCTGATGAGATTGCAGTCCAATACGCTGGTAATATCGGTATTGTTTCCGTAGGCGCAGGTTGGAACTATGCGAAAAAAGATTGTCTCGGAACAACTTTCGCTATCGGCTATGTTCCTGATTATCACTCATATCATGGTAGTGCCTGCTTTTCTCTCAAAGAGGAATACACTCCGTGGAGAGTTAAAATGGGTGAAGTCGCCGCTTTCCGCCCGCTTACTGTCGGAATAATGGTGACTTTGATTACCGGAAACAATTTCTGGATTTTGGAACCTCATCACTATCCGTCTAATTATTACGGTGTCATGTCGAAAGTCAGATTCCATCTGCTGTTGAGCCAGCAGTTCGACTTTTTCATAAAAAACAAAAAAAACGATTCGAAAAGAAGATTGTCGTTTTTTTATCAGGTAAACTCTTATGATTTGAACATAATTGACAGCTTCAACAGCGAATACGTCAAATTCAAGGATATTCTTGACCTTGCAATTGGCATTAAGATTCAAATTTAATTTTTTTTGCGGGGATTGAAAAAGAATTACTAATTTTGCGGCCATGAAAAATAAGTTTTATACGGTTTGGAATGGACGCAAAATTGGCGTATTCTCCACCTGGAACGAATGTCGTCTCCAAGTCGAGGGTTTTTCTGGAGCACGGTACAAAGGCTTCCCCGACCGCCAGTCTGCGGAAAACGCATTCAAATCAGGTTATGAGGCTTCGAGAGACGACCAAAAAAACATCGCAGAGAGATTAAATGATTTGCCTGAAAACATGCCGAAACCCAATATTTCTTATATTGCGGTTGATGCGGCATGTTCAGGAAACCCCGGGAAAATGGAATATCGCGGAGTTTATGTCGAAACAGGTGCTGAAATATTCAAAAGCCCTGTGTTTGAAGGCGGTACGAATAATATTGGCGAATTTCTCGCTATCGTCCACTGCCTCGCATGGCAGCAGAAAAACCATCTCAACATCCCGGTCTATTCTGATTCCGTTAATGGGCAATTATGGGTGAAAGGCGGTCTTTGCAAGACGAAATTAATTGAAAACAATAAGAATAAATACTTGTTTGATGTGATTCGCAGAGCCGAAAAATGGCTTGCGGAAAACTCTTTCAGAGTGCCGATTTATAAATGGAGGACGGAATTATGGGGCGAAATCCCCGCTGATTTCGGAAGAAAATGATAAACTATGAGACTTTTTATATAAAATGCCCGCGTTGCGGCTCCTACTTGGAGGGCCATCTTGTCAGATCCGAGATGGTCAACAAGTCGGTGCTGTTTTCTGATGGCAAAACGTTGAATGACAATTTTATAACCGAACAGCAAAAACTCATTATATGCCCGGCATGCAGCCATTGGTACTGGATTGAAAAGTATGAGGAGCCTGTCGTAAGTTATGAGAAGCCTGATGCCACATTCTATAATTGGAATCATTGGCGCTTTTTCGGAGTTCGTTTCAACACGAATCAGGGCAGGATAGCTCTCGTGAACCATTATAGAAAGGCTCTCGAAGTTATCAATGATGACGTTGACAGGGAAATTTATATGCGCCGCCTGATGTGGTGGGCTTTCAACGACCTTGTCCGTAACAATTACCAAGGCAAGTTGAAATATCTCATGTCGGGGCAGATGAGTTTCAACGTGTGGCGGAAAAATCGCCGGAAGCTCCTGGAAGGTCGCAAACTGTTCAGGAAATATCATGACGAATACGTTGCCAACATGAAAGCGTTGCTCGTCATGCTTAAAGGACGCTATACGCCTGATGATGAGGAATATGAGTCTTCCACATTGGAAATAATTGAACTATACCGTGAGATGGGTGATTACCATGAAGCGCAGAGAATGCTTGATGCTATTCCCCGCAGAACTCATTATATCGCCAACATTGAAAGCGAAGTCCAGAAAAGACACGATTTCGTGTTTTTGGTGGTCGGTTGACAGCTTATTTCCCCAACAGACTGTTGATGACATGCGATGCGCAGAAGCATCCGAAAACCGCCGGCATGTATGAAATGGTGCCTACGGTCGCTATTTTGTTTTCAACTTTCTCGTCTTCTACAATGAATGCAGTGTCCGCGACTTTTTCAGGCGAATAAACTACAGTGATCCCTTCCCTGATTCCGAGACGGTGCAGTCTTTTCCTGATGTAAAACGCAAGACGGCATTCGTGCGATTTCGCAATGTCAACAATCTCAATCTTTTCCGGATGGAATTTCCCGCCCGCACCCATGCAGCTCACGATGTTCTGATGATTCTGCACCGCGTAATACAGCAGGAAAACTTTCGGCGCCAAAGTGTCAATCGCATCGACGATGAAATCAAATTTCTCGGCCATCAGGTCAATAATTGACTGATCCTTAAGGTATTGAGTTCTCACATGCAACTTGATATCCGGATTGATGTCCCTGATTCTTTCCGCCATCACCTCAGTCTTCAGCCTTCCGATTGTGCTGTCAAGCGCAAGAAGCTGCCTGTTTTTGTTGGTCTCGTTGACGGTGTCGCTGTCGATAATTGTCATCTCTCCGATTCCGGCGCGTGCGAGCTGTTCGGCTGCGTATGCACCGACGCCGCCGAGCCCGACGACGAGAACGTGAGAATTGGCGAGTTTTTCAACGCCGTCGTCACCAACCAAAATGTGCGTCCTGTTCTTCCAGTTTTCCATCACTGAAAATTGTTTTAAAGTTGTCAAAAATCTTTTCTTCTAAAAAATCAATGCCGCAATCCATCAGTGCCGCGGCTTTTTCATAGACGTCAGCGATGTTTCTTCCGGATACGTCGGTTTCAAAAAACATTTTTTCAATAGGAGTCGCCTTTAATGCCTTGACAGCTTGGTTTTCATTTCTGTATAGCAATTCCCCAAACGACAGGTAAATGCCGTGACTTGTCAGCTGCCGCGCCGATTCAGGCGAACCCTGGAAACCGTGTATTATCCACGGCATCTTTGATTTCGTTTTATTCCTTGTCGAAATAATGTCCGAATAAGTTCTCACCGCGTGGATTATCAGTGGTTTGCGAAATCTTTCAGAGAAATCAATCATCTTCAGGAAGATTTCATGCTGTTTCGTTAAAGTTTCTTTATGTGCCTTGTCGAGTCCTGATTCACCGACTGCGACGGCTTTTTTTTCTTTCAAAATATCAGAAAACTCATCCAAGTCGAAGTTTTCGTCTGCATCCCAGGGATGAATCCCGACAGAAAAAGGGACGGGGAAATCCCCGCCCCACGAAGTATTAACCAAAAAACCCAAATTCACAATTTTGATAACCGAATGATTATCAGTGTTTATGTCGTGAGTGTGGACGTCGACGAACATCAGAAGTCAATATTCGGCTGCGCCAGAAGTTCCATCGTGTCGATGTTGAGTGCCATCAGATTTCCGAAACCGTCTCTTGAACTTTTGTAATAAACCCCGTTGTCGAGGGCGATGAAGTTGTAGTTGTTCGAGCGGATGAGGTTTTCGATCAGGCTGTATTCAACGGGGACGTGTCCGTGAATGATTTTCTTTCCGCCTGTCTTGGCGATGTCAACTTTGAAATCTCTGATCCACATCATCGAGTTTGTGTCCTCGAAAGGATTTGGAATGTTGAAATTCAATCCCGCATGGACAAGAATAAATTTGTCAAGTTCGATGAAGTATTCACCTTTGCGCATCCATTCGATGTATTTCTCATCAATATTGCGGGGTCTCTTCACTCCGAAACTCGTCAACGTCGCTTTTGCGCCGTAACGTTCCCAATCTTTGTGGACAGCACTTTTTCCAAAACATCTGTGCTGATCGAGTTCATACGATTTGAGGCAGAAATCTTCATGATTGCCAATCAGATAGTGAACGTCGTAGCCTTGGTCTTGAATGCTCATGATATAGTCAATCACGCTTTTGCCATCAGAACCGCGGTCTATGTAATCGCCGAGAAAATACAGGGAATCCTCTTTGGTCAGTTGTATGACATTCTCAATGAGCTGTTTCAATGTGTTTACATTTCCGTGAATGTCCGGTATAACCCAACGTCTTTTCATATCGATATTCAAAATTTATGGCAATCTTAATGCCTGATTATTTTTTTGCTTTTCCTTGGTTTGCGACGCTTTGCATTTTCGCGGCGATGACATCCGGGTCGCCGACAAACTTGTGGTCGATGAGGTTCATGTTGTCGTCGAACTCAAAAACGTATGGAGTTGCCGTCGGGATGTTGAATTCTATGATTTCTTCGTTGCTCATGCCGCGCAGTTTTTTCACGATTGAGCGGAGGCTGTTGCCGTGTGCGACCACCAGAACCTCGTCGTGATTTTCAAATGCCTTTGCAATGACATTATCGTAGTAAGGCATGATACGCTCGATGCAATCCTTCAATGACTCTGTGAGCGGGATCTGCTCATCGGTGAGCTCGGCGTAGCGCGGGTCCTGACGCGGGCTCTTCGGGTCGTTCATTTCATACGCCGGAGGCTGGACGTCGAAGGAGCGGCGCCATTTCTTCACCTGCTCATCGCCGTATTTGGCAGCCATCTCGGCCTTGTTTGAACCTTGCAGAAGACCGTAGCTCTTTTCATTCAGACGCCATGATTTATACACCGGAAGCCAGTCCAGATCCATGACATCAAGTATGTTGTTAAGGGTCTTGATGGCTCTTTTCAAATATGATGTGAAGCAAATCTCAGGTCTGTAGCCCGCTTCAAGCAACGCTTTCCCCGCTTCTTTCGCTTCATTAACTCCGTTTTCCGACAAGTCAACATTTGTCCAACCAGTGAAAAGGTTCAACTGATTCCATACACTTTCGCCGTGACGAACTAAAATAAGCTTTTTCATTTTTTAGAAAGTTGTCATTATTTACAAATCGCAAAAATAGTAAAAAAATCGTAATCGGCATAATAAAAATCATGTTTTTTCATGAAAAATTTTTGACCGAATATATGAAATTTATCCGTATCTTTGCAAATTAATATTGCAATCACGCTTATGCGTTTTAATATATAAATTTTGATTTTTCTATGGAAGAAAACAACAACGGCAATAACGGCGGAAACCGTAAGAAAAAGCCATATCATAAGAAGAATTGGCATCGTTATAACAAGAATAAAAAAGGCAAGGCTGTTGACAATGAATCAGTTGAGGATGAAGAAATCATCGAAGATGTGGCTCAAAAGGACACAGAGGCGGTGGAGGAGGAGACATTGGTGACTGCTGTGGAGAATATTGAAACTGCTGACAATGAATCTGAAACTGATGATACAGGGGATGTGAAATCTTTGCTGAAGACTTCGTCTCGCAAGATGGATTTTCATGATGAGGATCAGGAAGACCGTATGGTCAACAAGCAGGAAGAGGAGGTGGAGTTCAAGATCACGTGGCCTTTGCATGACTCGATGAAAAAGGAGATCACCCCGGATTTCCATCGTGGATGCCGCTTGAAGGCCGAAACTTTTGAATTGGGCGGCGATGTGCTTCGTCATGGACAATGCAAACTCGACAGTTACAATTGGCTAAAGGATTATGAAACTGAAGCCCCGAAGGAAGGTGAGCTTTTTGTTGCCGAAGTACGTTTCAAAAATGACAGGAAAGATTTTTTCAGTTATCCTTCTGAATTGAATCTCATTGAAGGTGAGTTGGTTGCGGTTGAAACGGCTGTCGGTCATGACATCGGAATCGTCTCGATGGTCGGCGAGTTGGTTAAAAACCAACGGAAACGCAAGAAGAACAACACTCCTGTTGAAAGCTTGAAAAAGATTTACCGCCGTGCACGCACCAACGATGTCGAGAAATTTATAGAGGCGACACGTCAGGAGGAACGTACTTTGTACCGCAGCCGCGAGATAGCGTCAGGTCTGCGACTTGATATGAAACTTAATGACATTGAATATCAAGGCGATAGGACGAAGGCGATTTTCTATTATACAGCCGATGGCAGGGTCGATTTCCGTGAGCTTATCAAACGGCTCGCCGAAGAGTTCCACGTCCGCGTGGAGATGCGCCAGATTGGTTTCCGTCAGGAGTCGGCGAAACTCGGCGGCATCGGCTCTTGTGGAAGAGAACTTTGCTGCGCCTCGTGGATCACTGATTTCCAGTCGGTTACGACAGGCGTGGCGAGAGTGCAGCAACTTTCACCCAATCCGCAGAAACTCGCCGGTCAGTGCGGCAAACTGAAATGCTGCCTCAATTACGAATATGATACTTATATCGATGCGCTGAAGGCGTTTCCGGATAACCGTATAGTCCTGAAGACCAAAAAAGGAGATGGTTTCTATCAAAAAATCGACATCTTCAAGGGTCTGATGTGGTATTCTTATCCTTTCGACAGAAACAACATGATGGCGATACCCGCCGAGAAAGTCAAGGAAATCATCGAAATGAATAAGAAAGGCGAGATTCCGGAGCAGCTTGAAGACTTCGCATTCATCAAAGAACAGCACAACGCCGATTATGGCGACGGAGGCGAAAACGCTGATCTCTCGAAATTGGAGTAACGGAAAAACTGGACACGGAAGACGAAAGCGGGAAACCGAGAACCGCGTAGCGGTTCCATATCCGTAGAATGGAAATATTGCAAATTGATAATGAAAAAGATAACAGTAGTTTTTGCAGTGATTTCGGCATTTGTCATGTCGTCGTGCAGCAGCCGCATGATGTATGATGAAAGTGTCGTGATTCCTGAAGCAAAATGGGACAACAAAAACATCCCGTATTTTGATGTCAATGTTGAAGATACGATCTCGGTGTATTCTTTTGCATTGAATGCCAGGCATATAGAGAATTACCGTTATAGTAATTTGTTTGTTTTTTTGCACACGACGTTTCCGAACGGCAATGTCACCCACGATACCATTGAGTGTACCTTGGCTTATCCAGATGGGAGCTGGGTCGGCAGGGGCAGCGGAAGCATGAGGTCCGACAAGATTTTGCTCAACCCGAACCTCCGTTTCCCGCTTGGCGGCGTTTATCATTTTGAAATAGAGCAGGCAATGCGTGATGAGATTCTCAAAGGCATTGTTGATGTTGGTATTAGTATTGAAAAACAATAAGTTATGGCATCAGATAAATCCAAGTCAAGGAAAAAGACAACGAAAAAAAAAGGTTCGGCGAAGGTCTGCCTCATAGTGCTGTGGTCTGTTTTCGTGGTTTTGGTTTCGGGAGTGTTCCTGTTGTTCTACGGCATCACGAGCGAATGGTTCGGACCAATGCCGTCGTTCGAGGAACTTGAAAATCCGAAGACCAATCTTGCAACAGAAATCATCTCCGCCGACGGGAAAATTCTCGGCACCTATTATATTGAAAACCGTTCTAATATCAGTTACGATGAGTTGTCTGAAGATCTGGTCAACGCATTGATTTCCATTGAAGACGTGAGGTTTTACGAACACTCCGGCATCGACAAGCGCGCCTTGTTCCGTGTCGCTTTCGGTGTCGTGACCGGCAGCAGCGACAAGGGCGGCGGCAGCACTCTGACACAGCAGCTTGCGAAGAATCTCTTCCCGCGTGGCGAAAACCTCACCACATCGCAGCTCGTGATAAGGAAATTCCAGGAATGGGTGACGGCCACGAAACTGGAATACAATTATTCAAAAGACGAAATCATCGCGATGTATCTGAATACGGTGTTTTTCGGTCATAACGCATTCGGAATCAAGAAGGCTGCGGAGACGTTCTTCGGCAAGGAACCGATAGAACTGACCGTTGAGGAAGCCGCGTTGCTCGCCGGTGTAGTCAACGCGCCGACAAAATTCAGCCCGAAACGTAACCCCGACAACGCTTTGAACAGACGCAACCGCGTCTTGAAGAAAATGTACGAGAATGACTTCCTGTCGGGACACGATTACGATTCGATTTCGCAACTTCCCATTGACCTCTCGCATTTCGGTGTCCTTGACCACAATTCAGGTCAGGCGACATATTTCCGTGAGTATCTGCGCGGTGTGATGAACGAATGGGCGAAAACACATTGCAAAGCCGACGGCACACCTTATAATATATATAAGGACGGACTCAAAATCTACACAACCATTGACTCAAGAATGCAGCAATATGCCGAAGAGGCCGTGCGTGAACATCTGTCAAAGGATCTTCAACCTGCATTTTACAGACACTGGAAAGATAGTAAGAACGCCCCGTTTGTCCTTGAGACAGATGATGACATTGAGGGTGTTATGATTTTGTCGATGAAACGTTCCGAGCGTTACCGCGTGATGAGAAACGCCGGCGTGCCGTACGACTCCATAGTGGCAAGTTTCCACAAACCAGTTCCGATGACTGTGTTTTCCTGGGACGGCCCGATAGATACAGTGCTGACACCTTGGGATTCAATACATTATTATAAATATTTCTTGCAATCGTCTTTGATGTCGGTCGATGTGCGCACCGGTCACGTGAAGGCATACGTCGGCGGCAATGACTACCGTTTCTTCCAATACGATCATGTCACGCAGGCGAAACGTCAGGTCGGTTCGACGTTCAAGCCGATTCTGTATTCCTTGGCGATGCAGGAGGGCGAATACACGCCTTGCACAACGGTGCCGAATATCAGCTACAGCATCCAGACTCCTGACGGAAAGTTCTGGGAACCAAAGGATTCCGGCAGGGACAAATTCGGAGAGGAAGTCACTTTGAGATGGGCTTTGGCTCATTCCAACAACAGGATTTCGGCTTATCTGATGAAACGTTTCGGTCCGCAGGCTGTCATCCAGATGGCCCGGAGAATGGGTGTGGAATCCGATATTCCGGCGGTGCCTTCGATTTGTCTCGGTGTCTGCGACATCTCGCTTTATGAAATGGTCGGTGCAATGAACACTTTCGCGAACCGCGGCGTTTATGTCAAGCCGATTTTCATCACGAAGATTGAAGATAAAAACGGCAACGTCATCGAGGCTTTCAAGGCGGAACAGACCGAGGCGATGGACGAAATCACTGCGTATAAGATGATTGAGCTGATGAAAGGCGTTGTATATGAAGGTACTGGCATACGTCTGCGCTACAAATATAACTTCACGAACCCTATCGCCGGCAAGACCGGTACCACGCAGAACCAGAGCGACGGCTGGTTCATGGGTATCACGCCCGACCTTGTCACCGGCGTGTGGACTGGTGCCGAAGACCGTTCGGTTCACTTCAGGTCAATATCTTTGGGTCAGGGCTCCAACATGGCACTGCCTATCTGGGCGTTGTATATGCAGAAGGTTTACGCCGATTCGACTTTGGACATTAGCAAAGGCGATTTTGCCAAGCCGTTGACTGACATATCTTTAGACTTTGACTGCGATAAATACGAAGAAGAACAGAATGCTGCGGTGGCGCCTGAGGAGTCGGAGGAAGATGAGTTTTAAGGTGAGAGATAAAAAACTTGTGGAACTTGTGATTAAATTAAAATTATGGCGAATTCAAATTTTGTTGATTACGTGAAGATTTTCTGCCGTTCAGGTAAAGGCGGCAATGGTGCGATGCACTTCAACCGTGCGAAATATGTACCCAAAGGCGGCCCTGACGGCGGCGATGGCGGTAAGGGCGGCGATGTCATAATGCGCGGCAACGCACAGCTCTGGACATTGTTACATCTGCGTTATACGAAACATCTTTTTGCGGGTGACGGTGAACCGGGCGGTGTCAATCAACGTACTGGAGCTCAAGGTGATAACGCAATAATTGAAGTCCCGCTCGGATCAATGGCTTACGATGCCGAGACCGGCGAGCCACTCGGTGAGGTGACCGAAGACGGACAGGAAATTGTGATCATGAAAGGCGGACGCGGCGGAAAAGGCAACACGTTTTTCAAGACGGCTACGTTACAGACACCGAAATTCTCACAGCCTGGCGAACCGAATCAGGAGCGCTGGGTTATCATCGAACTGAAACTTCTCGCTGACGTCGGACTCGTGGGCTTCCCGAATGCAGGCAAGTCAACGTTGCTTTCTGTCGTCTCCGCGGCTAAACCGGAAATCGCCGACTATCCGTTCACGACGCTCACGCCTAACCTCGGAATTGTCCCGTATTATGATTTCAAGTCGTTCATCATGGCTGACATACCGGGAATCATCGAAGGCGCATCGGAAGGCAAAGGCTTGGGAATCAGGTTCTTGCGACATATCGAAAGAAACTCCATATTATTGTTCCTCGTCGCAGCCGACAGCCCCGACGTGAAAGAGGCTTACGACATTCTGCTCAATGAATTGAAGACTTATAATCCGGAACTTCTTGATAAGAAACGCATCCTCGCCATCAGCAAGAACGACCTCGTCGATGATGAAACGAGAAAGGAAATAAAGAAACATCTGCCGAAAAAAGTGCCGCATCTTTTCATCAGCTCCGCCACCGGCGAAGGTATCAAAGAACTGAAGGACCTGATCTGGCTGTGTCTCACGGAGGAGGAATGAAGTTATAGTTTAAAAGGTGCGAGGCGAGGAAAATGAATATAATAAACAATCTTGATCACGAATTGTTCCTGTTTTTCAATGGGTTGCATGTCGGTTGGCTTGATCCGGTCATGACGTTCATTTCATCGGAAATGGGTTGGATTCCGTTTTATGCGATTCTTCTTTACTTGGTTTTCAGGAAGTCAGGCTGGAGAGGGCTGCTTTTCGTCGTAATCGGAGTCGTGATATTGATAACATGTTCCGACCAGCTTTCGTCGCACGTTTTCAAGCCTGTTTTCCATCGTCTCCGGCCGTGCCACGACCCGCTGATTCAGGATTTGGTTCATTTGCCGAATGGGCATTGCGGCGGCCAATATGGTTTCATTTCATCACATGCTTGCAATACATTCGCTTTGGCTTCTTTTATCGCATTGATAATGAATAAGTTTTATAAAAAAATCGGATTGTTGATGTTCATCTGGGCGGCACTTGTTTCGTACAGTCGCATTTACATGGGCGTTCATTTCCCCGGCGACGTGCTTTGCGGAGCAGCGGTCGGGATGATTCTCGGCTTCGGAATAGGACATCTTTTATTAATAGTGATGAAAAAAATCCAGGATAAATCTGCGTAAAATCAGCGGGATTGAAAATCCGGAAATTCATTCAACGATTTTAAAATTCCATTTTCAACTTTATAGCAATACATTGATTTCCCGTTGGTTAAAGTCAGAAAATCAACTTTCAGCCCTGAATAGTAACGAATCGCCTGGTCAAGGACTTTCCCGTTGATGACAACGGTTTCGGCTTTGCATTCCACAATCATTTTAGGTTTACCTAAGTTGTTGAAAATCACGATGTCGCAACGTTTCGGAAGATTGTTCACCTTTATTGAATATTCAACGGCGACCAAACCTGAAGGCGTTTTTCTTATCTCAATCAGATAATAAAGCGTTTTCTGCCTGACTTTTTCCTCCGGGGTCAGTGCGACATATTGTTTTCGCAACGGATCGAAAACCACTGCTTTATCGTTGATTATCTGAGTTTTAAACCATTCCATAATGTTATAAGATTATGATTTGCCTGTTGTGTCCGCAGCACGGCTTTTGTTCACCAAGACAACGCCGGTGAAAACCAAAACCGCCGCCAGAATTTTCTGCCAACTCAATCTGTCCATGCCGACGGCGATGCCCATTGTTGTCGCGATGAGCGGCTGCAAATATCCGTAAAGGCTTATTACTGTCGGCCTTAGCACTTTCTGACCTATCGGGATGAGAAAATATGCGATGAAGGTCGAGAAAAGGATGATGAAACCGAGTTCGTAAAGATATCTTGAAGGCATCTCAATCAGGTTAAGTTGTACTAACTCTTTGATATCAAATGGGATGGCAGCAATTGATGAGAAAAGGAACATCCATTTCATAAATGTCACGACGTGATATTTTGCGATGAGCGGTTTGAAAATTCCGAGATAGCAGGCAAAGAAAAGGCAGTTGAAAATCATCAGGACGATTCCGAGTGGTTTTGTTTCGGTCACGCCTCCGTTGCCAATACGTACCGTATTGAGAATCAATAATATGACACCGCAGAAACTCAATGCCACGCCTCCGACTTTCTTCAATGTTATCGGTTCTTTCAAAACTATCGCCGCCACAAACATCGTGAAAATCGGCGTTATCGCGGTGATGATGGAAGTGTCTAAAGGCGTCGTGATGGTGCTGGCTTTCAGAAAGGTGAGTTGCGTGAGGAAAAGTCCGAGCATCGAGGCGCAGAAAATCTTCGGGAAGTCTTTCGTTTCAACTTTTTCCTTTGGCAAAAACAACGAAACTGTCCAAAAAAGAATGCTCGCGCCGACCGCCCGGAAACAAAACAGTCCGAGAGGCGAGATGAGCGCGAGGTTCGACAGGTCTTTGCACACGATGATGTTGAACCCGAAGATGCTGTATGCGCCGAAGCACGCAATATGACCGTATGTTTTTTTCATTTTGAATGTTTTGTCTCGCTGATTTCGCAGATTCTTATATTTTCTGTGAAGTCTTCGGGAAATATTTTCGGTGCAAAATTACGAATATTTTGAATGAATATTTCCTAAAAATGAAGTATCTTTGCATTTCAAAAATCGAATTAAAAAATTCAGATATGAGCAATAGAGAAACTCCGATTCTGCTTCTGACAGGTTATCTCGGAAGCGGAAAGACAACTTTGGTCAACAACATCCTTTCGAACAGGAAAGGAATCAAATTTGCAGTGATAGTCAATGATATAGGTGAGGTGAACATTGACGCGACCCTGATTCAGAAAGGCGGTGTCGTCGGCAAGAAAGACGACAGTTTAGTTGCGCTTCAGAACGGCTGCATCTGCTGCACCTTGAAAATGGACCTCGTCCAGCAGATCACCGACATCATAAAAATGGGCCGTTTTGATTACATCGTCATCGAAGCCAGCGGCATCTGCGAGCCGGAGCCGATTGCGCGTACAATCAGCAGCATACCGCAGATGGGTCGCGAATATACGAAATACGGCGACGCGCGTCTCGACTGCATCGTCACCGTCGTTGACGCACTCAGGATGCAGAGCGAATTCGGCTGCGGCGACAATCTCCAGCGCGAGAACATCGGCGAGGAGGACATCGAAAACCTGATCATACAGCAGATAGAGTTCTGCAACATCGTGCTTCTCAACAAGGCGTCGGATGTAAAACGTGAGGAACTTGAACGTATCAAATTGATTATCAAAAATCTGCAACCTGACGCTGAAATAATCGAATGCGACTACGGTCAGATTGAACTCGACAGGATTCTTGAGACTTACATGTTCGATTACAATCAGGTTTCCGGTTCGGCGGGCTGGATAAAAATCATTGAGGGTCGCGATGAAGAACATCATGACCATGATGACGATGATGAAGAAGAACACGGACATCACCATCATGATGACGATGAAGAAGAACACGGACATCATCACCACCATCACGAACATGAAAACGAGGAGGAAGGCGAGGCCGAAGAGTACGGAATCGGCACTTTCGTGTATTTCGCACGCCGTCCGTTCGACACCTTGAAGTTCAACGATTACGTTTTGAACAAGTGGCCGAAGAGCGTCATCCGTGCAAAAGGCCTTTGCTATTTCGCTGATAATCAGGATATGTCGTACATCTTCGAGCAGGCTGGCGTGCAGAAGAAGCTTTCGGAGGCGGGATATTGGTTCGCTACGGCAACGAAAGAGGAACTCGCACAGCTGGTACGTCAGGACCCGTCAATTCTGAATGACTGGGACGAGGAATACGGCGACAGAATGGAGAAAATAGTCTTTATCGGTCAGAAGATGGATAAAGCACAGATTACCAAGGATTTGAACGATTGTCTTTTTTAGGTGATTGAGGTGGTTGGGAGTTCAAATTCCTCAAACACCTCAAGTTCTTAAAATTCCTGTTATGCGGTTAGTCTCACCACCATCGGTTTGCAGGTTTCTGTTTCCGGCCATGCTTTGGCGGATGCCGGCGGGGGAGAAATGCCTTTACCTGACTTTCGATGACGGGCCGCACCCGACGATAACACCGCAAGTGCTTGATATTCTGCGAAGATACGATGCAAAGGCGACGTTCTTCTGCATCGGGAACAACGTCAGGAAATATCATGAAACTTTTGAACTTTTGAGAAAAGAAGGTCATAGCGTCGGCTGTCACACTTTCAACCACGAAAACGGCTGGAAGACAAAAGACGATGATTATGTGAAGTCGGTTATGGAGGCGAATGAATTGATTCACAGCAATTTATTCCGTCCGCCGCACGGGAAAATACGTTTTTCTCAAATTAGGAAAATCCTGGAATGCTGTAAAGACGTTTCTGCGAAAATTAACATCGTGGCATGGAGCGTGATCGCCTACGACTGGGATAAGTCGCTTACGCCTGAACAAGTTTATAACAATGTGATATTCAACGCAAAAGACGGTTTCATCATCGCATTTCACGACAGTGAGAAAGCATATCAAAGAATGATTGAGGCATTGCCGAGGGTTCTGGAATATTTTTCGAGGAAAGGTTATAAATTCAAGGCCATTCCTGAAAATTCTGATTGATTTTGGATTAAAAATCCATTTTAGAATTATTTTGCTTTCAAAAAATATATTGTTTGAACTATTTTGTTCAAAAATAATTTCTAATTTTGCAAAATTCAAAAAATAAACTATGAATACAATTACATCATATCTTGGGCTGAAATTGAAGAACCCGATTATAGTGGGAAGTTCAACATTTACTGGAACTGCGGATGGCATAAAGCGTTGTGCGGAAGCCGGTGCCGGTGCTGTCGTGCTGAAATCAATTTTCGAGGAGCAGATTTTCGCCGATATCAAGAAAGAGGAGGGATATACTGACCTTTACATGTCGAATCCCGACGCTGACGTTTACATGAAGACTTTCCTTCGTGGGAATGAGATTTCAATTTATGAAAAACTTATCCGTGAAGCAAAGGAAACCGTTGATATTCCGATCATTGCGAGCATCAACTGCGCCGACAAGGGCGAGTGGATCTCTTTTGCGAAGGAGTTTGAAAATGCCGGTGCCGACGCTCTCGAGTTGAACATCGCGGTTTCTCCGTTCAACAGGGAGATTCCCTCAAAAGACATTGAAGATGAGGTCATTGCAATTTTCAGCGAGGTCAAGAAAAATGTGAAGATACCCGTTTCAGTAAAGCTCGGAAATCATTTCACGAACATCGGGAACCTTGCGTTCCGCCTGTCGATGGCGGGTGCGGCAGGACTCGTGCTTTTCAACCGTTACTACAACCCGACAATCGATATCGAGAAGATGAAGGTCGTGCCTGGCACAGCACTTTCTGTCGAAGAGGAAAACGGCGACACGCTGCGTTGGATAAAAATTTTGTCATCTGAAGGAATTCCTTGTGAACTTTCCGCCTCGACAGGTGTTCATACAAGCGAAGATGTCGTCCGTCAGCTGCTCGCAGGGGCCGCGACGGTGCAGGTCTGCAGCACGTTGTATAAAAACGGTGTAAGTTACATCTCGGAAATCATCGCCGGACTTGAAGCATGGATGAGAAAACACAACTTCAACAGCATCAATGATTTCAAAGGAAAATGCAGCGCACCTGAAGACATAAAGATTTTTGAAAGATTGCAATATTTAAGAAGAAACAACGATTTGAATCTTTAAATTATTAAATCTTAAAATATAAAAATTATGGAAAAGTACGTATGTGATGTCTGCGGTTACGTTTATGACCCGCAAATCGGCGATCCTGACAACGGAATCGCACCTGGAACCCCTTTTGAAAAATTGCCGGAAGACTGGAGCTGCCCGCTGTGCGGCGTGAGCAAAGATCAATTTTCAAAAGAATAAGTAAATCAACGCATTATGGACACAAATGCCCTTTTCAAAATTGGATACGGTTTGTATGTCCTGACGACAAACTACGACAACGAAGACAACGGCTGCATCATCAACACGGTGCAACAGGTAACTGACAACCCGCTACGCCTTTCGATTGTCGTGAACAAAAGCAATCACACGCACGACCTCATCTTTGACTCGTGCGTGTTTAACGTCAATGTGCTGACAACCGAGACCCCGTTTGAGGTGTTCAGGCATTTTGGCTTTCAGTCAGGGAAAAATGTAAACAAATTCGCCGATTGCAAAGAAGAACTTCGTGCGGTGAACCATGTCTTGTATCTTCCGAAATACATAAACGCATATTATGCCTGTCGTGTGGTGAAGACAATTGACCTCGGAACTCATACGATGTTCATTGCAGATGTCGTTGATGCTCAAACGATTAACGATAAGGAATCTGTCACCTACGATTATTATCAGAAGAACATCAAGCCGAAAAAAGAGGTTAAGAAAGGCTGCTGGGTGTGCCGCATCTGCGGTTACGTCTATGAGGGCGATCCGCTCCCTGATGACTTCATCTGCCCGATATGCAAGCATGGCAAGGAAGCCTTTGACAGGAAAGAATAGAGTAAATTTAAAACAAGTGTCTGTAAGGCACTACCTTAATAACCGAGTACATCAAGGCGTAGCCGAGGTGTACTCGGCAAAAGAGTATAACAAGCAAAATGAATATCAATTTAACTGAAAACATCTTTTACATCGGCGTCAACGACCGCCGCACGGAACTTTTTGAGAATCATATAGAACTGCCGAATGGCGTTTCATATAACTCATATCTCATTGTTGACGAACAGGTTACGCTCATCGACCCTGTCGAATCTGGATTCATGGCGCAGTATCTCTGCCAGATTAAGAACATCATCGGCGACCGGAAAGTCGATTATCTCGTTGTGAACCACGACGAGCCTGACCACAGCGGTTCCGTCGGTGCCGTCATCAGGGAATGGCCTGAAGTGACGGTCATCGGCAACGCCAAGACTTTCGGACCTCTGGAGAATTATTACGGTCCGATCGCGAACAAGAAAATCGTCGCTGACGGCGAGACGCTGAATACGGGAAAACACACGTTCCAGTTCTTCACCACCCCGATGTGCCACTGGCCGGAGTCGATGGTGACATACGAACAGACCACCAAAATCGTCTTCTCCAACGACGCTTTCGGAGGCTTCGGTGCCTTGAACGGCTGCATCTTCGACGATGAGGCGAACCTCGATTTCTATGAAGACGACATGCGCCGCTACTACGCCAACATCGTCGGCAAGGTCGCTGTCTCGGCATTGAAGGCGATTCAGAAAGTCGGACCGTTGGATATCAAGATGATAGCGCCGTCACATGGTCTTGTCTGGAGAACGAACCTTGCATGGGTTCTTGACCGTTACGTGGCATGGAGCAAGCACGACAGCAAGGAAGGCGTCGTCATCGTCTATGGCTCGATGTACGGCAACACGGGTCGCATGGCCGACATCATCGCACGCGGCGTGGCGGAAGCCGGTGTCAAAGACATCAAGGTTTATGACGTTTCAAAGACGGAAACTTCATTCATTATCAGTGACATCTGGAAATACAAAGGTGTCGTGCTCGGTGCTTGTTCGCATTATGGCAGCATTTTCCCGAACATGACGCTTCTTCTCCACGAACTCGCCGAGTTCAAGCCGCAGAACAAAATATATGGTCTGTTCGGCGGTGCGACATGGAGCGGCGGCGGCTTGAAGGTTTTGAAAGAGACAGCCGAGAACTGCAAATGGAACGTCATCGGCGGGAACGTCGAGGTGAAAGGCGCACCGATAAAAGCTGAAGACATAAAAAAATTGTACAGTCTCGGCAAAGAGATTGGAGAAGCGGTGAAATAATCACGCAGAATGAATTACAAGCAGAAATAACGGAATTTGATTTTTCCGTTATTTCTGTCGTTTTTATAATATGATATAAATATATGAAAATGAAGACTATAGCGTTAGTGGCGCACGATGCCAAGAAAAAAGACCTTTTAGATTGGGTCACGAAACATGCTGAAAAACTCCGCGGAAACGAATTTTACGCGACGGGGACAACCGGCAAGATGTTGTCGTCGGTTCTTGGCGACATCCATTGCCTGAAGAGCGGTCCGCTTGGCGGCGACCAGCAACTCGGCGCGTTGATTTCCGAAGGGAAGATCGATTACTTGATTTTCTTCTGGGATCCGATGACGAGCCAGCCGCACGATGTCGATGTGAAAGCGTTGTTGAGACTCAGTGTGTTATACGACATCCCGTCTGCCTGCAACCGCGCTTCCGCCGATTTCATGATCTCATCCATGCTTTTCGGCAATGAATACACGCCCGAATTGCATGATTATTCAGATTATCTCAACCGGAACATCTGATTGAGATTTCATGCGGAACGGTTAGTGCAAAGGTGACGTTTTTTCGGTGTGAAGTTCCCGTCAGCGTGTCAGCAGTGTGCCGATGAGCGTTGCGGCGATGCAGATCACAAGAGAGATTCCAATGTAAAGCACCGCCATTCCTGTTTGCCCTCCCTGAAAAAGTTTCAGCACTTCAGAAGAAAAAGTTGAAAAAGTGGTGAAGCCGCCGCAGAACCCTGTGACGAGCAGCAGTTGTATCGTGTTGTTTGGATTTTTGCTTAAATATCCGATAATCAGTCCGATACAAAGGCAGCCGATGAGGTTTGCGGTCATTGTGTGAATGGGGAAACCGCCGAGACTGTCTTTGTATTTCGACAGTAATTGTGAAACCAAGTATCGTCCTGTGGAGCCGAAGCCGCCGCCGAGGAAGACGAGAAGAATGTTTTTAAGCATAGTGTTGAAAATTGAGACGGCAAAATTATTAAATTTATATGATAAACATAATATTTATTTGAAATCAATGAAAATTTAGTTGTTTGAAAATAGCAGATACGGTTACCACACAAAGGAATTACCTTTTTTTAAATTTGACAATCAAGTTGAAAATTTTTAAAAAAAAGTATTCGGTTTTGAAGAAAAGAGTATTTTTGCAGGGAAAAATAATATATAAATGCAAATGCCATCTGCTAAATAAAGAATATGTAAAATGGAATGTAACAGTTTTGTAAATAATTCTACTTTTGAAATATATGGTAACAGTGATGAAAAAATTATTCGTGGAGATGCGTTGGAGATTTTGAAGACAATTCCAGACGAATCCGTTGATTTGATATTTGTTGATCCTCCATATAACATCGGAAAGAATTTTGCCGGGAGGAAAGATAAATGGAAAACAGATGATGAATATCTTTCTTGGTGTTATCAGTGGATAGATCTTTGTATTTTGAAATTAAAGCAAAATGGTTCGTTGAACAGTGCGAAGCTTTGCAAAAGATTGAGAATGGGACTGCTGGACAAATTTTGGATTTTATAATGTCATTGCTTGCTCCAAATGTGGATGCACGTTTGTTCGAGATTGTAAGCTATTCAATTCTAAAATATTATTATAAAGACATAACTATATATTGGGGATATTCACAAGGAAATATGCATGAAGATTATTTGCATTTGTATAAAACCGGCAGGACAAATGCTAATGATGGAGGAATTGATTTTGTCATGAAACCATTAGGTGGATTTTTCCAAGTGACCGAAACTATTGACTTTAAAAAATATTTTCTTGATATTGACAAAATTGAGAAATATCCTATATCATTTGTTATCAAAACCGATGAAAGCCGAGATACTATTTTAAATAGGCTTAAAGCTGATGCACGTAAAACCTATGTTGTCACAAAAGTTGTAGATGATTACATGGCTTGTATTGAAGAAATAATTAATATACCTGTATTAAGGGGGTATTTGGAAAAGTTGAAGCAAAAAAATATGGTATCTGATGTCCTTTCAGAAATAGTTCTGCAAAGTAGAGTTGAATTCAATTTTAATGAATACGATATGGATTAAATTTTCAAACAATTATTTTATTCAAAATTTAATTAATATTTTAGTGGTTTAATCTATAAATACAATCGTGGTTGAGTGTTTTTGGCAGATAAAATAGTTTTTTGAACGTTTTTTGGGGCAAAATCGATGAATTTTTATGCCAATTTCGTCCAATTTTTATCATAAGTTGTTTGAAAAATCTCTTTTGAACAAATCACCCGATTCCGTTGTTTTCCTTTCACAAAAAACGATAACACTATGTTTGAATTACCTAAATTACCTTATCAGAATGATGCGTTGGAACCGCACATTTCTAAAAAGACAATCGAATTTCATTACGGGAAGCATCATGCTGCCTACGTAAAGAACCTTAATGCATTGATTGCCAACACTCAATTTGAAAAGATGAGCCTCGAGGAGATTGTGAGGAACTCCGACGGCTCAGTCTTCAACAATGCGGCGCAGGTGTGGAACCACAGTTTCTATTGGAACTGTCTCACTCCGGCAAACAAGTCAAAGACAAAACCGTCGGGCAAGCTGATGAAGGCCATCGAACGCGATTTCGGCGGCTTCGACGACTTCAAGGAGAGTTTCGTCAAGCAAAGTGTGTCGCTTTTCGGCTCCGGCTGGACATGGCTTGTAAGCGATGGCAGCGGAAAACTGTCGATACTCCGCACCGAGAACGCAAAAAATCCATTGACGATGGAAAACACTATCCCTCTGTTGTGCTGCGATGTCTGGGAACACGCCTATTATCTTGATTATCAGAATGTAAGAGCCGATTATCTCAAAGAGTTCTGGCACACCATCAATTGGAGTTTTGTTGAGAAGAATTACTCTTCTTGCCAAGGATGATCAGCAGAACCCCTGAAAGAATCAGAACGATGCCGCCGGCAAGTCGGAGCGTGAAAGTTTCCTTGAAGACGAAGATGCCGATCATGACGGCCGTCAACGGTTCAAGGGCGCCGAGGATTGCCGACGGTGTCGATCCTATGTCGCGGATTGAAATCGTCATCAGCACCAACGCCATGATTGACGGGACGACGGCGAGCATCAAGGCGAAACCGTATTGACGTGGCGTCGTCAACAGCATCAGGTGCGTCTCCGGCTTGAAGAACGAATGTATTATGATGCACGAGACGCAAAACAGAAGCACGTAAAACGTCAGTTTTATCGATGACATTTTGATTTGCGTCCTGTTGATAATCACGATGTAAATGGCGTAGGTGAGGGAAGAGAGCATCACCAAGATCACACCGATGGCGTTGAGCGTCCCTTTCCCGTTTGCTCCGTTCAGCATGAATATTCCTGCGAAAGCCAAAAGTATCGATGAAACCGTCACCCAAGTCAGCTTCTCCTTGAAACATATCGTCATGATGAGCGCGACCATCATCGGATAGACGAACAAAAGCGTTGACGCGATTCCGGCATCCATGTGTAAGAAGCTGGAATACAATGTCATAGACGATGCGGCAAACAAAACACCGAGCGATGCCAGGATTCCGAATTCTCTTTTCGTGATCTTAAACGATGTCTTCTTGATGAGCATTATTATGCATAGAATAATCATCGCTATCCCGAAACGGTGCGCCAAAACGGTGTTTGTGTTGATGCCGTCGGCGTATAAAAACTTCGCTCCAAGCGGATTTGTGCCGTAACAAACCGCCGCCACGATACCTGCGGCAGTGCCTTTTACCTTGCTGTTCATGTAGTTAGTTCAAAAATTTAAAATTATATTTCGAGCGGCAAAGTTACAAAAATTGCGGAGTAATTGTTCCATGCCAAGGTTAAAATTGAATCGCAGATTACGCTGATTTTCCTCGGGATTACCAGCGTAATCTGCGATCAAACATATAAAAAACTAATCGTCGTATCTCTTGAATTTTCCGTTTTTGTTGAAAATGATTTCAATGTCGTTTGTCAACTCAATCTTATAACCGGCAAATTCCCGGTTTATCTCTTTGACACAGAATCCGTTGTGATTGTTTTCAAGATAACTTTCAATGTTTTTCGGAAGGAATCCAAAAGTCAGGCAGTTGATTTCGTTTTTTATTTCTTTCCATTCTCCGTTCTTGTCGAATTCGATTTTCAGACCGTCGTCAAACCTCACTTCGTATTCGATTTCAAAAGTCTCAGCATCTTTCAATATATTCACCGGGTTTGACTCCGCAAAGTTAATGTTGATGAAGTCTTTGGCAACGTTTGGAAGATTCTCGTAGCCGATGTTGGTTTTTTGCGCGAATGCTGTCATTCCGACAAGCATAATTGCGGTGATTGCTAATATTTTTTTCATTTTGTGTTTATTATGTCTTGGTTTATAAAACAAGAAATATACAAAATTGTTGCATGAAATATTATTTTACAAATTCCTCAACGTTTCTGACGACAATGCCTAATCTCAATTCGAAAGCCTCGCGTGTTGCGAATCCGATGTGCGGCAGCAGCATTGTGTTCGGTGCTGTCAGCAGCGGATTGTCGTTCTTGAGCGGCGGTTCGCCGTCATAGACATCGAGTGCGGCCCCGGCGATTGTACCGTTCTTGAGTGCCGCGGCGAGGTCGTTGGTGTTGACGACAGGTCCGCGGGCGGCGTTCACTATGACCGCTGATTTCTTCATCAAGGCGAAATCATTGGCTGTCAGGAGGTTGCGTGTCTCGTTGTTGAGTGCGACGTGCAAAGCTACGATGTCTGACTCTTTCAGCAGAGTTTCCTTATTGACGAACGTCACCCCTGAAATCTGTTTTACGGTGCGGTTCCATGCAATGACACGGCATCCGAAAGCCTGCGCCAGAACTGCGGTTCGTTGTCCGATGGCGCCCATGCCGATGATGCCAACGGTTTTTCCTGCAATCTCGCGTCCCGGAAGTATGGCAGGGCCTTTGCAGCTGCGTGTAATCCTGTCATTCTCAATGACGTGACGGAAAAGACCGATCATCATGCAGATTGTCTCTTCCGCAACGGCTTCCGTTGAGTAACCGGCGGCGTTTTTCACCAAAATGTTACGGCGTTTGCATTCGTCCATGTCGATGTGGTCGAGACCTGTAAAAGCAATCGACAGCATTTTGAGATTCGGGCAGGCATCCAAGAAGTCCTTGCGCAACGGCATGTTACTCTCCACAATGATGTCGGCTCCGGCGGCGCGTTCTATGTTCAGTTCTGGTCTCCTGTCGGGATAAATCACGATTTCATGACCTTGTTTTATCAGGTTATGGCATTCATTTTCAATGGCTTCTACAGAAAGTCCGAGTGGTTCCAAAAAGACTATTTTCATATTCTACGCTTTTAATGTTTAGAACTGCAAAAATAGTCTTTTTTTGACATGTCAGGACCGTTTCAACCATAAAAAACAAGGATGAAATGTAAGTAGGAGATGGATAAGAAAATTGCTTCGGGCAATAAATCCAGAACATGAAAAACTAAAAATTTTGTTAAAATTACGATAAAACCAATAAACGATGATATTGTTAGCTATTAAAAAATATTGCTTATGGATGGACGGAGAATCCATAAACGGCCCATGACATGCCTTTGATTAATATTATTCCACAGGCTGTTGCTCCTCATCGGTGCTCGCCCAGTCGATGATCATGAATTCGTCAATGACAATGTCTGTGTAGTGTTTCTTCGTCTTGTCATTTTTGTCTTCGTACTGTCTGGTCTGAATGTGACCGTCCAACGCAATCCGCTTGCCTTTACGCACGTATTTCTCCACCATCTCGGCCGTTGCGCCCCATGCCACGATGTTGTGCCACTGCGTCTCCTCCACAAGTTCGTGCTTCTCGTTATAACGTCTGTCGTTTGTGGCCAAACTGAATCTCGCCATCTTGCGGCCTTCACCGCCAAACACTTTAATATCGGGATCGCTACCAGGACGACCGATTAATTGTACTGAATTTCTTAAAGTTCCCATAATTTATTATCTTTTATTTCTAATGAACAATGCAAAAGTATAACAACCTGTATAACTATCCGTAATAAAAACGGATAATCTTTATTTGCTTTGCTAAAATATTGATAATAAACATATTGTAAAACATTGATATTCTTTTTTGTCCAAATGAATTGTTAATAACTGTTTAATAATATTTTAACATTTCGAGTTTTGAAAAAACAACGAACTATTAATTCTGGAATTTAATGGAGTTAACACACTGCAATTCACATAAGTATATTTCCACACCAATGTGAATAAATATTTAAAAAATGGATTTTTTTTAAGACTAGTAAATTGTAATATTGATTATAAAAATAGCTAAAAAAACATAAAATTACGCCAAAACAAACAATTTTTGAAAAAACTTGAATTATATGAAGTCAAAGTCGTCAATGTCCACAACAATGTTGGTGAATATATCTCCCGAACAAGTTTCTTTGGTTGCAACTGATATGAATTTGTTATCAATCTTATGGCTAAATAATTGACAATCAATATTATTTAAGATATTTTTCATGTCATCTGTGATGCCTGTCCCGTTGTATTTGAAAACAGCCTCTTTCTGTGTCCAAAGTCTGATGAAAACTTCTTCGGGATGTGCATCTTCATTGATTTTTTTCAACTCCAAATCATTGGAGACGTATGTGGCGACATTATTTTTGTATCTTGTAACATCTTCAATATCAATGCCTATCGGCGAATCAGCCAGTGCAACGGCGACCGCTGTCTGGCAATGACTGATGTTGAAAAACCATTCCGGATAATTCTTCAGGAATGGTTTCTCATGTTCGTTATACGAAAATTCCGGGAGATTTTTCAAAACAATGTCTCCGCATTCATCGCATAGCAGCTTGACCAACAGAACATACGCCAAACCATTCTGAACTTGGCCTTTTTGAAATTTGTATTTGAGCATCTGGTTTTTTCTCCATTCTGGAAGAAAACCTTTGCAGCGATTTATGAAATCATCGCCAAGCGTGTCTATGTTATTGAAAACCAGAATTTTCACTATCCAAAGTGTGAATTAAATCTTCACTTTTACGACGACTTTTTTCATCTTTTCCGGCTTGCCTGCACAAAGCAAAGGCTCGTGTCCGTCGTTCGGGAACAGGATTGCGAAATATCCGTTCCCGACTGTGATTTCCACAGTTTTCGCTCCCGGATTTTTGTAGAAGACTGCATCAGTCTCGGCGTTGTATTCTGAATATTGCTCAAGATTTTCGACAGGGCAAACCAAGATTCGTTCCTCCCCGTTTAACGGGAAATGAATGTCGAGATGTTCTTTATGTGCTTCAAAATCAAGAGGATTGGTCTCGGCTGTTGAAACATCTGAAACGTTTGCAACCACATTAATATTAATAAGGTGTTTGCCTTTCTCGGTTTCGGCGGTCGCATTTTTCAAAAACACAAGTCCTTCGTAGATGTCGGGAAGCCCTTTGTACCTTTCCAGATTTTCAATTTTGTCGTAAATCATGGTTATCTTGATTCAATTGTTTCAAGTTCCTTGTAAGTTGTGATTTTGACAGGCTGAATGTTGTCGTGCCTGTAATATTCCGCCGGTTTCAGGAGCTTGCCGAAAACGAATTTCTGAATCATGACGAACTCGTTGCCTTCGCTGAGCAGGGCATATTGATGGTCGGGGTCGGTGACAATTTTCTCAACTTCGGGATTTTCCTCCAGCTCGCTGTGGTCGTAGTCATACATGTCGGCATTTGCAAGCAGCCTGAATGTCGTGATGGTGCGTGTCTGACCGTCTTTTGTCGTCAGGGAAAGCCGTTGTTGGAATGGCGAATTGATGATAGAATCGCGGCGGTGCTGCTCGACGTCCGAGAGGAACGATTCGAAACGCACATCGTTGAATGATGACATGAGATTGAGTATTCTAAGTGTGTCATATTCAATGCTGTTGCCGTTCAAATCTTTCATTGAGAATTGATACCTGCCGTTTTCTGTGATTTCAAAACTGTTGGCGGGGTCGTTGTTTATTTCAAGCTTAACTGATTGGATGTCAGCCATTTTGCTGTTAAAGACGATGTGGTCGCGCCAATCCATGGAATTTGCCGAGAAACGCGAGCTTATGAAGCCTCTGAATCCATGCAGATGAACGATATAGGCTTTGTCGGCGCCTTCTTTCAGGACGAAAGTCCCATTGTTGTCTTGCGTGTCATCGCCTATGTAAAACACTTTCGTGCGTGTCTCGTGATTGAAAAGTTTCACTTTGTTGAACAGATTGATGCGCGGGACAATCTGGTAAACCTCCACTTTCACGTTGTTGCCGGCCATCCTGGTGATTACGTTGTCGGATTTCTTCAAAGACACCGGCATCCTGACTCTCAATCTGTTAAGTGTGTATAGCATGTCGTTGACAAGACGTTGCGAGGCCGGATATTTGTTGTCAACAGTCCAGCCGTTTCCGTTTCTTTGAAGCAGAACCTGCTGGTCGCTTTTGTCGGCGAAGAAAAGTTTCGTGATTGATGCCGTGTCATAGACTGTGAATTCTGCCGCTTCACCGTGGATGGTGGAGAGGTAGCGGTTGTTCCAAATCAAAACGCCTGCAATGACTATCAGGGCGATTGTGATGATGATTGCTAAAGTATTCTTTTTCATTTATTTGTTATATTTCTTTTTCCTTATGTATGCCAAGACGAATCCGAACAAAACCATTATCACACTCGGCAGGACGACGTTCACGACCTGCCACGTCGTCTGGTTTTTGTTTACTTTGTTCATGTCGAGCATCCTGATCTTCAACTCACGTGCATTGATGCTGATAAGACCTTCACCGTCAACGAGATAGCTTACTGCGTTTTCAACGAAATGCTTGTTTCCGTATGTGTTGTTCGTGTATTGGTCGTAACCCAAAGGTAACGGCGAACCGACACGTTTATTGTTTTTCTTCGCATAATCAAGTTGTGCGAGCTGGTTTCTGACGATGTCGCCGTCGGCAACAACGATCATGGAGGTCGGGACGCTCTCGTTTCTGAACGCTATTTCGTTCGACTCCACAATCGCTTCTGGAAGACGGTTCTCGTAGAGCGAGGTGAATTTCCCGTTGAGGAGGTATGCCGTGACCTGGCCTTTCTGCGGGAACATCCTCGGGTCGGGACGGTCGTTCAGGATTTTTAGTGAGATATAGACCGGCGCCGAGGAGATTTTTGTGTAGTCAGACGTTTTCAGCAGCGGAATCTTCTGTATTTCCGGTGCCGATGTCGTCGGCTCAAGCGAGCCGGTGAAGTCGGCTTTCACGGCTTCGAGGTTTCTGACGATAGGATGCTGCGAGGCGGCGTTCAGCAGCGGGAAGTAATACCAGGGTAGCAACGCGCTCTGGATGTTTGCGCCCTGTCCGGTCACGAGGCCGATCTGCGCACACGGATACGCTAAAAGCAGGTTGTTGTTGAGTTTCACTCCGTATTCGAAAAGCTGGTCGTCAAGGTTGTTGTTGAGCGTGACGCCCATCATCGACTCCGCGCTTTGCAGGCTGTCCATGTCGGCCTTCACGTGGTCGAGGAGCCAAAGCACCTTGCCGCCGTACATGATGTATTGGTCGATGATGAATTTGTCCTTTTCGGAAAACGCCTCGGTTGGCTTGGCGATCACGATGGCGTCGTAATTGGTGCGCACGACGACGCTGCTGTCTTTGTCGTAGTCGCGGTAGGTGAGCGAGTTCATCTTCCCGTCGATGCTGACGCGGTCGATGGAATATTTCTTCGCGAGGCTCTTGGCGATGTCATAGACCTCGATGTCGGCAAGTTCGCCGTGGCCTTCGACGAAAGCGACCTTCGCCTTGCTTGTCTCTGAAATCTCTTTTATCGCGCTAATGAGTTTATATTCAAGGTCTTGCGATGAATTGTTCAGAATCGTCTCCTGACTTTGCCCCGACTGCGCCGAAAGCAGGTCAACGGCGAGTTCCTTCTCGCGGTAGCTCACCATGACGCCGGGCCACACCATGATCTGCTGCACGCCGTTGTTGGTCGGCATCGTCGCGGTGTAATAGTTCAGGCCGTTCTGGTAAAGAATCTTGTATGTCTCCTGACGCTCGTTGGGGTCATCGCTTTCCGAAGGGTTGATAAATTCATAATCAACAAATTTAGAATAGGCGCGGAACTCGTCGAGCATCTCTTTCGTCTCCTTGCGGAGCTTCTTGAAACCTGCCGGGAAGTCGCCTTCGAGATAGACGCGGAAGTAAACGTAGTCGTCGAGGCCGCCCAGAATCTCTTTTGATTTGTCGGAAAGTGTATAACGTTTTTCGGAAGTGAGGTCGAAACGTGTATATACAAATGAACCAATAATATTTACTAAAACAATGATTATCAGTGTGATGATCAAAGAAAGAATCTCGTTTCTCCTGATGTTTCTTCTCTTGTTTTCCATGATGCCTCCTACCATTTACGACTTGACAATGTTATTTTTGTCATGCTCAGGAACAAGACAATCACGCTGAGGAAATAAATCAGGTCGCGTGTGTCGATTACGCCTCGGCTCATTGAGCTGTAATGCGCCGACATCCCGAGCTGCTGGATGAAAAGATCTACTTTCCCGAACAGCGCCATCGAGTAGATGAACTCGAAGCCTATGTATAGAAATCCGCACAGAAACACCGACAGGATGAACGCAAGTATCTGATTGTTAGTGACAGAGCTGCAGAAAACGCCTATCGAGACGAATGTCGCGCTCAAGAAGAACAGTCCGATGTAGGAGCCCCAGATGCCGCCGTGGTCGATGTTGCCGACAGGCACCGCGAGCCGCGACACGGAGATGTAATAGATGAACGTCGGGATGAGTGCGAGGATCACGAGGGCGACGCCGGCGAGATATTTCGCCCCGACAATCTGCCAGTCGGACAGCGGTTTGGTGAGCAGCATCTCGATGGTGCCGGTGCGGCGTTCCTCGGCGAACGAGCGCATTGTGACAGCGGGCACGAGGAACAGGAACACCCACGGCGCGAGGATGAAGAGGCTGTCGAGCGTCGCGTAGCCGAATGTCATGATGTTGAAGTCGCTTTTGAAGACCCAGAGGAAAAGCCCGGTGATGAGCAGGAAAACCACCACCACCATTATCCCGATGAGCGAGCTTAGGAAGTTACTTATCTCTTTCCTGAAAAGTGCGTACATTTTTTTACCTTTGAAAATTAATTTTGCAAAAGTACGAAATTTTCGTGAAGGGCAAAACTATAAATTTTAAAAAAGATTCACATAAAAAAGATTTCATGTACAAAAAAAATATTATCTTTGCCGCATTATCAAAAATTGAACGCCATGAAAAAGTTGCTGTTTATCATATTTATTGTCTTTTCATCATTGATGATTAACGCCCAAGACATTCTTATCATGCAGAGCGGCGAGGAGATTGAGACGAAAATCGTCGAGGTCAATCCGACGCAGGTGAAATATACTTTGTATGGTGATCCTGATAGTCCGATTTATATTGTGAACCGTGTCGATGCCTTTAAAATCAAATATGCAAGTGGCACGGAGACGGTGCTTAACGAACACAAGCTGGTTGAAGAGACGGAGTTGAGTCTTCCGTCGAGGCGCAGGGAAGGCTTAGCTGTGAGGCCGGAGTTCGGCGGAACGATGATAACAGAAGACAAGCTGGTCAATGCCATGAAGAGCCTTGACGCGAGTCTGACCGTCGTCTATCAGTTCAGCAAGAAGTTTTCTCTTGGTGGTGGTGCGGCTTATTACAAGGTGAAGGATTTCGGCAGTTTCCTGCCGCTTTATCTCAACATGAGGGGCTATTTCAAAAACAGGCTTTCGAGTCCGTATTATGATTTGAGGGTCGGTCATGCCATTCCGACGGAGGAGTTTAATGGACCAACGAATGAAAGCATGACACAGTATTCTGTTCAAAGAATCGCGGGCACGTATGTGAGGTTCGGCGTTGGTATGGACGTGAGGAATATCATCTTGGGGATAAGCGTTGGCATTTGCACCAACAAAGTCGCGACGTATTCCAGACCTACGACCAGTGATAATTTCAAGAAGACTGGTGACTATGGTGAAAATGAAGTGTTTTTCGGTTTGAACATCGGGTATAATATACAGTGTACGAAGAGATAGTGGAAACCTTTAACCGAACAATGTCAAGTTTTTGTATTTAATGACTTCATTTGACACGTCAGCTGTATCTTGTGGCATAATTTGCTGAATGTCGTTGAAAAGACGAATCAGGGAACGTCCTATCGCCCATGCGAGGTTGACGGGTACGGCATTGCCGATTTGTTTATATTTGTCAGCCATGCTGCCGTAAAACTGCCAGTCATCAGGGAAAGTCTGGATTCTCGCATATTCGCGGACGCTCAACGGCCGTGTCTCTAAAGGATGGCATCGTTCTGTCTGTTTCTGACATGGAGAACATGTAAGGGTCAATGATGGCTCATCAAGTGATAAACGACGTGCCATGCCAGTCTTGCCGCCGTCGAGGAGATAACTTCCGCCCATGTATTCACGTGCGATGTCTTCAGGCAAATCACGCCAATCACCACCTTGCGGGACGAGTTCAAGAACTTTTTGTTTGTTACTCGGATATTTTGCACCTTCAGAGTCTGGAACATCGGAGTTGAAGATGACACTTTTGTAAAACGCATCGCGCAATGTCATGACGCGTTCGTATGGAGATGGCCAATGGAATTGTACCCTGTCTGCGATATCGTTGCGTATTGCAATCAAAATCAGACGTTCACGTTTTTGTGGGACCTGGTACATGATTGCCTTTAAGACACGAGGCTCTACAAGTGTGTATCCAAGTTCTGCAATAGTGTTTTTGATGGTTTCTATCGTTTGCCCGTTGTCATGGGAAGTCAGACCTTTCACGTTTTCTCCCATGAAGACTTTTGGCTGAATCTCTTTGACGGCGCGGGCAAGTTCAAAAAACAAGGTGCCGCGGGTGTCGCTGAAACCGCCACCTTTCCCTGCGTATGAAAAAGCTTGGCACGGGAAGCCTCCTGAAACAAAATCAACTTTCCCTTTCAAAGGGGTGAAATCTATGTTTCTCACATCACCTTCGACAACATTCCAGTCAGGACGGTTCAGGAGCAATGTTTTACATGCCTTTGTTTCAAGTTCATTCAGCAGTACGTGTTTGAATCCTGCTTTTTCCATTCCAAGAGCGAGTCCGCCAGCTCCCGCAAATAATTCAACGGAAGTAAAGTCGCGAAGCGGTTTGGTTTGCATTTCTGTATCCCAATTAGACTCAACCATCGATTTAACTTCAGGGATGTCAAGCAGTTTCATGACATCGTATAGTTTCTCACCTCTTGCATTACGAATATTTTCAGGCAGGTAAGTTCCGTTCTTCTCCCATTTCAACATCGTGGCCATGGAAACTCCCATTATATCGGCGAAATTACTTTGAGTGAAATATTTTGTCATCAGATACCTCCTTTATCTTCTATTTCTTTGGCAATCTCTTCTATCTTATTCATGATAAGACAACTGCCATCAATGTTATCTTCTTCGACAACTTCACCGAAAGCCTTGGCAAGACGATTGTAAAAACATTGGTCGCCAGTGAGATGCTCCCAAAATTCGGCGCCACAATAGACCGGATATGCAGCATTGATTGTCCTGTAGAACGTTGTCAACTCTCCTTCCTCGTAAAGAATGCCAACAATAAGATCATCAATGTTGATGGACAACTTGTCAATTCGTGCCTTGTTGATTAAATGTTTGAAATGATTGAGAATCGTCGCCACATCATCGTTGTTTATTGTCTGAAGTCCTGCTTTGCATTGGCAGTATTTCTTTCTTCCATCTAAAGCATCAACAAACTCAATGTCAATGCCTTCAATACCTGACCCTTTCCAAATTTTTGAATGTTTTGACCGAAACTCGTGTTGATACTTGTGCCAAGGACACGAGGATAAACCAAGGCCTTTGCCAAAGATTCGGGTTTTGTGTTTCCGCATAAAAAAGCAGCCAGATAGTTTATTATAAATGGATTGATATTGAAGCTTTTCAAAGTCAAGCCATTAAGATTTTTCAAATGATTCGGAATTATTGTCGTGCGAAAATAATTCTTACCACTTTCGATTATTTCATTTTTTTGATTTTCAGTCATATTTGTTTGTCGTTTTCAAGTTTGCAAAGATAATATAATTTTCAAGAAGTTCGTGATTTGAGTTTTTAAAAATATATCACTTGAAAACAAAAACATTTAACTTGCCAAATAAAATTATTGATAAAGGAATTTTCACTATTTTTGCAAATGAAAAATTCAGGTTTCGGTTATACTGAAACTTTATAACTTTACAAACTTTATAAACTTTAAACTTATATGGAACACATTCAATGCCTTATCTTGGGTTCCGGCCCCGCTGGTTATACGACAGCGATTTACACCGGCCGCGCCGACATCAAAACTGTGATATACGAAGGTCCGATTACCGGAGGACAGCTCACACAAACCACTGAGATTGAAAACTTTCCGGGTTATCCCGAAGGCGCCGATGCCAATACGATGATGGACGACATCCGCCGTCAGGCCGCACGTTTCGGAACGGAGATGCGTCCGGGCAGCGTCATCGAAGTCGATGCGACACAGCGTCCCTTCAAGGTGAAGACCGATTTCGGCGATGAGCTTCTCGCCGACACTATCGTGGTGGCTACAGGCGCTTCGGCGCGTTACCTCGGTCTCGAAAGCGAAGAGCAGTTCAAGGGCGGCGGTGTCTCGGCCTGCGCCACATGCGACGGATACTTCTACCGCGGCAAGGACGTGGCGGTGGTCGGAGGCGGCGACACGGCCTGCGAAGACGCGACATATTTGGCCAACCTCTGCAACAAAGTGTATCTCATCGTGCGCCGCGACGTGCTTCGCGCCTCGAAAGCGATGCAGCACCGCGTTCTGGAAAACCCGAAAATCGAAGTCCTGTGGAACACAAACACCAAGGAACTCTTCGGCGAAGTCAACGGATTCATGAGTTCGCTCCAAGGCGCAATCGTCTATAACAACATCACCGGCGAGGAACGCAAGATCATGATCGATGGATTCTTCGAGGCGATCGGACGCATTCCGGCAACCGACATCTTCAAGGGTATCCTCGACCTCGACGAACAAGGTTACATCATCACCAAGCCGAAATCAACGGCGACCAACGTCCCGGGCATCTTCGCTGCCGGCGACTGTCAGGACAGGATATACCGTCAGGCTATCGTGGCAGCCGGAACAGGTGCGATGGCCGGAATTGAAGTCGAGAGGTTCCTAATGGAAAACAAATAATGTTTGACATCGACTATCTTCTTGCATTACAGAGATTTAGAGAGGCGACGGACGATGTTCTGTCGCCTTTCCTGATGGGTGTCTCCGACTTTGTCATCGGCAATTTCACCATTCTGCTGATGGTTTTCATCTATCTGTGCGTCAACAAACGCTGGGGTTATTTCATGCTCGCGAACCTTTTCGGCGCGGGGATTTTGAATAATTTCCTGAAAAACACGTTCTGCGTCTATCGTCCGTGGGTGCGCGACGCAGCCGTGATGCCTTACGGAAATGCGACGCAAACCGCTACGGGCTACTCGTTCCCGAGCGGTCACACCCAGTCGGCGACCTCAATCTACGGCTCAATCGCAGTAATCTTCAAAAAGCACAAATGGGTGGTCGCGTTGTGTGCTGTCATAATCGTACTCGTCGGATTTTCAAGGAATTACCTCGGCGTCCATACACCGCAAGACGTTGTCGTCGGTTTAGTTGAAGGTCTGTTGATGCTTTGGGTCACCGACTGCATTTTCAAATGGATAGACAAAAATCCGGAAAAGGACATTTATACATTAATAATAGGTGTTGCCGCTTGCATCTTATTTATGGTTTACACCATTTTCAAGCCTTATCCTATTGATTATGATGAAGTTGGAAACATCATCGTTGATCCTGAAAAGATGAAGACCGACAGTTTCTTCTACGGCGGCGCAATCTTCGGAATCGTCACCGGCTGGTTTGTTGAAAGAAGATACATCAAGTTCAGCACCGAAGTGAAATGGTGGAGAAAAATTTTGAGGTTTCTGATTGCGGCAATTCTTATTGTGTTAGTTTTCAATAAGTTATTAAAACCTGAACTGACTACTCTCCTTGGAAAACAATGGGGAAATTTAGTATCAACAACGGTTTTGATGTGGATTGCGACTATTTTGATGCCGTTGATAGCGAAAAAGGTTTGAAAATTTGATGAGTATTTTTAGAATCAAGAATTTCTTCCGAATTAAATATCTTGGAAAATAAAGCCGAAATATTTATAGTTTTTTTATCTTTGCAATTCAAAAACACAACATTGTGTGATACAATATTGTGTGATATATAATAAATTAAAATACAATTAGTTATGGAAAAACCTTTTGTGTTTGGGAAGGCTGTTTCTGACAGCAATTTCATCGGAAGAGAAGAAGAGAGTGAGCGTCTTCGTCAAAATTTTTCATACGGGGTGAATACTGTTTTGATGTCGCCTCGGCGTTGGGGAAAAACATCGATAGTCCATCGTGTCGGCAATGAAGTGAAAACCGACAAGTTGCTTGTGGTTTACATTGACATTTTTTCTTGCCGTGACGAATATGATTTTTACAATAAATTCGCCGAACAAATTTTGATTCAGACGGAGAACCGTTTTGAGAAATGGAAAGATTTGGCATTTGATTTCATCGCACGTTTGTCACCAAAAATCAATTATTCGGTTGACGGAGGGCTCAATGAATATTCGGTTTCGTTGGGTATCACCCCAAAGTCGCATAAACCCGAGGAAGTTTTGCAGTTGCCACAAATTATCGCGCAAAAGAAAAATTGCGACATTCTTGTCTGCATTGATGAATTTCAACAAATTGGAGAGTTCACAAACTCGTTGTCGGTGCAAAAGCGAATGCGTGGCGTATGGCAGCTTCAAGAAAATGTGAGTTACTGTCTTTATGGCAGCAAGAAACACATGATGGAGTCAATCTTTCTTGAGAAAACATATCCGTTTTATAAGTTCGGTGAGATTATCCCGTTGAAATTAATACCTATTGAAAAATGGATTCCGTATATACGAAAAGGTTTTGAAATGGGTGGAAAACTAATTGAAAACAAATATATTATACAAATTTGTGAAAGTGTTGAATACAATCCATCATACGTTCAGCAATATTCATGGATTCTTTTTTCGAACACAAAAGATACTGTTGACGAACATTTGTTGAAACGTTCGTTGCAGGATTTAATCGACGAAAATTCCCCGCTTTTTATGCATCAGACCGAAAGTCTCACGACATTCCAATTAAATTTTCTCAGAGCGATATTGAATGGAATCCACACAAATTTCGGTTGTGCAGAAATTAGGGAACAATTTCATTTGGGTTCATACAGCAATATAAACAGGATTATAAAGTCATTGATTGATAAGGAGTTGATATCTGATTCAGATAGGGGGATTTTCGTCAGCGATCCGGTTCTGTGCAAATGGTTGGAACAGAATATTTGACCTCTACTTCTCGTAATGTCCTCTTAAAGATAAAATAAAAACTGTGGTGTTGTCGTCACTAACTCTGTAAATTATCCGGTTTTTGCGGTCAATCCTTCGCGACCATCTGCCAGTCAAATCGTGTTTCAATTGTTCTGGTTTCCCGATTCCCCAAGTTGGATGATTCTCAATATTATTAAGAATTGTTTTTGCTTTTTCAAGTAGTTTGGGGTTATAAAATTCCCAATAAAGCAAATCTTCTCTTGCTTTGCGCGTAAATTCAAGTTCCATAAAAAAATCATTTCCAGTTCAACATTTTTTTTTATTGTTGTCCGCTAAACATAAAAAGTCGATTTGAACCAATTGTTGTTCAATGA
>JAKSMX010000028.1 GCA_024400305.1 Bacteroidales bacterium | reverse complement strand
CCTTATTTTAATGGTATTTACAAGGTTTTTATCCTGCATTTTGACCTATAGGTCAAATTTTTGACCTTCTTTTAATTGTGTTTTTCCAGCCACTCCTTTATCTTCTCGAACGCCTCGCTCGGCTCTTCGACATCGATGCACAGCGTCTCCATCGGGCAGAGGCCGTCGCCTTTCCTGTTGATGATGCGCTCAACTTTCTTGTCGAAAAAGAAGGTAATATTGTGTTTTTCAAAGATTTCCGCCGCCGGCTCGGAGATGACGTTGGTGTGGACTTCCTTTATCCCGCCCAAGACCATGAGCAGCGCCGCAGCCTTCCCGATGACCTTGTCGGCCACCGAAGCGCCTTTCAGGAAATCCTTTTCGTTTTCCAAAAGATGGAGCAATGGCTTCACGCCGCGGTCGGAAGACGTGAAAACCTCTTTATCGGAAGAGATTGCCACTAAAGTGAAGTTTCTGGTTTTTAATAAGGTTTTGGCAGTGTTTAGCATTTTAGTTCATTTTGGAGTTTTGATGGTGAAGAGTGGAGTTGTTGTTCATTTTGGAGTTTTGATGGTGAAGAGTGGAGTTGTTGTTCAGTTTGGAGTTTTGAGGGTGAAGAGTGGAGTTGTTGTTCAGTTTGGAGTTTTGAGGGTGAAGAGTGGAGTTGTTGTTCAGTTGTTAGTTTGTTTTGATGTTTTAAGTTTGGTTACTATAGTTTTGGTGGTCGCTGATAGCATCCTTTTAATTTCTTCGCAATCTTTTTTCAGTCTTGTGTAATCATTTATACAAATGTATCCGGTTTCATGAAGCAGGTCAAGCCAGAATATTGTCTCTGATGCTTCTTTTAATGAAATATAAACTTTTGACAAAAAATCATTTATACTTATTGCACATTCTGATTCGGCAAGATTTGCGCCTATGCTTGTTCCACACCTTAGTAGTTGTTTCGACAAGACATATTCTCTTTTTCCCGCCAAAATTTTTTGATATAGAAAAATGATATTTTTGGCAAATACCTTGCTTTTAAACTTAACTGTATTTTGTTCCATATAATTCTGATTTAATTTTAATAATAAAAACAAACTTCACTCTCAACTCTCAACACTTCACACTAAAAAAACAAACTTCACTCTCAACTCTCAACACTTCACACTAAAATACAAACTTCACTCTCAATTCTCAACACTTCACACTTCTCAAAAGGAACCATCCGCCGATCCACTGGATGAGCATTCCGGGAACGCCGAGGCGGAAATCGGTGGCGGCTGCGATGAGTGAGCCTTCCATGAGCCATTCGGCCATCGTGCCGAAGAATTGATACGCCAAGACGACTGCGAGGATTGTGGAAAGCGACACTTTGCTTGACTTTTCGGCAATCCATGCGGCTGACACGGCGAGGAAGATTGATTTTATCATGATACCTGAAACGGCAGCGGCGGCTGGCATCCCGAAAAGGAGACTGTTGACCGCCGGCGACAACACCGCCGTCAGCAAGCCGACCTTCATGCCGTATTTGTAAGACGCGATGAGCGTGAAGAAATATATCGGCAGGAAGATGTGACCGCCGTCGGGGACCAAATGGCAGAGCTGCGGCAGAAGGATGTTGCCCGCAACGAACAAAGCCGCGAATAAATAAGTCTTAACCTCACTGAAACCGAGGTTATACAATCTGATTTCTTTTTCCATTTCTTTTAACTTTTAATTAATTATCTAAACTCTTAACACTTCACTCTTAACACTTCACTCTTAACACTTCACTCTTAACACTTCACTCTCAACACTTTAAGAGCAAAGCCATTGTCTTATTTTGTCCATTTTCATGTAATCGACGTTATCGACGATCCACTGTCGCATCGCCTTGCCAGGCTCGGTCTGCTGCGGATAGCTGATGTATTCGAGTTCCACGCCGAGTGCCTTCGCGACCTTGTAACCCATTACAGACCAGAGCACTCCGATGTCGCCGATGACAGGTATCGACTTCTCGAGACGTGAGAACGCCGACATCTCCATCCTGAACGGGATTTTCGACATCTTCGTCTTCGGCAGCCCTTTGTCGATGGCGGCCTGCACCTCGCCCGACTTCTTGTCCAAGTCCCAGGCCTTCTTGAGGTTCTCGTCGAGGTCGAAGCGGATGAGTGTCTTGTCTTTCAGGCTGTATGTCTTGAATCCGTTCCACGATGCCCAGATGCCGTGGCCGGTGTAAGTCTCAAACGGCCCGTCGTGGATTTCCTGTGTCAGTGCCACCGCCGACTCGATGATGACGTCTGCGTCGCCGAGCATACGTGAGATCCTGTAGCAGCGTTCCGACACGGGGATGCTGTCGGCGATGCTTATCCCGACCTGTCCGCCGCCGATGAGCTGCGGCACGCTGACGAGCACCGGCACGCCTTTACGGGCGCCTGCTCCGAGCATGGTGTGTTCGTCGCAGCCCCAGCCGGCGACCTCCTCGAACGGCACGTGCCTTGTGTGCGCCATCTCCATGATGACGGGGGCGAGTGTCTCGTTGCGAAGTCCCATCGGATACGCCATGTTGCCCGCCGCCTTGATGATGACGGCGCCGTCTTTCTCCTTGCAACGCTCAACGAGAGCATCGTTGATAATCATTTCTTTTTTAAGCTCATCCCATTGTGTGTCAGTGAGTTCGGTAAGCTCGAAGATGTCGCCGCGCGGCATCTTGCTGAAATCCAAGAACTCTTCGCCGATCTCGTGGATGTTGATGCGTTTCACCTTGTCGAGCACGCCGCCCATTTCGTGGGAGACGACCGCCGAACTCGTGGTGACACCGTCAACGAGGCCTTTGTTGATGAACTCCGCAATGAGCGTGGTGACACCTTCATGGATGTTGGGGCCGCTGCCCGTCACGACAACGACCTTGCCGCCGTTCCGTTTCGCCTCCACAACCTTCTCGATGGCGATGTCAAGATAATGACGCGTCTCCTCCGGAAGATTGGTGTATAAATTTTCTATAAAGTTGCTGTCTATCATGATGTTATGAAATATTTTTTAACACAAGTTGCACAAGTTTTTTGCCGCTTCGCGCTCTCTTATCTCTTCTCTTTTCTCTCTTAACTATTCTTCGTCCATGTGTCTTTCAGCCCCACTGTCCTGTTGAAAACGAGATGTTCAGGCGTGCTGTCCTTGTCGATGGTGAAGTAACCGATTCTCTGGAACTGGAAATGGTCGAGCGGTTTGGCATCTGCCAAGAATTGCTCGACGTAACAGTTCTGTCTGATTTCCAATGAGTTGGGGTTCATCATCTTACGCATTGCCTCTATCGGCGTGTTGCCTTCATCCTGCAATTTGGCGAGTTCGTCGCGCGGGTTCTCCACGTTCCAGAGTCTGTCGTAGAGACGTACTTCCGCCTTGATGCAATGGCTCTGGCTCACCCAGTGTATCGTGCCTTTCACTTTTCTGTTGGCGTCGGGCATTCCGCTGCGTGTCAACGGGTCGTATTCGGCATAGACCTCAACGACGTTGCCGTCTTCGTCTTTCTTACAGCCGGTGCATTTCACGATGTAGGCGTTTTTCAGGCGCACCTCCTTGCCAGGGGTGAGACGGAAATATTTGTTCGGCGGGCATTCCATGAAGTCTTCCTGTTCTATCCACAGCTCGCGGCTGAAGGTGATGTTATGGCTTCCGGCGTTCTCGTCTTCCGGGTTGTTGATGGCTTCGAGTTCCTCTGTCTGGCCTTCCGGATAATTGGTAATCACCAACTTGACAGGGTTGATGACGGCGGAGACTCGTGTGGCGCGGGCGTTGAGGTCTTCGCGGATTGAGCTTTCGAGCAATGCGAAGTCGTTCAAAGCGTCGTATGTCGTGTAACCGATTTTGTCGATGAATTTATGTATCGACTCCGGCGTGTAGCCGCGGCGACGGAAACCACAGATCGTGGGCATCCGCGGGTCGTCCCAACCTGTCACGACGCCTTCCTTCACCAACACGAGGAGATTGCGCTTGCTCATCAGGGTGTAGTTGAGGTTGAGCTTGTTGAACTCGGTCTGGCGCGGACGGTGGTCTTCGAGGTCGTTGCCTTCTTTCACCTCATCAATGAAATAGTCGTAAAGCGGGCGGTGGACAACGAACTCAAGCGTGCACAACGAATGCGTCACGCCCTCGAAGTAGTCGCTTTGGCCGTGTGCGAAGTCGTACATCGGGTAGGCGTTCCATTTCGTGCCGGTGCGGTGGTGCGGTGTCTTCACGACGCGGTAGATGATAGGGTCGCGGAAGTGCATGTTCGGGTTCGCCATGTCGATTTTCGCGCGTAGCACCATCTTGCCTTCTTCTATCTCGCCGGAGTTCATCTTGTTGAAAAGTTCAAGTGACTCCTCGACGGGGCGGTTTCTGTACGGGCTTTCGGTGCCGGGCTGCGTCGGCGTGCCTTTCTGCGCGGCGATCTCTTCGGAGCTTTGCTCATCGATATATGCCTTGCCTTCCTTTATTAATCTTATCGCGAAATCCCAGAGCTGCTGGAAATAGTCGGAAGCGTAGTATTCATTGCCCCACTGATAACCAAGCCATTGTATGTCTTCTTTGATAGCATCGACATACTCCATGTTCTCTTTGGTCGGGTTCGTGTCGTCGAAACGCAGGTTGCAGACGCCGCCGTATCTTTTCGCCAGACCGAAGTCAAGACAGATGGCTTTGGCGTGCCCGATGTGCAGGTAGCCGTTCGGCTCCGGGGGGAAACGCGTCTGGATGCGACCGTCGTTCTTGCCGTTCCTTAAATCTTCTTCAACTTTCGCCTCAATGAAATTCAGCGATTTCTTTTCTTCTTTTTCAGCTTCGAGATTATCCATTTTAGTTTGTTTAACACAAGTTGCACAAGTTTTTTAACACAAGTTGCACAAGATTATCTTGTTTCAGTTTTACAAATTGGATTTACAAGTAAACCTTATGTCCAACTAATCAAATCGCAAAAATAATATAAAATCAAATATTTTTGCGTGTATTTTTTTAAAAATTTGTAATTTTACGCCCTCAAAATTTGAAATTTTATGAAAAAATTATCATTAATTGCGTTTTTTGTATTGATATTCAATACTTTAAACATCATTTCAGCTCCTTTGAAAAATGTTGAAAGGATTATGGTTCAACCGAATGGCGACACGCTTGTCTGCTACGCTTCCGGCGACGAATTTTACAACCGTCTTCATGATATTAACGGTTTTACGATAGTGCAAAATGAAGATGGTTATTTTGTTTATGCCGATAAAAACGCTGACAATCAAATTGTTGCGACAGATTACATCGCCGGCAAGGTTGACCCGGCATCTGTCGGTCTGAAACCGGGAATCATGATTTCGAATGAGGAGTATCAGAGCAAGGTCAAGGCGATGCATTTGGATGAGTTCCGTGCGTGGAAGCAAAACCATCGCGACGGCGAGACAAATCACGGTGTTTTCAGCAACCTTACTGTCTTCATCCGCTTCAACAATGACTCTGAAATAACGACTCCTGCAAGCACAATCAATGCCATGTTCAACGGAAACGATGATGAGGAAGAATCGATGCGTAAGTTTTACAAACAATTCACTTACAATCAGTTGTTCATAAACTCGTATTTCTATCCGGAGTTTGACGGCGAGCAGGTCCTGTCGTATGAGGACATTCATCCGCGCAATTTTTACCGTCCGTACAATGCCGTCACCAACCCGACGGGTTATCAAGGTAGTGAAGACCGTGCGCAACGTGAGTTCGACCTGCTCGAACGCGCCATTGAGTATGTCAAGCCGATGATTCCGGAAGATCTGGACATCGACTGCAATGACGACGGCGTTGTTGACAACATGGTTTTCGTGGTGAAAGGCAACGTCGGTGACTGGGCCGACCTTCTCTGGCCTCATCAGTGGTGGTTCTACGAACGTAACATCTACATCAACGGGGCGCAGGTGATGAATTTCAACTTCCAGCTCGAGTCGGCATCGACGTATTTCACGGTCTCGACGTTATGCCACGAGATGTTCCACTCACTCGGCGCACCGGACCTTTACCATTATTATGATCCGTACGACCTCAACCCGGCCGGCTCGTGGGATCTGATGTGCGGGACGTCAAACCCGCCGCAAAGCTCGTGCGTATGGCTCAAATACAGGTATGGAAACTGGATTGACGAGATACCAACTATCACAGAATATGGCACTTACACCTTGGAGGCGAACACTTGGGAGGGCGGACGCCGCAACGGATACCTCATCCCGACAGGCCATCCGCAACAGTTTTATCTGTTGCAGTTCCGCGACAAAGACAACTATTATGACCATGGTGTCCCAGGAAGCGGCATCACGATTTCGAGAATCGACAAACGTTACAACGGCGGTGCCGGTTTCAACGGATCAGACGTTCTCGATGAGGTTTACGTCTTCCAGCCGGGCGGCAACCTGCACAGACAAGGCAATCTGCAGATAGCTCACTTCAGCGAGGCCGTCGGCAGGACCGAGTTTAACAAAGACACACAGGCATATCCGTGGATCAACAGCGGCATCGTCGATGACACCTTCAATATCTGCAACATAAAGACCGTCGGGAACAGGATGCAGTTCACATTCTGCCCTCTGAACCATGAGATAGTCCCTGAAAATCTGGTGGCAAATGTGGTGAGTCACAGTCAGGTTGACTTGACATGGAATGCCGTCGATGGCGCGAGTTCGTACAAGGTCTATCGCGATGAACAGCTCATCGCGGAGGATGTCACGGACAATTCTTATTCTGAAACAGGAGAAATCGGAGATGGCTATCATGAGTATTATGTGAAGTCGGTCTGTGACGGAGAAGTGTCTTATCGCTCTGAAAAACAAAGTGTTATACTCGGCGCATTGGCTGAGATTAACATCACGATGACCGCCGACACCGACAAGGGCTGGCAGGGTGCGGAGCTTGCTCTCTCGTTCGACAATGCGATGCCGGAGCAGTATTTCACGATATACTACAACGATGATGCGGAGAAGTCAGCCAGACTCATTGTCCCTGCCGGAACGGAAGTCACCGCTATATGGAACAGCGGCTGGGACGAGAGCAAATGTCATTTCACGTTGAGCGACACGCATACTTCATTGACTGACAACGATTTCAAGAACGGCGAGAATGTCAGGACCTTCGTCGTCGGCGAAAGCGATGTCTTCGTCGAGCCACAAAACCTCACGGCCATTGTCGATGGCACAAGCGTGATTCTAAACTGGACCTCATTTATAGAGACACAGTCATACCGCGTGAGACGTAACGGAGTGGTCATTGCCGATGTCGCGGCAAGTTCTTTCACCGATGCCAACATCCTCGGTTCAGGCCTGATGATATATGAGGTGGCAAGCGGTGCAGGACAGTCGGATTGGGCTTCCGTCAATGTCTTCGTGATGAACTATTGCGCTGAAGAGCCAAAACTTGAAGGCGTTTACGGCTTCGACAATGTTGACCTGACATGGGACACTCCGTCAACTTACGGCAAGCTCAGTTACGTAAATGATGAATATGTCACAAACATAGGAAGCAGTTCCATTAACTGGGCTGTGAAATATACCCCTGACGTGCTTCAACTTTTTGAGGGCCGGAAGATTACAGCTCTTGAGATGTGGGACGGTGAAGCCGCTGAATATACTTTCAAGATTCATAACGGCAATAATGCTTCCAGCGTAAATGTTATTCATACAGAAACAGTTACGATGACTGGCAGCAACCAATGGGTGAAATTCAATCTCTCCGAGAATGTGGAGTTTGACAACACCAAGGCGTTGTGGATCTCGGTCAAGTCTTCAGGCGCACAGTCGCCCGCCCCGGTTTGCCGGTATGTCGGAAATGACAACAGCGCACTGCTTAAATCAGGTACTTCATGGAAGCCTCTGTCGCAGTTCGACATGGATTATTCCTGGATGCTGCGTGCTTACACCGACGTATCGGATGAAATCTTAAATGATATGTCGTATAATATCTACCGCAACGGGGAAGTCATCGCAACAGATGTGAAATCAACGAGTTACACTGATGAGAATTTGGATGCCAACAGATATTGCTACACAGTCGCGCTGGTCTTGAACGGCAAGGAAGACATCGTCTCGAACGAGATTTGCGGCAACACTGACATCAACGAAATCACCGAAAACAAAGGTTTCGTCTATCCCAATCCGGCTGAAGAGGCCTTGAACATCTCCTGCGAGTTTGACCATTATGAAATCTACGATGTCACCGGCAGGAAAATCATCGCGGCAAATGAAGATATAATATCTGTAAAAGAATGGAAACCAGGAGTTTACACCATGAAACTCTTTATGAAAGACGGAAATATCCTGACGGAAAAAATTGTCAAACGATAGTTATTAATAAGGTTGCTCGATTTCGTTTGCATGAGGTCGGGCAATCTTGAAAATTTTTAAAACATGAAAAAAATCTTAGCATTAGTAGCCATGATGCTTGCGTTCGGTACACTCGCCGATGCGCAGGTGGAATATGACAAATATTTCACAGACAATCAGTTGCGTATTGACTATTATCTTTTCGGGAACTCCGATACTGTTTCATACGCCGTTGACCGTTTCGTGAAAGAACCAGAGTGGGGCGGCCCGCGCATCCATCTCATCGACGACACCGGATACGGGATGTATTACTTCGAGGTCACGCCGCCTGATTCCGACCTCGTGCTTTATTCACACGGCTACGGTCTCCTCTTCGGCGAGTGGCAGGTTTCCGACGACGAGGCGACACGCATCAGCCGCGGCTTCCACGAGTCGGTGACAATGCCGTTCCCGAAAGAACCCGTCGAGGTGACATTCTACGCCAAAGACGACCATCTCGAACTCCACGAGATGATGAGCGTCATCGTTGATCCGAAAGACCCGTACATCACGCCTGCGCCGAAGCTGCCTTACGCGGTTTACAACGTATATGGCGGCTACCCGTCCGACAAGGCCGTTGACATCGTGCTGCTCCCCGACGGATACACCGAGCAGGAAATGGGAAAATTCGTCAGCGACTGCAATTTCTTCATGGAGAGCCTTTTCAGTTACGCGCCTTACGACTCATACCGCGACAGGTTCAACATCCGCGCGATAATGGTGTCGTCGCAGGATTCCGACATCTCGAAGCCGGGCGAAGGCGTTTATAAAAACACCGCCCTGCATTGCCAGTACTGGACTTTCGGAAGTGAACGCTACTGCATGACGTTCGACAACCGCACGATGAAGGAACTCGCCGGACAGGTGCCTTACGACCAGATTTACATCCTCGCCAACAGCCCGAAATACGGCGGCGGCGGAATCTTCAACTCGTATTGCGTGAGCTCGACAGGCAACTCATATTCCTCCGACGTGATAATCCACGAGTTCGGTCACGGTTTCGCCGGACTGGGCGACGAATACGCCTACGACGGCACTTGCAACTACCTTCTCGATGTCGAGCCGTGGGAGCCGAACATCACCACTTTGGTTGATTTCGATGCGAAATGGAAAGACATGATTGAAAAGAAAACGCCGGTACCTACGCCGGTGGAGGCTAAATACGAGAAAACCGTCGGCGTGTATGAAGGGGCCGGCTACCAGCTCAAAGGCGTTTACCGTCCGAAAATCGACTGCCTGATGAACACCTTCAAAGGCGAAAGATTCTGCGAGGTGTGCGAACGCGCCATCGAAAGGATGATAAAGATTTACACGGAATAAGATTTCATGCGGAGACCTTTCATTACAATGCTGCCGGAAATTCAGGTTGTGATCTGAATTTTTGGCAGCATAATAAAAACAAATAAAAAACGCTAACCATTCAATTGATTAGCGTTCTTGCTTTTGAGGTACCAGACGGAATCGAACCGCCGTAAAAGGTTTTGCAGACCTTCGCCTAGCCACTCGGCCATGATACCTTCGATTTGCGGTGCAAAGATACAACTTTTTTTTGATATGCAGCCGATTTCTGAAAATTATTTTTCCGACCTGTTTTCAACCTTGTTCCAAAGCCAGAACATCAATGCGCCCCAGACGAAAAACAACACGAAATGAACCCATCGGGGAACTCTTGAAACAAAACATCCGTCAGCGTCAACTTTCTCATAATCAGGGATGTCGGCGTAGAAATACGCTCCCGCCCCGAAGTCGAGACCGTCAACCAGACCGAGTCCGTTGACCATTATGTAAACAGCAACCAAAACGGTGGCAACCACCAAAACGATGGTCGCCACCTTGAAAAATCTATGATTTTTCTTTGAGTCCATGATGAATTAATCGAGTACAGGAATCGGGAAAACAACGCCTGAAAGCAGGATCCAGACGGCAAACAGCGTCAGGGCGATGTTGAAAGTCTGCCCTATGACATAAAGCCAAAGCACCTTGCCGCCGTGCATCTGCCTGGCGATCTCCTTGAAATTTGTGTCAAGGCCGATGCTGGTGAACGCCAGCACGAAGGCCCAGTTCTTGTATTGGTCGAGAACCTTGTTGATTGCGCCGACGGCGTTGAAGTCGGCGGTGTTGAACATCGGCTGTATGACGAACGAAGCGACCAGCGAAGCCACGAAGAAACCGATGATGAACTTCGGGAAACGGTACCATATCTCCTTGGCGCCGATTTTCTCGGAAGGGTTCTTATCGACTTTCGTTGCGAAGAATATGGCCACGAAAAACGCTATGAAACCGATGAGTATGTTCTGTATTGACTTCACGAGGACGGCGGCTTTCTGCGCCTCTTCGCCGAGTGCCGTGCCGGCCACGACGACGGCTCCGGTGCTGTCAACGGTGCCGCCAATCAACGCGCCGCCCATGAGCTGGTTCATGCCGCACGCCTTGATTATCATCGGCTCAAAAACCATCATCAATATCGTGAAGATGATTGAGATTGAAACCGCCATCGAGAGGTCGCTCTTCTTCGCCTTCGCCGCCGCGCCTGTGGCGATGGCAGCACTCGTGCCGCAAACACTCGTCGCACTCGCCAACGTGATGACCAACGGCTTGTTGTCAATCTTCATCACCTTCGTGCCGAGCCACCACATGAAGATGATGACTATCGGTGTCACGATCCAGGCGATGCCGAGGCCGTAAAGTCCGAACTTCGCGATGTTGGAGAACAGAACCGAAAAGCCCATTATCACCAAGCCCGTCTTGATGTAAAACTCCGTCATCACAGCCGGTTTCAGCCATTCGGGCGTGCCGACGGTGTTGGAGATAATAAGGCCGATGAGCAACGCCCAGAAAGCCCATTCGAGATAACGGTTCAAGGTGAATTCCGCACTTATCCATCTCACTATCAAGGCTATGACAAACAGCCCGATGAATGCCGGGATGTATTTTTTCAGGCTTTTGCCCATCATTTTCGCGCCAAGCGTGAAAAGAACGCCCAATACGATAAAGGTGCGGAGAAGTTTCCAGACGAAACCGATGTTGAGCTGCTCGCCCATCGACTCGGCGAAAGTGCCTTTCCCTTCCCAGAGATACCATGTCGAGAATTTCAATGCAGAGAAGTCGAATCCGCCGCAAAGAACTGAAACACAGCCGATTGCGATGATGATAAAACCTATCCAGCAGGCAAGCCAGTCTTCTTTTTTCCAAAGGTCAGAGAGCGCAGTACCCCCTGCCGTAACAATTTCATTGTTAGTGTTTTGCATGATTTTTATGGTGTTTAAAAAAGACGAGATGATTTTGTGTCGGGAAATCATCTCGTCACAATATGGTGTTAATAATTTTAATTTGGTGTTTGTAAAATATTGATTTCCAATCAAATGCTTTCAATAAACAAAGAACCGCAGGTTTTTGTGCAACTAAAAGTTGACCGAAACCAAAGCCGCGACCATGTGTCCGTTGTTGTCGTTGGCCTGGGCTGTCTTAAGCGTGTAGTCGAGTTGCAGACGAAGGTGTTTCATCGGGTAATAGTTCACGCCGACCATGTAATACGTCGAGCGTTGTTCGTCAAGGTCGATGTTGTTGTTCATGTAGTCGTAGCGGAGCACCGGGGCGATTCTCTGCTCCTGTGCGCCTTCTCTCTTGCCTTTCATGGTGAAATAATAGGTCGCCATGACATAGATACCGTCGCTCTTCTGTGCCGATGTGCAGTCTGGTTGCATCATGTCAAGCCGGTCGGTGATGCCGTAGATGTATTCCGAGCGGACGGTGAGTTTTTCGTTTTTATACTGTGCGCCGATGGTGTAACGCTGTCTGTCGCCGTCCAAGGTGTCATCAATGAGAGAATATGCGCCGACGTAGGCCGCACCTGTGATCATGAGGTCTTTCATGAATGGATGGAAGTCGAGGCGTGCCGCGAAATCTTTGAAACGGTTGTTGTCTTTCTTGTTGATGCCGTTGCCGTTGTAGAAACCGATGGTGTAGCCGAGGATGTTGTATCTCTTGCCGTTTTCCTCGCGGTTGAAGAAGCTTCCGTAGGCGATGAGGCCGACGTCACGGCCGCCACCGTAGCTGCTCACGCCAGAGATGTCGCTGAAACCGGAAAGCTTGTTCACGACCTGCGCGTATTCGATGACTTCCAGGTCATTGAGTGAATAAGGGTTCTCAATCGTGAACGGGAGTTTCTGCTGGCCGATTTTGAAGTTGAGCCACGGATTGATTTTCACGGCGACGTAGGCGTCAAGGAGTTTCGGCGAACTCGCAAACTCGGCCTGGACACGGAATTCCAAGTGCTTGCTGATGTTTCCTTTCATGTCGAGACGCGCGCGCCTGACGTTGAATGTGTTGGAAATCTCTTCGGCATCCATGTTGTCCTTGAAATAATCATAGGTGTACTGTGCGTCAATACGGCCGCCGATTGAAAGATAATCGCCGATCAATGATTTCCTCTTTTCAACCCTCGTTTCGGGTTTCTGTGCATAAACTGCTGTGAATGAAGTCGATAACAACAGCAATGCTGCAACTAAAATTTTTTTTGCTTTCATAATGTTATAAATTTACCTTTTTTTGCTTTTGAAAAACGCTGCAAAAATACATAAAAAGTAAATACGTTTACTATTTTTTTGAAAAAATTAGTAAAATAGTTTACCATTTTGCGGGTGAAGTTTCTGTAAGATTAAAAATCACCGTCAGCTGGCTGGCGGTGATTTTCGGTTATCGTTGAAACCTGGACATTAAAATTTCACGATTTTTTGCGTCATGCTGCCTTTTGCGGTTTCTATTTTGATGAAATAAACGCCTGTGTTCAGGCCGGTGATGACGTGGCTGTCAGCGTTGATGTTGACGTCGGTTATTGTCTCGCCGCGCATTCCATAGACCGTAATTCTGGTTATGCCTTGGCAGTTGATGTTGAAAGCGCCGTTTGATGGGTTAGGGTAGAGGCTTGCGCCGATACCGTTTTCGGTGACGGCGAGGTCGCCGACTTCAAACATGATGAAGTCTTCGCCTTCGGCGGTCATGGCCGGAGCCGATTCGCAGCCATCGGCATAGACGGCTGTCACCTGATAATAATAGGTGCTGTTTTCAGTGGCATCCTCTTCATAATTGTTTTCAGTGACATTGGCGATCAATTCGTAGTCGTCGCCGGTGTCGCTGTGATAGACATTGTAACTTACGGCGTCTTCGGCGGCATCCCAGCTGAGCGAGATGCTCGATCCATTTAAAATGCCATTGAAGTTGGCCGGGGCGTCGCAACCGCCTTCTTCTGTAGTGACGGAAACGTCATCGATGTCGATGCGGTAGATGTTTGAGCAGTCGAAATGGCGGATTGCGATGTAGATGTTCTGCCCGGCGTAAGGGCTGAGGTCGATGTTGTGTTCGCGCCACGGGCCCTGGTCGTCGTCGCGTGTGCCTTTTTCTGTGAGTGTCCATTCCCCAATAGTGACGAAATCGTCGGGGTCGGTGTTGCCCGCTGTGGAAATGGCCACGCCGTAATGTTCGCCGACGTATGCGTACCAGTCGGAGCAGACGAAGAAATTGAACATTGACGTCTCCGTGACGGCGATCTGAGGCGTGACGATGTAATTGTCAGGATTGAGCGGCGGGCGCAAGGAACCCCAGCTTTCCGAATAGGCGTAGCGCAGACTTTCGTTGTGTCCGTCTCCCTGTGCCTGAAGGGTCGATGAGTTCATCCAGTTGCGGCCGTCACCATCCGCGTCAATGGTGGTCATGATGCCGAGGGTGCCGTCTTCAAAACCCTCGAAAAAGCTTGTGATTGGAGTTTGAGCTTTTACTGTACTCACCATACCAATTATGAGCAAAGCCAAAAATAATAGATTTTTTCTCATTTTAGTAAACATTTTGTTAGTAAATTGATTAATATATGTGTATTACAATTCAAGTTGCAAAAATAATAAATTTTATGATGTCAAATGAAATATTGGAAATGAAAAAAATTTATTCAATTTCAAAATTTTTTCATGTATTTTGGGAAAAAAGAGTAATTTTGCACCGTGTTTTGATTTACACACCTATTAATATTAATGGGAAGTGAAATAAATGTGAATAATGAAAAAAAACAGCCGTAAAACAATAACTGTAAAGGCATTAGTGCTTTTGGTGCTTCTGCCAATTGCATTGCAGATGCCGAAGACACTTGTTGCGCAGAAATCAAAGGTTGACATCTTTGCCGGTGTCGATCTGAAATACCGTTCAATATGGCTGAACGACAAGATGTACGAACTGCTTATAAACGTTACGCCGGGTGTGAAATGGCGTTTTGGTGATTGCTGGCAGGTCACGGCGCAGGCTTTCATCCCTGTGGTGAACGATTTCGGAGGCTATTACAAAAGCGCACGCCTGAATGCGGCCGTGGTGTCGAAGGAGTTCCAGGCGGGGAGTCATTACCTGAAGCTGAGCGGCGGACTGTTCGGCGGGGAGCGTTTCGGCGTTGATGCAAAATGGCTCTGGCCAGTCACATCATGGTTCGCGATGGAAGGACAGTTGGGCTTCACCGGATACTACGTTCTGACAACTTCCAACGTGGAATTCAGCTATATGGACCGTCTGACGGGTTTGTTCACGGCTCGCTTTTATCTGAAAGGCAGTGATACTGAATTCAGAATCAGCGGAGGCAGGTTCAATCTGGGAGACTACGGCGGCAGGATCGCATGGCTGAAGCACTTCAAACATATTTCGGTGAGCGCATTCATCCACGGCGGAAACCGCTACGGAGAGGTTTACAAAATGGACGGGACATACGAGGAACAGCGCATTGCCGGCGGAGCTTGCATCGTGGTAAGACTCCCGTTCCAGGGCGACCGGCAGCACGAAAAGACATTAAGGGTACGTCCGGCATCTAACTTCAGGATGACTTACGACTACATGGCCGAGGCGAACGCCCTCAAGATGTACGTCACCGACCCGGAGGAAAACGAAAGAACCGGCAATTTCACCAAAGCAAAATGGGGGATTACACGATGAACAGACTTGAAAAATACATGGCGATTCTTGCCTTCATACTGCTCCCGGTTTTGGGAAAGGCTCAGGTATATACAGGTGTCGAAGGCTTGCTTCAGGTTCCTTCGGCGGAGTTGAGTCAGGACGGCAGCATGCGCATCGGCGCACATTACCTGAATACGGATTTCGTCCCGAACGGTTATTCAAAAGATTGTCCGACAGCGTTTTATATCTCCCTCACCCCTTACAAATGGGTGGAAGCGTCGTATATGGTCTTGATGTGGAACAATGAAGGCACATACCTGCCCGACAGGTCGTTGTCGGTAAAGCTGAAACCCCTGAAAGAAGGCAAGTGGCGGCCCGCGCTTGTGGTCGGCGGCTTCGACATCTGGGGAACCTCGCTCAACAAGAACTTCTACGCGGCCGCGACCAAGCACTTTGACGTGTTTGGCGGGGAATGGGGGGTGAACATCGCCTACAGGCATTACTTCAAAGAAGCCTCCGCCGAAAAGTGGAACGGACTTGTCGGCGGCCTGACGTTCCGCCCGCGGTTTTACCGTGACCTGAGAGCCACAATAGAATATGACGGATGCGAGTTCAACATTGGCTTAGATGCCAAATACAAGATCTTCAGGGTGCAGCTTATTCTGCAGGACTGGGACCGAGTTTCTGTGGGTCTTTGCCTTGAGTTGAATGACTTGTAAAAAAAATCACATTAATTTTCTTGTGTATTAAAAAAATGTGTATTTTTGCAAGCTTAAAAAAATTGATTTTTCAAACTTAATAAATTTAAACAAAACTTAAAAAATAGTACTATGAACAAATTAAAAATTGTATGGCTTTTAGCCATGGTGTTATGTTTGGGTGCATGTTCCAAGCACGACAAGGAGTATTCAGATGTCACCCCACCTGTAGTGGAAGGTGCAGAGTATGCCATCACAGGTAATGTAACAGATTACCAAGGTAATGCGTTAGCTAACGCAGTGATTACAACGCCTGAAGGTCTGTCAGTAAAAACTGACAATGGGGGTGATTATTTCATGTCAGTTCCAGAGCCGGAATCATCGAAGACTTACACACTGACAGCTTCGTATGAAGGCAAGAAAGACCTTTCAAAGACTGTCACTATTATCAAGCAAAAAGGCGGTATGATTAAGAATCAGAATTTCCGTTTTCATACCACAACCGTCACTACATTAACTAACGGTGATGGAGATCAGAATACCGAGTATATTGATGAAAACGAGAACGCCGAGTGCTTGGTTGGAGCGCACATTGAGGGTTATGAAGGTGATGATTTGCAACTTGAAACTTTCTACTATACGGAAGATTTCGGGGCTGAAGAGGAAACTCCTGATCCTACCAGCGGAACTTTTGAAAAAGAAAAAATGTTCTTTGCCTCAAGTGTTTCATCTGTTGATGGGAAAAAAGACAAAGCTGGCATCCCGTACACTTTGTTCTTCAATTTCAACACCGAGACACAGAACCATACCACTATTAAATGCTTTAACAATGGTCAATGGAGTAATGTGCCTGAAAGCCAGATGATTCATGAATCCAATCTGTTGACTATCACAGGTGCCATTACTGGTGCTATTTACGCTGCTTTCTGCATCCCGACCATTACTTTAACACAGCGCAATACTCCGTTGTCATTTGACCCGAGCGATGTGGATAACACATACGGTTCAGAGGCTATCACAGTGCCTTTCACAGAATTCGGCTACAAGACAGGTGTTGATTTGTATCTGCCAACGCAGTACCAACTGCAGGCTTTGTTGATGGAGTTGATTGCACGTGATTTCGGTTTGGTCAGCCATAATAAGACATACACGTGGAATGTAAACCTGACACTTCCTGTCGGTACAGGTGTTTCGTTCTCAGGCAATCAGGAGTACACCCACATAGCCTATAAGAAGTTCAGCAGAACAGCCGAAGCTAACCTTTGGGGCGATGCGACGTACAGTGCCACGACCTATAACCACCAGCACGTCGGAGGCGGCAATTAATTAACAGATTAAGTCAAATCAATTTAAATAGAACGACAATGAAAAAATTCAAGCATTACGCAATAGCAGTTTTGTGCGTGTTAGGTCTTTCAATGTCAATGACAGCACAGACGACAATTCCTCAAAACGGATATTACCTCGGCATCGCTACAGGTGCATCAATGGGTACCTGCACTTTCCGCAGTTATTCTGACAACGGAAAGGCGATGAGAGCCGAATACGGCGTATCGGCCGGTTACCGCTTCTCCAATCTGTTCTCCCTCGAACTCAGCGGCATGAGGGGAAATGTGGAAATGACATCTGCGGATGAACTCTGCGATAATCAGTGGCTCGGCATTAATGGAGAGATGTATGCCTCCGAACCTACGATTGATGCATGGAAATACAAAAACCTGACCACTGAGACGAAGTTTGCACGTTTCGCAGTCCAGGGTAATTTCAACATTTTCTACATCTTCAAAAACCTCAGAGATTCACGTTGGAAACTCGACCTGTCACCTATGATAGGCGGTGTCCAGACCCACACTACGGTTAGTGGCAGATTGGCATCAGGAGATTTTGATGAGAAAGAATACAACTCACAGTGGCATTTCGCATGCGGTGGCCAGGGTTCTATTGGTGTAGCTGTTGACAACAACATCGAAGTTCGTTTGTATGCAGGCATCACCTTCCTTTCAGGAGACCGTTTCGATAACCTTCCAAAATGGGAACACACCGAAAACCTCATGTATGAAGGCGGTGCGAAGTTGAGCTGGAACTTCGGCAACAGCGGTGCAGGCAAGGCAGTTGCCGTGGTCGAAAAAGAAGCACCAGCAACAGATTTGAGCGGTGTTGAGGAACGTCTCGAGACAATCCAGAACGAGATCGTCCGCATGAGAGAGGAAGTCGAAAAGGCCGAACAGGGTCAGCCGGCGCAAAGCATGAGTGCTGGAGATAACGCCATCTATTCAGTTGTCTTCGGTCGCTATCCTTTCAGCGTGTTCTTCGACCTCAATTCAGCCGAGTTGAGAACAGACAACGACCGCGTCAACTTGCAGACATTCGCACAGTTTGCGAAGAAATATGACTGCAAAATCCGCTTGAGAGGCACATGCGATGAAGCCACAGGTTCAGTCGGTTACAACCAGACCCTTTCAGAAAGCCGTTGCAACACAGTGAAAGACGAACTCGTTAAATTGGGTATGAACGCCAATGACATCATTATTGAGGCCGCTGGCGGTGTTTCAGAATTCGAAAACATCGAAAACAACCGCAGAGTTTATCTCGACTTCGTCAAATAAGAAACGAATTATTGTATAACTAAAAAGAGGATGCATACGCACCCTCTTTTTTTGTTTCAGCGAAATACCCTATTTATACCCTTTCTTGTAACCGACCAGAATCACGCTCGACTTGCCGACACCCTTGCTGCTATAGACAATCTGGCTGATGTTGCTGACATAGCGAGCATACCACGAATCCGACGAGGAACGGAAAGTGCCGACCGGCGTTTTCGTGCGGACACTCTCGTGGATGAGGTAGGCGTTGAAAGTGCCGGCTTCCGTTTTTATAGTCTTATAGTCAATGACCTGGCGTTCGGTGGTGTAAATCGTCGCCTTGATGAATCCTATCTTCACTGGCATCTCCGTGTCAGGCAGCCGGTCGCCTACTTTGAAGTCGCCCATGATGGTACTCGGGTCGCCGGAGGAAAGCATGTATTGGACTCTCAAGGCCTTCATCCAGTCGTTCATCACAATGTACGACCTGCCGTTTTTCTTGGTGATGTCCATGATGAACTCGTTGGGCGCGCGGAAAAACGGTTCGCCGTCAGGTTCGTAGAAATTGTAAACCATCATGAGGCGTCCGTTCTGGAGGTCGCCTTCGCGTTCGCGCACCGTCATGGTGAAATATGCGTTCATCTTGCCGTTCTTGTCGTACGACTCGTAGGTCAGCTGGGCGCCGATCTTTGTCGGGAAAAAGGCGTTGAAAATCTCGTCGGGGGAGCCGTAAGGGTTGTCAACAACGGTGTCGTTGGTGAAATGCACGAGATTATAGACCTCGCTCCTCTGCACGTCCCTGTTCACGACCAAAGTGTCGCCATCGACAACGGTTGTCTGCTCCTGGGCAGCCATATTCGACATTGCAAAACAGATGATAACTAAAGGAACAATTGATTTACAGATATTTCTCATTTTACTAAATTTAAATTTACGTTTTCAATATGTCGGCAAAAATACGAATTTTTCAGATAATTCGGGTGAATTTGATGAAATCGAACTTTTTTAATCGAATAATGAATATTTTCGTATTTTTGCAGTTTATTAAAATTGTAAACGAGTATTTTTGGCAATGAATATTACAGTTATTTGCGAAGTTTTCGGAGAGGCTAATAACGGCACCACAATCGCCGCCATTAATCTTATCAAATTCTTGAAACAGCAGGGGCATAATGTCAAGGTCGTGTGTCCTGACGAAGACAAGCGCGGGCTTGAAGGATATTACATCCTGCCGAAGCAGAACCTCGGCACGCTGATAAACTACATGATTCGCATTAATGACATTGTCCTCGCGAAATTCGACAAGAAAATCATCGACGAGGCCGTGAAAGACGCTGACATCGTGCATATCATGCTGCCTTTGTTCGCTTCGCGCAAAACATCGAAATACATCGCCAGGCTCGGAATACCGATTACGGGCGGATTCCACGCGCAGGCCGAGAATTTCACGAACCAGATCGCGATGCAGGACTCACGGCTGGCGAACAAACTGATATATCGTTGGTACGACGGGAACGTTTTCCGCCGCGCACAGGCAATCCATTACCCGACGCAGTTCATCCGCGACATCTTCGAAAAGGAAAGGGGAAGGAAGACCAACGGCTACGTCATCTCCAACGGCGTGAACAAGATTTTCAAGCCGAAGCCGGAACCGAAACCCGAACAATTCAAAGACAAATACTGCATCCTTTTCACAGGACGACTTTCAAATGAGAAATCTCACAGAATACTTCTCGAAGCCGTTCACAAGTCGAAATATAACGACAGAATACAGCTCATCTTCGCAGGCAAAGGCAGAACCGAAGCCGCGATAAGGAAATATTCAAAGAAACATCTTGTGAATCAGCCATTTATTGATTTCTTCTCAAGAGAGAAACTTGTTGAAATCATCAACTTCTGTGACCTGTATTGCCATCCCGCCGAAGTCGAGATTGAAGCCATCGCATGTCTGGAGGCGATTTCGTGCGGCCTCGTGCCGGTCATCGCCAACTCGCCGAAATGCGCGACGAAGAACTTCGCCATCGACGAACGCAGCCTGTTTAAGGTCAACGACAGCACCGACTTGGCACGCAAAATCGATTATTTCATCGAACATCCCGAAGAAAAAGCGGAACTCAGCAAGAAATATCTCGAAGAAAGCGTCAACTACGACCAGGACGAATGCATGAGACAGATGGAGGAGATGTTCCTGAAAGAAGTCGAAAAACATAAAAACTCGTGCAACTTGTGTTAAATTATGTCAAAGAAACAGCGGTATTTCTATTATTACGATGAGGTCAACGACGACTTCGCGAGCAACAACATCGTCGCGAAGCCCATTCCTGAAGACTACGAATATTTCCCGAAAAGCCGTCTTTACAGAATCTTCGAGCCTGTCGCGTATTATTTCATCGCCATATTAATCAAGATTTGCTACGGCCTGAAAATCGTCTTCCCGATAAGGAACAAGAAGGTTTTGAAGGAAAGGAGAGACCGCAGGAAGGGATATTTCGTCTTCGCGAACCACACCAACGCCATCAACGACGCCTTCGCCCATCCGGGGACGGCGTTTCCAGGGCATTGTTATCACATCGTTCATCCCGACGGCGTTTCCATCAAGGGATTAGGCACTTTCCTGAGGATGATAGGGCTTTTCCCACGGCCTGAAAGAAGAAAGACGTATCTCACTTTTTACAAATCCATCGAGAAAGCGATTGGCAAAGGCCGTTCGATAGTGATTTTCCCCGAAGCGCACATCTGGCCTAAATACAACAAAATCAGGAATTTCCCTGATGTGAGTTTTTATTATCCGGTGAAATTGGACGCCCCGTGCTATGCAAGGACTACCGTTTATAAAAAACGCCGCGACGGAAGCACCAAAGGCGTGACATATTACGACGGGCCGTTCTATGCAAACCGGAAACTGCCTTTCAAGGAAGCCCAAAAAGACCTGCGCGACCGCATCCACAAAAAAATGACGGAGCGCGCCAACGACTCCGCCATTGATTGTAACTATCACTATATCAAGGTCGAAACGCCTGATGAAGTGAGGATGGAGGTTTTTTAGTAGAAAGTTGTAAAGTTAAAAGATAATTTTCCCTTTGACATAGAAATTCCTTCCCGGCTCGTAGTTGATGTCGCTGCGGTTTGTGGAGAAGAAGTTGGTGTAGGTCTCGTCGGTGACGTTGTCGATGCCGCCGAAGAACTGGAATCCGACGTTCCCCAACTTCAGGACCCTGCTGTTCAATGCGATGTCGAGGCGGCCGTAAGCCGACGTCGGCTTTTCGTAATCGGCGGTGAGATGTTTTTCGCCTACGCCCGTCATCTCAACGGAAACCGTGCCGACTTTCGGGTAAGTGTAAGAGACACCGAGTACGCCTTTCATAGGCGGGATGTTCGGCAGATAAGAGTCGTCGCATTTGTCGATGCCCATGGTGTAGGAACCCGACGCGAAGACGTTCAACCCGTTGATGATGTTGTAGTTGAGACTGAAATCAACTCCGTAGAGCAAGGCTTTTCCGACGTTGTCCAAAATCAGGGCGGGGACGGTGTCGGTCGCGCCGTCGGTTGTCTGATAGATGAAGACTCCGTCTCGCTCGACGATCATGTTGTTGATTTTGTTGATGAAACCCGAAGCCTGCATGGTGAACCTGTCGCCCCAGAAACGGACTCCGAGGTCGCCGGAGATGCCGTCTTCCGACTTAAGGTCAGGGTTGCCGAGGCGCACCTTGCTTGTCAGGTCGATGTATTTGAAACGTTCTTCGAGCGAGGGCGAGCGGTAGGAGCGTGCGCCGTTCATGACGAGGTGGAACTTATTGGTAATCTTGTAGATGGCACCGAGATTTGCGCTCCACGAGAGGTCTTGCTTCTCACCTTTTTCAAATGTGATGCGTTGTCCGGCCGGATGGTCGTTCATCTCCCCGTTGGTGATGATGTAATCGACGTCGTGGCATTCCTCGTTCTCGACAAAGATGCCGTCGATGCGCCCGCCGACGATGACGTTGAGGCGGTTCGCGAAGAAACGCATCTCGTCCTGCACGAAGATTCCCGCACTCATGAACGAAGCCTTCGGAAGTGGTGTCTCACCGCGTTCTATAAAATTGGTTTTCAAGATGTTTCCGAGAGAATCCTGAACCGTCACGGTGATGTGTTTCGTGCGGTCGCTGCTGATGTTCCGTCTCCACACATCGACGCCGGCGATGAGTGTGTTTCTCCCGGAGAACTCAAATGTCCCTTGAACATTGCCGCCGAAAGTGAGATGTGTTCCTTGCGGCGTGACGAGTGTCGGCTCCGTCACCTGTATGTTCCCGTTCGGAAGTGTTTTCTTCGTAACGCTGTTCGGATTCATCTCCACGTCGCGGATGATGTCTTGCACGAAGCCGGTGAATTTCAGCGAGGTGAAGGTGTAAGAGAGGTCTCTTATCTCGTAGTTGGCGTTGAAGAGCGTGCGGCTGATGTCTTTGTATTTCGCCGTCGCTGTCGTGGCGAACGCCGCTCCGCCGGGTATCCCCACGTCCGTTGACCCATTGCGCTGGAAGTTCAGCTTGATGATATGGTTCACGGCCGGCTTGAAGCCCGCGCGGGCGGAGATGTTGCTGGTCTCGTAGCCGCTGTTGCGGATGTCGCCCTGCGGTGTCTTTATGTCGTTGCCGAATCCGTGTCCGGCGTTGAGTTTCACGTACCATTTGCTGTCGCCGACGTTCACGTTGAAATATTCGGAGTTTGAGGTGTTGACGGAGGCGAGTCCGACAAGCACGTTTCCGTTGACATAGAAGTTGTCGGCGAAATGTCCGTCTTTGGTGATGACATTGACGATCCCGCCCATCGCGCCGCTGCCGTAAAGCGCCGACTGTGCGCCCTTGATGACCTCCACGCGCTCGATGTCGTTGGCGTCAATCATCGACAGCGAGGCGGTCAGGTCGGTGGCGGTCTCAATCCTGTTGCCATCGACCATGGTGACGAGGCGGTCTTCGCCGAGGCCGCGCACGTTGACATTCTTCGACCACACGCCGTCGCCGCCCATGAAGACACCCGGCTCGTCGGCGAGACCGTCGGCTACGGCGAACGTCTGCCGTTTCTCAAACTTCAATGAATTGACAATGGCGACGCTTATCGGGGCGTCGGCGAGTTTCCTTTCCACTTTCAGGCTGCTCACTACCACGTCCTCGAGTTTCACAACAGTGTCGTTCTCAGAAGGTTGGAGCGTCTGCGCATTGGCTGCGACGGCGTGCATCGAAAGGATGAACACGCCGATTTTAAAGAATCTGTTTTTCATTTCACTTATTTTTTAGCAAGGCCGATTTCACCTCGATGCCGTCAAGACGTCCGAGCTGCCCGGTGAGGGAGCCAATCTCGTCGGTGGTGCCTTCCAAGATAAGGGAAATGATACTGTGACCGTCGGCGCGCGGAAGCCCTATGCGCCCGATGATGATGCCGGCGTGACGCGAGATAACTTCGTTGACGTACGGCGCCGCCGCCCTGTTTTCAATCTCAATGATAACTGTTCCAAGTCTCTTTTCCATTAGAAACACCTCCGGATTAGATTGTTAATAACTCCGTAATCACCTCAGTCTCAACGTCTTGTCTTGATTTCAGTTTATTACGACCTTCGTTGATTTCACTTCGGCAAAGATAAAACAAAAAACAATACTGATAGTTCAAAACTGAAAATTAATGCATCAGATATTGTCCAAAAGCAATTTTTTCTGGCAATGCAGCAGTGAGAACGCGAACCATTTCCTGCCAAGGTCTTTCAGCGACGCCCCGATGTGATAGACCTTGATGAAATGTCTCATTCCGACGAAGGCCCTCATTATTCTGATGTTGGCTTCGATGGCTATAGGAGAGTGAAGGACACCGCTCAGCATGGCGACACCACAACAGCAAGGTTGAAGTTGCTGACGTGCCGTTTGAGCAGGATGCTGCCGACGACACCGCCGGCAACAATCCTGATTTATGAATAAGCATGATCACCTCACATTAATATTGACTGCGAATGCTGGAAGCACCGCGATTATCATCAAGGAAATTTTTTCATGTCCGTCATCTTTTGATGTTCATTTCATGTTCTTTCTTGGTCTTCAGAAGATTTGAATAATCTCCAAGACCACCGCCTTTCCAGATGATTTTTTTGAGGGATCAATCAGATAATAGTAACCGAGATAAGGTATGTTGATTTTGGTTCTTATGTCTTTGGCGGAATACATTATGTCGCGGCAGTTTGTGCGGTCAGCGACTTTGCCGATGAGTTCCAGATTGTCTGATCTGTGTTCAACGGCCAATATCCTGACACCTTTGTTTTCAAGAATGCGGTATCCCAAGGAATCCTGTTCATGTTTGTAATTCAGGAGGTTTGCGAGGCACGGCTCGCAGCTCATCGTCCAGAAATTGAGCAGCACCCAGCCTTCCTGTTCACGTAAAGTGACGGTGCCGCCGTCAAGGTTGACCAGCGGAAAATCAAGGATGTCACCTGTGTCATCGGTCTGCATCGACATGACAGGCATTGTGAACTCATCATATTTCGCATAATGACTGTATTTCTGATTACCGAAATCGAAAATAGAGTCAACCCGTTGGCGGAATTAAATCTCGTTAAAATTTCGGCATATAGGTCAAATTGCGTGGTGAATTTCAGACCCCAATGTTTGGTGGTTGGCAAAAAATTCTGTACCTTCGCATCGCAGTCCGAAGCATAGTGGAGCTCTGCTGGGGAGCAACTTCATGAGGAATAGGGCTGCAGGATCGACAAGCATGAGGCAGGAAGTGATTTGGCTCTTGCCTTTTTCATGCTGCGAGCTTACTCCAATGCCAAGAAAAACCCGCAGATGAACCGCTTGCGGTTCTCTCCGTTCATGCCGCTGTGATTGTTCAGGCTCTTCTTCAGATCCGTGAAGGTGCCCTCCAGCTTGTTGTTTGTATTGGGCATGCCTTCACATCCCTCTTCCTGGCATGTGAACAGGTATGGCAGATAGAAGTCGATGCTGCGCACTGCGGATTTCAGACGCCTGTAAAGTGTCATTTCCTGATTTAGGTTGACTGTTTCATGTCTTTACTCCTTGATTAAGTTGACTCGGTTAAACGTTATCACTTATATTGGTTGCCCATTGTCTTTTATCACTGTTCAAGGTTGACCGTAGGTTCTTAAAGCCTGCAGGAGGTTGACCGTAGGGCGTAGCCCGGAGGGAGACCTCCTGCAGGCTGCAAAGGTAAACCTTTTTCAGTCACATCCGGCACATGCCGCTGATTTTTTTATCGCCTCCTGCCGGTAGCTCCTCCAGCGTCTGGCGATCTCGCCTGTCCGTGACGATGCCTCGGCTGGTATCATCATGTCAAGGCTCATGTGCGGACGCTCGTTGTTGTAGAAGTCCACCGCGCGGCTGACGGCACGCCTGACATCGCAGATGTCATGGAACACCATTCCTTTGAGGAACTCGTTCTTCATGGTGCTGTTCACGCGCTCGGCCTGCGCGTTGTCCTTGGGGTCGCCGCACTCGGTCATGCTTATCGATATTCCGCGGTCCTTCAACCTGCCGACATACTCGCGGCTCGCATACTGGCATCCGCGGTCGGAGTGATGGATTGGGACGGCCTGAAGCCCTTCAATGCGCTTGAAAGCCATCGTCAGGTAGCAGAACGCACAGCCGTCTCCGAGCGTTATCATTATGTATGTCATGTCGATGACCCACAGCTGGTTGGGCGCAGCTGGGATGAACGACTTCACGAGGTTTGGGTACGTCGGCAGACCGTGGCCGGAGTCTGTCGTGCGCGGGGCACGTATCCTGCGGCGTATCTTCCGGTCGTACCTGTCAATCATCTCGCAGAAGCGGTCGCGCCCCATCGGATGGCCCGCGGCGAACGCCTTCACGTACATCATCCACAGCTTCACACCTCCGATGCCGGGGTCGCGCTCCCTGACACTGCGGACGTATCCCGGCGCGAACGACTCCTGAGCCGCCTTCAGTCTCTCGTACTCGGCTCTGGACACCGTCTCGGACTCCGCAGACTCCGAAATCTTCCTCTTCTCTTTGATTTTTGTCTCAGGCATGACTGTCTTTTCCGTTTCTTTTCCGGCTGCAAAGATACGAATCCATCGGTTCACTGTCGTATGTCCGACCGGAATAATTGTGGAAATCCTGTCCTCTCCGTAGCCCTTCTCATAGTGGAGCCTTATCACTTCATCGAAGTACAACTCCTGTTTCTTTGTGTGTAATTTGTACATATTTGACTCTTTTGTGAGTCAACTTTTTTCAGGGTAAGACACTCCGAAAAAGCCTAATTTTTGTCCATTACACCAGATTTAAAGAAGAATCAGCAGCCGAGATTCGTATTGATAATTTATGACAAACATTGATAATTTCCAGCCACGAACATCCATTTCGCACCATATTTCGTATATTTGCAAAAAATTCAGAAGAATATGGCCACTAACAAGAACGCTGTCATAAGGTATATGTTCATTGATGACATGTTGAAAAGCAAATCGAATCACTACACAACCAGAGAGATTTGTGATGAATGCAACAAATACTTGGAAAACAGCGACAAACCGACAGTTGACATCAAAACGTATCAAAATGACTTGAACGACATGAAAATGCCACCGTTCAACGCCGAAATCGTAAGTGAATACGAAGGAAAGCGATTGGTGAATTATTACAAGGACCCAACATTTTCAATATTCAAGCCAAAGTTGACTAACGACGAAAAACATCTGCTCACAGAACTACTTAACGTTGTCGGCGGCTTGAGCATTGAAGGTTTCGAGTGGCTTGATGACCTTAAAAAATCCCTGAACATAGAAAAAAAGGAAACAATACTCGATTTCGAGAGTAATCCGAACCTTGTCATGAAAGAAAACATGCTGTCAAGACTGTTTTCGGTAATAGCGGCAAGAAAGGCAATCGACCTTTCTTACAAGAAATTTGGTGCTGAAAACGCAAATATTTACAGCGTTTCCCCATTGATGCTCAAACAGTTCAACAACCGTTGGTTTCTGATTGCAAAAATGAACGAGGACGGATTTATCTGTAATTTTGCTCTTGACAGAATTGAAGAATTCATCATAAACAACCATATTAATTGCAAACATGAAACAGGAGAACTCGACAAACGCTTTGAAAACATTGTCGGAGTGACATTGCCCCAAGATGCCGAGCCTATCGATATTCTTATCTGGGCTGACGACAACACATATAAATACATCGACACCAAGCCAATACACAAATCACAAGAGTCGGTCTGTATTTTCAACAATGAGATTTTGAGAGAGAAATATCCGATGTTAAACGGCGGCAAGTTTTACCATTACAAATTGATAATCAACATTGAATTGATGAATGTTCTCATGTCGTATCGCGGCGTGATTGTACTGGAGCCGACATCGTTGAAAGATGAGATGAAACGAAGAGTTTGCGAATTGATGGAAAAATACGAAAAAACATCATAAATAATATCAACTGCGAAGTTTGGTTTCGCGGATAAGGTGTAATTTTGCAGCGATGAATATAAAGAAATAAAATTAAAAGTATATAAATATGAATCCAAAATTTACAATTAAAAATTTCAAGGTGTTTGACGAAGAAGGTGCAACTTTTGAACTTGCGCCAGTTACTATTTTGACCGGATGTAACAGTTCCGGCAAAAGTTCCATAGTTAAGGCAATAATGTTGTTCTCTGATGTTATGAATGACATAAAAAATGACATAGTGAACTGGAACAGATGTGAGCTTCCAAAGTACAAACTTGATTTTTCAAAATTACGATATAATCTCGGAAAATACGATTTGGTGTTAAACAAAAAAGCCGAGAAAAACGCCAAGATTTCTTTTGAATACACATTGGGATCACGTGTTTTGGTTGAAGATGTGTCTTTGAAATTATCTTTCGTTTCATCGGACAGCGACGAAATGAATTATGGATGGTTGTCTGACATGGAAATCTTCAAAATGGACGGCACATGCATTTTTGCGGCAAAAATAGTTGACGGCGGAATTAAAATCAAGACAATAAACGTAAGATGCATCAGACGCAATTTCATAAACTACACGAAAATGAAATGTGCGTTTTTGGCTGAGCGGAAAAATTTTCATGGAGATAAATATGGCAATGATATCAGTAAAAATGTTGATAATGACAACTCTATAAATGAGTGTGAGAGGTCTGTTTTATACAATTATTTCGATAATATCAAAACATCTGTTTTATACAATTATATTGATGATTTACGCACAAAAGGTGAAAAATATAATGTTACTAATGCATGGAATCTTGCCTGCCGCTTATCAAATTGTGGGTTGTTTTATAATCCGAGTATTTTTGACGAACTTGATGAGCTTGGAATCGCACATGACAAGTCTAAAACGATTGATTTTCTTGCTGAAAAAGTTCAAAAAGCATTGGAATATTTTCATGAAAATTTAATTCATAAGGTAGTCTTCAATAAATTTATTGATGGATACAAAAATTCAAATTCAATCACACTTGCTGAATATCTTACAACTTGTGAAGAAAGCAGACTGTCACTTTTTCTAAAAGAACATGATCCCGTGATTGATTTGTTCAATATCCCAACGATTTCATATAATTATTATTTTTGGGATAATCAGCTTCGCAACGTGCCTAAAGAATACCCCAAGCTTGAAGATACTGCGGAAGAGATTTATGAAGATCTTATAATTTACTATTCGGAATCATATAATAAGCATATTAAGCGAGATGTTTGCATTGACGCATCGTCTGTGCTATCAATATTATCATCAGGAAATGATAAAGAATGCATGTTCTCGTCATACATATATGTTTATTTGTTCTTCGTTGACTTTATAAAAGACATTTTCACATCATACGCAAATACTGATTATGTTTCATCGTCTCGTGCTGTTGTTCAGCGTTTGTATAACATTGGAGACAAATCAAACGAATTTGGGATTCTCATACAAAGATATATGGATGCGAAAAAGAATTGCAAAAAAAATTATAAGCCAGATACATTCCTGAACAAATGGTTTAGAAATTTTGGTATTGGCAATTCTATCGTGTTTAGATCAACAGAGGAAGGTCTCGGAACACTTGCCTATCTATGCAAAGGCAATGATGATTTTGAGAGACATCTTCTTGCTGATGAAGGATATGGGCTCACACAATTGGTTTCGATCTTGCTTCAGATTGAGACTTCAATAATGGAGGCAAAAACTAACAGAACAAATATTTTTAAATCCTTCTCGACATTTGATGGATCCGAAGAAAAACTTGAGCCGACTGTTATTGCAGTAGAAGAACCAGAGATTCATCTTCATCCACGTTATCAATCTATGCTTGCTGATATATTTGTTGATGCATATAAGACTTATAATGTCCGTTTCGTAATTGAGACTCACAGTGAATATTTGATTAGGAAATTGCAGACTATAGTTGCGAGTAATTTAAAGAACAACGAAAAGGGGGTGTCAGCAAATGATGTTTCAATAAATTATTTGTATAGTCCTAACCCTGATGAACGTCCAAAGAATGAGAAGCAGGTTAAAAGGATTAACATTAAAGATGATGGCTGTTTGAAAGAGCCTTTTGGTAGTGGATTTTTTGATGAAGCCGACAACTTGTCAATGGATCTTTTAACAATAAAAGCCGGGAAATAACATGGTAGCACGAAAAATAGTTTATTGTGAATATGAATTCTGGAAGAGGTTTTCTGAATACTTTCCAAAAGTTATTGCGCCAGACGAATCACTTATAAAAAAGATGCAATGTTGGATAAACATATATGATTTCATCTGCAAATCTGACTTACATTTTGACATAAATTTTCTACAACTAAAGGATAATATGGCGGAAGATGATTCGTTGAGGATTCTTTGGAAAAAACATACAGGTGGCTATTGCAAATTATCCTGCGATGGTGACGACTTCCCCGAATTAAATAAGTTATCAAAAGAATCAATATCGGATTCATGTTTAAAATCAGTTTATTTTACGTGTTTGGATTCAGTGGGTTGTAAAAATATAGCGGAAAAATTTGGAATAATGGCGTTTAACACTGATTCCACCATGAACGCTGATTTTTTGTTTAAAGACAATGGTGTTGCAATAAAAAAGAATAATATTGATAAAAAATACAGCTGGAAAAATCTTGAAAATGTGATAGAACACCCATGTAATTCATTGATAATTGTTGATAATTACATTCTTGCTGACACCAAGAAAATTGATGAGAATTTAATGCGTATTCTTGATATTTTGATACCAAAGAAAAAAATGGATATTCCCTTTCATTTATCAATTTTCACTTACGATATGAAAAATCAAGCAAAAAACAGATTTGATGATTTAAAAAAAGGGATTTTAATCAAGCGCAATGGTTGGACTGAACATGATTTAAAAATTACAATTTATAAATGTGAAAAAAATGGCTTCCATGATAGGGCAATAGTAACAAATAACATGTGGATTGGTTGCGGTGGCGGCTTTGATTTGTTTTCCGGAAATAAATCTTGCAAAACCACAACAATCAGTATATGTTATCCATTTTTGCAGAACACCTTGAATTGGCTTGATGAAGCATATACAAATTTGTTAGAGGAAGCTGAAAGATTTGCAAATAAAAATGATTTGAAATCTATTGATGAAATAGGTGAAGAATTTCCTAAATTTTATATCGGGGATTGTGTTAATAGGTTGATTGGTTAAAAATTCAAATTTCACAAATAAATTATTTGCAACCTTTATTTGTAAATTTTTATTTACAATTCAGATTATTGTACTAATTTTGCAGATGTGAAATGTTAAAAATAGGATTTAATATGAAGTGGATTGACGCTGCTACTTTAAACCAAATCACTGATACAAATTATGTCTGAATCTGCAAACACACCAGCATCTGCCAATCTCTTCAGGCCATCGGAGGTTATCGGCATACTTCGCAACCACTTGGCTGCCGGCCAGGTAAACCAGAAGGTTATATGCCTGCGTGGAGTATATTTCAAAGGCACATATATCAACCAGTATTTCCACACGGCAAACGACCGACTTGTTGACGAATGCACCAGCGATGAGATTGCAATCGCAATGCCATTGGGCTTACGTGACGACTTTGATAACGGTAATGTCATTACCGTCAACGGAATACTTGATCGATCTATCACCAACAAGGGATTTATTCAGATTGTACTGAAGGTTACTGGCGTTGAAAAAATAAAGGAGTTGGCTGTGTCCGAAGATGATTTAAAACGCGCAGAACTTCGTCGCATCAAATCAGAAAAAGGCTTCAAAAATGTTGACAACATCCTTGAATCGCTTCTGTATCAGGATAAACGTCCGAAGGTGGCATTGGTATATGCGGAGACAAGTATCACTCAAGAAGATTTTGAAAAGGGTGTACAAGCTGCCCGTACTTATATGGATTTCACTGAATACAGAGAGTCATTTGCAAAAACCAATGCATTCTGCAAAAAATTAAAAGAGCTTGACGAAATGGGCTTTGATATCATCGCCATAATACGTGGTGGTGGTGCAGGACTTGATGCGTTGGACGAAGTTGAACTTCTTGAAACATTGGTGAATATGAATACTGCGTGGATGTATGGTGCCGGTCATGAAGGCGAAAAACTATTTATCATGAATATTGCAGATAAAGCAATGGCCATACCTCATGCATTAGGGACATATTTCCGCGACATCACAGAGGAGGTCATTCAAAAACGCAACAATTCGCGTGCAGCTTTGGTGAAAGAAGTTGAAGGTCAGTTCAAGAAACAGATTGATGACTCTAACAAAAAGAACCAGGAACTAACAAAACAGTTAGAAATTCTTCAAAAACAGAACAAGGAACAGACCGAAATTTCTAATAAGAAGATTGAGGAACTTACCGAAGCACAAAAAGAACATGAAAAGGTCGTGAAAGAAATGACCGAGCAACACAAAAACGCCACTGAAGAGGCAAACAAACTCCATAAAACGCAGAATGAAACTTTGCAGAAGGCAAATTCCCAGTTGCAGGAACAATTGAAGACACAGGGAAAGACCTTGACAGACCTTCAAGAACAACAGAAAAGACAACAAGAAGAGTTCAACAAAAGCCTTGGTCAAATGCAGGAAAGCAACAAAGCATTCCAAACATCTGTTTCGGAAATGACCAATGACTTGATGCTGGCAAAACAGCGGGTTGCAGAACTTGAGAATAATAAACATGAAAATATAGGTTACATTATTGTCATTGCAGTGTTGACTGTAGTTGCCATTCTTGGTTTAATATTGTAAGAAATGTATGAAACAACTTTATAAAACAATGATATTAAACCTTGCAAACACAAATTTAAAACACTATCGTTATTTTCGGCTTTGTTGACTAATTTTGTTGAGTCAATAAATGACAATTATCACTGCATCAATGAATGGGAATCAAGATTTAAAGAAGAATCAGAAAACGATATTCATATTGATAATTTATGACAAATTTTAACAATTTCCAACCACGAACATCCATTTCGCACCACCTTTGTATTTTTGCAGTGTAAAAACAAAATACACCGTTATGGAAATCGTGAAAAATGAGAAATGCAACAACAGCGTCACCATTACAACATCAGAACTAACCGAGTTCAGAAATTCAAAACTGCCGGTAATCACCGGAAGTCTGTGGACCTATATTCCGGACAAAAACATATTCCTCACAAGAGGTTATACGAGTCGAGCTGGCAACACTTACTATCAAGTGATACAGGCTTCTGAACGTCTGATAGTGTGTTATGACATTGGAGAGGGATACAAGCACACTTTCTTAAATGGAATAAAAATATTTGGTTGGAACGAAAGAACACCCCGATTAATTTGTTCAAGAAAATGGGGTGGCTCAGAATGGATAAAATTCAATGAGAATTTCGCCAGATCACAAACAAAAATAATGCTGAAAGATCACATGGCGACTCAACTCCAATTATCCGGAAAATATGCAGACGAGCAGAATTTGCTCAGCATGTCGGAATCCATGATAAATTCACTTTATAGAAAAATTGCATGATTCATCACGAACTCAAAAATAAATTACCACCAACGCACTGAAAATCTATTGAAAACAATTATCTTTGCAGTCTAAATTCAATCACAATGGAATCAACATTATACTCAATCGGACATGGCAGCAAGAGTATCGAAGAATTCAAAAACGAATTAAAATCTTTTGACATTCAATATCTTGCCGATATTCGCACCAAGCCGTATTCAAAATGGAATCCAGACTTTAACCGAGAAAGACTGCAGATGCTTATGAGAAATGCAGGCTTCGCGTATATATATATGGGTGACGCCATCGGCGGACTGCCAAGCGACCCTTCATGCTATACCGACGGACATATTGACTATGAGAAACTCGGGAAAAAGGCATTTTTTATAAAAGGCATGGAACGTCTGATTGTTGCAAATGAGAAAAGCATCAGGTTGGCTATCATGTGCAGCGAATCGAATCCGTCGATGTGCCACAGAAGCAAACTCGTCGGGCAGGAATTGCTGAAACGAGGCGTCGTGCTGAATCATATTGTCGGCATCGGCAAAGCAAAAACGCAGTCGGAGGTTATGTTGGAAGTCACAAAAGGACTTGGAACTGTTGATTTATTCGGTGAAGAAACAAATTTCATGTCAAGAAAAGCATACGCAGAACAGAATGAAGATATTTACATTGGGAGTTTATAATTCCACTGAAGAACAGTTTTTCAACAAACTGTCAGACAATCACATAGATACATTTTGTGATATTCGCCAGCGTCGCGGCGTGAGAGGCCGAGAATACGCCTTCTCAAACAGCACTCATCTTCAGAATAAATTAGCTGAGATGCGAATTAACTACCTGCATATAAAGAAGTTGGCTCCGACTTCAGAAATCAGGGAGAAACAAAAGTCGGAGGATGCACGGACAGGAGAACTCAAAAGGTTCCGTAACAAACTCGGACAAGTCTTCGCCAATGAATATTGCAAGCAGATACTCAGCAATTTTGATTTCGACAACTTTGTATCAGAATTGAAAAAGATGAACGCCCAAAATGTCGTGCTGCTATGCGTGGAAGAGAAAGCCTGCGCATGTCACAGGTCGTTGGTCGCCAATGAATTACAAAGAAAATACAACTATGAAATAATACATCTGTAAAGTCAATTTTAACAAAAACAAAATAATAGTTATGAATAAAGTTTTAATAGTATCAAGAACCAAGATGCAGAACGACATGGTATGTGTCAGTGGCATCGATTTGGAAAATGGAACTCCAATACGTTTGTTTAACCACAATGGTTATCACGAAAGTAAAGATGAATGCCCATACAACATTAAGGATATTTGGAACATTGACTATTGTAAAATCAACATCAGGCCTTTGCCTCATTCAGAAGATGTAAGAGTACTTCAAAGGAATTTTGTTGAGACCCTGCCCGCATCAAGCATGTGTGATGCAATTCGTGACAGTGGCGCAACTATTTACACCGGAAATATAGGGAATGTATTTGAAAACAAAATTGTCAAGAACGAAACGGGTAAATTGTACATAAATAAAGACAATGTACCACAAAACAGCACTTGTTTCTGGATTGCCGACCATGATTTGTCAAGAAATGATTATAATGGGAAAGTACGATTCAGATATAAAGATTTCACGAACCGATGGGGTTATTCAATACCATTTGTTGGTTTCGAAAATCCGTTGGGAAATATTCCAATCGGCACTTTGTTGAGACTTTCGCTTGCCCATTGGTGGAAGCCTGAAAATTCTGAAGATGAAGAAATATGTTATCTCCAACTTTCAGGATGGTATATGTGAAAAAACATTTTTTTATTTTCGCTTTACAAAGATATAAAACTTTGAATTTTACACACTTTTGGGGCTCGTTGCCATAAGAAATAAATTTATAATTGTTATTACGCTGCAAAGATAGTATATTTTTTCAGAAAAAACACCCCGATTATTTTTTTGAAATCTTCCCGAAGAGTTCAGACACCTTCCCGAAGAGTTCGGACATCTTCCCGAAGAGTTCGGACACCCTCCCGAAGAGTTCGGACACCCTCCCGAAGAGTTCGGACATCTTCCCGAAAAGTTCGGACATCTTCCCGAAAAGTTCAGACACCTTCCCGAAGAGTTCGGACACCCTCCCGAAGGCTCAGGACATCTTCCCGAAGAGTTAGGATTAAGCACGGACTCCGAGTTCCTCTAACAAATAGTCAAAAAGATAACCGGAACTTTGATAATATAAGCCGGTTTGAGGACGGTTGAGTGCGGCATAAGTCTCAGATTGATACACTGCATCAACTGCCGATTTCATATCGTAGTCCTTACGTTCTATCAACAAACGGATCAAGTCTGCTGTCGCGCCCTCAACCATATATTTGAAATCTTGTTCGCTTATATTCATATCTTATGCAATTTACCAATGGCTTTCTCTGTACAAAAAGCATATTGAAAAGTTTCGCCTCGTGTATATTGGATGCCTTTCAAGAAATCTTCTAATGCAAGATGACTCCTTCGAAACTCTCGCATTTGAAGTCCAATCTGTCTTTTAACATACTTCATGAGATTTTGTAGTTTTACGACTACAAAAATACTACATTTTCACATATACGTAAGAAAAATCAGCAAGATATTTCCGTTAATCGTTAGTCCTTAGTCGTTAGTTTTCAGTCATTAGTCCGTTGACTTTAGACTTTTAGACCGTAATTAATTTGCTTGACAGCAGAATTCTTTCCATCAGTTGGCATGATAGCCGCGCACGCGAAGCGTCTCAAATCGGGCTGCAAAGACACGACAACTTCCGACTGCCTGCGAAAAATGCGGTGGGGGATTAATACATCATCACGAAAGCCAACAAAGGAACGGAAATATGTCAAGTTCACAAGGTTTCAAGATTCCGTTCAGGCGTTCCAGATTTCGTCTATCATCTCATTGCACCTCGCAGGCGTGATCCTGATTGTCGCGCCGCAGGCGACGAGGTCTTCTCGCGTCGGGAAGCGAATCTTCAAATATGCCGAAATTGCCGTAGAAAGGCATCGGCTGCGCGATGAAAAGCTTGTCTTCAAGCGGCAATTCAGCGGCGAGATGCTGAAACCATCATGCAGCCATTCCTGCGAATAACGGAAACTCGCCTGTCGCGAGTCGGGTGTGAGAACGAGCGTGCCGACCATACGGCCGTGCATCATCACGGTGAGTTTATCTGTTGAATTCATTGCGGCCACGTCTGCGTGATTTATTACGGTTTATCTGTTCCAATTCCTCCTGCGTCGAATAACGCGGCTCGGCAAGCAACGACTTCATCTGGTCGCTGTAACCCAACGCCTTGGCTATCGCGACATACTGCGAAAGCGAGATGACATGCTTCTGCTCAAACTTGGCAAGCGTTGACACCGGCACCCCCGACATCATCGACAACGCCTCACGCGAAAGCCCTCTTTCCAAACGCCGGTCCCGCACTTGCCGCGAAATCCGAGCCATCAGCTCCTCAACACTCTCCAATTCAAAAGTGTAAAGTCTATTGATACCATTATAGTCGTTATTCGGCATATTTCAAGATATGAGATATTATTGTATTTCTAAAAAACGCCGCAAAAATACAGTTTTTTCCTGAATAACGATTATGAAAAAATCAAATAAACCAACTGATTTCTCCCCCTCACTTCCTCGGCTTCTTTACGCTGTTCTTCACCACAACCATCTCGAAATCAAGCTGTTTCTTGATCAGATCGACGTTCTTCACGCGCACTTTCACCTCATCGCCGAGCTGGTATATCATGCCGCGTTCGTGACCGATGATGCGGAAGTTCTCCTCGTCGAGATAATAATAGTCGTCGTCGAAGGTGTTGTATCTGACAAGACCCTCGCATTTGCTGTCCTTAAGCTCGACGTAAACGCCCCATTTCGAGACGCCGGAGATGAGTCCGTCGAACACCTTGCCAATCTTGTCCTGCAAGTATTCGGCCTGCTTGTACTTCACCGACTCGCGCTCCATCTCGACGGCGCGGCGTTCCATCTCGCTCGCGTGCTGGCACAGCACCTCAAACTCCGACTGGCTCACACTCGGCTGGTTTTCAATCATATAACGCTCAATGAGACGATGCACCATCAAGTCGGGGTAACGGCGTATCGGCGATGTGAAATGTGTGTAGAACGGGAACGCCAGCCCATAGTGCCCGATGTTCACCGTGCTGTAAAGCGCCTTTGCCATCGTCCTGACCGCCACCGACTCGATGAGGTTCTTCTCGCCGCGGCCCTCTACAGCCTTGAAGAGCGAGTTGTACGACTTCACGAGCTTCTCGCGCGTGCTGATGTTCATCGAGTAGCCGAGCCGCGACACAAGCGCGATGAAGTTGTAAAGCTTCTCCGGATTCGGCTCGTCGTGAACGCGATAGACGAAAGTATATCCGTGATATTTGCTGTCTTTCCTGCCGACGGCCTCGGCGACGGTGCGGTTCGCGAGAAGCATGAAGTCCTCGATGAGCATGTTCGCCTCGTTCTGCACCTTCACGAAAGTGTCGATGGGTTTCATGTTCTCGTCGAGGATGAATTTCACCTCTTCGGAATGGAAGTTGATGGAGCCGTGTTCCATGCGTTTCTCACGGAGTTTCGTCGCCAACGCATTGAGTGTCAATATCTCATCTTTATAATCGCCGTCACCGCCTTCGATCATGGTCTGCACCTCCTCGTATGCGAAGCGGCGGTCCGACCTGATGACGGTCTTGCCAATCCATTTGTCGATGATGTTGGCGTCGTCGTCCATCTCAAAGACAGCCGAAAACGTCAGTTTCTCCTCATCGGGGCGCAGCGAGCATACCATGTTGCAGAGTTTCTCCGGCAGCATCGGGATGGTGCGGTCAACGAGATAAACTGACGTGCCGCGGCTCTGCGCCTCGCGGTCGATGGCGGAGCCGGGCTTCACGTAATAAGAGACGTCGGCGATGTGGACGCCGACTTCGTGATGTCCGTTGGGCAGTCTGCGGTATGAAACGGCGTCGTCGAAATCCTTCGCGTCGCGCGGGTCGATCGTTACGGTCAGCACGTCGCGGAAGTCGCGGCGTTGCTTGATTTCTGAGACCTTGATCTTGTCGGAAATAGCCTTCGCTTCTTTCTCGACATCTTTAGGGAACTCAAGCGGATACTCGAACTCCGCAAGGATCGACTGCATCTCGACATTGTTCTCGCCAGGGTAACCGAGCACCTTCACTACCTCTCCGAACGGGTTGCGGGCGTTGTCGAGCCAGTCTGTCATCTTCACTATGACTTTCTGTCCGTCCTTCGCGCCTTTGTATTTCCCTTGCGGGACGTAAATGTCTATCGGCATGGAGACGCGGTCGGAGATGACGAAGCCGAAGCCGTGCGAGAGGCTGAAGATGCCAACGAACTCAGTACGGGCGCGTTGCAGAACCTCCACAATCTCGCCTTCGTTCTTCTTCGACTCGCGTTTCGGGAACATCTGCACCTTGACCTTGTCGCCGTGAAGAGCCTTGCCCGTGTTGTTCGAGGCGATCTGTATGTCCTCGCCCTCGTCTTCCGGGATGACGTAAGCCTTGCCGGTGCTTTTCATATCGACGGTGCCGATGACGTAAGTCGGCTTCGGACCGTATTCAGCGATAAGTTCAGGATTTAATGTATAGCTATATGGATGATTTTCAACAAGTTGTCCGTCTCTGCAAAGTGTCACTAAAATCTGGTAAATCACATCTTTGCCGGCGGCGTCCCTCACACTCAGAATCTTCGCTATCTGCTTGTAATTCATCGGTTTGAACGGATGCTCGCCGAACACACGCAGGATGGTGTTCACAAAAGTGCTGAGGCTGTTGTTTTTCGATTTCTTTTTTGCCATAAATATCGTCTTTACTAAAAATCAATTTGCAAAAATAACACTTTTTACGAAAACAGGTTCACCTTAATTCCGCAGCATTATAAAATTAAATTTATTTTAAGATTCTGAGCAATAAAATGTTGCCCAGGATTTTGCCATGTCAGGATTTTCACTTATCTTAATGCCGTGAAACAAACAAGATAAAAATCCGCATTGACATGGCAAAAGTACAAATAAAATCTGAAAGACTCACACCTTTTGGCGGTATTTTTTCAATCATGGAGCTGTTTGACTCCATGCTTTCACCCGTTATCGACTCGACACTGGGCCGGAGATGCAGCGGTGTCTCCGGATACCAGTACAGCGAGATTGTCCGCTCCCTGATGAGCGTGTACTTCTGCGGCGGCTCATGCGTGGAGGATGTGACGTCGCATCTGATGCGCCATCTCTCATGTCACCCGACCTTGCGCACATGCAGTTCCGACACCATTTTCAGAGCCATCGGGGAGCTGGCGCAGGACAACATCTCATATGCTTCCGGCCAGGGCAAGACCTACGGTTTGACCTATAGGTCTTGTTTTCTTGCGTGTGTCAAATGAAATGTTTTTGTATTGGGTTTATAAACAAAGCACCCCAACTATACAAGAAGGTGAAAATGTCCAACGGGAAGTATCTGTACTCGTTCCGCAAC
>JAKSMX010000027.1 GCA_024400305.1 Bacteroidales bacterium | reverse complement strand
CAGTCATTTTCACTGAAAAAAGTGATGCGTATCACCATCATTCAGTCATTTTCACTGAAAAAAGTGATGCGTATCACCATCATTCAGTCATTTTCACTGAAAAAAGTGATGCGTATCACCATCTTGCGGTCATTTTCAGTAGAAAAAGCGATACGTATCACCATCTTGCAGTCATTTTCACAAAAAAAAGCGATACGTATCACCGAAAACGCCGGTTTTGTCTATTTCTTCGTGTTGTTGCGGTGCGACTTCGCGAGGTTGTTGTATTCGTCGATTATGTCTTCGACCATTTTGAGTTCGGGCCGGTACAGTTCCGGTTCGGTGATTGCGGCGTTGGCCAGCATGACAATGAGTTTGTCGTTGATGAGGGAGAACAGTTGTTTTTTGAGGTCTGACGTTTTCGTGGCGCTGGCGTCGGAGCGTTCCTTCTGCGCCATGTAGCGGTGTTCCGAGAGGTCGTCGCCGGCGGCCTTCAGTCTGGCGATGCAGTCGTTGAGTCCGGGGATGGCGGCCGCGGCCGTTTTCACGTCGTCGGCGGCGAAGTCAAGCATCAGGGCGTCCAACTTACCCGATTTCTCGGCCACGTTGAGGTGGGTGAGATTTTTGTGGTTCACCAGCACCGCCATGATTTTCGCAGCCGCTTCCTTCATGGTGCTGTCGGACGACTTCATGTAGGCTTCGGCGAGGCCCTTTATGACAAGGAAACATGCGTTGACCACCTTGTTTCGCTCGTTCACCTGATGGTCGAAGAACACCTTGCTGTTCGCGTCGGCGAGCTGCGTGTTGATTTCTTCTATCTGGTTGATTACCTCGACGATGACGTCTTTGTTGCTGAACTGCTTCATGGCTTTTGTCAACGCGTTTGCGCCGTCAACAGCCTCATCTCTTCTTAATGCATTTGAGAAGTGTTTCATGATGATGTAATTTTACTGTTATGTGTTTAAGTTTAACGTATGAATGTTGTCTGGATATTTCCGACGGCAAAAATATGCAAAAGCCAAGACGCTTTTCACATCCCGGAGCGTCAACCCCCTAATTGTCGCCAATTTTTCTTTTCAGGTTATTGAAAATCAAGACAATAATATTTCGCACCACAAAAAATGTCTCCAAAAAAATCGCGATATTTGCGAAAAAACATATATCTTTGCAGCCAAAATATCGGTATCAAAGGAACATCTACAGGACGTTGGCGAGGCTTTACAGGACGACGGGCGACTACGAGAAGTCGGCTGACTTCGCAATCAGATGCCTCTCGATTTTTTACCGTGACACGAGCAAGGAGGACATCACCAACGTCTTCGAGACCTACCGCAAGGAGCTCGAAAACGAGAAACGGGTCTATGAGAAGAGAAGCAGGGCCGCGATAATCGTAGTGGCGGCGGCCTCGCTGATTGTCATATCGCTGACAATAACCGTGATGTATCAAGCGAAGATAAGGAGGGAGGAAGGAGTTCGTCCACATAACCGACATCGTGTATGACGGCTTCTCACTGAGGCTCAAAGAACTGTATCCGAGCCTGACCGCCGGTGACATCGAGACGTGCTGCTGCAGCAGGCACGGTTTCAGCGACTCGACGACGGCGAAGCTGTGCGGCGTGGAACTGAAGTCATTCCAGAAACGCTGCCAGCGAATCAGGGGCAAAATCAACGACGGACGCGACTTCAAACAGATAATAAAGGGATTGTGACCAGAACGTTGAACTTAACAAAACCGCTGATGCGCCCCCGTCGTTAATCACTTTATCTCCAATAAATTGCACAACATTGAATCTGAGTCGCACAACAAATAAAACGCCGGTACGCCGCGAAATTTAGATTTTTTTTGCAATTTCCGCGGCGTATCGGCGTGAAAGGCGGTTTCACTATTCCTTCACAATTTTCTCCTCGAACACCTTGCCGTCGTCGAGCGTGACCTTCATCACGTACATTCCGGGCGCGAGCCCGCTGATGTCGATGCACCCGAAGCCCGACTGCTGAGCCTTCACGAGGCGGCCGGAGACGTCGAAGAGGCTGACGCTCTCGATTTCCGCACCGCCTGAAATATTGATTTTCAGCGAGTTCGCAGTTGGATTCGGATAGACGAGGACTGGGACGGCTTCGTTCTCGTGCGATGAGGCGATGGAGAAGTCAAACTCCGGAATATCATACTGTCCGCATGTCCATGGATGATACATGTCTTCTCCGCCCTTGTCATAGATCCAGTAATTCAAGACCTTGCACAGGTCAATTGATGTCATCTCATCGCATGTTATCGGTGACGACAGCATACCGCCGTTGCCGCTCGGCACGAAATCCGTGCACCTTGCTGTTTCTCCGTTGTCAGTCCCGAAAAGTCCCGTGCTGGAATACTGACCCCGCAGGTCGGCGAAGCAGTTCTCCACAAGGCTGCCTTCCGAGTTGTACGCGACAATGCACCCCTTGTCGCGGAAGCCGTACAGAGGCTCCAGCAATTCGGAATAGCAGTTTCTGACCATTGCCTTCTTCCCCCTGTTGTCGGATGCCGTCTCGTTGAAGCACACGATGCCTCCCATGTTTTCCGCACTGTATGACCCCATGAGAGCCCCGTAGAAATAGCAGTTCTCCACCACGGCGTCGGCATAGCCGCCTTCGGAGAGGTTGCGCAGCACGAGGCCCGCGACGTCCACCGTCGCACATTGTGAGTATTCATCCATCTCATAGGCACAGTTGCGCACTGTCGAATTGCGGTTGAGTCCGACGACCGCCCCCATGTATGTCCCGGCGGGATGGGCGTTCCCGACAAGTTCAGACACCCTGAACCTGCAGTAGCAGTTCTCAACCGTTGAAAGTGAGTCGGCGACGGCGGCCACAAGTGCGTCGTAGTATAGTTCGTAAGTTCCGGTTGTGTGGTTGAACGGATGTCCGTAAGAATAGAAACCGGAGTTGAGCGACAGGTTTTTCACAGTGCCGTGGTACAGGTAGCCGAACAAGCCCATATCAATGCGCATTTCGTCTTCATTATCAACATAATATTCATTGAATATCATGCACAGCCCGTCAATACTGTGACCGTTCCCGTCGAATGTGCCCATGAAACGGTGTTCGCTGCTGCCTATAGGTGAGAAGAGCCTCAGTCCGTCCTCTTCAAGGTCGATGTCGGCAGTCAGTCTCACAATTCGTCCGTCGAAGTCGTAAGGCTCGCAGCCGTTCAGACCGTTAACCACGGAGATGAGCCAGGCGAGGCCCTCGGCCGACGAGATTTCGACATCGCCGTTAGCATCGACCGCATAGCCGGAAGGCTGAGCGGTGACAATGTCGGTCCATCTGGGCTCGATTGCCTGCTTTCCGTTGAGTGACGACATCAATTGTTCACTTAACGGAATTTCCGGCTCTTTTGCCGCATAATCGCCTGTAATCAGCACTGCATATTTATTCTGCGCATGAACAGAAAAGGCCATACAGATAAAAGCCATAATAATTAGCGTTTTTTTTGTCATCACTTTTTACTATTAAATTTAAATATTCATAAATATCTTTATATTTGGCTGGCATACTAAGCGAATACGCCTATGCGTTGTCAGCCTTTTTACGCATAGGCTTCACCCAATGAATTTATTTTTCATCCCCATCTGTCCCAAGATTACTCTGTCACCATGAAATCACCATAATAAACATCGCCGTTGTTCAGTGTTATCGTCACCGTGTAGAAGCCCTCGTCATCAATCAGCAGCGTCGCCATGTCGGGCGTGTGGAATAGGTTGTCGCTGTCGATATAGATGCCGTTCGAGTTGGTGACGACGATGTGCGCTATGCCCACGTTCTCGTTGACGTAAATGGTTAGCGCATGGCCGTCGATGGAGGCGGAGACTGGTGGGTTGGACTTGTTGTCCAAACCTCCTAACGTCTGAACTAGTATTGACAATGGTTCACCATTGAATGTTGAAATGCTGGCTCTTGTCGCTGTCGATGTAAATATAACAGCCAATACAATCAGTAATGTCTTTCGTTTTACCATATACTTTTGTGTTTATTTTTCCCACAAAAATACAATGGTAATTTTGGTTTTATGCAATAAAAATTGTTCAATTTGTTCGAAAAAACAAGTTATCAACTTGTAAAACAATATGTTATAAGCCGTTAAATCATGGTCATCAAGACCTGTACGATGGTTTCGTTTGGCTTTATGTCCATTATTGAGGCTATTTTTTTAGCCCTATTCCATATTGTGCTCCGACTTTTGCCGAGAAGTGCTGGCATAGAACTATAAGGAATATCGAGCAGACAAAGACAGAGAAAGTTTAAATCGTCAACATTCAACTTGGAATATTTGGTTGTCATCATATTTGTAAAACCGACGAGACACGTGTCGGCGGCACGGCGCAGCTCCGAAAGCTCGCTGCTTGTGAGCGGTTCAAGCTCCGTACGCTTAATTCCCTTTTCATCAAGTTGTCTGATTCGTGAAATTATTTTGACACATATTTTATGTGTTCTATAAGAATCGAGACAGTTACCAGTCAATAGGATTGATGATGAGCGGTGCATGACATCAATTTCTCTCTCTCGTGTTTTTATTTTATCTTGCTGTTCGTTAATTTTTTGCCGCGCAGTTTTGAGTTTGCCGTTGGCGACCGCAATCCGCCAATTGGCATCATTTGAAATTTGTATTTTTTGTCGACGGTGAATAATGCTTCTTGTAAAGAAAACAATAATAGTAACGAAGACAGCAATAATAGAATATAATAAAACTCTGTATTTGATTTTTTGTATGTTCTTGTAATTTTTATTGTTGTTATACAAATCAATGAGGCTTTTTGTCTTCACTCTGCGGTTTATTTCATCTATTGCGTTTTCTGAAACGTGTTTATTGTAAAAAGCAGAAAGTTCTTTGTATCCCGTATTGTCATATATTTCAGCGAGCATCTTCGCAGACGAAAGTTTCATGAGCTTACCTCCACACTCAAAACATGGTTTGAGATAGTAGGATGCGGAATCAAACATCATGTCTTTGAAAAACAATTCACCAATTGTATAATAAGTTTGAGCTAAAATGAAATCGTCTGGTGACGACAAATTTTTCTTCAGCAACAAATAAGCAGAATCAACGAGGCCTTTTTCATAATAAATCGAAGCTGTTGTGATGTTAATACCGCATCTGAGATTTTCATATTCGCCTCCAACATTCAATGCATGTCTGTAATAATACAAGGCACTGTCGGGCATGTTGCCAAGATTATATGAATTCCCTATATGTTTCAACAAAATTGCGACAAATTTGCTGTCGTCAATCCACTTTGCATAATTCAAAGCTGTTTTGTAATTGTCAACAGCCCCCTCATAATAGCATTCGGCATACATCAAATTACCTATTCTATTGTAAATCAAACTTACAAACTTGTTTTTTTATAATAGTCATCACTCATCATTCCCTTCCTCGCCGCCTTCGCAATCTCCGGGAACGCCGCTTCCATGATGTCGGCGGCCTTGAGGTAGTCGGCGCACGCCGCCACGATGTCGTCCTTCTCCGTCTCGCCGACGGCCCTGTAGTAGTGTGCCCGCGCCGTCTCGAAGGCGAGGCCGCTGTTCTCCGGATATTTTTCAAAAACGCTGTCGTAATAAGCAGTCGCAGCGATGACGGCCGGGGCGTTGGTCTGTGCGCAGTCGTTCTTGTAAAGCGCCTCCGCCACAAGTATCTGGTATTCATTTACGACGGAGCGGCTCGTGCTGTCGTTGATGTCGAAGCCAATTAGCACCTTCAACGCGCTGTCGGGCCGTTCCTGCATCAGCTCGTGCGCCGTTTGCAGCTCCGGCGCAGAATGCCATCCGCCCGCCCTGTCGGAACACGAGGCGAATACGACGATTGCTGACAATATGGCGAGAATGTTTTTCACGGCGGCAAAAATAAGAAAAAAGTTGTAAAGTTTACGCGTTGTTTTATATTTCCGTATTCGTGATAACATTATCATTCCAATTTCCCGATGATTTCCTCCTTCGGGAAATTCAGGATTGAGAATGCGAACCATTTTTTGCCTAAATCTTTCAGCGACGCCCCGATGTGATAGACTTCGTCGTCGATAATCAGGAAACGGTCGTGGCACTTGTTGAAAGTCTTAACCGTAATCGGTTGATATTGAGAATTGTATCTTTCCAGGTCAAGTCTGAACTGATTCGATATTTTTGAAGTGTAAATTATGACATTGACATTCTCGTTTCTTTTTGAAAGGATGTTCAAGACACTTTCGTCAACGTAATTGTCGATGAGGATGATTTCGTTTCTCGCCTTTTTTATCAAGTCTGAAATGAAGACGTAAGCGTCGAAGATTTGTCCGTCGAAGAATATGCCTTCTTTCGGATTCGTCCTTCCTTCATCAAGACGCTGGAAAAGCTCCTCGATTTTCCGGTCTGATTCCTGAACATGAGTTTCGATTTTTTTCTGGCTTTGGACTATTTCAAGTTGGTTGTATTCGATGTTCTCGATTCTTTGGAAAAGTTTCGCGTTCTCATTAATGAAATGCCTCATCCCGACGAAAGCCCGCATTATTCTGATGTTAGCTTCGATGGCCGTCGGCGAATGAAGAACACCGCTCAGCATGGCGACACCTTGCTCGGTGAAGGCGTAGGGAAGATACTTGATATGTTGTCCTTGTTTTGAGTTTAAGGTCACAAATTGTGACCTTAAACTTGAGGTCGCAATTTGCGACCTCAAGTTTTCGCACTCCAACCAAGTCAACTGGAACATGAAGTCCTCGGGAAATCTTCCGATGTTTCTGCTCACCGTCTGATTCAATACTTTTGTCTCAACGCCATAAAGTACCGCCAAGTCGGAGTCGAGCATAACCTGTTGATTCCTAATGATTTTGATAAGATTTCTGATTGAGTTGTCGGGAATCATCAGACCTGATGTGCGTGCTTTGATCACGTCTTCGGCCCATGTTTTGAACGGATTGATGTTGGAGGATTTCACCCGGTTCCCGACGGAGATTATCACGTCGAAACTGAAGCATTTCACTGGTTTGTCTGAATTTGCAATGTGCAAAAAACGCACATTGCTTTTTTCTTCAAGCCCTGTTTCTGTGAAAACATTTTTGATATGTTTCGTAATGATGCTTCTGTCGCGCTGGAACAACTCCGCCATCTGCGCCTGCGTGAGCCAGACCTTTCCGTCCTCAAAAACGACCTCCAGTTTGATTTGGTCATCCGGCTGGTAAAAAACGATTTCTTTTTCCATAAATTCCAATTTTCAATTATCTATGAAAAAATGGCTGCCGAACGACCGCCACAAGGCGATGTCATTCAGTAACCATTTCATCCGAGCTGCAAAAATAAGAATAATTTTCCAGACGGAGACTGGAAATCACATAAAAAACTTATTTCTTCACCCACTTCCCGCTCTCGGCCTCGCTCCCGTCCTTGATCACTTTCCAGACATAGACCCCCGATGGCAGGTTCTCGGTGCTTATCGTGGTGACGGCACCGGTGATGTCGTGTCTGCCGACAAGCCTTCCGTCCGTGTCGTAAAGCTCCACGTGCGAGCCGGTGAGCGCGGTCCTGATGTTCAAGGTGCTGCCGCCCGGGTTCGGGTAGGCGACGGCGACGGCAAAGCCTGCGTCGTGAGCCTCGTCGATGCCGAGGAAGGCCTCGGCGGGAAACTTCAAAATGGCACCGAAGGCTGGTTCATTCGGTTTCCAAATCTGGCAGTTGACAAAAACATCGCCATTGGCACCGACGCGCATCCCACCTACATAAACAAGATCGTAGCCGTCCTCCCTGTAATATATCTCATCCAATTTGTTCAGGTCTTCGTCCAAATGGACTATATATAGGCTTTTTGAAAAAAAAGCTGGCTTATCCATGCCGCCTACCATGTAAACATCGCCTTCTCGGTCAAAATCAATGGAGTTCGGTTGACCTGGTACACTTGGCACAGATGTGGTAATGCCCCAAGTGTAGGCCATTTGTTCGAAATTGTCGGCGTCGAACATACTCATGAGAATGTCATGATTGTGTACGACCATCGGATTGCCGTATGGATCGTTAGGGTCGGGCTGAATCTCCAATTGACAATTGATAGTATAAGTCCTGCCATTGTTGGGATTCATTCGGAAACACGCGTTTTCACCGCATTCCACCGGAAATGACAACTGATCGATATTCTCTTTGACACTTACAGTGTTGAGGTCGCCATCCAGAGTATGGCAATTGTAAATCGTGTATCTTCCCCAACCAGCCAAAACGAGTCTGCAGCCCATCCTGTCTGGCGTTGGGAACATATAACACCCACTTGACGAAGGAATTGGGTCGTCGAAAAGCCTTTCTGTTAGCAGATTGCCGTTTCCATCGAATTTCAGTATCCTTAAACCGTGATGACCGCTTGTCCAGAGGGTGTCAACATAATAGGAGTAAAAGAAATTGCCAAAAGCATCCTCAACCCATTGCTCTCCCCCTGCAACAAACCTGTAAAAATCATAACCAATCCACTTGAAATCAAGCGTATCGACCGACAAGTCATCATGGATTGTCATTTTTTGCAGCCGGATGGTGTCGCTTGTGTATTTCGTGACAAGAAGGCCAACCGAGCCATCATTGAAATGCGCAAGATGCCTCAAACTATTATTATCCTTTATACTTGGAAGGACAACGGAATTGACAACATCTCCGTTTTCATCAACCTTGTAAAGTGCGACATCCGCTGCTTCATCAGCTCCTAAAACAAGCAGATCGCTATCATTCATGAAAATGAGGTCGTCAATATAATGGCGTTCAAAAAATCTTTGTGGAGTTTGAGCCTGAAGATGATTTAGAGCCGACAAGGAGACTAATACAACAACAAATAATAATTTTCTCATAATAGTTTCAATAAGATGAATGCAAGAGACGGCAAGCCGTACTCTTGCATTGAATGATTAATGTTCTTCGTTAATCGGAATTGGATAGGGTGTATCTCCATGCCTCCAATGGCGGACACAGCGGAACACTTTGAATAAGTGCCAAATGGAAAATACGTCATGACCTGACGCACCTCCAAAAGATAGCACGTCTGTGTAATAATACCAATCAACACCATACAAGTTGGTAGGCTGTCCCCAATGTCCTCGTTTGACTATATAGTAATATTCCTTGTTCAAGTCATCATAACAGATTTGATAATTCTGAACCTCCTCTTTTGTTAAACCCTCAACATAAAATAGCGAATCATTGTTCTCTAAATAGCCATAGTATGTAGTGTCAGAAATATTATCAATCCAAGTGGTGCATGTTGGACACGGCGTGTAGTAATACATCATTCGAAGGTCATAGTCAAACACTTTTGACTTTATCTGCCCAGGTGCAGCGTTAGCTAATTCAAGATCACCCATGGCTCCCCACAGATAGCACTCTCCAACATTGAACGGGCCTTGCGGATCTATGCCATTCACGCTTTTCCCTGTATTTATCACGACAGTCGCCTTATCACCATCCTTTGTCCCATTATCAAAACTAATAGTAACATACTTCAGGAACTTGCCATCCATATCAATGGCATTATAGCACTCACGCACGGCATCAACAATGTTGACATAGGTTTGCAAAATGTCAACATAGGCAATGTTGCCATCGGGATCAGTCTTTGGCAAAGCCACGCACACAGTGTCATGTCTCATGTCACTATGCTCATCTTGCGTGAACCCGTAGCAGTAGTTGAACGTCGTCTCCCACTGCCAGCGGGCTTCTTCAAGGCTTACAGGCTCCCCTTCGACCTTCGCGCCTTTCTTGAACGCCGAATACGAGTCGATGAAGTCAATGATTTTCTGCTCGCTTCCCGAAACGCCCTGCTCGAATGGTGCTGCATCTTTTTTGACAATTGTGTCCTGTTGTTTCTTGCATGATGTCATAAGCATCACGCCTGCGATTGTGGCGAACATGGCCGCCGAAAATAATACTTTTTTCATTTTGTTTAAAAATTTTGTTATGAATTGAAAAATGTTGTTTCCTATTCCTTCACCCACTTCCCGCTCTCGGCCTCGCTCCCGTCCTTGATCATTTTCCAGACATAGACCCCCGATGGCAGGTTCTCGGTGCTTATCGTGGTGACGGCACCGGTGATGTCGTGTCTGCCGACAAGCCTTCCGTCCGTGTCGTAAAGCTCCACGTGCGAGCCGGTGAGCGCGGTCCTGATGTTCAAGGTGTTGCCGCCCGGGTTGGGGTAGGCGACGGCGACGGCAAAGCCTGCGTCGTGAGCTTCATCGATGCCGAGGAAGGCCTCGTGCGGGATTTTATAAATGCTGTGTCCCAAATTGCCGGCATGTAAATCACTTTTGTGACAGCTGATGATACATCCGCCAGACGGAATTGCAGCCAAGCCTAACAACGTGTAAACATAATAATCATGCTTGTAGTAAATCTCATTGAATTTGTTCAGGTTCTCATCAAAACAAACTATATAAAGGTTACGATTCATAAAATACCCTTGGGGATCCATTTCGCCTGCCATATACACGTTGTTTTCAGCATCAAAATCAATGGTTTGCAGCACACCTCCGTTATCCCTTTCCGGAGTGTTGATGCCCCATGAATATTTCATCTGCTTGAAATTGTCCCTGTCATAAAAACTCATCATAATATCCGACGAAATGTATGATGGTGGATACGGGCAATCAACAGTGTTGATTGAATATGTCTTCCCATTGGCTTGATTAGTACGCAGATAGGCGAAACGGCAGCTTTGATACGGCCACGACAGGTCTTCGACATTCTCCTTTACAGCCACCGTGTTAAGTTCGGCATCCAAGGTGTAGCAATCCAAGTATGACGAGCCGGCACTCCTGAGGATGATGCGGCAGCCTGTAGAGTCAGGCGAAGGCAGTGTGTGGTGACGGTCTTGTCCGCGAAGACCTTCCATCAGACGTTGCCCGACAAGATTGCCTTCCGAATCAAACTTGAGGAATTGCATGGATTCTGTTCCATTGATGTGATATTGGCTGTACGGCGGGTAGGTGATTATCGCGCCGCCATCCCTGTCAACCACCAGACCTGTATTGTACGGATAGAAAGTCATGTCGTCATAATCGTTATAATCGTCTGTCTCCCAGTTAAGTCGGCTGAATGTCAAATTCAGGTCGTCATCGATTGACACCTTGTGGAATGTTGCCGTCCCGCCAACTTTCTTGGCGAAAAAGAACGCATAGTCACCATTCGGAAGATGTTGGAAAGGACTCGTCCAAACCACTTCGGCAAGTTCATCACCCGACCATAACAAAGTTGACGCAAGCTCTTCGCCGGAGTCATTCATCTTTACGAGGTGAAGCTCCGTCCAGACCATATTTTCGTCGGCAACGCTTTTTTGAGCCATGAACGTGTCATCGTCCACATAAGTCATGTACGACAACCATGAATCGTCTGAATACATGATTTCCTCCATTTCCTGCGCCCGGCAGTTGCAGCAGAGCATGATGGCGAACATGGCCGCCGAAAGTAATACTTTTTTCATCTTGTTTAAAATTTTTGTTATGAATTGAAAATGTTGTTTTCCTTATTTGTTTTATTTCGGCAAAGTTATGACAAAAAAACGCCGGAATGCCCGACATAAGGCCACAATATAGGTTTTTACGCTTTATGAAAAGCGCAAGCAATTGAAAAACAAGATTTTACAAAATAAAGAATATAGGTTTTTGTCACCCAATAAAGGTGGAGACGATGTCGGCGTCGGCTTTTTTCTTGATGTTTGAGCGGTATTGCGTCACCGTGTTTTCCTTCAGCCCCAGCAGGTCGGCCACCTCTTTAGCGCGTAAGCCGAGGAACGAAAGTATGACGATGCGGCGTTCGGTGTCGTTAAGATTCGGGCAGACACGCCGGATATTCTCCGCAGCTGCCGGATAGGTGTCGCCGAACTCATCCATGATACGCCGCAGCCTGTCGCCGCCTCCCGCCAGGTACATCGCCATGACCCGCTGCCGCAGCATCTCCTTTTGATGCCGCGAGGTCTTCTCCAGCTCCGATTGCAGCCGGAGCTGCGCGTCGCGAAGCCTCAGCGTCTCTAATTCCTTGTTCTTGCGGTAACGGAACGCCGTCCAGAGCAAAGCCATCAGCGTGACGGCAAGCAATGCGATGCAGAGATAAAGGCGGTAACGTCTCAACTTATGCTCGCTTTCCATGCGCTGCATCTCCAGCTGCTTGTCGTATTCGGCCTTCACCTCGGCCACGGCCTTCTGCTCGACGCCGTCACGGGAAACGTTTTCTATCAGCCTTCCCGCATAGACGGCTGCATTCGCCTCATCGCCAAGGGCTTTGTAAGACATGTACAGATATTTGTCTAAAAGGATGCTGTTTTTGGATTCATCTCTCATCTCCTCCGCCATCCGGGCGTAACAGACACAGGAATCGTATTGCTGCAGATTGAAATAGGCTTGTGTCAGGTCTTCAAGCAGCTCGCGGCGATAGACACGCGAAAGCTTCTCATCGATGAAACGCAGGTCCTCTAAGCCCGAATGACATTCATCAACCGCACGGCGAATCAGTGCCATCCCGTCTTCTTCATCTTCATAATGTTGTGTCTCATAGCAACAGAGATAATATGTGGCCAGCGCATTATGGAAATATGAAGCCTCGACGATGTCGCCGATCATTTCGGCGGAATGCAGCCCGACCTGATAATACATCAGGCAGCTGTCGTATTCATTGACAGCCAGGTAAGACATTCCCAAAGGAAATGCCGTGATGAGCCTGCATCTGAAATTTTCCTTTTCGGCGTAATAGCTGTCGGCTTGCTTCAGATGTCCGATGCCTTCCCTGTAATAACCCGATGCGGCGTACGACATGCCGATGCGTTGGTGTATGGCGTATTTCATGCGGTCGATCTCATTCTGTTCGTCGGTCGGGACTGGTGAGAAACGGATCAGCCGTTCATCCACATGCCGGCACTGCCCGATGCTTTGCAGGGCTTTCAGGCGGCAGTCGAGGATGGTCTGTATCCCCTCGCCGTTCAAACCATATTGTCTCGCCAGCGCCATATATGCCAAGGCTTCATAATACTTGTCGCGGCCACCGATGAAATAGTCAACGGCCTCTTGCAAAAGCGAGTCCGTCTCCGCATCGTTTTGCAGCATCATGTCTCTCACGCCCGATTTGAGGAGGCAGTAATGCGCCCTTTCCTTCGCCGTAAGTGCGTCAACATCTAATGTGTCGAGGATTCGCAACGCGCTGTCGGGGTATATTTGATAGAAACATTCCATGCGGTAGAGCGTGTCTGCCGCGAGGTCGCATCTGCCGTGGGAGCAAGACATCGCGGTCACGGCGAGCATCAGGGCTGACAATATGGCGAGGAGTTTTTTCATGGCGGCAAAAATAGGAAAAAAAGTTATTGGGTGGTTGAGGAAAATTAGGTGATTTAGGTGTTTCAGAAGTTTTAGGTGATTTAGAGGTTTTAGGGTGAAGCCATTGAAACTTCGTGGTTACAAAAAGAGAGGCCGGTTCATCGCCGGCCTCTCTTATCTTTTATCTCTCATCTGTTAGAAGAAGAGGATTCCGTTGTTCTCAATCTTGGTGTCGTCGTAGAGTGCCGAATATGCTGCTCCGTTGAGGAGTGCATTGTTGAACACCGACTGTTTCTCGCGTTTGATTGCGCTGTAGTCTGTGGTCGCAGCCGCTTTCGTTTCGCCTGTGACTTTGATGACGAACATCGCGTTGCCGCCTTTGATGATTGGTGAATAGACGTTTTCGCCCATCGCCATTGCTGTTCCGATGGCTTTGTCTTCCAGTCCGAAGCTGCCGAACGAGCGGCCTTCCAACGTGATGTTTTCGACGCTTGTCTTCTCGCCGCCGAGTTCGTTGATCATCTTTTCGTAGTCGGTGCCGTATGCCGCCGCCTTCTGCACGAGCATGTCACCTTTCTTTTCTTTCTTGATCAGGTATGAGTAGCGTTCCGCGACTTCTTCCATTGGTGTGGCACCTTCCGGCATCGCTTTTGTGACCATGGCGATGACGTACATGTTTTCGAGGTCGAAGATTGTTGAGATGTCACCGACTTTTGTCTCTTTCTTGAATGCCCAGCGGACTATTTCACGCGGGTTGTTGAGGCCTGTGATGCGGTTGGTGTTCTTTCTCATTGTCGGGAAAGTGCGCTTGTTGAGACCTTGTTCTTCAACGACTTTGTTGAACTGTTCGGCGTTTTTGACTTCTGTGCTGAACTTGTTGGCCTGTGAGAACACATCCTGGAATGTGGCTGTGCTTGCCGAGATTTCGCGTGCGATGACGGCGATGCGTGCCATCGGCTTCGGATCGTTCTTGCCGGTGACTTTGATGATGTGGAATCCGAATGGTGTCTCGACCATGCCGATTGTGCCGACTTTGTTGTCTTGGACAAACTCGTTGAAATCAGCAACCATCTGTCCGTCGGTGAACCAGCCGAGGTCGCCGTTGTTTGTCTTTGCTGACGGGTCATCGCTGAATTCCGTTGCGAGTGCTTCGAAATCTTTAGCTTTCTTCGCGACGTTCAAGAGGCTGTCGGCCAGTTTGTTGGCTTCGTCTTTCGTGCGCGTGGCCTGTGAACGAAGTGCGCCCTCATAACCTATTAATATATGTGAAGCCATCAGGGAGTCTGAACGGTCTTCCTTTGCCATGATTCTGCCGACGTTGAAGTAGCCGTTGTTTTCGTATGGTCCGAAGACATGACCGACTTCGTTTTCCACGATTTCGTTTTCAACAACGACCGGAAGGTCCTTCGATGATTTCCATGTGCTGTCGTAAGGCATGTCAGAGTTGTAGGCGACGAAGTTGGCGACATTTGCTGTTTCAGCCAAGCCTGCTTTTGTGTCTGCGACATACTGCATTGCATCCTGCCTGTCGGCCTGTGAAGGCTTGACGTCGAAGATGATGTAGTCGATGCTGCGTGTCTCATCTGTCTGATATTTGTTCTTGTTGGCTTCATAGAACGCCTTGTTGTCCTGCGCTGTCAAAACGACCGTCGAATCCGGAATGGATGTGTAGCGTACTGCATAGACCTCGGCGGTTCTCTTGTCATTCTTGCTGGCATAGTAACGCTCTGCCAGTTTCGTCGGCATATAGAAACTTTTCTTGAGGAGATTGTCATATTTCTCATTCATTCTCTCTTCCTTGATGGCGTCTTCAAACTTGAGCCACTGTGCCTGATAGGTCGGGTCGAGGTTCTGAAGCTCTCTCATGGTGTTGAGAACTGCTTCTCTGTCAAAGTTGCCGTTCGCGTCGGTGAAGCTCTGACGGACATACTGATTGGGGTTTTCGCCTGTGAACTGGTCGAAGAGTTCATCAGATGACACTGTGAGTCCGAGTGATTTGAATTCTTTGTCCATGATGATTTTTCTGATCATCTGGTCAAGTGTCTGGTTGCGGAGCGTGAACGTGTCGTCATTTGAAAGAGTGCCGTTTCTCTTTGCGTTCTCGATGTTGACATCCACAAGATTTGAATAGTCCTGGTAAGAGATTTTCTCACCGTCAACCACTGCAACGTTGTTCGTTTGTCTTCTGCCCGTGCTTCTGAAGAGGTCACCTAATACAAAGGCCAAAAGTGCAAGGCCTATGATGATAACCAAAAGGCCGTAGTGTTTTCTGATTGTTCCAATTGCTGCCATAGCTTTATTTTTCTTTCTATTTATTTATTTTCCGTTTAGTTATAATTTTAAGCGTGCAAATTTACAAAAATCATCAATATGAATGACATTAATGGAATATTTTTTAAATCAAAGCATAACTTATTGATTGTTTTTGATTTCCACTTCTTCAAGACGGGTGCTTGATGCCTTCGTTATCTTGAAAAGGTAGTCGCCGATGACGATTTCCTCTCCTGTTTTTGGAATACTTTCATGATAATGTATGATATAACCGGCAAGGGTCTCATAGTCGTCAGATTCCGGGAAATCGTATCTGTAGGTCTTGTTCAGGTAGTCGATTTCCAATCTGGCCGAGAAGATCCTGTCGTTTTCGCTGATGGTCTTTTCGATGTCGTCGTTTTCGTCGTATTCGTCTTCAATCTCTCCGAAAATCTCCTCGATCAGGTCTTCGATGGTGATGATTCCGGCGGTTCCCCCGAACTCGTCAACGACGACGGCGATGCTCTGCCGCGTTTTTGAGAGGTGCTGGAGAAGGTCCTGTGCGCCGTATGTTTCAGGATAAAACTCAATCGGCCTGACTTTTTGCCTCACGTCGTCGCCTTTCAGCAGCAGGTCGTTGATGTGGATGTAGCCCACGATGTTGTCGAGATTGCCTTCAAAGACAAGAAGTTTTGAATGTTTCGTCTCTTCAATCACGGATTTCGCTTCGCTGATGCTGTCGTTTATGTCAATGGCAATCAGTTCATTGCGTGGCTGCATGCATTCGCGCAGCTTCACTGTCGGGAAGTCAATGGCGTTCTGGAACAGCTCGATGCCCTGCTGGATGTCTTCGTTTTTCTTATCCAGATCGGCGTATTCCTTCAGGTAATCGTTGAGGTCAACCGTGCTTAGCTTGTAGTCTTCCGGGTTGATTTTTATTCTGAAAAAATATTTTATGATAAGTTCGGAAATGGTTATGTATATGAATGTCAATGGGAAAAGCAGGATGTAAAGCACCATCATCGGGATTGCGAAGATGCTCATGAGCCTGTTCGGGTTCAGGCGGCACAGTGCTTTCGGTATGAACTCGCCCATTGTCATAACGATGAATGCTGAAATCAACGTCTGGCAGAGAAGTATTGTGAATTCATTCGTGATGGATTGAGGCAGAATGTTTTCCACAAAAGGTTCAAGGATTCTTGCTATTGCGATGCCATAGACGACGTTTGCGATGTTGTTGCAAAGCAAAATCAACCCGATGAAATACGACTGGTGTTTTAAGAAATGCGTGGTGAGCTTCGCCGTGAAACTGTTTTTCTTCAGTTCCAGTTCAAGTTTCAGGCGGTTCGAGCTTAAAAATGAGATCTCAACGCCCGACGACATGGCTGACGCCAAAAGTGATATTATGACAATAAGATAGTCATCCATTTGACAATCAATATATTAGTTTTCGTTGTCATCTTCAATGTCGATGGTCGCCCTTATGCCGTGAATGACCCTTTTGCTGAAGTCCTCGTCGGCGGTGAGGCTGTCGCCGTAGATGATCCTGTCCGGTCCCTTGATGGTGACAAAGGCGCGGGTGTATATTTTTTTCTTTTTCTGGTCCCAGAAGAGGTTGTCGGTTTCGAGGGTCTCGCCGGTCTCGATGTTTTCAATGACGACATTGCGCTTGGCGATGATGTATTGGTCGATCTCGTTGTTGATGCCGTAGTCGCCTCTGATTTTCATTGTCGGGACGGTGTCGCCGTTGAAAGCGACCGCGTTGAAACCTTTCGGGAACTCGATAAGGGTGCTGTCGCCCTGGTCAACGCTTATCATCAGCGGTGCCGCGAGACGTGCCACCAGTGTGCCGGAGTCGCTTCTTTCAATGACAATGTCGTAGGCCGTGAGTCCGTTGATTGTGTCGTTGTCGATGAACATCTTGACCTTGTCCATCGAATTTTCACAAGAAAACAACATCATAACCATGTTGGCTATGATGTTGATTCCTAATAATATAGTCGCTATTCGTTTCAATTCTTTGAGAATCTTGCTTTTGTGTCTTCGTTGATCCAGCAGCCGACGTGGTATGTGTCGCCTTCAAAAACGTTGTAGAAGAAGGCGTCTTCGGCTGTCGGGAACATCTTTGAGTATTCTCTGATCATCTCGTTGGCTTTCGATGCCATTTCGGGGTCAACCTCCTTGGCTCTCTGGAACTTGTCAACTGCGGCCCAAAGCACGGCCTTCGCGTGGAGCGGGTTCTCGTTGCATACCTTGCCGCTTGAAGCGTAGAGGTAGCCGATGATCATGTAAGGCTCGCCGTCTGTCTTGTCAAGGGCGATGGCTCTGTTCGCATAGATGCGGCCCTGCTCGAAGTTGCCTTCTTTGAGCATGATCTGTGCGAGGTATTTGTAAGCCTGTTCTGTCTGGACTGCGTTCTCCGACTTTGTGGCTTCAAGCAGGTAGCTTGCGGCCTTGCCGTATTCCTGGTCGGCGAGGTATCTCTTCCCGATGAAATACGCCGATTCGGCAGACGGGTTGAGGCTGTGCAACTTGATTGCCACGGCGAGGTAAAGGTCCGACTTGTCGCAGTTTCTGTTGGAAAGGACAGTGGCGATTTTGTTGAGAAGCTCCACGTTGTCAGGGTCGGCGTCAAATTTCTTCTGGTAGATGCGGATGAGGTCTTCGCAGTTTGCGTATGGCTGCACTGCGCCTTCGAGGTTGTTCTTGGTGTTCATGTAGCCGTCGGCGAGTTTCTCGTAGCCGTATTCCTCAAGGTTGTTCATGATGTTGTCAACGATGTCCATGAGACGGCTGTATTCCTCGATGATTTCGGATTCCTCGAGCTTGCCGGCTTTCACCATGTTAATCACGGTCTTGAAATAGCAGTCGATGAATAGGTTGTTGGCGAGCTTGCCTTCGAGTTCAATCGCCTGCTTGAGCGATGCGTAGGCCATCTCCAAACGTGAAGGATAAGCCATCAGGTCAACGCCTTTACGGCCTATGACATTGCTGACGTTGGTGCCGGGGCCTTTCGGGCCGTCCGGGAAATATTGCGCACGCATGTCGTAAACCATGCAGAGCGTGTCGATGTAGGCTTCTCTTTCTTCGTTGTTCTTCGCATTCTTGATGAATGCGTTGGTGACGATTTTCGCGCCGTCGGTGAACGTGCTCTGTCTCATTCCGGGGCAGTTCAAGAACACTGTCCTCCATGAACTTACCATGACAGGGTTCACATTCTGAGGGTTGCATTTCGGAGAAGCGGCTTCCCACTGTTTGAACGCCTCTCTGTAGAGAGAGTAGGCTGTTTCACAATCTACATCCTGTGCAAATGCCACTGACGACAGGCATAAAACTGCACAAATTAACAAAGTCTTTCTTAATTTCATTTTGCTTGATATTTTAATTTTATCTGTATTTTCTCTTTACAAACCACGTGTCATGAATTGATATCCCGATGGCTATGTTGAAATATGACTCCTTTACGAGTTCGTTTCTTGTCGTGCCCATCTTGCCGATCTCAAATGCGAAGTTGAAGGCTGACAGCGACCTCGGAATCGGAAGGCTGAATCCGAACGTGACCCCGAACTTGTCTATCGAGGTGTCGTAGATCCTGAAATACGTCTGGTCGTAATGCAGGCCGAAACGGTATGTCATCTTCGTGAAATATCTCGACACCGATGTCGATTTCGGCTTGTAGCTCCCGCCGATGATGACGTTCCACGAATTCTGGAGCGAGTCGTTTACACCGTTCATGGTGAAGCCTTTCCAGTTGTCCCAGTTGAAGTCGGCTCCGAGCGTCAGGCCTCCTTTCTTATATGTCACACCCAAGCCGAAGCCTTGCGGATAGTCGAGGTTCACATCTTCGTCATTCACGTATTTCAGCGTGTCGATCGGAAGTTCCGTGGCCGTTGTATATGAGGTGATTGAACGGATAAACACGTTTCTGTCACATTTGAATTTCCCCGGAAGGTTATATGTCAGTCCGATGACGAGCGACGCGCTGTTTTTCAGGTTCACGGTGTAGATGGCGCCGAGGTCGAACTTGAAGTTCTTGAGATGTGTGCTGATGGTGCTTCTTCCGGCTGTCATATATGTCGAGTCGGGGAAGTAAATCGTTGTCTCGTCTGATATTGTGCCGAACAGGAATGACCCTGTGAAACCGAGGAAGAGATTCTTTGTGGCCTTGAAGCCGTTGGCCCAGTACAGCTCGTTTACGCCGCCGCCGCCTTCAAAGCCTTGCTCGAAGGAGACCGGGTCGATGCTGCTTATCAGTGCCGTGTAGTCTTTGTTCGAATACGGCACGATTCCGATTCCTGTCTTCCACCATTTCGTGAGACCGAAGCCGAGGTTGGCGTAGTCGAATGACGAGTTGGCGCCTTTTTCGGAAAGTTGGTTTGTGCGGTATGTGACTGTCTTGATGTAGAATCCGGCGTCAAAAAGGAATGTGAGCGTGTCCATGGCGGCATACGACGCCGGGTTTGACTTGTTGAGAATCGAGCCTCCGTAAACGGCGTTGCTCAGACCTCCCATGCCTTGCATGAAGGTGCTTGTCTGGTTCTGATTAATCACGCCAAGACCGAACCTTGAATACGGAGAACTGATGTCAGACTGCGCAAAAACGCCGCCCATCACCATAAACAGTAATGCAGTTGAAAACAGTATTTTATTTAAGTTGTTGAATTTCATTGTATTCAAGAATATATCTTAAGCCATTGAACAAGAAATTTGAGTTTGCAAATATGCAATTTTTTAACTTATTTTCCAAGAAAATATTGTCCCCGCCTGAAATAAAAACATTTAAGTCGTTGTAAATGTTGGAGAAAGCGGTGATAAATTCTTTTATTTCGCCTACAACTCCCTGAATGACACCCGATTGCAGGCACTCAACGGTGTTGTCGCAAAGCAGCTTCAGTGCGGCGTTCGACGGGTCGAGGAGTGGGAGGAGCGAGGTGTGCTCGTGCATCGTCCTGAACCTCAGTTTCATCCCCGGACTGATCGGGCCGCAGAATTGCTTGTCGTCTTGAGTCAGTATGTCATAGGTGATGCATGTGCCGGCATCAATGATGAGGTTGTTCTTGTGTGGGTTCAGCTCAAATGCCGCGGCGACCAAGGCGAGACGGTCGGCGCCAATCTGACCGCGGGCCTCAGGCTGCACCTTGAACGGCAAAGGCGTCTCTGATGTCAGGATGATCGTATCGATGCTTTTCAGCTGCGCGAGACAATAGTCAACCTTGCCGCCCACACTCGATAAAATACCCCTTTTAATGGTCGGATATTTGTAAAGAAGTCTCGACAAATCATCGCCGAGAGGATTAAATAATCCGCTGTTTACGATGTTTTTGCCGTCAAAAATGGCAAACTTCGAGCGAGTATTGCCGATGTCAATCGTTAAAATGTAGTCCATCTAAAAAAATTGCGCTGCAAAGATATTGAAAATGAGCATATTATTTGACATTTTTTTTAAAAAATAAAAAAAATATTTTTTTGTTGTGATATTGAAAAAAGTTGTATCTTTGCAGCGCAAAACGACGGGGTACCATAGCTCAGTTGGTAGAGCAACGGACTGAAAATCCGTGTGTCGCTGGTTCAACTCCCGCTGGTACCACAAAAAATGCTGATTCACAATGAGTCAGCGTTTTTTTATGCACTTTCATGATGAAATAAAAAAAGAGTGGAATGAAAACTCCACTCTTTTACTCTCCAAACTTCACTCTCCAAACTTCACTCTCCAAACTTCACTCTTCAAACTTCACTCTGAAATCAGAATCCTGTCCAGAAACTTTCCCAGAATCTGTGTTCCATCTCCTTCCAGGTCTCCGCCGTCGCCGCCTCGAAGTCGGAGGTGTATCTGTTGAGTTCCTTCCTGGCCTCGTCAGTCTTGCCTTCTTTGAGCAGGGCTTTGATTCTCGTTTCGAGCTGTGGGATCTCTGTGAAAGCCTTGTCTTCGTAGCGTTTGATGTTTCCGTACATCAAGTCCTTGCAATATCCCCAGTTGACCTGTGCGAGCTTGTTGGCTTTTCTGTAGCGCCACAGGGCTGTCGTCTCGTCGAAATGGTCGTGGCCGCATCTGTCGAAGCAGACGGGCATTCTCGACGCTCCGCTGAACACCGGGATTCTCGGGCTTTGTCCCGGATTCTCGACGCCGATCCAGCAGATTCCGCCGATTTCGTCGGGCATCCAGTCGCGGAGCTGTGCCACGAATGAATACGAACACCACGACATCGCTACGCCGCGCTTGAACTCTATCGTGCCGGGTTTCAGCATGTTATATACTTTCTGTTCGTTGCCGCCCATCCACGGGTTCGCGGTGGGGGAGACGATGGTGTCGCCCTTCCTGTTCACGATCTTCAGGTTGCGTGTGAGATCCATGTCGGTGCCTTCATAATAGCTGCGGAGCAACGCCATCACGTCTCTTACATCGACTTTTTTCTCCGGCTTCACCGAGAAAGGAAGGTCTTCCGCGTCTTGGCTTAATCCGAGTGACGGTGCCAACTCGTTGAGGATGAACCACTCGCGTTCACGGAAGTTCTTGCCGTTGGAGTAGCTGTTGCCGAAGGCCTTGTACCAGATGAAGTCGCCTTCACCGTCCCACAGGCCGTATTTCTTCGCCACTTTCTCGATGTTGTCGGAACACATGAAATAGTCGGGGTTGTTCCTGTCGATGTATTTGATTCTCGGGATGTTGGCCGAGACGCCGACTTCTCCGTCAGGTACTCTCTGCGCCGCCCAGATGCCGCCGATCTTCTTCGGGCCTTCTCCCATGATCTCCATGAGCCACACTTCCTTGGTGTCGGCTATGGTGATGGCCTCGCCGCCGTCGCCGTAACCGTATTCTTTCACGAGTTCGCCGATGAGGCGGATGGCGTCGCGGGCGTTGTCGCAACGCTGGAGGGCGATTCGTTCAAGCTCTTCTATCATGAACATTCCTTTGGGATTAACGAGGGTGTCAGGTCCCGAGAACGTCGTCTCGCCGATCGCGAGTTGTTTTTCGTTGAAGCATGGATATGCCGTGTTGAGGTATGCGTAGGTGTGAGCCACCTGCGGGATTTCGCCTTTGAGTTCGATGCCGCGGCTGTCATACGGGTCGGCGGTGTGCATCGTGCCGTTCTGGATCTTCACGGTCTCGCCTTTCTCGTGGTCGGCGGCGGCTTCCCAGCGCATCCAGGTGCGGTAACGGCTGTCGCATGTGTGCGATGTCATCACCGAACCGTCGGTGGAGGCGGCTTTGCCGACCATGATGCTGGTGCAGTTCGCGCCTTCAAAATCGTTTTCAATCTCAATTTGGGCCTTCAGGCTCCATGCCGCCATTAATATTAATAAGGTGGCGATTGTTCTGAATGTAGTTTTCATATTTCTGATGTTGTTATTTGTCGTCTTCTTTGTTTTCATCGTCTTCTGCGGGTTTCTCCGTGAAGAAAGTGAAATTCACCTTGCCGTATTTCCTGTGGTCGAAGAAATGCGGGTGTTTTGAGAAATCCAAGGTCCTGTCGTGCTCCACGACAAGTATCCCGTCTTCTTTCAGAAGCTGTCTCTCAAAAACTAGTTCAACCAACTCATCGTAATGCTGGCATTCGTACGGCGGGTCGGCGAAAATAAAGTCATATTTCGCTGAATGCATCGGCAGAAAACGGAACACGTCTGATCTCACGACCGACAGCTCGTTCATGTTCAGTTTCGTCGCTGTCTCTCTGATGAATCTCACGCAGTTGTTGTTCTCGTCAACGGCGGTGACATGCGGGCAGCCCCTCGAAACGAGTTCGTATGAGATGTTGCCGGTACCGGCAAAGAGGTCGAGGGCTGTGACGTCCTCGAAATAGAAAAGGTTCTCAAGGATGTTGAACAGGCTTTCCTTCGCCATGTCGGTGGTGGGGCGTGTCGGCAGGTTGTCGGGCGCCGAAATCTGTCTGCGTTGATGTTTTCCTCTTATAATTCGCATGTTATAGAATTGAATAGTAAGTAGTTATGAAAATATGGTGTCTTTTCAATCTCTTGGGCGAACGACATGTCGTTGTCGCGTCTCACAAAACGTATGTCGCGGATGTATCTCGATGCAAGCTCCACTATCTGCGATTTTTCTTCGATCAGACCGAGGAAATAGACTGGGACGCTGCCTGCGTCAAGATGAAGTTGGTCAATGGTGAAAAGCAGGAAATAAAGGAAGTCTTCTTTCGTCTTGAAATTGAAGACGTTGTGAAACAACAGATTACATCCTTTTGTGGCAATCATGTCGAACTGCGGGCTTTTCACGTTGATGTGGATTACCGGCTCGTTGTGGTGTATGTTGGTTTTTATGAGGCTGGAGACGAGCACGCTCGCGGCATGGTGGAATCGGGTGTCTCCCTGCATTTCCGACAATGTGGCGGCGTCATCGTTTGTGATTGAGAACACGTTGTTTGCTTCGGCTACGTTCAAAAAATCCAATGCCGTCGTCCTGTTGCCGCCTCCGATTCCGAGGAAATCAAGGTATTTGCTCTTTGCACGGTTCTGTAATATCGCCGCCGGGACGAATGTGTTCGGGCAGTTGTCAAACAGAATGATTGTCCTGCCGAAGCCGGCAATCTCACACGAATGTTTAGATTCGATTTCTTCAACAGCCGTCCTCACCGATGGGTTCTGGCCACTGATACGTTCAAGATGAATGTATTTCCGTCTTGTCTTGTCGTAAACAGAATACGAAAAACCATCCAACGAAAGCTGGATGGTTATCTCGTTATTGTTCAAGGTCACTGCTTCAGGAAACATGTTATTCCCAGTTTCCGTTTAATGAGGCCTCGTCCATCGAACCGACCTTCAAGCCTGCGTATTTGCCGAGGTCTTCCTGTTCTGCCCTGAGGTTGTTGACTCTCTGACGGAACTTCTTGTCGTCGATGTTGAGGTATGACTTGTAAGGCGCCTTGGCTTCGAAAACGGCTACTCTTAAACCGCCTCTGATGATGAAACCTGCCTGCATCTCAAATTCCTCGTTGTTTGAATAAGGAATGTAACGGAGGTCGTTGACGTTGAAATTCACTCTGTTCCTGAACAATGAGTCGGAGACTTTCACATAACCGACAGTGTCGTTGATTGTTCTTGTGAATGTGGTGTCTTCCGGGTCAGGGATGATGTTGACAACAGGAAGTTCGCCGGTCTTGATGTATTCGATGAGTGAATCAAAGTCGGCGGTGTATCTGTTGTAAGTCTGCTTAAACAAAGTCTGCGTGCTTCTGATGTCCTTAAGATTCTGAACGACTTTGACTTCTCTTTCATTACGTGTGTTCTCGAAAGCCACAGGCTGTCTGATGCTGTCGAATACCAAATAAACCAAGAGGATTGCTACTAATGCTAATGCAATGTTGATGATTGTGAGTTTTTTATTCATGATTTTATAAATTATTTTCGTGCGGCAAAGGTACTTATTTTTTTAATAGGTGCGCAAAAAAAAGTAAATATTTTATTCTATGCGTAAAAATTTGCTGTTTGCCCTATGTTTTTAACTTTTCCGGCGATTTTTCTCATCTCCTCGACGCCGATTTTCTCGAGGTTTTTCTCCGGTGTCTCCCTGTCGATGACGTAAATCATCGTCTTTCTCGGTTTTATTTTTTCCAGATGCTTGAGCCAGAGGCTGACTTCCTCTTCCGTCGTGTTGTCGATGACTTCCCCGTTGTGATTCCCGCGAAGGAAAAGGGTCTGTATGATGACCTGACCGTCAAAGCGTTGCAGGTCGCTGATGTATTGGTCAAGATTGATTTTCACGTTCGGAAGGTTGATTTTGTTGATGACATCGAGACTTCCGCCGTCGAGTTTGCAGATGTTGTTATCGACTTTTTTCAATGCGTTGAAAATCTTCTCGTCGTGGATGCGTGTGCCGTTGGTAAGCACGCTGATGACGGCTTTCGGTATGTATTTGTCTCTTAATCTTATCGTCATGTCGATGATTTCCGGGAAATCGGGGTGTAGTGTCGGTTCGCCGTTGCCCGAAAACGTGATGCTGTCGGGTTCTTTCGGTGTCCCTGCGAGTTCCTTCAATGCGTTTTCAAGCGTCTCCCCGTATTCCTCCGGTGTCGCGAGATGTGCGTTTTCATTTCTGTTTTCCGGGTTCCAGCCGCATTCGCAATATACGCAGTTGAACGTGCAGATCTTTCCTATCGTCGGCATCAGGTTGACACCCAGCGAGTTGCCGAGACGTCTGCTGTGAATCGGACCGAAAACCAAATTTTCAAACAATATCGCCATTTCTTTTTCAAATTTTTTGCAAAAATAGCAAATGTCACGCAGATTATGAAGATATTTTTAAACAAAAATATGCGGAATCTGCTGGAAAAAATCATATCTTTGCAAAATTTTTCATCGTTATGAAGACAAAATTGGAAATAACTCGGAATTGGCTGCCGCGTTACACGGGTCAGAATCTTGAGAATTTTGGAGAATACATCCTGCTTACGAATTTCAAGAAGTATCTTGAGCTTTTCGCCGAATGGAACTTCGTCCCGATTGTTGGTGAAGACCGTTCGATGCCTTGTGCGACGGCCGGTGACATCACGATGATAAATTTCGGCATGGGAAGCCCTAACGCGGCGACAGTCATGGACTTGCTGAGCGGGATAAAGCCGAAGGCGGTGCTGTTCCTCGGCAAATGCGGCGCCGTCCGCGCGAAATACACGGTCGGGACGATGATGCTCCCGATAGCTGCGATACGCGGCGAGGGCACTTCCAACGACTACATGCCGCCCGAGGTGCCGGCCCTCCCTTCGTTCATGCTGCAAAAGGCGATCTCCACCACAATCCGCGACAACGGCTGCGACTACTGGACAGGAACGGTCTATACCACAAACCGCCGCGTGTGGGAACATGACGACAATTTCAAGGAATACCTCTCGAAGACGCGCTGCATGGCAGTCGATATGGAAACGGCCACGATATTCACCTGCGGCTTCGCAAACGAAATCCCCACCGGCGCACTGCTGCTCATCTCCGACCAGCCCATGACACCGGAAGGCGTCAAGACCGAGGAGAGCGACAAACGCGTCAACAGCCTCTACGTCGAGAACCATATCAAAATAGGTATTAAAGCCTTGCAGCAGATAATAAATAACGGACTGACACTGAAACACCTGAAATTCTGATGACTTACGAACAGATTCTCGGCGAGATAAAAAACAGGATTTATCATCCGGTCTATTTCCTGATGGGCGAGGAGCCTTATTTCATTGATTCCATCAGCGACGCCATCGAAAGCACAGTCCTCGAGGAAGCCGACAAGGCCTTCAATCAGGTCGTTCTTTACGGAAAAGATGTCAACGTCCACGACATCGTGACACAGGCGCGTAACTATCCGATGATGGGCAACTACTTGGTAATCATCATTAAAGAAGCGCAAGACGTGAAGAACATCGAGTCGATGGAGCCTTTCCTCGAACTGATTCCGCAGACTACGATTCTCGTCATCGATTACAAATACAAAAAACTCGACAAGCGTCTGAAATTCGCCAAGACCCTGGAAAAGAAACATGTTCTTTTTGAGTCAAAGAAACTGTACGACAACGACATACCGAAATGGATCGTCAATTATCTCAGCAGCCGTAATTACAGGATTTCACAGAAAGCGTGCCAGATGCTCGCCGATTTCCTCGGCACCGACCTTCACAAGATAAAAAACGAGCTTGAGAAGCTGATTGTCGCCGTGCCGCAGAAAAAGGAGATTGACGACAACGACGTTGAATACAACATCGGCATCTCAAAAGATTTCAACATCTTCGAGCTTCAGAAAGCCATCAGCTACGGCGACTTCGCCAAGGCGGTGCAAATCATAAACTATTTCGGCGACAATACTAAAGACAATCCGTTAATCGCTTCGGTGATAATACTTTACGGATATTATTGCAAGCTCCTGAAACTTCATTATTCATCCGACAAAAGCAGAAACGGAGCCGCTGGCGTCCTCGGAGTGAATCCGTATTTCGTCAACGACTACCTTGAGGCGGCGCACCGTTATTCAATAAAGAAATGTGTCGAGAATATCGCTGTCCTGCGCGAGTTCGACTTGAAATCAAAGGGTTACGGTGTCGGCGACGTTGACCAGAAGGAGCTTTACCGCGAGATGATCTACAAGCTGATGATGTAAGGTCAGTTTGAAAAAATCCTGTCGATTTCAGCGGCGTATTTCTCGATTATGACTTTCCGTTTCAGTTTAAGGCTCGGCGTCATCTCACCGGCTTCGATGGTCCATTCATGGTCGAGAAGTGCGGTTCTCTTAATCTGCTCAAAGTCTCCGAACTCCTTGTTGTACTTGTCGATTTCCTTGTGATAAAGACTTATGACCTTCTGATTTCTAATTACCTCTTTATTGTTGGTGAAAGCTGTCCCGTTTTCATTGCACCAGCTGCGCAGATAATCGAAATTCGGGACCACCAGTGCCCCGGCGAATTTCTGGTTTTCGCCGACCACCATTATCTGTGAGATGAGAGGCGACTCGCATATCTTGCTTTCGAGCAACGCCGGGCTGATGTATTTGCCCATCGAGGTCTTGAAAATCTCCTTTATCCTGCCGGTGATCTTCAGCATCCCGTCATCGTCAAACTCACCGATGTCGCCGGTATGGAAGAATCCGTCAGCGTCGATGGCTTCGCGCGTCTTCTCCTCGTCTTTGTAATATCCTGTGAAGACATTGTCGCCTTTTACAAGAATCTCGCCGTTTTCTGCAATCTTAACTGTTTGATTTGAAAGCGGTTCGCCGACGGTTCCGGCCTTGATTTTACCTGTGACGATGCTGTTTGTCGCAACGACCGGAGATGTTTCCGTGAGTCCGTAGCCTTCCACAATCGGGATGCTGAATGCGCTGAAGATTTTTACCAACCTCGGCTGTATCGCCGCACCGCCTACGATGATGAACTCAAGCCTGCCGCCGAACATCTGCCGTATCTTGCTGTAAACCAATCTGTCGGCGAGTCGTATTTTCTTTCTGTATAAAAAACTGTTGTTGCGTCCCGTCTCGTCAAAATTTTCAGCAAGTGAAATAGCCCACCTGAACATCTTTTTCTGCAACCCTTTCATCTGCTGGCCTTTACGTATGATGTTCGAGAAGATCCTCTCGATCAGACGCGGCACCGATGAGAATGATTTCGGTTTTATCTCTTGGATGTCGTTGACGATGGTGCCGATATTCTCGACGTAATATGTGGCGGTGCCGAGATAGATGTGGCAATAGTTGATGGCTCTTTCGTAGATGTGGCTGAGCGGCAGGTAACTGATGGAGTCGTGTGTCTCATCGACGGTGTAAACGGGGCATAGATGCCGCACCATCGAGAGGATGTTCCTGTGCGAAAGCATCACGCCTTTGGGCAGCCCGAGTGTTCCCGAAGTGTAGATTATTGTCGCAATGTCGTCGGTTTTGATTGATGCTTCGATTGCATTGAGCGCGGCTCTGTCCTGGTTCGCCTTGCCGAGTTTGATGATTTCGCTGAGCGGACGCACACCTTCGACCGGCTTTATTGAGAATATTGAGCCGATTGAAGATGTGTCTTTGGCCATTGATGTTATCTTGTTGTAAATCAATCTGCCGGATATGAAGATAATCTTCGCCTCGGAATGTTTGAAGATGTGTTCGTAGTCGCTCTGGCTGATTGTGGGGTATATCGGGACGCAGACTGCGCCGACTTGCTGGATGGCGATGTCAATCATGTTCCATTCGGGGCAGTTGCTGGCAATCAAAGCGATTTTGTCGCCGCGCCTTACGCCGAGCTTCAGCAGTCCGAAACTGATGTTGTCGGTGATTTCCTTGAAAGTCCTGCCGTCGTACTTGACCCATTTGCCGTTCACCTTGCCTCCGAAGAGGCAGTCATGCCGTCTGCTATACCTATTAATATATAGGGGTATCAGGTCGAACAGCCGCGGCGGGACGTCTGTCAGTGTCTTTGGGCTGCCGTCCTGAAAATCCCGTTTCATTTGTTTTTCTTGATCCAGTTGAGTGCGTTGACGAATGCCTCGATCCAGGGGCTGACCTCGTCGTTCTTTCTGTCTTCCGGGTAATACGGCCACTGCCACGGCAGGAAGGCTCTCTCGAGGTGAGGCATCATGGCGAGATGACGGCCGTCGTTGGAGCATATCGCCGCCACCGACCAGTCGCTGCCGTTGGGGTTGCCGGGATACTCGTCGAAACTGTAGCTCATCGCGATGTTGTATTTGTCTTTGTAATACGGGAAGTTGAACTTGCCTTCGCCGTGGGCGATCCACACGCCGAGACGACGGCCCTTCAGACTTGAAAGCATGATGCTGTTGCTGTAGCCGATATTGACATTTACGAAGTCGGACTCGAATTTGTGCGAATCGTTGTGCAGCATCCTGACGTGTTCGTCGTGGTTCGGGTAGATGAGATGCAGTTCGGTCATGAGCTGGCAGCCGTTGCACACGCCGAGGCTCATGGTGTCGGGACGTTTGTAGAAGTTCATGATGGCGTTGCGCGCCTTCTCGTTGAAGAGCAACGCGCCAGCCCAGCCTTTAGCGGAGCCGAGGACGTCGGAGTTGCTGAAGCCGCCGACGAAGACAATCATGTTGACATCGGTGAGGTCTTCCCTTCCGCTGATGAGGTCGGTGGTGTGAACGTCTTTCACGTCGAAGCCTGCGAGGTAGAGCGCATACGCCATCTCACGGTCGCCGTTGACACCCTTCTCGCGGATGATGGCCGCCTTGATGCCCGACGGGGTGCGGCGGCGCATGTCGATGCCGAGGTCTGCCGCCTTGCCGGTGAAATGACCGAAGTCGTAACGCAAATCCTGTTTCTTGTAGTTCTTGAAACGCTCGCGGGCTTTCTGCTCGCCGCTCTGTTTCGCGTCAAGCAGGTACGAACTCTTGTACCAAAGGTCACGCAGGGTGTCGATGTCGAGACTGTAATTCTCCTGTCCTTTCTTCAGTGCAATGACACGCTCGTTTGTCGGCGTTGCAATGATTTGATATTCAATGTTGTTGTCATCAAGGATCTTCTCAACGACGCTGTCTTTTATTTGGATGACAACTGCCGGTTTTTCGCTGAACGCCACGCTGATGAGGTCGTTCTCTTTAAATGCGCTGAAGTCAGCTTTCAGACCGCCTTCGCAGTTGGCGAATGTCATCTCCAACAAGGTGGTGATGAGGCCGCCGGCCGATACATCGTGTCCGGCAAGAACCAAACCTTTTTCGATGAGTTGCTGTAAAGTGTTGAAACACAGCTTGAAATATTCCGTGTCTTTTACATCAGGGGTCTCGTCGCCTATTTTGCTCAACGTCTGGGCGAAGCTGCTGCCTCCGAGTTTGAAGCTGTCTTTTGAGAAGTCGATGTAAAGCAGTTTGGTGTCGTTGTCGTTGCACAAGACTGGTTTGACGGCTTTCTTGATGTCGGTCACTTCGCCGGCTGCCGTCACGATGACGGTGCCGGGTGCGAGGACTTTCTGTCCGTTAGGATATTTCTGAGTCATTGACAATGAATCCTTTCCTGTCGGGACGTTGACGCCGAGGGCGAGGCAGAAGTCGCTCAACGCCTTGACCGCCCTGTAGAGACGTGCGTTCTCGCCGGTGTTCTTGGCGGGCCACATCCAGTTGGCGCTCAACGAGACGCCTTTGAGGTTCTCTTCGATTGGTGCCCAGACGAGGTTGGTAAGTGCTTCGGCAACGGAGAGATGCGAGCCTGCTTCAGGTGAAATCAACGCCGCCGCGGGAGCGTGTCCCAACGCCGTGCCGATGCCGCGCACGCCTTGGTAGTCCAGAGCCATGATGCCTAAATTGTTGAGAGGCAGCTGTATGGCTCCGGCGCACTGCTGCATGGCGACGCGTCCGGTGACGGAACGGTCAACCTTGTTGGTGAGCCAGTCCTTGCACGCCACGGCTTCAATCTGAAGCACGTCTTGCAGATACTGGACGAACTTGTTTGATTTATATTCAATAGGTTTGAACTGATAGTCGATGTTGGTGTCGGTCAGCACGGTCTTCGGTGCGCTGCCGAAGAAATCCGACAGGCTGAGGTCGATGGGGTTGACGCCGTTTTTGCGGATGAAGCGGAGTCGCTGGTCGTCGGTCGATTCGCCCACCAAATAATAAGGTGCGCGTTCGCGTTCCGCCGTGAGTCGTATGACTTCCGTATCTGCCTTGTTCACAAGGAGTCCCATTCTTTCCTGCGATTCGTTGCCGATTATCTCCTTGTCGGAAAGTGTCGGGTCGCCGACGGGGAGGTTGTCAACATACACCACGCCGCCGCTCTTGTCGATGAGTTCCGAGAGGCAGTTGAGGTGTCCTCCGGCTCCGTGGTCGTGGATGGAGCGCACGGGGTTGCTGTCGTTCTCGACCATGGCGCGTATGACGTTGGCGACGCGTTTCTGCATCTCCGGGTTGGCTCGTTGCACGGCGTTGAGTTCGATGGCGTTGGAGTATTGTCCGGTGCCGACGCTCGAGACGGCCGCGCCGCCCATGCCGATGCGGTAGTTGTCGCCGCCGAGCACTATGATGAGGTCGCCCGGCTCCGGGTCTTCCTTGATGCTGTCGTCAACGGGGGCGAAGCCGATGCCGCCCGCCTCCATGATGACCTTGTCGTAGCCGAAGTCGCCGCCATCGCCTTCGGAATGCTCGAAGGTGAGAAGCGAGCCGTTGATGAGCGGCTGCCCGAACTTGTTCCCGAAGTCGGAGGCTCCGTTCGACGCCTTGATGAGCAGTTCTTCTGGAGTCTGGTAGAGCCACGGGCGTTCCTTGAAGCTGTCCTCCCACTCGCGTGAGCTGTCGTTGCGGGGGTACGATGTCATATACACGGCGGTGCCAGCCAGCGGGATGCTACCGCGTCCGCCGGCGAGACGGTCACGAATCTCGCCGCCGGTGCCGGTGGCCGCCCCGTTGAACGGCTCGACCGTCGTCGGGAAGTTGTGCGTCTCCGCCTTGAGCGAGATAACAGTGTCTATGTCTTTGATTCTGAAATAGTCGGCCTTGTGCTGCGTCGCCGGCGCGAACTGCTCCACCTTCGGGCCGAGGATGAACGCCACGTTGTCTTTGTATGCCGAGACGAGGCGGTTCCTGTTCACTTTCGAGGTTTTTTTGATGAGCGCGAAAAGTGTCTCCGGCATCTCCTTGCCGTCGATGATGAACGAGCCGTTGAAGATCTTGTGGCGGCAGTGCTCGGAGTTCACCTGCGCGAAGCCATAGACCTCGGAGTCGGTGAGGCCGCGTCCGATCTTCTTGCTGACGCCTTTCAGATAATCGATTTCCTCCTGACTCAAAGCGAGGCCTTCCTTCTGGTTATATTCCTCAATATCAGTGATATACTTGAGCGGTTCGGGTTTCAGGTCAACGAAAAACACGTCCTGGTCGAGGTTGTGGTATTTCGCCTGAAGCATGGGGTCGAAGCTGTTGTCTGTTTCCGCAACCTTGAAATATTGTTCGATGCGGGTCACGCCTTTGATGCCCATGTTCTGCGTGATTTCCACGGCGTTGGTGCTCCACGGGGTTATCATCTCACGGCGAGGGCCGAAGAAATAACCTTCAACAGACTGTGAATCAATCTGTTTCGCCTCACCGAAAAGCCAGATGAATTTTGTAATATCCTGCTCCGAAGGATTTTCAGCGCATTGTACTGCGATGATTGTCTTTTGTTTAGTTTCGAAAAAGATTATCATATAATCAAAAAATTTCAATGCGCAAAAATAAGAAATTATAGCGCATGAAAAACGGAAAGATTGGAAAATTTTACATGACCGCCCTCATAAGGCTTTCTTTCACGAAAGCGTTGAGTGATATGCCTTCAGATTGTGCCATTGCGGCAATTTTGGCATGAAGGTCAATCGGAATGCGGATGTTGAAGCTGCCACTGTACGACTTGTGGAATTCCAGTCCGTTTTCCTTGCAGTGTTCGATGTAGTCGTCAATCGCATTCTTGAAGTCCTTCTTTAGTTCTGTCAAGGTCTTGCCTTCATATGTTATCTATGGGGTATAAATTAAAAAGTACATTTTAAAAAGCGCAAATTTTTGATTTACAACGCTTTATATTTGAGGGATAAAAAATAAAAAGTACAATTTGCTTTAATTTTGCGCAGTTTTGCTATAATTAATTGCATGAAAAGCTCAACTATGCGACAACCTTATTATAATAAACGCCGGCTTCGACCACCAAAACAGCTAAAAACACCATTAAAAACAACGCTTTAGCACCATTTAAACGATACAAAAACGCCGTTTAAACGAGCGTTTAAGCCAACCAGAAACGGCCTCCGGACATACACCCGGAGGCCGTTTCTCTTTTACCCAGAAATTGCAAAAATACCGAGTTAAGCGCAAGTTAGGCGCAAAAGTGAGCGCAAAAAACACCAATTTAAGCACCTTTAATGCCAAAAACAACCCCTAAAATACCGTATTTTAGCGGATTGACCACCCTTTATTCCCATTTTCGTGCAAATTAAAAAGCCGATTATCTGTTGATAATCAGCTATTTACTGTAATTTTGCCATAAAAAAAGCACTTTTTTCTGTATTATCCTGCCATTGTAGCTGCTTTGCCTGCCCCCCCCCGATTCTCATCATTCAACCTGTCTTCAAGCAACTCAATCTGGCGTTCTAACGACTTTATAAGCTGTTTTTGAGTTTCTATAATAGTTCTATATGCATCAGCAAGATCATCACCCCGGTTTCTCGTAGGTGTAGCTATATCTTCACCGCTATTAAGCATTTCACCATCACCTATGAGAAGCCAGTTTCTGTTTAAATCGGCGTAAAAATTCAATATTTTTTCTATAGCTGCATCCGATAAATCCCTCCCTTTTTGGCGCGATTTTCCAATTAAACCCACTGACAAGGATAATTGAACGGTAACTTTGTTGTCGTTTAACCCCTTGTATTTCATATACTTATCAAATCTATCAATCTTTCTTTCCATATCAAAAATATTTTTTTGAAAAAATTCAACATTTTTGTTGAACATATAGAATAAACTTCTATATTTGCAATGTTGTTATGAAATAACAACGGCGACAAAAATAATAAAAAAATCGAAATGATGAAGAAAATAGTTGTCAGTCCGGAAGTGAGCAAGAAGATGCAGGAGGTGTTCGGTGTGACGCAGCCCAACGTGAGCCAGGCGCTCAACTACCGCCGCCACAGTGCGACCGCGAAGAAGATGCGGATGTACGCGCTGGCCAACGGCGGCGTGCTTTTGGAATCGAGGAACGATTAAACGGAATTCAATCAACAATTTAAATAATAGGTAATATGACAGAAAGAGACACAAAAATCGAATTGGCAATGAACACGGCGTTCGGCTGGACATTCGGCGTTCTGGCGGCCGTGGCGGCATACGGGGTGATCTTCTGCGGCGCGGTACACCACATTGCGACAATCGCGATAGGCGCCGTCGCGTGCATGGCGTTCCGCAGGGAGAACCGCAAGATAAAGAATAATCACAATCACGTTCACTAAAAAGCCTCGGTGACCCGGATGCCGGCCTGTGGAGGCAACAGGATGTAACAATGGGACGAAGGCGGTTCGACTCCGCCCTTCCGGGCAAAAGAAAGGAAACAGAAATGTATCAGAAATACGGCGACATATTGGCAATAAGTGTTAACGACTGGATGGCGGCCGGACTATCATACAACCAATTTAATCATGATAGTAAGGATAGCCAGTTAAAGATTGTTTGTCGTGGCATCAACGGCAACACCTTAATAGATGTGAAGTCGATCAGGCGACCCGACCGCCGCGCTGCTATTGAGGCTAAATTCGGCAGGATAGACGAGGAGGAGAAGAAGCAGTCGTTTATGGATGTTGTCATCGACGATCAGGCACGCGAGTTTTTCCGCGCATACACCTACACTGACGGCACCGGCAAGACACTCCATCTGCCAGAAGACACACAGGCGCAGTATGTGAACGAGGCCTCGATCCTCAACATGTTCCGCCGTGTTTACCAACGCCAGGTTACGGCCCGCGCCGCCAATGGCAGGCGTAAGACCAAAAAAGACTTTTTCGCCGAGTGCGTGATGCAGGCCAAAGCCCTCAACGCAGACCACCCAGGCCATCTGCCGTCGAACTCACGCTCGATGGAGCGCAAATACGACGAATACCACAAGAAAGGCTACGAGTCGCTCGTTACCGGGCTGTATGGCAAGACCAACAGCGCCAAGCTCACAGAAGAGGCAAAATACTGGCTCATAGCGAGGTTTGCCACCCCGATCGAAAAGCTCACAATACAGCAGCTGTTTGTCGAATACAACAATGAGGTGGAGAAACGCGAAGACTGGAAGCGCGTGGAGAGCGAACAGACCATATACGCCTTCCTGAACCGCCCTGAAATAAAGCCTCTATGGTACGGTATGCGCTACGGCGAGCTGAAGAGCAAGGAGAAATACACACGCCAGCAAAAGACGTTGCTTCCGACACGTCGCGACTCAATCTGGTACGGCGACGGCACGAAGCTCAACTACTACTACCGCAACGACAAAGGCGAAATCGCCACCTGCAATGTATATGAGGTGATGGATGTGTATTCGGAGGTGCTGCTCGGCTACCATATCAGCGATTCGGAGGATTTCGAGGCCCAATACTTCGCCTATAGGATGGCTATGCAGAAAGCGGGGCGCAGACCCAACGAGATTCGCTACGACAACCAGGGCGGACACAAGAAGCTCGCTTCCGGCGACTTCTTCGGCAAGCTCGCCCACCTCAACATACCCACCGCGCCGTATAACGGAAAATCAAAAACCATCGAGTCGGCGTTCGGACGCTTCCAGGCGCAGTTCCTTCACCGCGACTGGTACTTCACCGGACAGAACATCACAACAAAGAGAAACGAGAGCCGCGAGAACTACGAGTTCATCATGGCCAACAAGAACAACCTCCCCACGCTTGATGAGATAAAGAAACGCTACGCGCAACGCCGCGAGGAATGGAACAATGCCGAGCATTTCGACACCGGCATCCCGCGGATCAGGATGTACGAGGAGAGCGTCAACAACGCCACAACCAAGGTCGGCGTGCTTGAGATGATCGACATGTTCGGGGTGATAGACCCCGTGCCTAACACCTACACCGCATCGGGCATCACCAAGACTGTCAAGAAGCGCGACTACCGGTGGGAGGTTCTCACATCGGACGGCATGCCTGATTTCGACTTCCTGCGCGAAAACGTTGACCGCAAATTCCATGTCGGCTACGACCTCAACGACATGAGCATCGTGGCACTCTACACCAAAGACGCGAAAGGCTACCGCTTTATGACATACGCGCAGAAATACATCGAGATCCACCGCGCCAAGGATGAGCAGACCGAGTTTGACCACCAGTTCATCAAAGCTACCGAGCTGGCCAACAAACGGCTGCGCGTCAATATGGTTGACAGCATAGAAGATATTATGGAACAGCACGGCATGCACCCTGCGCAGCACGGCCTGAACATGCCGAAGCCGAAAGGCGTCAACCTGGCGCGTGAGGACGTGGGGCGCATGACCAAGCGAGTCTCGCAGCTTATGACTTCAGATGTCGAAGACAGGTATTAAAGAATTAAATATTAAACAGTTAAAAGTTAAACATTATGGAAGTCAGGGAAAAACAAAAAATCAAAGAGGCACTCGACGCCTTCATCAGGGTGAAAGGGAGCCAAAACAAGGCGGCCAACGCGCTCAAGGGCATCAGCCCGGCGACGGTGTCGCAGATTATGAACGGCAACTGGGAGCTTATCAGCGACGAGATGTGGCGCGGCCTTGCGGCACAACTCAACCTCAAAAACAAAACATGGCACATTGTGGAGACAACCAATTTTAAAGATTTGACAGAGATGTTCGCCGACGCCCAGGACAACAGCCTGGTGATGGCCATCACCGGCGATGCCGGATGCGGAAAGACGGCGGCGGCCAAACACTACCAGGAGAGCAACGCCAATGTATTCATACTTTGCTGCAACGAGTTTTGGAACCGCAAGCTCTTCATGCAGGAGTTGCTCCGCGAGATGGGCAGGAACCCCGCAGGCGACACCGTCGGTGATATGATGGCCGACATCGTTTCGACCTTGAAACGCCTTGACAGCCCGATCATCATCATGGACGAGGCCGACAAGCTTTCAGACCAGGTATTCTACTTCTTCATCACGCTTTACAACCAGTTGGAAGACCACTGCGGCATCATCCTGATGGCGACCGACTATCTGGAAAAGAAAGTCAGCAAGGGGCTCCGGCTCAACAAAAAGGGTTACAAGGAGATTTTCAGCCGTATCGGTCGCAGGTTTGTCCGGCTGCAATCCACATCGCAGCAGGACATAATTGAGGTGTGCATGGCCAACGGACTGACCGAAAGGAGCGACATCAAGGCCGTTATCGACAACAGCGACGACGATTTGCGCCGTGTCCGCAGAAAGGTATTCGCAATCAACAAGAAAAACGCAAGATAGCCATGAAACGCGCCTATTCAGTCAAGAACGTGGCCGATGCGAGGTTCAACACACTCCAATTGGACGGTGAGTGGAGATCCGCCATCGGCACGCCGGAACTCACCGGTTCTTGGTTCATATACGGCGCGCCAAAAAACGGCAAGACGACGTTCGCCCTTCAGCTCGCCAAGTATCTCACCAATTTCGGACGTGTGGCATACGACAGTGTTGAGGAAGGCTTGTCGCTGACGATGCAGATGGCGATGGATCGCGTGAAGATGACGGAAGCCGGCTCGCGGTTCGTGCTTCTTGAAAAGGAGGATGTCGGCGAGCTGACGGCGCGTCTGAAACGCCACAAAAGCCCCGACATCATCGTCATCGACTCTGTGCAGTTCCTTGACTTGAAGTTCTCGGAATACAAACAGCTGAAGGAGACATTCCGCGAGAAGCTTTTCATATACATCAGCCATGTTGAAGGCAGGCAGCCGGAAGGCAACACGGCACGCCGCATCTGGAGAGACTCCAACGTGTATTTCCGCATCGAGGGATTCAGGGCTTTTCCTATGTCGAGGTACGGCGGCGGCGAACATATTGACATCTATCCGGAGAAGGCAAAGGAGTATTGGGGCTTTGATACGGACACAAATCGTTGATTAAACAGGACTTAAACAGTAATACAGTAACAATAAGACATCATGGAGACAATAGAGAAAGACACAATGACCGACGAGCAGCGCAGAAGCCTGTTCTTCAACTTCAAGGCTCTGGGGTTTGACGACGACGGACGTCACTGCTTCGTCAGCGACTTCACCGACGGCCGGACCGACAGCCTGAAAGACCTCGGCTACATCGAGGCTCAGGATATGCTCCGTTACCTGCAGGAGCTTCGCCGCAACCCGCAGGAGCGCAAACGCCGCGACGACCTTGACCGCAAGCGCAAAGGCGTGATGCGTGCCATCGGCCGCTATCTGGAGCTTTGCGGCATCCAGCACACGGCGGACTATATCAAAGGCGTGGCGGTTCGCGCAGCCGGACTGGTGCCGACCGAAGTGAACCACGACTTCAACCGCATTGACGGCGCAACGCTCACGCGGATCTACAACGAGTTCTGCCGCAAGCAGAGCGTGCAGAGGGTGAAATCATCGATACCGACGGTATGTCTAAATTGAAAAAGGAGGGATAATGACACGAGAAAAAATTATAAAAAGCATTGCAAAATCTTTTGCGAATGGCGTAGTTGTTGCTAACTCCGGCAATGCATTAGATTCGAGAATTTTAAGAATCTTTATTGAAAGGACATATATCAAGGCATTTGAAGATGGTATTTTGTATCGAAAATTCAACATCTTGCCAGATGATTTTCACACGCTTGAAACTGATGACGAATTCTACACCAAGTATCATGAAGAAACCAATTTTTAACAACCTTTAAAAATCATTCAAATATGGAAAAAGAGAAATTCATGTATATCCTTGAGAAAGGATACTGGACGCTGACCGACCTCAAGACCAAGGCGATGAAGGCGGCGTACGACGAAATAATCAAACACAACAGGAAGATTGTCCATCCTGCCGAAATTGACTCCGCCTTGGATACTATAATGAACGATGCCGTGTTTGCGGTACATTCCAGCAATGGCGTGAAGATACCAAAAATATACAGATTTAAAAACGAGATACGTATGAATGGCAATATACTTATCCGCGCGGAAATGCTTTATGTGGAGAGATATACTCCGAGACGCGTCCTCGAAATATTTTAATTCAGATTAAACAACCTTTAAAAACCATTAAAAATGACAAAGAGAACGAAAATCACATTAGTATCAATTAGACATGCAGGATATAATGGCATCAAGAAGTCAACCAACACGGTTGTCGATAAATTTATAATCATCGGATCTCAAAAAAACATTGAAGATGTAATCATTGACGAAATCAACAAAGATAGAAAGATACTGTCGGAAAACAAAACTATCGTCGATAACGGATATATACTCAGATCCACCTATAAGATTGACGGCGAATTTTTCGTCGATGGTTGTATCGACAATCTCAGTAACAAAAATTAAATAACCTTCAAAATTCAAATAACAATTAATCATGGCACAGACAAGACAAAAGAAAGTGCTGGTCAGCAATGTGACCAACGAAACAATGGAATCGGCGATGGCCGACTACGCACGTGCAGATGCACGCATTCAGAAAATCAACGCGACTTTGGATGTTGAGATGACAAGGCTTCGTGAGAAGTATCAGGATGAGCTGGCGAAGCTCGCAGAAGAGAAGGAGAAAGCCTTCGATGTCCTCCAGACATTCGCCGTTGAGCAGAAAGACACCCTCTTCACTAAAAAGAAGAGCCTCGACACCATCCACGGTACCATCGGGTTCCGCACTGGCACCCCGAAGTTGAAGACCTTGAAAGGCTTCACATGGGGAGCTGTCACCAACCTACTGAAGGAGTTTCTGCCTTCATACGTCCGCACCGTCGATGAGCCAGCTAAAGACAAACTGCTTGCCGACCGCGACACCAAAGACATACAAGAGAATCTCAAAAAGGTGGGCTTGAGCGTGGTGCAGGATGAGACGTTTTATGTAGAACCCAAGAAGGAGGATGCGTGATGTCTTACATCACCAACAACCACGAGATCTGGGCGACGTGCCCGGAGTGCGGAGGCGAGTACGACAGGCGCGTGTGGGGCGACATCTGCCCCCGCTGCGCCCGCCGCACCGCCGACGGGATAAAAAGGAGGAGAAATGGAACTGAAAGAGATAACCGATGAGGCTCTGAAGCTGACGAAGAAGGAGAAGAATGCGCTGATCAATACACTTCTCCAGTCAATGTCAACCAAGGCGAAGACTGAAGGGAAAACGTCAATGCCGGTGTATAACGGCCTTCTGGAGTTCGCCGACATGTACAAACGCCTTAAACACACTGACTACAGCGACAGCTTCAGCAAGGCGGACTTCAGGTATATGAAGTCGCTGCTGGAAAAGCTCAACGCCAAAATCGTCGCCCATTATGACGACCCGACAATCACCGCCGCCACTTCCGACGAGCTGATGAACAACCTTGACGCATTCATGCTGGCGGTCGCCTCGATGCCGAACAAATGGTATTTCGACAACAGGTTCACCATTCAGGCACTGGCGACGGACTTCGACAAAATCTACGGTCAATTGACAAACGTGAACGGTTATGACAGAGCAAAACGCGCTATCGATTGTCTCTAAGGAGACGCTGACACCTGCGGCATTGTCGATTGTCCGTGAGGCCGGCATCACCACGGTGCGCCGGTCGATTGAGAGCGGCTTCCCTTCGATCGGCAGCATCGTCAGGCAGCTGGGCTACAAGGAGACGGCGGCGTTGATGGTGGCGCACATCGCAAGGCTCGAGACGATGCTCAACGTGTCGCGCCCGATGCAGCCGGAGGCGATGGCCGAGACCGCGAAGACTGTCATCGACACCTGTCTTGAAAGCGGCATCAACATCAACGCCGCCGACATCGAGATTGTTTTCAAACGTGCCA
>JAKSMX010000026.1 GCA_024400305.1 Bacteroidales bacterium | reverse complement strand
TTAGGTAACGACACTCTCACTGTCGAAATAAGGGTTCGATTCCCTTACCCGATACCAAGGCTGCGGAAAATTTTTCCGCAGCCTTTTTTGTTTTTATAACTCATTGATTTGTCGATAGTTAAAAATAAAGTGTATCGCTTAAAAACCACATCCAAAGTCTTGTCATCCGACTCGAATCCGAACTGTTTTTTGTTTTTCTGTTTCATTTTGAAGATGTCACTTTCCGAAACGCAGTATATTTCTGACAGTTCAAGTGTGGAGAGGCGTGCTTTTACCAGACAACAAAACTGAAAACCCGTGGTTGTTCAAAAACCGCAAACAAAAAGGCGTCAACGATTTGTTGACGCCTGACATTTCTGTTATCTTCCTTGTTCCTGCGTGAAACCTTAGAATTCCATAATCGACTTCTTGATGATTTCAATGGCCTGACGGAGTTCCTCTTCGGTGATCACGAGAGGCGGAGCGAAGCGGATGATGTGCTGGTGCGTCGGTTTTGCCAACAGACCGTTGTCGCGCATCTTGAGGCAGACATCCCAAGCTTCCTTGCCGTTCATAGGCTTGATAATCACTGCGTTGAGCAAACCTTTACCGCGGACCTTCTGAATCATCGGGTGTTTGATCTTCATGATTTCCTCACGGAAAATCTTTCCGAGGTAATCGGCTTTTTCCATAAGGCCTTCGTCTTTGATGACCTGCAAGGCGGCCATTGACACTCTCGCCGCGACAGGGTTGCCGCCGAATGTAGAGCCGTGCTCGCCCGGTTTGATGTTCATCATGATGTAGTCGTCGGCGAGGACTGCTGACACCGGCACCACGCCGCCGCCGAGAGCCTTGCCCAAGATAAGCACGTCAGGACGGACGCCTTCGTGGTCGCAGGCGAGCATCTTGCCTGTACGGGCGATACCGCATTGAACCTCGTCGGCCATGAACAACACATTGTATTTCTTGCAGATGTCGTAGCATTTCTTGAGATAGCCTTCATCCGGGACATACACGCCGGCCTCACCTTGAATCGGCTCGACGAGGAATGCAGCGATCTTCTTGCCGTCTTTTGCGAGAACCTGCTCCAGAGCGTCCGGGTCGTTGTAAGGGATGCGGATGAAGCCAGGTGTCAGAGGACCGTAGTTTGCATACGAGTCAGGGTCGTTCGACATGGTGATGATGGTGATTGTGCGGCCGTGGAAGTTGCCTTCGCAGCATACGATGCATGTCTCGTCATTCGGGATGCCCTTGCAGACGGTGCCCCAGCGGCGTGCGAGCTTCAGAGCCGTCTCGTCGGCCTCGGCGCCTGTGTTCATCGGCAACACCTTGTCATAACCGAAATATTCTGTCACATATTTCTCCCACGGGCCGAGGGCGTCGTTGTAGAAAGCGCGTGAGCTTAAAGTCAGCCTCTCCGCCTGATCGGTCATCGCCTTGATGATTGCCGGGTGGCAATGTCCCTGATTCACAGCCGAATAAGCTGATAAAAAATCGAAATATTCTTTTCCTTCAACGTCCCACACCTTGGCGCCTTTGCCTTTTGCGAGGACTACCGGAAGCGGATGATAGTTGTGAGCGCCGTATCTGGCCTCCAACTCCATCGCATACTGAGAAGTCATTTTTTCTTCTGCCATGATTGTAATTTTTTAGAAATTTAATTTATGACCGCAAAATTAAGTATTTTTTCATATCAATGGCTAACTTTTGAAAATATTTTTTACCTTATGCACAAGAAAATTTAATATTTTTGCGAAAAATTTTCAAGTATGATTCATTCGATGACAGGCTACGGAAAAGCCGAGCAACTTTATAATACAAATAATATTTGCGTGGAAATCAAGACGTTGAACAGCAAGCAGTTAGACCTTTCCTTAAAACTTCCGCAAGAACTTAAGGCAAGCGAGTTTGACTACCGAAATGAAATTTCCGCACGTCTGCAAAGAGGAAAAGTTGACGCCACCATCACCATCACAAACACCGATGTCGCGCAGAACACACATGTTGAGAAAGAGGTCGTTGCATCGTATTTTGAGCAAATCAATTCAATATCAAGGGAATACAACATTCCGGAAGCAAAAGACGTGGCTTCCATCATTTTCAGGATGCCCGGAATCTTCGTCGCCCCGACCCAGGATTATGACGATGAGTTTCTCGCGAAAATCATGGAGACATTGATTCAGGCGTTGGAGATGACAGACGATTTCAGAGCCAAAGAAGGTGTCGTCCTCAAGAAAGATCTGGTCAAGCGCGTCGAGCTGATTCTCGGCTATCTCGCTGAAGTTGAGCCGTTTGAGAAGAACCGTCACGAGATTATCAAGGGGAAACTCCAGAAAAATCTTCAGGAGCTGACTTCCGGTGAGTACGACGAAAACCGCTTCGAGCAGGAACTCATCTTTTATCTTGAGAAATTAGACATTACCGAAGAAAAAGTGCGTCTCCGCAAGCACTGCGACTACTTCATGGAAAGCATCGACGAGGAAGGTGCCGGAAAGAAACTCGGTTTCATCGCCCAGGAGATGGGACGCGAAATCAACACCCTCGGCTCCAAAGCCAACGATGCTGACATTCAACGACTTGTGGTCAAGATGAAAGACGAACTCGAAAAAATCAAGGAGCAGCTGTTCAATATTTTATAGTGTTAAGTGTTGAGAGTTGAGAGTGAAGTTGGGAACTCCACTCTCAAAACTCCACACTCCACTCTCAAAACTCCACACTATGAGAAAGATAGGTCTTTTCTTCGGTTCGTTCAACCCGGTTCACAACGGTCATCTGATGCTCGCCAATTACTTGGCGGAATATGGTGACATGGATGAGATCTGGTTTGTCGTTTCGCCGCACAACCCGTTGAAAGACAAGAAGACGTTGCTCGACGACCGACACCGGCTGCGCATGGTGGAACTCGCCGTCGAAGGCGACGAGCGGTTTCAGGTCTGCGACATCGAGTTTTACATGCCGAAGCCGTCATACACTATCGACACATTGGCGAAACTCCATGAACGTTATCCCAACCACGAGTTTTATCTTATCTGCGGAATGGACAGCCTCGAAAGTTTCAGGAAATGGAAGAATTACGAAGTGATTCTGGAGTATTACCATCTGCTTGTCTATCCGCGCAAAGGCTTCAGCGGCAATGAGTTAGTCAATCACCTGTCAGTTAAGGTCATCAATGCGCCTGAGATTGAGGTCTCATCGACATTCATAAGAAAAGCCATTTCGGAAGGCCACGACGTGAGGTATTTCGTTCCCGAAAAGGTTTATAAATACATTGATGAGATGAGGTTTTACGAGAGGTGATAGAAATTATTAGGAAAAGATTATCATCTAATGCTTTAAAATCGTCTCTGTACCAATTTATCAAAAAGTACTTTTTATTATCTTTGTAAAATCAATCAAAGAAAGGACTTCAACACGAGGGAATTTTATATTTCGAAGTACATCATAATGACGGTCATTGCTTACAATATATCGAGCATTGGCTGCAATGGCACAATCAACAAACTTGTTATCATCAGGGTCAGCTTTTATTAGTTCAAATTTGTAAAATGGAGTAACCGACTCAACAAAAGGACTGTTAACTATCGTTTTCACAACCGCCTCTGCCAAATTATGGTTGAACAATCTTTCTAAAATCTCAACATATTCATCAATTATCTCATTTGAAATACACAAAATATTTTGGCCGTCCACAAGTGACAACCAAACATCGTGATATTTGCCATGTGGCGAGATAATCTGAATCAAGCAGTTGGTATCCAGAACTATTCTCATAATCTTTATTGCAATTTATGCAAATCCATTTTGTTGATTTCATCAAGACGTTCTTGGCTTAACTCCCCAATTTGCCACATTTCCTCAAGCTGTGCATTCATTTGCGCCGAATAATGGCGATAAAGCACGTCCTTAAGTTCAACAAGACCGCTTTGGGTGCTATCAAGAGCGAACATCTTAAGTAGATGAACTTGTATCGGATTAAAAACAGTTGCCTCCATTTTTAAAAATTTTTTGCAAAAGTAATATTTTTTCAAAAAATGCAAATGTTTATGTGAAAATTTATTACTTTTGCACCCGATTGGTTCGCCAATCGTGGTTTATTATAGAAGCGTTATGCTTATCTTGTAGATGAAAACGTAGGAAATTTTCATTTGAAAACACAAGATTTCATAATGGTTTCACGCAATATTGCGTGGGCTGTTGTTCCATGTTTGTGTTTTCGGGTTTTTCCTACGACCTTCATCTGCAGTGTGGCATACAGTTCCACGCTTTTTGTGTTGAATAAAAATGTTTCTATGGGACTTGGAAACAAAAATGTCCGTAATGAAAATAAAAAAATTATTAGCAGTCACTGTATTATTTAGCGTCTCCATTCTCGTCAATGCACAAACTCAAATAACTTCAACAGTTACGAAGTTTCTTGGTATTCCAATTGATGGTACTAAGAGAGAAATGGTGCAAAACTTGATTAATAAAGGGTATTATTACAACAACGATTATGATTGTTTGGAAGGGGAATTTAATGGTTATGATGTTCGTATTCACGTTGTTACAAACAACAACAAAGTTTATCGTATAATGGTTGAAGACGCTTATTCTACGAGTGAAACAGATATTAAAATTCGTTTTAATAGGTTATGTCAACAATTTGGTAATAACCAAAGATACATTTCTTTAAAAGAATATGAAATATCAGAACAAGAAGATATATCTTACGAAATGAGTGTCAACAATAAAAGATTTGAAGCATCATTCTATCAGATTGACCAAGCCATAGATTCAATAACAATTATAAAAGAGATGCAGGGTCTTGTATATAACAAATATGGAAACAATAAAAATATTGATGATTTAAATGACGATGAAAAATTAGAAGTTTTCGTTGATTATTTATCACACTTTATGGAAAAATTTTCAAAAAATTCAGTTTGGTTTATGATAAATGAGAATTATGGAAAATACAAAATTTTGATGTATTACGATAATTTGCATAATCAAGCCAACGGCGATGATTTATAGATAAAAGTAAAGACTGCTAAAACCATGACACACATCGAAGGAATAGCAGACGAAATGATTGCCAACAACCTCACGCCCTTCATCCCGACACATCCGGGAGAGGTTGTAAAAGACGAGATTGAATACCGCGGCATATCGCAACGCAAATTGGCGGAAACGACAGGAATTTCTTATTCCGTGCTGAACGAAGTCCTCAACGGGAAACGCGCCATGACGACAGACTATGCGCTTCTTATAGGGAAAGCCCTGGACATCGACGCTGAATTCCTCGTCAGAATGCAAGCCAAATTTGAAATAGATGCGGCAAGGAAAAACCCGAACCTCATCACGCGCCTGAACAAAATCAGGAAAATCGCAGCGGCGTTATAGAAAAAAGTGTCCACGAAACCGTTTTTAACGAGGTTCATGAACACTTTTTTAGTGTTTTTTTTGTCCATGAAAGCCTTTAAAGTACGTTTCGTGGACACTTTTTTTGTAAAAATTTGTCCACGAAAAGAAATTATTGTTATTTTTGCGGCAGAAAAACAACATGCCATGCAAGAAATAATTGGAAGAAAACCGGAACAAAAAGAATTCGAAAGGCTTTACAACTCAGGCAGACCGGAATTTGTCGCCGTTTATGGAAGACGCCGCGTGGGCAAGACATTCCTCGTCCGCGAACATTTTTCGGGCCGACTCTCATTTTACCACACGGCAATATCCCCGGCCGACTTCCAAGGCAACAAGGCGGAATTGAAAAAAGAACAACTGAGAGCCTTCTGCTCAAGCATCCAGCAATATGGCGGCGACTGGGACGCATACCCGCAAGACTGGTTCGACGCTTTCGCCTGCCTTAAATCACTGCTTGAAAAACACGACGGCAATGCACGTCAGGTAGTTTTCATTGATGAATTACCTTGGATGGACACATATAAATCGGGATTTGTATCCGCCCTTGAACATTTTTGGAACGGCTGGGGCGCAAGTCGGACAGATCTCATGCTCATAGTCTGCGGCTCGGCGGCATCATGGATGAACGACAACATTATCAACAACAAAGGCGGTTTGTATGGAAGGCTCACACATGAAATGCATCTGCATCCTTTCAATTTGAGAGAATGCGAACTTTTCTACCAATCAAGAGGGATAAGCATGGACCGTTATGACCAGCTGCAAAGCTACATGGTGTTCGGCGGCATTCCATATTACTTGGATTATCTGAAACCGGGGTACAGCCTTCCGGAAAACATCGACAATCTCTTTTTCTCCAAAGAAGCCCGGCTTAAAAAAGAATTCGAGCGGCTTTATGGCTCATTGTTTTCAAATTCTGAAAAATACATTGAAATCGTGCGGCTTCTGAGTACCAAACGCAATGGCTTCACCCGAAAGGAAATAGCCGAAAAGACACAAATCGCATATAACGGGCTTCTGACAAAGATGCTCCAATCTCTCAAAAATAGCGATTTTATCAGCAGTTATACATTCTTCGGAGGAAATGCACGAGACGTTTATTACAAACTGACTGACATGTTTTCACTGTTTTATCTGAATTTTATCGACAAGAAAAATGTGTGTGAGGGCTTTTGGACAAAGAACATCAGAACGCCGGAGTTGAACACATGGAGAGGGTTGGCATTCGAAGATGTCTGTCTCATTCATCGGTCACAAATAAAAAAAGCGTTGGGTTTCGGCGCGGTCGATGTTGTCGCCGCACCTTGGCGCAGCAAAAACAACAACGCACAAGTTGACCTGCTCTTCGACAGAAGCGACAGGGTGGTCAACCTGTGCGAAATGAAATTTGCAGCTGACGATTTTTCAATCAATAAAGACTACGACCTTGAACTCCGCAGAAAAGTTGAACGATTCATCGAAGATACAAATTGCAGGAAATCAGTTCATTTGTCGTTGGTGACAACCTACGGATTAGACAGGAACATGTATTCCGGACGTTTCCAATCTGTTGTTACTATGGACGATATGTTTTGAGGAAATCGATCACATTCCCCTCAATCCTCGCCTTGATGTCGTCGCTGTCGGCGGCTTCTCTTAACTCTCCTCTCTTAACTTTTAACTCAAATCATCCCTCAATCAGCTGGTCGTTGCTCCCCAGCACGTTGATGATCTTGTGCATGTAGAGTTCCTTCATGCGGTCGCGGGCGGGGCCGAGGTATTTGCGCGGGTCGAACTCGGCGGGTTTCTCGGCCATGGTCTTGCGGATGGCCGCCGTCATCGCCAGACGGCTGTCGGAGTCGATGTTGATCTTGCAGACCGCCGACTTCGAGGCTTTCCTGAGCTGTTCTTCAGGGATTCCGACCGCCGCCTTCAGGCAGCCGCCGTTGCTGTTGATGATGTCAACGTCTTCCTGCGGGACCGACGACGAGCCGTGAAGCACGATGGGAAAGCCGGGGAGTTTCTCCTCGACGGCTTCGAGGACGTCGAACGCCAGCGGAGGCGGAAGCAGACGGCCTGTCTTCGGATCGACGGTGCACTGCTCCGGCGTGAACTTGTATGCGCCGTGTGACGTGCCGATGGAGATTGCAAGTGAATCGACACCTGTCTTCGTCACGAAGTCAATCACTTCCTCCGGTTTCGTGTAGTGGCTCTCCGCCGCCGACACCTCGTCTTCGACGCCGGCCAGAACGCCGAGTTCGCCTTCGACGGTGACGTCGTACTGGTGCGCAAACTCAACCACTTTCTTCGTCAGTGCGACGTTCTCGTCGTATGGGAGTGCCGAGCCGTCGATCATCACTGATGAGAAGCCCATCTCGATGCAGTTCTTGCAGAGCTCGTATGAGTCGCCGTGGTCGAGGTGAAGCACGATTTCGGGATGCTCGCAGCCGAGTTCCTTGGCGTACGCGACGGCGCCTTCAGCCATGTAACGGAGAAGTGTCTGGTTTGCATAGTTGCGCGCGCCCTTTGAAATTTGGAGGATGACGGGAGATTTCGTCTCCACCGCGGCCATGATGATGGCCTGCATCTGTTCCATATTGTTGAAGTTGAATGCAGGGATTGCGTAGCCGCCCCTGACGGCCTTGGCGAACATCGCACGTGTGTTCACCAACCCTAAGTCTTTGTAATTTACCATATTAATATGTTTATTTTAAGATTTTTCCGTGTCTATGATTGCTTTTCGTCATCAGTTTCTAACATGTTGATGTTGAAGTTCCAGTTGAGCTTCATAAAGTCGCTATGCTGCTTTTCCATGCTTTCCATGATTTCCTCCTCTCCGCTTTCGGAGATGACGAGAAGCTGGTCGCCTTTCTTCAGGATGAGCCTGCCGTTCGGGACGATGTAGCGGTCGCCGCGTTTTACGATCATGATGAGGGTGCCTTTCTTGAGCGGGTAGTCTTTGAGGATTGTCTCTTTCTCGACAGTCTGCTGCTCCATTATCGTGTTGAGTTCGTCGGGAATCTCGATGCCGAAGTTTTCAGGGCCGCTTTCGTCTTTTTCGCCCAGCTTAAGCATGTTCGCGACGAAAGGAATTGTCGTCCCTTGGACCAAAAGTGATATTAACGTTATGAAAAACACCACGTTGAATACCAATTCGCCGTCTTTTACTCCGGCTACAACTGGATATGTCGCGAAGATGATTGGCGCCGCGCCGCGCAGTCCGACCCACGAGATGAAGGCTTTGTCTTTGAATCCTATCTTCCTGAAAGGTATGAGGCTGAGATAGACGGCCAGCGGTCGCCCGATGAAGATCACGAATAAACCGAGGATTATGGCGTTGAATGCCATGTCCATCATGTTGTGCGGCGCGACGAGAAGGCCGAGCATGAGGAACATCACGATCTGCACCAGCCACGTGAGCCCGTCGAGGAGCTTGTTGATGCTGCGTTTCTCGATGATTTTCTTGCTTCCGAAAAGCGGGTATTCCTTTTTGAAGATGCGGATTTTCGGCGTTCCTTTGACCAATCCGGCGTTGCCCACGACGATGCCGGCGATATAGACGGCGAGGTAGCCGTTTGCATTGATCATGTTGGTGATTGAGAACGTGAGGAAGACGAATCCCATGATGAGGATCTGGTACATCGACTTGTTCTCGAGCTTTATCGTGTTGTGCAGCCATACATAGCTGCGGCCGAAAACGAACCCTATCACCAAGCCCATGCCGAACTGCCACAGGAATGTGAGAATGATGCTCACTGCGCTTGCATCTCCGCCGCCGCTGTTCATCACGATTTGTATCATCACGATTGTCAGCATGTTGGCCATCGGGTCGTTACTTCCCGACTCAAGCTCCAGAAGCGGTTGGAGGTTGTTGTGCATCTTCATTTTCTGCGCCCTGATGATGCTGAAGACCGAAGCCGAGTCGGTTGACGACATCGTGGCGGCGATCAGCACGGCGTATGGGAACGACACGTTGACGAGGCTGTTGAATGATGTGCTTGTGATGTGGATGAAGAACCCGGTTATCAGCGTCGTCAGCAAGACACCCACGGTCGCGAGCACGATTCCGGGGCCGAGGACGGGCTTGATGGTGGTGTATTTCGTGTCCATGCCGCCGTTGAACAAGATAATCGACATCGCCACCATGCCGATTGACTGCGCGATGGTGTAATTTTCAAAGTGAATTCCGACCCCGTCTTCTCCGAAAAGCATTCCGACCAACAGGAACACCAACAAGACCGGAATGCCGGCCTTGTAACCTGTTTTTGAAAGTAAAATACTGAGAATCAAGATAAAACCAGCCAAGAGTAGGAAGTTGCCAGCAGTGAAAGTCATGTCGAATTGTTGTTTTTATGTTAAATAAAAGTTGTTTAAAAATCGCTGCAAAGTTATGGATAAAAAAAACAAAAGTCAAGTTTAAAAATAATAATTAATTTGAATGAATAACAGAAAAACGGAAAAAAGGTTCGGATGTTTTTTCCGAACCTTTCCGTTGTAGGTTTTAGTCTGTGCTTTTCCCGTGCGGCTAAGCGATTTCTATCGTTTTCGTGAGTTTGATTTTTTCCTCTGGTTTTATTTTCGGGAGCGTCACCTCCAGGATGCCGTTTTCGACTTTCGCCCTGATCTCCTCGGTTTTCACGATGTCGGGCAAAGCGAGCATCTCCTTGAAGTGCGCGGTCGTGAATTCGCGGCGCAGGTACTGCTGTTTCTTGTTGTTTTCTTCGCTGCCGCTTTTCTTCACCATCTCAATGACAAGGTTGTTGTCGCTGTCGATGTTCAATGTCAGATCCTCCTTCGTGAGGCCGGGGACGCTCATCTCAATCTTGAATTCCTCTTGATTTTCAATGATGTTCATCTGCGGGCTGCTCGTTTTCGGCATTCCGTAATTGAAGTTTTCAAAAAGGTCGTTGAACAGTGTCGGGAAGAAATCCGAAGTTCTTTTTGCTACTAACATAATCTAATCTCCTATTTTTTAGTTTTTTAACGTTGTTTGTGTTTTTTAACTTTAATTTCTAATCTTTATATTGTTTTTTCGCCATTTTTTCCGATGACGCGGACGGACTGTCAATTTGCATTCCGTAAAATTATATTGTTTTTGGAAATACAAACAACTCTTTGATTGATAATGTTTTATTCCGCAGAGAAAATTTTTAGGAAAATTTTATAACTGACAAAATTTCCGAAACGCCTCTTTTTTTGAGTAAATTACCTGACAAAATGACATTGTTGTTGGAATCATAAATTGGATGTTCGGAAAAATAAATTTAAATTTCAAAATATTATTTCATGTTTCAAAATAATGTGTAATTTTGCATTTTCAAAAATTTGAATTTATGAGGATTTTTACGGAACAGAAACTGAAGGAATACATTGAGAAGGAGCCGAAGTCGAGGACGGCGGTTCAGGAGTGGGTTTCGATTGTCAAAAGGGCTGAATGGGGTTGCTTCGCTGATGTGAAATCGACGTTTAACAGCGTTGATAGCGTTGGAAATCAACACTATGTGTTTAACATCAAGGGGAATATTTACAGGTTGGTCGTTGTGATAAAATTCACGATAAAGTTTGTTTACGTGCGTTTTATCGGGCGGCATGAGGAGTATGAAAAAATCAAGGATATCACTAATATATAATAAGTTATGACAAAGATTGAGAATGAACAACAGTATGAATGGGCGGTTTCAAGGGTGGAGGAGCTTCTTTCGCTTGTGAACGACGACACTCCAGCGGGCGATCCGAATTCAATTGAGTTGGAGCTGCTTTCAAATCTCGTCGCTGATTATTCCGATGAGCATTTTTCGGTCGGCACGCCATCACTTATCGATGTGATGATTCTCCGGCTGTCGGAGATGAAGCTGACGCAGAAAGGTCTGGCCGAAATGTTAGGCGTGAGTCCTTCCCGTGTCAGCGAGTACATGACCGGCAAATCTGAGCCTACGCTCAAGGTGGCGAGGGAGATAAGCCGCAAGTTGAATATCGACCCCGCAATAGTTTTAGGGGTTTAACTCCCATTTTTTCAGCACTTTATAAATCGCGCCTTCAGGCCTCAGTATGCTTTGGAAGAGTATGATGTCTCTCACCTCCTGGTGGATGTACGATTTCTGTTCTATCGCCGTGGTGACCTTCCAGAAATACTGTTTTTCGCACAGGTCTTTGATGCGGCCCAACGTGATGTGCGGCACGAAGTTCTGGCGGTCGCGCATGAAGCCGATGCTGTCGAACGCGGTGAGGATGTCTTCCTCCAAATCAAGGAGTTGCTGCGGTGTCTGCTGCATCCCGAGCCACAGCACGCGCGGTGCGTAATGACTGCCGAAGACGCCTGTCCTGTTGAAATCCATCTCGAAACTTCTGTGGTTTTCAACGACTTTGCCGACAGCCTCGATGATTCTCGGCTCGTCGGGCGGATAGGTGTCGCCGATGAATTTCAGCGTGAGATGTATGTTTTTCGGTATCGACCAGTTAATGCGTTTCTCGTGTGAGAGCCGTGTCTTCAGGTCGTTCAGCAGCGGCGCGAAGCCGTTGTTCTCTGTCTGGATTGGTATTGCGAGAAATAGTCTTTTCATGATATTAGTTGTTTGAGGAGTTTAAGGAGTTTAAAATACCTAACTACCTTAAACTCCTAAATACCTATTTCATTTGTTGGTATCCGGAGGCGAGACCGCCTTCTGCTGTCTCTCTATATAAATAAGGTATATCGCGGCCGGTCTTGTTCATGGTGAACACGACCTTGTCGAACGACACTCTGTGGTGTCCGTCGCTGAAGGTGGCGAAGGCGTTGGCGTCGAGGGCGCGTGCCGCGGCGAAGGCGTTGCGTTCGATGCAGGGGATCTGGACGAGTCCGCAGACGGGGTCGCAGGTCATGCCGAGGTGATGTTCGAGAGCCATCTCGGCGGCGTATTCTATCTGTGCTACGCTGCCGCCGAAGAGCTGACATGCTGCTGCCGCCGCCATTGAACAGGCCACCCCGACCTCGCCCTGACAGCCCACCTCGGCGCCGGAGATGGAGGCGTTCTCCTTCACGATGTTGCCGACAAGCCCCGCTGTCTTCAACGCCCTGATGATACGTGTATCGTCGAAGTTGTATGCCTTGTTGCAATGGTAAAGCACCGCGGGAAGCACTCCGCACGAGCCGCATGTCGGGGCGGTGACGATGACGCCGCCGGAGGCGTTCTCCTCCGACACTGCGAGGGCGTAGGCGAAAATCATGCCGCGGCTTCGCATCGAATGCTGGAATCCCTGCGCCTTGATGTGATATTGAGCCGCCTTGCGCGGGAGATTCAGCGGGCCTGGCAGACGGCCTTCAGCGGTGAGTCCGCGGCCGACGGCTTCCTTCATAGCGTTCCATACGTTTGCCAGATGTTCGTCAAGGGATCTGTCGTTTTCGCTCTCATCGACATATTCCCAATACTGCTTGCCGGTGCGCTCGCACCAGTTCATGATGTCGGTCATCTTCGTCATCTCGTATATGTCGGGAAGCCTTGACGGATGTCCTTCCTCCGCCAATGCGCCGCCGCCGACACTATACACGGTCCATTCTTCGGTGACGGCTCCGCTGCTGTCAATGGCCTTGAATGTCATTCCGTTAGGGTGAAATGGCAATACTATCTTCGCTTTCCAGAAAATGGAGACTGGTGCTTGTTGCTCCAAGACTTCAATGATTGCCTTGTCGGTGAAATGGCCTTTGCCTGTGGCGGCGAGGCTGCCGTATAACGTTACCTCAAAGGCTTTCGCTTCCGAATGACGCGCCAGAAACTGCTCCGCCGCGAACCTCGGCCCCATGGTGTGGCTCGACGACGGGCCATGGCCGATTCTGTAGATTTCTTTTATCGTTTTCATTTTTTATTAATTTTCGGTATTGCGTTTATTAATTTTTTCGTGTAGTCGTTTTTCGGGTTGTTGAAAATATCATCGGCGTCGCCAAGCTCGACAGGCTTGCCGTTGTACATCACGAGGATGCGGTCCGACATGAAACGCACCACGCTGAGGTCGTGTGAGATAAAGATGTATGTGAAGCCGAAGTCGCGTTTCAGCCTGTTGAGCAGGTTGAGCACCTGCGCCTGCACCGAGACGTCGAGAGCCGACACCGACTCGTCGCATATTATGAGGCGCGGGTTGACCGCCAACGCCCTCGCGATGCAGACACGCTGCCGCTGCCCGCCCGAGAACTCGTGCGGATAACGCTGGTAATGAGCCGCTTCAAGCCCGACCTCCTCCAACAGCCTGCATACTCTCTCCCTGCGTCTTGCGGTGTCTTTCTCTATCCCGTGAACCATCATCGGCTCCGCGATGGCATCGCCGATGGTGATATTCGGGTTCAGAGAGGAATACGGATCCTGAAACACAATCTGCGCCTGTTTCCTGAACAGACGTAAGTCGTTGGCGTTCATAGAGGTGATTTCTTTTCCATCGAAATAAATTTTTCCGCCGGAAGGCTCTATCAGCCTTAGAATCGAACGCCCGAGCGAAGTCTTTCCGCATCCCGATTCGCCGACGAGACCGAGCGTTTCGCCCGGGAACACCTCGAAGCTGACGTCATCGACGGCCCGCACATAGTCGTGTGTCCTGTTGAAAACGCCTTTCCGCAGAGGAAACCATGTCTTCAGATGTTCCACTTTCAGAAGCGGCTTCTGTTGGTATAACTTTTCAAGATGTTCTTTCCTTTCTTCTTGTGTGACAATGAGTTTCGCTGTGAAATCATCATTGTCTTTCCACACTCCGTCGAGAAACTCCTTCACGACGGGAAGGCGTTGCAGCCGTATGTCGAGTGGCGGGCGGCACGCCAGAAGCCCTTTGGTGTAAGGGTCTTTGGGGGTGTCGAGGATCTGTCTCACTTCGCCGTATTCCACTATCTCGCCGTTGTGCATGACGGCGACGTGGTCGGCTATCTCCGCCACCACGCCGAGGTCGTGGGTGATGAAGACCATGCCCATGTCCCCGTCGCTTTGTAGTTCTTTCAGCAGTTTCAGGATTTCTTTCTGCACCGTCACGTCCAACGCCGTCGTAGGTTCGTCGGCGATGAGCAGCTCGGGGTTGCAGGCCAATGCCATGGCAATCATGACGCGTTGTTTTTGTCCGCCGGAGAGTTCGTGCGGGTAGCTCTCGAATATGATTTCCGGGCGCGGAAGCATGACTCTCTTGAAGAGCTTTATGACGCGTTCGCGTGCCGCTTCCTTGGTGACGTCTTCGTGCGCTTGAATGGCTTCGACGATCTGATAACCGCAGCGGAACACGGGGTTGAGCGATGTCATCGGCTCCTGGAAGATCATCGCGATGCGTTTCCCGCGGATGTCGTTCATCTGCGTCTCGTCGTACTTTGAGATGTCGGTGCCGTCGAGTTCGATGGTGTCGGCGGTGATGTGCGACTGCCTCTCGTTGAGCAGCCGCATGACGGCGAGGTTGCTCACCGACTTCCCCGATCCTGACTCGCCGACGATGCCGAGCGTCTTCCCTTTGAAAACCTCGAAGCCTATGCCGTGCACGGTCTCCTTCCAACCGCCGTCATGACGGAAGGACACACGCAGGTTCTTGACTTTCAATAACGTTTCCATGTTTATTTTCTCTCGCAGATTTTTATTTTAACTATCTCAAACACCTAACCACCTAATTACTTCAAACACCTAATTACTTCAAACACCTAATTACCTCAAACACCTAATTACCTCAAACTCCTAATCAAAACCCCTCCAAGCTCATCGTCACCGTCGGGATGAGCAGTATCGCGCCCAAAATCACCATCATGAGGATGAATTTCCAGACCCATTTGAACCATTTCTGATAAGGTATCTTCGCCACGCCGAGGGCGCCGATGAGGACACCGGACGTCGGGGTGATCATGTTGGTGAAGCCGTCGCCGAACTGGAACGCCGTCACCGTGGCCTGACGGCTGATGCCGATGAGGTCGCTGAACGGCGCCATGATGGGCATCGTGATGGCGGCCTTCGCCGATCCCGACGGGATGATGACGTTGATGAACGTCTGGATGCCGTACATTATCTCCACCGACGCCACCTTGCCGAAGTCGGACATCGACTTGGAAAGCCCGTACAATATCGTGTCGATGACGCCTCCGTTCTTCAAAATTATCACTATTCCTCCGGCGAGGCCGACGACCATCGCCGCCGACAGGATGTCTTTCATGCCTTCAACGAAGAGTCCCGCTATGTCGCTGGCACTCTTGCCGATAGCCACGCCCGCCGAGATTCCCATGGCGAGGAACAACGTGGCGATCTCGCCAACATACCAGCCGTAACCCATCACGCCGATGATCAGATACAAGATGGTGTAGGTGAGGAGAAGCAGGATGAATTTATGAACTGTTTTCCTCAACGAAAAGACGCCGGCAACCGCGAAGATGCCAGTCAGCACGGGAATAATCGGCAGTGTCATCTCGCCCGCGCCGATTTTCAATGTCGTTGACGGATTTTTGAACGAGAACAGAACCATCGCGACAAGCAGGAAGGCATATACGAACCACGCCGCTTTAGGAACGTATTTTTCAAACTCCTCGCCTTGCGCAGCGGCGTTTCTTCTCCAATAAGCATCGTCGTCGAACATTATCGAGGAGGTTGGATTTCTCTTCACTTTATGTGCGTATTTCAGAACGAAGGCGATTCCGAAGATGTTGATTATCACCCAGCAGAAGATTCTGTAGCCTATCCCGGAGAAAAGCGGCACGCCGGCGATTCCCTGCGCTATCCCGATGGTGAACGGGTTCAATATCGCACCGGCGAAACCGATGTGCGCCGCCACATACACCATGCACAGTCCGACGATGCTGTCGTAACCCATTGATATAGCGAGCGGTATGACGATGACCACGAAGGCGATGCATTCCTCGCTCATCCCGAAGATGGCGCCGAAGAAACTGAACAGCAGCATTATCAATACGATGATGATGTTGTCAACGCCTATCGCGCCGAGGACCCTGTTGCTCTCAAGCCGTTTCGTGAATCTCAGGAATGAGAAGATCCCCATGTCGATGGCTCGGCTCTTGTTCATGATCCAGAATGCGCCGCCGATTATCAGGATGAACGCGATGATCGATTTCTGCTCCACGAAGCCGTCGAAAAGTGCCGAGAACACCTGCCACGTCTGCGGTTCGGGGTTGAAATCACCTTGATTTTCAACTGGTATCTCGTTTTCAAAATAAAATGTGCCGCCGATATATCTTCCGGGTTTTATGAACCACGTCAGCATTGCGGCGAGCACAATGATGAAAAATATGATTACGTATGTGTGCGGTACTTTTCTTTTAGCCATAAAAATCTTTTTTGCAAAAGTACACAAATTTTCAGAGTGACACGCAGACAAATAAAAATTTGGTCAGGAAAGGTTTGGTGTGAGAAAAAAATCTAACTTTGCGGACTGATTTAAGAACGGTTATAATGCCTCAAGCAAAAAGGAAACGAAATATCTGGCTGAAAACCAATGATGTTGTCGCACATACCGGCGATCTGGTTCCATATCTCACGATTGACGGGAACATCGGGTATCTTTCCGCCGGAATCAAGGCTTTCAGCTTGAGCGAGGAATGTTTCGGGATAACTGACGCATTCATCAAAGATGCCGACGTGTCACTCATTCTCAATCCGGATGACGAGGAAGAGTCTTCTGACAGCACGGCGTTTGCCATTGACCTCGAAGATGTCTCTATGGAAAATGTGAGGTTTTCCATGGAACAGATGGCGTTGATGCTCGAGGTGGGCAGGGCTGAAGCAAGTGCGTTGATAGATGTCGGCGTCCTCTTTGACAAGACAGAATCTCTTCAGACGCAACGACATCTTCACCGTCAAACTCAAGGGGGCGTGTTACTGGAACCTCAACAGGAAGCAGCTGAAAGACCCGTCGAGGAACGACACGTACCTCTTCGGTGCGGACTTCGCCCTCAACTTCCCGTACATGCAAATCGGCGAATGGGCGCGGAAATACAACGGACAGACGGTTTACCGGCTCGGCTACCTGAACGAAAACATCTCCGGCGACTACGGCATCCACAAACTGTACGGTGGCGTCGATTACAGCGTCCGCAACAACGAGTTCGTCCCTTTAATAAGATATTCATTCGACTATAACAACTACCGCGACAGAAGCCGTGCCGTCAACACCGCTTTGGAGATAAGGCGGAGACATTCCTGAAACAGATAGCACTCGGAACGGGAATGGGCCTGCGCCTCGACTATGAGTCGATAGTCATCAGGTTCGACATCGGCATCGCCATCCACGCACCATACGACACCGGACGCAGCGGCTATTACAACATCCCCAAGTTCTGGCGCAACGGCCTCGTGTTCAATTTCGGAATCGGATATCCGTTCTAAAATCAAACGCCAAATATTAGTGTTTTCGCCGACCAACTGACATTCACCACCACAAAAAAAACAGAAAAATGAAACAATTACAAAAAAGTAGAATTTTTCATTGTGTATGATGAAAATTGTGTAACTTTGCGTCTGAATTCAGTCCAAAACAAAACGTAATCGTTGTGGTTGGAGAAAATTGAGGCCTTACAGATGGTCATGGGGTTCTGTGCCACCTTGAAGGCGTAAAATGAATTTATGGAGTCCGCCTTAAGTGTAACTTCGTGGGTTTCAATTAAAAAGGAGCGATATAACAATTAATCAATGAAAAAATTCTGCGCCATATTTTCGGTTATTTTGGCCTTTGCATTCTCTGCGAACGCCGCGGTCACTCTTCAGGAGTGCCGTGACAAGGCTCGTGAGAACTATCCGCTTGTGAGCCGATACGACCTTATCCAAGCCACGAAGGAATGCAATGTACACAACGCCTCCCTCGCATGGCTGCCTCGTTTGGAGATAGGAGGAAGCGGAGCCTGGTTGAGCAATGCGACCGATGCGGAAGACCTTGCCGAGGTGCTTGGAGGGTTAGGTCACATGATTGATATGACAGGAAAAGCAGAGCAGCCCTGGCAATACAAGGTTAATGCCACTCTTACTCAATCTGTTTGGGATGGTGGCGTCTCCGCGCTTGACAAGAAAATGGCGCAAGCCACTGCCGACAAGAATGAGGCGGAGTTGGAAGTGTCTTTCTATGAACTGCAACGTCAGGTGGATGAGGTCTATTTCTCTGTTTTGCTCCTTGAAGAGCGGCTCAAGCAAGCCCGGGGCCGGATGCAGGTGCTGGAAAGCAACCTCGCCAAGATGCAGTCCATCTTTGACGAGGGCGAGCTGTCAGCAATGGACCTCAAATCTGTGGAGGCGGAGGTCAAAGAGGCGAGACAGCAAATCAAATTGATAGAGACGAATATTGCATCATCCCGACTGTCGCTATCTTTATTGACATCGATGGACTTGAGCGAAGAGGAGTTGATAACACCGGACGAGCCGGAGACGGTCTCTTTACGTCCTGAATACGTTTTCATTGAGAGCAGCCGGAAGACGCTGGAACTCAAGATGAAGAAACTCAATGTCAATTTGTCACCTAAAATTAATTTCATCGCTGACGCATATTACGGTTATCCCGGAAGGAATATTTTCAAAGGACTGACTGACCATGACCCGTCTTTCAATGCCGCATTGGGCATTCAGTTGAAATTCAATCTTGGTCCGCTCTATACCCGCAAGAATGACAAGGCTGTGATTTATAATCAGATGCGCGAATTGGATTTGCAGAGGGACCTGCTGAATTTCAAGACCCGCCTTGCTAATACAGGTGTCAGTCAGGAGATACAATTCCTTCGTCAGACATTGGAGGACGACGCCGAGATACTCCGGCTTCGCACCGATGTCCGTGTCGCAGCGGAAGAACGGATGGAAAGCGGCGTCATTGACGCCTCCGACCTGTTGCAAAAGATAAACGACGAGGCGCACGCCTCGTTGCAGAAGAGCATCCACCGGATAGAACTGCTGCAGGCCCTTTACAGGCAGGAGAAGGTGGAAATGGAGGAGCAGTGAAAATAATAGACATGACTATGATAAAAACTTTAAGATTCGCCCTCGCCCTTGTATTGGGTGCGGCGTTGGTTTCTTGCGGCGGCGACGAGCCGGATGCGCACGGGGTGTTTGAATTTCCTTCCGTCAGTGTCGGCGCGGAGAATAACGGCAAGATTCTCGCCTTCTACGTCAAAGAAGGCGATAAGGTGGTCAAGGGTCAGGAACTGGCGCTGACCGATACTGTCACTTTCACCGTTCAGAGAGACAACCTTGAGGCAGCCAAGAGAGCGGCCGCTGTGGTGCAGTCGGATGCGGAGGTGCAGACAGCCGCCATGCGGCAGAAGATTGCCAAGTTGAAGGATGACTTGCAAACCACAAAACGTCTGGTTGAGTCCGGTGCGGCTCCGCGCAAACAGCAGGAAAACCTCGAGACGGAGATTTCCGTGCTGGAGAGTCAGGCCGCCGCTGTGCGTGCCACCATTACCAATGCCAATAATGCCACCACCGGCAATGTGGAGAGCTTGGATGCCCAGATAAAAGGTGTCCGCACCCTGATGGAGAAATGTCACGTCGTTTCCCCGACAGACGGCGTGGTGACAGCCAAGTACGCTTCCGAAGGTGAGATAGCGGTGGCGGGTCGCACGGTGCTTAAGATAGCCGATACGGACAATGCCTATTTGAGGGCGTATTTCACTTCACCGCAACTGCGTGACATCGCAGTCGGGCAGAAAGTGAAGGTGATTGCCAACTACGGGAAAGACAGCATCCGCGAGTATGAGGGGACGATTGTCTGGATATCTGACGAGAGCGAGTTCACTCCCAAAACCATTCTGACGGATGATGAACGTTCCAACCTCGTCTATGAGGCGAAAATCACAGTGGAGAATGACGGTTACTTGAAAGCGGGCGTCTTAGGCGAAGTGTATTTTAATTGATAGGACATACCTCAAAATGAACGGTTCGGTCAGCATAAGGGAGTTATCCAAGCGTTTTGGCAAAGTCACGGCTCTTGACGGAGTCTGTCTTGACATTGCCGAAGGGGAGAAGTTTGGCATCTATGGTGCCGACGGAGCAGGCAAGACGACCTTGGAGCGCATCTTATGCACGCTGATGAAGCCCGATAGTGGCAGTGCCAATATCTTTGGATTCGACCTTGTGAAAGACAAGCAGGAGATACGCAAAATTATCGGTTTTGTACCATCCACTTTCTCCCTCTACATGGACCTCTCCATAGAGGAGAATATCCGTTTCCATACCGATTTGTTCGGACTCCCGTTTGACGGAAATGACCCGATGATTGAACCTATCTACCGCTATCTGGCTCCGTTTTCCGACCGCCTGGCGCGTAACCTCTCCGGCGGCATGAAGCAGAAACTGGCTCTTTGCTGCGCCCTGATCAATAAGCCGCGCCTGCTGATGCTGGACGAACCGACTACAGGTATAGACGCCACTTCACGCAAGGATATGATAGACTGCCTGGAACTGCTTAACAAGCAATTCGGAACGACCATTATCCTCTCCTCTCCGTACCGCAACGAGATTATGATGTGCGACCGCGCAGCCCTGATAGAGGACGGAAGGATAGTGCGGGTGGGCAAACCATCCGAGATTCTGCCGCCAGAGGGAATTGCAGCCTATGGTACCGACGGCCAACTCAAGGAGGAGAATATAATAGAGGTGGATGGGTTGACCAAGTGTTTCGGCAAATTCACCGCCGTTGACCATATCAGTTTCCATGTGCGCAAAGGCGAAATCTTCGGTTTCCTCGGGGCGAACGGAGCCGGCAAGACAACCGCCATCCGTATGCTGTGCGGATTGTCCGAGCCGACTTCCGGCACAGGCAGGATCGCGGGCATCGACCTGAACAAGGATTACGAAAAAATAAAATTCCACATCGGCTATGTCAGTCAGCGTGACTGCCTGCCGACGGACTTGACCGTGCGCGAGAACCTGCGTTTGGCTGCCGGCATATATGGTATAGGCAAGAAAGAGGCGAACAGGCGAATAGACCTGTTGCTTGATAAGATCGGTCTGGCGGACTATGCCGACCGTCTGTTCGGAGGGCTGCCTTTGGGTTGGAAGAGGCGTGTCAGTTTTGCGGCGGCGATGATGCACGATCCTTCCGTCTTGTTCTTGGACGAACCCACCAGCGGCGTGGATGTGGTTGCCCGGGAGCAGATATGGGATATCATCCGCGCTGTGGCGGCACGCGGCACCACCATCGTCGTGGTGACACACAATATGGAAGAGGTGCTGTGGTGTGACCGCCAGTGTATCATGGTGGATGGTGTCATCAAGGCAATGGGAGACCTGCGGTCGCAGGTGAAGGCGGGAGACTCCGATTTCTATGAGGTGTTTAAACAAGTAACGCAAACAAGGCAATGATTTCATCCTTATTAATCATAATACACAAGGAATGGCGGCATGTTCTCCGCGACAAGGGCACGTTCTTCATCGTGCTCATTGTGCCCGTGTTCATCTCGGTGGCATATAGTCTTATTCTGCATACTGATGTGAGGACGGTCAAGGTGGTGGCGGTGGTGCCGCACCATTCGGAAGCGAGCAGAGGTCTGATTGCGCGGTTTGAGAACAATCCCGTGTTCCGCTTCAAGGGGTATGTCAACGACCTTGCCGAGGCGGAGAAAATGATGCGCGTCAACAAAGTCAACGCTGCCATCGTCCTTGCGCCTGACTTTGAGCAATCGCATTCGGTACAGATAGCCACCGATGTCTCCAACTGTACGATGGGTAGCGCCGCGAGCATATACATACGGGCGGTTGTCGATGCCGAGCTGTCAGATGGAAGCGAGGAACTGATTTCCTACAAGATGTTGTACAATCCGCGGCTGATTAGTGCTTATTCTTTCCAACCGGGCATTATTGCTTTTGTCATTTTGCTTGTGGTGCTGGTTTTGACGTCCTCTTCGTTAGTACGGGAGAAAGAGTACGGGACCATTGACTCAGTCACCCTGTCACCCGTCGCTCTAAATGTCTTTTATCTCGGCAAGTCAATACCATACTCTGTTCTCGGTCTGTTGGTTGGTGGCATCACACTGACTGTGGGTGTCTTGGTGACAGAAATACCTGTCAGAGGGTCTTATCTCGTTATCTTCCTCATCACTGTCCTTTATATCTTCACAACGATGCGCTTGGGGGTGTATATCGCTCTCGTCACGTCAAGTCAGGCGGATGCTTTCATCATCAGTTGGGGAGGAATCACCTTGCCTGTTATGTATTTCGGTGGTGTGTTTGTTCCCGTGGACAACCTGCCCGAGTGGGGACAGGTAATCAGCGATTTGTTCTATGTGCGTTGGTATGTGGACGCTTTGAGAAAACTGCTCATTCAGGGCGTGGATGCTGTTTATGTCGTTAAGGAAGTGCTGCTGATGTCCATATCGACCATAGCGATTACTTTGGCTTGTCATTTCAAACTAAAACGGTTAAGCAGATGAAGAACTCACTGATCGGCATATTGGCTCTTATCGAGAAGGAGCTGAAACAGTTGTTCCGCAACAAAATGCTTGTGGCTATGTTGCTTTTCTTTCCGGTACTGGCAGTTTTCGTCATCATGCGCATATATAATTTTGATGTGAAGAATGTCAACGTCGCCGTGGTGGATGCTGACCGTTCCGCGCTATCCGCCATGCTGACGGATGGGCTTGACCATTCGGGACGGGTGACGTTGTATGCTAATTGCACCACATACAATGAGGCGTTTGATTTGATGGAGAGAGGGGACATTGATTGCATAGCCGTCTTCCCAAAGGGCCTGGAAAGCAGTTATTTCTCCTCCAATCGGCAGAAGGTGCAATTATCTGTCAAGGCGGTGGACATCACGAGGGGCCTTCTCGGAGCGAAATCGATCCAGAAATCTGTTTTGACTACCATCTCCAAGTATTTCAAGCAGCAGGGGATAGACGTGCAGCCGAAAGATGAGGTCATAAGCGAAATCAACCTCTATAATCCTACTATGGACTACCTGTTGTTCATGGTATCAGTCGCCCTGCTGACCATTGCCTTTACCGTTTGCAGCAATGTGTCCGTCAATTCGATGTTTAACGAAGAGGTCAGCGGTGTGGCGGAGCTGATGAATGTCAGTCCGTTGAGACCGTGGGTGCTGGTGGTGGCGAAGATTCTTTCCTGTTATATAGCTGAATTGATTGCGATGACTGTCGGTATTGCCAGTTCCTATTTCGGGTACGGCATGCCCGATATTCATTCCTTCGGAGTGGTATTCATCATCTATTCCCTCTATATCTTGGGTGTTCCAGCCTTTGCCGTTTTTATTAACAACATCACTTCCAATCCGATGCAGGCATCTATCTTAATTATAGCATTCCTGTCGATATCACAGAATATGTCAGGCTTCCTCACTCCGTCAGAGAGCATGGTTGAATGGATGCAGCGACTCAATATCATCAATCCGGCGTACTATGCCATAGTGGCACTGCGAAGTGTCTATATGAAAGGGGCGGGGCTGATAGACATATTGCGCCCGCTGGGAGTCCTGGCGGTTCAATGCGTAGTGTTGTGGACCCTCGCCATCTGCACATTCAAGAAACGACAACTATAATATATTTTGAAAATGAAAAAAACAAACATGAAAAATGTATTGTCAGCCATCGTGCTTTGCATGATAATGGTCAGTTGTAAACCGGATGCCATATTGCCCACCCATACTTTGGAGGTGGATAGTAACCAGATGAGCACCGTCCCCGGTGTGCTGGTGGAGCAGCCGTATGGCATTATGACCTTGTCTTTTTCAGACGAGGAGGACGCAAGTGTCATCCAGCGTTTGAGACTGGTGGATTACACGGATCCTGTGCCGACCGTCTTGCCGGAATCTTCTATCGATGGCGTTTCGTTCTCGTTGGATCCTGATGATAAACGCCAGGTGTTGCTTGACATGTCTGGATTGGAGTCCTCCGGGCAGCGTGCTGTCACCTTGGTGTATGAGAATGATGAGCAGTTTGTTACGGCGCACATGATGCTTGTGCCGGACACGGCGGCTTCGGCGATGTATGAAGAGCACAAGGCTTATACGGCGGTCATCTCCGACATCCATCTTAACGACCAGCGTGCCATGGACGGCAAATGGAGCTGGTTCATCGATAATCAGCCCTATCTGATAGAATACTTGGATAATCTGATTGAGCACAATGACGAGTACAAGGAGTTGGTGTTGCTCGGAGACTTGTTTGATGAAGTGGTCACTCCATTGCCGTTTCACACTTTTGTTGCAGATGGCGTCACGGTGTCGGAGACCGACTATCTGCGTGCCATAGCCCGTGTTGAGAAGAACAAGGAGGTTCTGGACAAGATCAGGGAAGTGCAGGATGCCGGCGTGCAGGTGGTGTATGTGCCCGGCAACCACGACAGCGGTATAGACGAGAATTTGCTGCACGAGTTTATCGGGAACGGAGCTGAGTTTGTGTCGGATGTAAAAGGTCTGGGTTCATACGTCACCCCGGATGTTGTGATGGAGCATAGCCACCGGTATGATATGCTGTGTTCGCCGGATCCTTATTCCAATATCGGAGTGGATGATGTCACGGAGGATAACGCTTTTATGGGCATTCAGTATTTCACCACCCGCCTTGCGGCTACCAACAGAAATAAGGGATTGGCGAAAGCAAGCATGAGCGATTTCGGTTTTGCGTCGGAGAGCGAACTGAAAGCTGTCGCCGACAAACCCGGAGATGATGAATTCAACAAGTTTATTATAACGCTGGTGTGCAATGTCGTTCTTATGGCCAAGCCGGTAGAAGGTATTGAGACGATGCCTGTCCCCACTGGGCTTTACGGACTGACAAGCAATTATTTCCTGAACGAGTATTTTTATCTGACCGCCCATTCGGAACCGAAGCTGTACCGAACCATGTGGAAGCAACAAGAGTGGGAGAGACGTCTGCAGCATAATAACGCCCCGGCGGACTTTCCGTTCCTGTTGGGGGCTATGATTTGTGAAGTGCCGTTTACGGATGCTGTGGCGGTGGACCGGCTGTTTGGCGGGGACGACACCTATAAAGTTGTTGTTTTCGGTCACACGCACGTGCCTTATCTCCGCATAATGGAGCGTTGGGACGGCGAGGAAGGATATATCTATGCCAACACGGGTTCGTGGGTGGACGAGAATGCCTGCTCACACCCCGTCCGCACAGCAGTGGAAATCTATGATGGCGAGGAAGGACGGCAGGTCCGTCTGATGCAAATGGGCAAGGACTGTCAGTTGCATAAACTGTCCAATGCTCTCTGGACAAAGTGACCGGCTTTTGCGAAATCACGTTTGTCATATTTGAAATCTCTAAAATCGTCTTCGGATTTTGTTTGACGGACTTCGCGAAATTCTGACTGGCGGCGTGAAAAAAATTTCGACATATCGAAAAATTATCTATTTTTGCAGATTGGTTATAAAGACGCCGGTATTGGCGGAATATTCACCATGTCAGTTCAACGGTTCTGGCTGACGTGGCGAAAAATGTATTTACAGGACCCACATATTTTTATTAGATGAAATTCAAACTATTAATCCCAGTTGTGTTGCTGGCTTTGTCGGCAACATCGTGTGTCGAAGTTCCGGAGGCGGAATTCACCCCATACGAGACAATGACTATCTCAAAGACAGACTGCGAGCTTCCGACAGCGGTCGCCTCAAACCTGAAAGGCACCAAGACAGTCAGTGTCTATCCAAAAATAGATGCGCAGCTTAAAGAGACGTTCGTGCATAACGGACAACGCGTGAGCAAGGGTCAGGTGATGTTCAAGCTTGACGACCGCGCGCAGTATCTGGCGCTGCAGTCGGCGACGGCGGCACGTCTCAACGCCGAAGCCAATCTCTCCACCGCAAAACTGAACTATGAAAGCAACAAGGAACTTTTCCAGAAAGGGATAGTCAGTGATTACGTCTTGGAATCGGCGGAAAACAACTATAAGAGCGCAAAGGCAGCTGTCGAAGTCGCGAAGGCGGAAGAGGACGTCGCGAGGACGAACCTTTCCTATTGTGACATCACGGCTCCCGTTGACGGAGTACTCGGCGAGATAGTACCTTCGCCGGGCGACCTCGTAAGCTCGACGATGTTCAAGCCGATGACGGTCATCTCCGACAACAGCGAGATAATAGCAAATTTCTCCCTTACGGAAAACGATTATTTGGCAATTCAAAACGAATACGGCGGCTTGATGGATCTGAACATGCTGCCACCCGTTGACCTGAAGTTGAAAGACGGTTCGATGTACGAGCATAAGGGCAGGATCACCAGCATGGCGGGTGTCGTTGACAAGCAGACGGGCTCCATAGTGTGCGAGGCGCGTTTCCCCAACCCTGACGGCAAGCTGCTGTCAGGCCAGAACGGAACGATAGTCATCACATATACGTATGATGATGTCATCATCATCCCTATGGCGGCGGTCGTCCTGATACAGGACAAGAAGCTCGTTTACAAGGTCGGCGCCGACGGTTGCGCCACCGCTACTTTGATTGACGTTGCTCCGGAAAATACAGGAAAGAATTACATTGTCACCGGCGGCCTGGCGGTGGGCGATGAAATCGTTGCATCAGGCGCAGTGACAGTCCAGGACGGAATGAAAGTGAAGTAATATGAACAAGGAGTATTTTTTCATGAAAAGGAAGGTGATGGCGGTGTCCATCTCCGTCCTGATACTGTTGATAGGCTTCATCTCACTCAACACCTTGCCAATCGAGCAATATCCCGACATCGCGCCTCCGACAATCAACATCGAGGCTGACTACACCGGCGCTGACGCCAACTCCGTCATGACCGCCGTCATCATGCCCATAGAAGAGTCCATCAACGGCGTGGAAGGCATGACATACATCACCTCGACGGCTTCGTCAACAGGCAACGCCACGATAGAGGTCTTCTTCGAGCAGGGCGTTGACCCCGACATGGCCGCCGTGAACGTACAGAACCGCGTGACCAAGGTGCAGAGCACACTGCCGCAGGAAGTGCTCCAGAACGGCATCAAGGTGACAAAGAAACAGAAGAGCATGCTTCAGATCTCGGCCTTGGTGAGCAAGGACGGTCGTTTCGACAACGACTTCATCACCAACTATTTGGACATCAACGTGATTCCGAAGCTGATGCGTATCAACGGTGTCGGCGGCGTTACCAACCTCGGCAACGTCTATTCACTCCGTATCTGGTTTCATCCCGACCAGATGGCCGCCTACGACCTGATGCCCAACGATGTCATCAGCGTCATCTCCACCCAGAACTTCGTCGCCCCGGCCGGCTCACTCGGCCAGAAGTCATCGAACATGTATGAATACACGATGGAATACAGCGGGCGACTTAAAGACATTGAGGAGTTTAAAGAGATTGTCGTGAAGACAGGCGACAACGGCAAGATATTAAGGCTCAGGGACGTCGCCGACGTGGAGCTTGGAGCCTTGTCGTATTCGTTCTCTTCGGACATTGACGGCAAGCCTGGCATTGTGTTCATCGTCTATCAAGCCGCAGGTGCCAACGCCACTCAGGTCAATGCGCAGATAGGCGAGGCGTTTAAAGAAATCCAGAAGGAAATGCCTGCCGGGTTGGAGTTCACCATACTTCAGACAGCCGACGACTTCCTTTTCGCCGCCATCCACAATGTTGTTGAGACACTTATCATCGCCATCATACTCGTCATCCTGGTGGTGTTCTTCTTCTTGCAGGATTTCAAGTCAACGCTCATACCTTCAATTTCCATAATAGTATCGACACTCGGCACTTTCGCCGTCGTGAAATTAGCCGGCTTCTCGCTTAACATCCTGACGCTTTTCGCCTTGGTGCTTTCCATCGGAACTGTCGTCGATGATGCCATCGTGGTGGTTGAGGCTGTCATGGCCAAGTTAGAAGGCGGTGCGCAGTCGGCCCGCAATGCCACCAACGAGGCGATGCACGAGGTCATGGTGCCTGTCATAAGCTGCACGCTCGTGTTCATGGCTGTGTTCATCCCGACGACGTTCATGCCAGGCACTTCCGGCAAGTTCTTCACGCAGTTCGGCATAACGATAGCCTCGTCAGTGGGCATCTCCTGCATCTCGGCTCTGACGCTCTGTCCTGCGCTGTGCGGCATCATGATGCGCCCGAAGGACGGCAAAGTCAGGAAAAACGTCGGATATTATGTGAAGAAAGCATACGACGCCTCATATTCTGCAATGAAAAACAAGTACATGAAGGCTGTGCAGATTTTCGTCAAGAAGCCTGTCATCGCGGTTGTCGCACTTGTATGCGCAGTGGTGCTTATGGTGTGGACGATGAAGACGACACCTACGGGACTTATCCCGCAGGAAGACCAGGGCGTTATCCTCGTTGACATCTCAACGGCTCCGGGCAACACCCTTGAGCAGACTCAGAGAATCATGGAGGACATGAAGAAAGACATAATGGACATTCCGGAGATTGAGACCTGCGCCTCTGTGTCGGGCTTCGGCATGCTTTCGAGCGCGGGAAGCAACTACGGCACCCTGATCTTAAGGTTGAAGAACTGGGACGACAGAAAGGGCATAGAGCATAATATAAACATGGTCATCTATAAGTACTACCTTGCTTCACAGAGAGTCAAGGAGGCCTCCGTCGTTCCTTTCCAGATGCCTCAGATTCCGGGTTACGGCACGGGCAACATGATGGAGCTTGTCCTTGAAGACCGTCAGGGCGGCGACATGTCGGTGTTCGCGGCTCACGCCAACCGCTTCCTCGAAGTGCTTCAGGCACGGCCTGAGATTGATGTGGCGATGACCTCTTACAACGAGAACTTCCCGAAATACAAGGTCGATGTGGACGCGGCCCAGTGCATGAAGTCGGGCATAACGCCTCAGGAGGTCATTGACGTGCTCGGCGCTTATTGCGGCGGCGCATACTGCGGCAAATACAACAAGTACGGCAAGATATATAACATCATGGCCAAGGCCTCACCCGAATACACACTCGACCCCGCTTCGCTCAACAACATCTTCGTGCGCACCGGCGACAAGATGGCTCCCGTCTCGCAGTTCGTGACGCTCACCCCGACACTCGGCTCTTCGGTGCAGAAACGTTTCAACCTGTTCAACGCCATCTTCTGCAACATCCAGGGTGCGGCGGGATATTCCACCGGTCAGGTGCAGAAAGTCATCGCCGAGGTTGCGGCGGAGTCGCTTCCTGCCGGTTACGGTTACGAATACGCGGGCATCTCGAGGGAAGAGGCTAAAACAGCGGGCAGCAACAACACTGTCTTCATCTACGGCATCTGCGTGTTGCTGATCTACCTCATCCTCGCCAGCCTCTATGAGTCGTGGTTCGTGCCGTTGGCGGTGCTCATGTCGGTGCCTTTCGGCTTGATGGGTGCTTTCTTCTTCACGAAGATAACAGGGTTTGAGAACAACGTATATCTTCAGACCGGTGTCATCATGCTCATCGGCCTGTTGGCGAAGACGGCGATTCTTATCACCGAGTTCGCCACGGAGCGGCGCGCACAGGGACTGAGTATCATTGACGCGGCGCGGCAGGCCTGCGACGACCGTTTCCGTCCGATTATGATGACGGTACTCACCATGGTTGCAGGTATGATTCCTCTTATCATCGAAGGCGGCGCAGGAGCCATGGGCAACCGCTCGCTCGCCATCGGCGTGACAGGCGGCATGATTGTCGGCACGATAGCCCTGCTCTTCGTGACACCGGCGTTCTTCATTATTTTCCAGAAATTGCATGAAAAAATAAGCCAAGACAAATGAGTAAAAAGAATATAGTTTTGATATTTGTTGCCGCCATGCTGCTTTCAAGCTGCGGCATTTACAAGAAGTTCGAGCCTGTCAGCGACACGCGGCAGGAAACCAAGGCCGATGAAGAGAGACACTTTGGGGACATGCAGTGGAGCGAGGTCTTCACCGACCCTCAGCTTCAAGCCCTGATAGAAAAGGCTCTCCAGAACAACGCCGATTTGCAGAAGTCACATCTCGCGGTGCAGCAGATGGAGGCTTCACTCAAGGCCTCCAAGCTTGCATATATGCCTTCGGTGGGTTTCAATCCGGGCACCACTTTCACGGGTGTCGAGTCAACATCCACGGATGAATACATGATACCGGTGGCTTTGGACTGGCAGATCGACATCTTCGGACGCGCCACCACGGCCAAAAGGAAAGCCAATGCGCTCACGGAAGAATACCGCGACCTCGAACAGGCCACGCGGGCGGAGCTGATAGCAGCCGTAGCCAAGGTCTATTATTCCTTGTCGATGATCGACAACCAGACGAAGGTCGTGACCAACACCATCGCCATCCGTGAAAAGGCTCTTGAGACACAGAAAGCCTTGATGATGGCCGGGCATGTCAACTCGGCGGCCGTAAGCCAGTTCAACGCCGAGCTTTGCGCCGCCAAGGTGCAGTTGGTCAATCTTCAGAAACAGTTCAACGAAGTGCGTAACTCATTGTCAATCTTGATAAAAGAAAATATCGATGAGATACAGTGCGGCTCGATGGATGTAGCATTCCCTGAGATAGGGAATGTGGAGGTGTCGTCGATAAACCTTCTCTCGCGTCCCGATGTGAGGGCTTCGCAGCACGCTCTCGAGGCGGCGTTCTATGCCGAGAGAGGCACTGTCGCCGAATATTGGCCCAACATAGGGATAAGCGCGTCAACGGGCTTCAACCCCGACAATTTCGTGTGGTCGGTGGTCGGCTCGCTGTTCCAGCCGATCTTCCAGAGAGGCCAGCTCAACGCCAACCGTAAGATTGCCGCAGCCCAGCAGGAACAGGCACGCCTCGACTTCGAGAAGGCTTTGTTCACGGCTTCCGTTGATATAGACAACGCCTTGTGCAGCCTGAAGACAGCAAACGATGCGGCGGTTTTGTACAAGGAGCAAGAGGCTCATTATCAAGATGCCTTCGACGCCACCAACGAGTTGATGAAACACGGTCAAGGCTCGTACCTTGAAGTGCTTTTCGCACAGCAGGCACTGTTGGAGTCAAGCCTCATGAAAATAGCCAACGACTACGATGCAATCTGTTCAATGATAACACTCTATCTCGCCCTCGGTGGCGGTAATTGATAATGAATTTAATAGTATGAAAAGACAGAGGGCGATGTTGCGTCCTCTGTCTTTTTTTCTTAAAATCGGCACCAACATTTATTTTGATTGACGCTGCAAAAGTACAAATAATTTCAAAACTACTCGTCATTTTTTGGCGATTTTTTCCAAAAAATGACCGATTATATGGTGGGTTACTCGTCACTATTTATATGTCTATCTAATTATCTCTTTTTCTTTCGTTTATATTTTTATTCAACCAATGTCTTTATCTTATTGATGTAATTCTCCACTTTTTCAAACAGAGGTTCAACTTCTTCCCGATGCCATTCAGCAAAATCATCATAATCTCCTGAATGACGCATATTCTGAAGCCTTGCCAAAAGACGAGCATCATCTTTCGACAAAGCTTCTTCTTTTACGAAATTATTGCCAATCAGTGTAATAACGCCAGAGTGTGTTTTAGCCTGTAACTCATTTTTAATCAGTAAAGCCGATGATGCATGGTAAGAAGCATAATACAAGCGATTAGCAGCCAATGTCCAATGATTCATTGCTCCACAATCACGCGCTTCTGCCAAAGTCTCAAAAGCCTTTTCCAATCTATATTTGACGATGGCTTGTCTTTCTTCATCGCTCAACATATCGCTACCCCTTCCCTCATAACATTCTTGTAAAAAGGCGAAATCTGGCGTTTTTGCCATTCCTTATAGGTGTAAATCAACGGATTGATTTCAACGCCAAGCGTCCAGCCCAGTTCGACAAACGGAAACGCCATGGTGTCGAAATCCTCATTGCTGATACTTTCACCTTCAAGGAGAATGAGCAAATCCCAATCGGAATCCTGTCGTGCATCATCACGAGCCTGAGAACCGAAAAGCAAGAGTTTGGCATTCGCGGGAAGAATGTCTTTCCCAAGATGCTGAATCATGCTTAATATGTTGAGTTGCTCTACATTCATTGCTTTATTTCTGATTTGCTTTGCAAATATATACTTTTTCCAAAATCAGCTACTCACTTCACCTCCAGCCGCTGTGTGGCGACGCCGTTTTCAGTCGTCACGCGTAGGAAATAAATGCCCGATGCGATGTTTGACAAATCAATTGTCGTCGCTGACTGCGAGGCTGATGTCTGGCTCACGACACGGCCCATCATGTCAATCACGGTGATGTCTTGCAGGCCTTCGGCTGTGACGTTCACTATGCCTTCGGCCGGGTTCGGATAAACCTCAATATTCGCGTGGCTGTTTTCCGCGACATTGTCACTTTGCTCAATCTTCACTTCAATAGGATCGCATGCCGAAGTGCAACCGTCACTGTAAACTGCTTCAACATAATATGTATAAGTCTCGTAAGGGATGAGATCCCCCATGACCTGCGGTTCGCCGTTTCCCCAATCAATGAACTCGGTCTCAACGACCAAGGCGTCGTTTATCTTGACGCCGTCTCTATAAACATCATAGCCTGTCAGCGTGCCTGTCGAGCCATTTTCGGGAGCATTCCAGAAAAGCTCAGCCATTTGAAGGTCAACCGATCCTTCACCATGGAGATTCTGGACAGGGTTGCAACTCACGGCACTGCCCGGCTCAACAAAAACGGCCAGACCCAATGAGAAAAGGTATTCGTCCCAATTCATCACGAAATATGACGGCTTCCAATACCACACAAACTCATACTGGTCGCTGTAGTAATACTGGCCCAAAACGGCACTTTCCTGAGCGCCAAAGAGAGCCATGCCTTCGCCGTTCATCTTTACGCCGATCCAGAACTCGCCGTCCGGGATGTTGTAAGGCGTGTCAAGTTCGACGATATGCCAGCCTTCGCTCGATGCCGTATAATCTTGGGAATAAACCTCATCGCCGCACGACTCAAAGGAATAATAATTCATGTTTGGGTCATAGACCTGCAAGTCGATGTTTTCGTAAATCTTCACCGTATAGGACATGGTATTGTACTCGTTGTACACTTGACGATAGAATTTCAGACTCGTGATTTTTCCGCTGATGTCCGGATCGATCTGGCGCGGCGCCATGACCATAATCGTGTTTTCCATCATGGCCATATAGGTGAGATCGGTGTTTCCGACCCATCCCTCCCTGTCGGTCGGTTCAGGGTTTTCAACTTTAATCAGCTGTTGTGCTGATGCGAGACTGCTGACAATCAATGCAGCGATGATAAGTAATGTTTTTTTCATAATAAAAATGAAGGTTCTATTTTTCCCGTTTCTTCGCCTCATCAGCAGAACCTGATATCTGATTCGGCAAAGTCTTCCCTTTTTGGGATAATTTTTGATCAGCTTGCTTCATCATGAAGTCAAACTGGGTGCGAAAGTACGACTTTTTTTGATTTGTGCAGATGTTTTGCCAATATTTTTTTTGGCTGTCGTTATCTTCGGCCACCGTCACCTCATCCGGCACAATTGCTATACCATACATCAAGAATTTATATTTTACAATTGATTGTATTTTGATGATTAAAATAAAGGTCTGTAAAAATTCCAATAAATTTTCAATACAATTCCATAGTTTTCAGAAATAATTTCATCAATTTTGCGTTTAACAGCGGAAGCCGAAAAGCTTATAGAGTAGGCGAAATTTAAAAATTTGACCGACCATCCGTTATTCGTGAAAAACTCTGAAGTATATGGCACAGACCGTTGCAAACCATTGGAAAAAATGTTTCTCGTTGACTTGTTAGGTCATGTTTACGATGAAAACGCAGAGACTATATGGCACCGCTATATGTATTTTGAGGACGGTAAGTTTGTCGAAACCATGAGAGAACCAACTATTGACGTCCGATGAGTTCCGAAAGGTTCATCAAGCCACGCCGTGCCTGTACATCATCCTGATTTCACCCTGCAAGCGGAAAGGTTTCAAGGTCGCGGGGGAAGCATGTATTAGGCTACTGCGAGCTGAACCCGCACGGGATGTTCAGCCGAGTTGTCGGTTTCGCACAGAATGCCGTCAGGAACACCCTGACCAATCTGGTTTACAACGTGTGCCGGTATGAGTAAATTCAGACGGGCGGCGTGAAAAGAGTAAAAACAGAAGTTCCCATAAATACGAACATATAAACGTGATGTTTTCGGAAACATCCATTTGATAAAAAACAATTTTTTCGACTCACTTGATAACGTGGTCGTTAAGGAATAGAAAATATTATTCAAAAAAATCCTGACAAAACACATTCGGTATTGATTTTTATACTATTTTTGCAACCGCGGTTACAGTAACGACCGTTGCGTTATTATGAAATACTACGACAGGGAAGCCGAAATGGCTGAAATGAAAAAGTACGAGGCTTTGTCGAAAGACAATGCCCAGATGATTGTTATGACAGGTCGCCGACGCATCGGCAAGACAACGCTCATCAAACGCTCTTTTACAGAAATACCATTTGTCTATTTTTTTGTTGGCAAAAAGAGCGAATCCTTGCTGTGTAAGGAATTAACAGAGATTTTGACGGAGACATTAGGTGAAGACCTTGGTGATTTCACTTCATTCAAGCGACTGTTTTCGGCGATAATGAATATCTCAAAACGACGTAATTTCACACTTGTCTTCGATGAGTTTCAAAATCTGAAATTCGCTTACGGAGGTGTTTTTTCCGATATTCAAGATGTTTGGGACAGCACCAAAGACGAAAGTCGTATAAATCTTGTCATTTGCGGGTCAATTTATTCAAAAATGAAAAAGATTTTTGACGACAAAGACGAACCGCTTTTCGGAAGAGCGACAGCGAGGTTTAAAATAAAACCTTTCCGCATTGAAACAATCAAAGAAATCCTGAAAGACAATTCGGCAAGTTACACAAATGAAGACTTGCTGGCTCTTTACATGATAACCGGAGGGGTCGCGAAATATGTAGAACTGCTTGTAAATCAGAATGCTGTCTCGAAAAATAAGATTCTTGAGGCAACAGTTTCTTTAGGTTCGTATTTCATTGAAGAGGGCACGGAACTTCTGTCGGACGAGTTCGGCAGGGATTATGGGAATTATTTTTCCGTCCTTTCAGCCATATCGTCAGGGCACACGTCGCGTGGCGACATTGAAAGCTACGTGGGCTTCGAGGTCGGTGGTTTTCTCGACCGCCTTGAAACGGATTACAATGTCATCAGCAAGGTGCGTCCGTATATGTCGGGCGAGAACAGCCGAAATGTGAGATATGTGATTTCGGATAATTTCCTGAATTTCTGGTTCAGGTTCGTCTATAAATACCGTAGCGCTGTCGAAATCGGCAACATGGAATACGTCAGAAATAAGATTTTCAATGATTATGAGACATATTTCGGACATGTTTTGGAAAAATATTTCCGCCAAAAATACAGTGAATCAGGACTTTACAATACTGTTACAAATTATTGGGAGAAAGGGGCCAAAGGACAACCCGGCGAGAATAACGAGATTGACATCATTGCAGTCAACGAAGCCGACCGACATCTTGTTATCGGTGAATGCAAACGGAACCGCGACAGATTTGACGGGAAAAAACTCACTCAGAAAGCGGCAAAGATTATCAATCATCACAAATCATTCACTTATGAAATCATAGGGGTTTCTATTGATGATATGTGAATGTGAAAGGAAGGTCACGCTCACGATTTACATCAACGGTAACGTGGGTGTCGCGAAAAGAGTAAAAACAGAAATCCCCTTTAGTTTATAAAAGTTGCATCAGTTTATAAAAAATCGCATCATTTCAAATCTCCTCAAAAATCGCATCCAAAGTTCTCTTGTCAGACTTGAAATCCGTCAACTCCTTGATTTTCTGCTTCCTTTTGAAGACGGCACTTTCGGAAACGCAATAAATCTCCGACAACTCGAAGGTGGTGAGGCCGGATTTCAACAGGCAACAGAACTGATAATCCTTGGCGGAAAGTCCGTGGCTGTTCAAAAACTCAACGAATGTCGGGAAGATTTCCGAAACGGCATCGCACAATTCGTTGATCTCAGATTCTTCAACAACGGCAAGTTTGTTTTTTCTGACGGTTGAGAAATAACCTTTCTTGCAAAAACTCTTATATATGCCCTTGTGTTTCAGCAGTTCCTGCCGCAATGATTTTTCCTGTACGGCAGTTTTCACTTTTACATCATTGCTGCGATTTTTCTTCAAAAGATATTTGACGGCAAACAACACGGCGGCAACAACCGCAAGCGCAACACTCAGCCACAAAAAACCATGACCGTTTTGACTGTCGTTATTTTCGACCACTGTCAACTCATCTGGCACAATTGCGATTCTATAAGTCGCATTGCCTGTCTCTTTGTCAACAGTCCCTGCAATTTCCACAGGATCGTCTGACAAATGACAAATTATTCCTTTTCTAATAGTGTCAGTTTCCATGTTTTTTTTGCAAAAGTAGTCATTTTTTTTGACCTTTTCCAACAAGATTCCACCATTTTATCGCGCATCAAGATTTATTATTTGTAATTGATTGTATTTTAATGATTTACAAAATAACAGTCTATAAAAATTCCAGTAAAATTCCAATATGTTTCCATAGTTTTCAGAGATAATTTCAGCAATTTTGCATCTGACAGCGGAAGCCGAAAAGCTTATAGAGTAGGCGAAATAAAAAATTTCAAAATTATGTCAAAGTATTTAAAAATTTTTCTCGTGGCAGCCATCAGTACTGTAATAAGTGGAATTGTAAGTTGGATTATCGGCAGGCTTGATTTGGAATACAACACGTTATTATTAATCATGCAAGGGACAATTACGGTATTTTTAATTATAATATGGGTGTTGATATCTGAAAAAAACAAAGATAAATCTTCCCTAAACGCAATTAAGTATTTCGATATTTTCTCGTAATATGATGTTTTTGGTACTCTCGATAGTTTTCACTATATTTCAATGGATATGGGGAACAAGAATGGATTTCGGCGATGAAAATGAAAGACAAAAAAATAATTTCACTGTTTTTCAAATTGTCAATGCATTATATATAGGTATATCATTAGTTCATGTTTCTGCCATATTTAATCTTTACGATATTTGTATCGCAATATTTGTCGGATTCATAAATCCAGTGATTGTACTATATACGAACAAAAAACGGCATAAGACATAGATGTGATAGATGACGGCAGCAAAATGCCTATGATCATTCCTATGCCACTATTTATATATGCAAACAATTTGCATAAAGCTTAAAAAGTATGTACAAATTTTAATTAAGAATAATTATGTCAAAGTATTTAAAAGTTTTTCTCGTGGCAGCCATCAGTACTGTAATAAGTGGTATCGTAAGTTGGATTATCGGCAGGCTTGATTTGGAATACAACACGTTATTATTAATCATACAAGGAATAATTACGGTGTTGTTAACTATAATATGGGTGTTGTTATCTGAAAATAATAAAGAAAAATCTTCCACTAAACCTATTTAAATGATAACACATATCTGATAAAACATTGAAAACGTGTTTGTTATATCAAATGCATTTTCGTCTTGATTTTCACATTTGACAGCGGAAGCCGAAAAGCTTATAGAGTAGGCGAAATTAAAAATTACAAAATTATGTTCAAATTCAAGAAAAGCCTTTTGGCACTCACGGCATTGACATTGGTATTCGTCAAATATGCTCATGGTCAAAAAGCTGACTATAACACTTTGGCAAACGATTTGGCCAATTCTAAACAATGGATAAGTTTTGTTATCAAAACCGAACATTATCAAAACGACTCGTTGTTGTGGAGCCGTCACAATCATGCCATAATTCATTATTCCGGGAAACAATCTTTTGTTTTTATGGAATCATTCAATTCTTTTGATGATGTGTCTAATAGTTATTACTTGGACAAAAACGTGTATATAGAAATCAATCACGATGACAATAACATAGATATGTATAAAAACAGGCGTCTGTTCTGGGACGACTATCACAGCTATGGAATCATGGGTTTTATTCCACAACATTTCCTTTATTTGAATTATTATCTTGTGCCTCTTCAAAATGAGATTAAGGGAGGATTAATGACTTATACCGCTTCCACTATAAAAAACAAAGAGTTTGTCGCCATAAATGAAAAAAACTATCTTAAATTCACCGGACGTTCTTCAAATTATTACTCTTATACAGAAAATCACAAACGACAATCTGTATATAGTAATATACAATGGTTTATTGATGCCGACACCGGCACTTTGGACAGTGTGTTTTCTTTTCAAGAACCAATTGAATATGAAAACAGAAAAATAATGATAAAAATCAGTGGTTTCGATTATTCAGACAAACAACAATATGTTGATTCTGTGATCAATTTAAATTCAAAAGATTATAAGAACTATTCTCATAAATATAGAAATATCGTCGAAGAAAAAAAAGGCTGCTCAAATGTTCAAAACTGCCAGATATATGATTTATATGGTCAAACATCAACAATTTCATCAAAAGACGGTTGGCTGTTGGTATATTTTTGGACATCGAACTGCGCACCTTGTCTGAAACATTTGCAAGCGATGGGACATGAAAAAGATTCATTAGGATATTATATTTTGAATCAACACGATATAAACATACTGGCCGTTAATTATCGTTCTGACAATTTGGATTTATTAAATAAAATCGCAGAACGCAGTAAAGCGCGTGACATCATTTATTTCTCTAAAGACATAGAAAAATTCACATCTTTTCCAACGTTAGGTTATGTTTACCTTATATCACCTGACAAAAAGATTGTTTATGAGTCGTCCATTATAGAAGATGATTATTCAAATATCATCAAAGCAAAAAGAAATTATGAATCAGGCTTAAAAAGATAAAATCATGAAAAAACACATATTGTTAGTATTTACAACATTGTTTGCAATGAATGCAATGGCTCAAAAAGCCAGAAGTATGTTGTCAAATCGAACTCTGTTGATAACGCGAATACAATTTTAAGGATAAACGGAGTGGTAAAGAAAGAATAATGCGGAAGCCGAAAAGCTTATAGAGTAGGCAAAATAAAAATCACAAAAGAAATGAGTGTTTTTCACAAAATCATCAACGCTTTAGATAAAATATCAGCAGTAGTACTTGTATGGTGTTTGTCCTACATGGAATATTCAAAGGAAAAGTATGTGGCATCAATAATCGCACTGATCTTTTCATTTGTTTTTTTGGTAGTACTGTTAAAAGACTACAAGAGCAAGCCATGGGGCAACAAAGTTATGGATATATTTTTAGTAGTAATGCTTATCGGGGGCTTTGTTGACGGTGAGTATAACGATGAGTTCCCATTATATTTTGGCGTAGTAGGCATCATTACTGTCCTAATTGATTTGGTTTTCTTTTTGTATATTGACTGCTGCGACATAAAACAGATAATTAAATCGAAAGATATTCAGCAACAAAGTGAATATCATGAGTATGGGAAATGAGCTTGAACTGCACTCATAGTAGAAACGGAACAACACTGGTTCATGTGGATGTAAGGTAAGATATGCGAATAATCAACAATATACTGTCTGTAATAATCCTGTTTTCGCTCACTTCGTGTTCGGTGATGTGGGATTTTGTGGTGCTGCCGTTTTCGGGCGCCGACAAGCAGACGAATGTGAAACTTGAAAAGTTTTATCCTGATTGCGAACATGTATCATATTCCATAGACACCGTTTATAACAACGACGTCATGCATGGAGAGGACTTTTGCATAAACATTTGGAAAAATGAGCATGGCGGCACACAATCGCCTATGCAAACTATTATGTTTGACAGCCACGGCGATTGTGTGGGAGCCTACGAGTTTTGCATGGGAAACGCACGATACCTGAATGTTTACAAAGACGTTCCTATATTTCGGGAAAACATATACAACAAGGTGATTTCAGACAAGCTCAAATTAGCGAATCATGTTAAAATCATAGATACTGTTGAGACTGTAAAAGAAAATCTATTGGAAACAAGCTCAAATTACGATTATAATATCGTGGTAATTTGGACTAACTACCATGGATATTATATGAAACGCCATTTGCGTCAAGTTAACAGATATGTCAACAAGAACAAGAATGGGCTGAATTTCAGAATAATCTATATGCAACTTTGTATATCAAAATAAAATCATGAAAAAACTACTATTATTCTACATTTCATTATGCGTAATATCGTGTTCGCATAAGCCGGACGTGGAGGTCATCGTCACCGCCAACACCAACCTGTGCCCGAATTGCTACAACGAATACCGCTTCCTCGACAGCATCGGCGAAGATTGTACACTGCAACTGCTGTTTCAAAAGACAAACCAGAAAGAAGCGCAAAAATTCGCCGGCAAATTTCTGAAAATCAATCGGGATTACGACATCGTCTGCAACGACTCGTTGTTCAAGTCGCTGACACACAACATCTTTCCGTGGCTGTATCTTTACAAGGACGGCGAACTTGTCTTTGACGCCGAACTTGGTCAAAGCGAGAAATGGATTCCTGTCTTAAAAAAGCTTCAGCACGAAAACGCATTCGAAGACAAAGCCGGCAGATTGCCCGAAGATGTGGTCTTGTCAGCCAACAACAGATGTATCTCGTTGAAAGACAATTATATATTGATGGATTTCGCCTATCACGAATTGCATCTTTTCGACAAAGACTTCAAACACATTGCCAGTCAGGATTTCTCGAAAACCGATCTTGAGAAGCTATATCTCGACATTTTCGGCGATGGGAAGACCTTGAGGGAGGTCGGCAGATATTCTGATGAAATATCGCGCTACATCCCCGATTTCGGCAAGATAAAAATCGACAACGGCTGCGTTTTTCACGACACGCTGTTTCTGCTTGTCAATGTGAATCACATCGACACGTATTTCAACGAGGAGCATCAGGACTCGACTGTCAGGATTTTGACTGAGACTGCCATCGTCGGATTGGACGAGAATCTGGAAATCAAAGACGTTTATCCTTTGCGGTTCCGCGACTCGTTGAAATTCAACGATTTCAGCATCAATGCGTGGCAGAACTGCGTGTTTTTAATCAAAGACTGGGACAATATAGTTCTGAGCGTCTCGCAAAAAGAGGAAAGCGAGAAACGGATTCTCTGCCGGATGGAGCGGCGTGATGGCGAAATCAGGTTCAAGTCGTTGGTTGACAATGTCTTTATTCCGGAGTTCAACGAAAAACACGGTCTCGGGACAAATCTTTGCCTCATAAAAATCGACAGCCGAAACGCCTATTTCAACGCCGC
>JAKSMX010000025.1 GCA_024400305.1 Bacteroidales bacterium | reverse complement strand
TGTCCACTTGAGAGCAACGTCTCAAAAACAGCCTAAAATTTGTCCATTACACCGAATAATACAAATAAATCAGTAATTTTTACAAAAACAAAGAGAAACGGGAAACGGGAAAAACGGCACGTCAGACTAACGGCATCTCCGGCCGCTGCCGTGGCAATCCTAATGATTGCCGCCGTCCTGAATCTCAATCCTGCTTCCTTTCGAGTAAGCCCCGAACTCCGGTGCGTATTGGCACTGTATCACGGCGTAACCCGCACTGAATGAGCCTTCTTTCGTGACATAAACCGTGTGCGAGAGCTCGTGCCTGCCCTTCGGCATGTTGTCGAAGAAGAATTCCATCGCCACGTCACTCGTGCTTTGGTAATACCAGAGACCGTCGCTGTGATGATAACGTGAGATCTGCTCCGTCGGCTCGAAGCACGCGCCGCGAAGGTCTTTCAGATACACAAACTCCATATCCTGCTGGTTTTCAATATGAAGCACGATTTTGATCTTGTCGCCGACTTTGATGTTTTCTCCGGAAACCGGCACATAATCCGTCTTGTCGCCTTCGGTTCTCTCAACGAAAAGCTCGCGTCTCACCTTCATGTCTTCGTTTGATTTCCGCACCTTGTCAATCGGCACGAAATACTGTCGGAACATCCCGCCCCACACCTGGTGATTCGTCTGATTATCAATTGAAACGTTTGAATAATCGCCGTCAACAGGGAGTGTTTTTTTGACAAAACCGGCACCAGCTTCACCGTCGTGCAAATCAACTTTCTCGCCCGAAATCGTTATCGTGACTTCGCCGTTGTCGTTGACCCAGTCGGTCCCGCGGTTCACGATGGCGTAAACCGCCTCGGCGGTGGCGCGGTCGTTGTCCCACATATTGGTACGTTTCTGTCCGAGAATCCAGAAGCGCATCGCGTCAATCTCCTCGTTTTCCGGATCGATTTCGTTGAACGCCTCAAGAATGCGGGCTTCATCTTCAACGCCGATGCCAACCCAATACATTCCGAGTTCGTTCTTCTGGGCGCATTCGCGCAATGACTTCAAGATTGCCATCGCCTCGGCTTTGTCGCCGTTTCTGTTGAGAATCAACGCGATGCCTGCCTGCGCCTCAAAGTTGAAATCCGTCCAGTCGTTCTTGAGTTTCCCGATATAAAACGCCCTCGCCTCATTGAATTTCTCGTTTGTCTTGAACTTCGGGAAGTAACTCATCACGAAAAGCTCCCTCACAATCATCACGCTGCAATGATAGTCTTTCCTGTCGGATTCCTTCAAATCGCTGAATCTCTTAACAACATCATTTTCAATAAAATGGAACGCTTTTTCGGCAATGGCATCAGCGTTCTTGTTTTTTGTAAGGCTCTCAAGCCGTCCCAAGCCGCCTAATATGTATTGCGTCACCAAAGCGCTTTCCGGCATTCCCTCGACCCACGGCCAGCCTCCGCTCGGTTTCTGTTTCTTCTTCAAAACATTCAAGGCCGACTTGATATTTTTGTCAATTGCTTTTGTATCAAATAGTTTAGAGATGTTAGCGCGTTGTTCGGCTTCGTTTTTGGCATCCAAAACCCAAGGCGTTTCGTTGAGAAGAATCTCCTTCAGCTCTTGGTTTTTCTCAAGTTCCGACATCGCGGTGTTTGCAGAATCGTTTTCCAAAGATTCGAGCAGCCTCTTCATCTCCGGCGAGTCTTTCAGGCTCGACGCGACATATTTCGCGACAGAATTTGTGAAATATCTGTGGAAGGCGGTCTCGGCGTATCTCTCGTTTCCGTTTTCGAGATACGGCAGTGCCTGAACCGCGTACCACGTCGGGTTCTTGCTGATATTCAACGTGATGGCATGATTTCTCTCGCCTTCATTTTCAAAATTAAAGTTGTAATTTTTCTTCTCGTTGCCTTTTGCGATGAGCGGGAATGTCTGCGTCATGAAGACCTCCGTGCTCAGCACCGGCATAATGTGCTGTTCGGCGTCGCTGAAGTTGCCGGCGGTGGCGGAGAACCTGAAAGTCAGCAGGTTGACGTCTTTTTTCATCGCCACTTTCCACCTCACGCTCTGGCTTCTTCCCGCCGGAATCTCTTCAATTTTGACTTCTTTTTCAGAAAGAACAACTCCACTCTCAACTCTCAACACTTCACTCTCCACTCTCAACACTTCACTCTCAACTCTCAAAACTCCACTCTCATCAAAAACTTCCAACATCGCGACCGGCGAAATCGTCTCATCAGAGAGATTTACCACATTAGCGACGAGCCACAGCGTGTCTTCGTCGTAGCAGAACCGCGGCATGTCGGCCATGATCATCACGGGCTTCTGCGTGACGAATGTCTCTTCGAGCGTCCCGACCTTCAGGTCTTTCGTGTAGGCGAACATCCTCAGTTTCCAGCGCGTCAATGCGTCGGGCATCGTGAATGTGAACGTCGCGTCGCCGTTTTCATCGGTTTTGAGGTTCGGGTAGAAGAACGCCGTCTCGTTGAAGTTCGAGCGGACCTGCATAAACGGCGTGTTTTCTTTTTCAATTTGATTCCCATCGCCATCTGCATCATCCTGAACCGCAGCCGAAGGCGCCTCGGCCTCGGCCGCCTCCTCTTCGACAGCGAAATCATAAACCATTCCGTCAGCCATTCCGGCCGTCGGCGCGGCATTTTGCACCCCTTTATACATGATGTTGCGTTTCGGACTGCCAAACATTTGAATGAGAGCCACATCCGAGTACAAAGCGGCCGGACTGAAGAAGAAACTGTAATAGTAAGAATACAACGACGCATGATTGCTGCCGAATCCGCCGTCAAATTTGAAATCACCTGATTTTCTGTAAGTTGGGGTCATGTTAAAACGCCAACTGTTTCCATAATAACTCGGAACGATTGCGTCGAGTGAAGAGTCGTACATTCCGGCCAGCAACGATGCGAAAACAGGATTTTTCTTATAGTCGCGAATGGTCACGCTCCATCTCTCTTCCGCTCCGGGCAGGAGATTTGTGCGCTCCGCATTGAGTTCAACGCCGAGTTTCAGATTGTCGAACGGAACCGCAACGTTATAGCTGACCTCTTGTTTCTGATTGTGTTTTACAAAAACCGCATCAAAGACAAGATTTCCGCGGTCTTCCTCCTTTACATTAAATGAAATTCTTTTCACGTTGTCATTCAACATGATACGTTCCGTGTAACGAATATTTTCATTGTTCATGACGTAAACGATCGCCATCACGTTGTCGGCTGACGAGCCGATGTACAGATTCACTTCATCGCCGGGCTGTGCGGTCTCGCTGTCAATCGCCGACCAGCACAGATTTTTGAAAGGCATCTTCTTTGACCTCGGTTCGTAAAACACGAATTTTTCAGAGTATTCCGACAAGGTGTCGTCAACGGATTTCAGCTCGATGACGTAATTCCCGGCGGATAGCTTTGTGTTTTTCTTAAATAAGTCAGCCTCGCCATCGACTTTCAGAACGTTTTCATAAACGACCTCGCAGTTTTTCAAATCGAAGTTTCCGTCATTGTAAAAATCGAATTCCGGGAAGAGGCTTTTCAGTTCTTCATCTTTCAGAAGATGTCTGTCGAAACTTCCTAAATTGCAAGTAAATCTTTCATTGTCAATGATTTTATAAATCTTGCATTTGACATTTGTCGATGCTGGATTCCCGCTGATGTTCGACACGACAATCTTGCAATCATTCAAGTCATCGGATGTCAAGACGTTTCCGGAATTACTTGAGAGTTCCGGATTTGTCTTGAGAGCGATGTTAAATTTGTTGTACGAGGCGTTGATTGAATACGAATCCTCATGCGTCTCGCCTTGCGCGTCCGTGACCTTCACATTAATTATATAGGTGAACATCGGAAGTTCGCGAGCCTTAACGCTGTTGTCCGGAATCAATTGAAAATCAATGTCAAACAAGCCGCCAGCCTCGGTAATTCCATCGCCTGAAGCGATCTGTTCGTCTTCGATGTTTCTGAAAATCCACCACCAGCATCTGAACGGGAAAGTGGTCTGGCGCATGATTGTGTATTCGTATTTCGCATTGTCGATGCCGAAGCCCGAAAACGCCATGACATTGCCCGTAACTCTCACATTATCACCAATTGAGTATTCTTTTTCGGGTTTGTTGAATGTGACTTCAAAAGTCGGACGTTTGTATTCTTCAACTTTGAAATAAACACTTCCATCGTTGGTCGTAATACGGAAATCTCCATTCAAAGCATCAGACGGCAGAACGAAACTTCCCGAAAAAGCACCGAAGTCATCGGTCACAAACGATTGTTTTTCAACTGTTTGATAATTTGCATCAAGCAATTTGACATCGATTTTCTCGTTGACGAGCAGCTCGTTTGTCTTTCCGTTTCCGCGCGTACAGATGCCTTTGAACTGCACCGTCTGACCCGGACGGTAAATCTGACGGTCGGTGAAAAGACGGACTTGCTTTCTGAAATTGCCTTGTTTTGCATTATTATTCCAAATCAAATCATGCGAAAGCAAGATGTCATCGCCTGAAAACAGATTGATTATGAAGCCTGTGGAAATATCCGGCATCACGGCGTAACCCTCGGAATCTGTCGTCACGCTGCCCTTTGATTTTTGGATGTATTCACCTTTTTTGTAATCATATTCCTCCTTGAAAAACTCGGCTTTCACGCCTCCGATTGGTGAACCCGTCTCGCGGTTCAAAGTGTATATTTCATTTTTCCCGTCGAAGTTATGAACGACGTAAGTAAGATTGCTGACCTGGAACACATTGAAAATCAATTTGTCTGTGTTATCAAAGTCATCGTTTGCCGACACGAGCATGATATACGAGCCGACTTCGAGAGCCGGAAGCGCAATGAGCGACGAATGCGTTTTATAATCGGTTTCGGCTGGAATCTTCAATGTTTCTTCAGCTACGATTTCCTTGAAAGTCAACAATTTAAGAATTTCCTCCAAGTTTGAATTTCTGTTATTGGTGATGTCTTTGGCATCGACTTTATAAATCCTGTACGAAGGATTTGTTGTGTTTCTATACGAAAATCCGGCCGGAATCGGCTTCCCCGGAACCTGGACATTCTGCATTTCAATGGAAACGGAGTTGTCCAAAATGCTTCTTCTGCAATCAACGCATTTGCTGTAATCATCTGATATTGAATCCATTGCAATGACTTCATCGCACAATCTCAATGCTTCCACGTAATTCTCCTCACGCATCATGATATTAGCCTGCGAAGATTTGATCCGCGCAATGGTCACGTTGTCCTTACAACCTTTCAATACATTATTCAGTTCGTTGAAATATAAAGTGTCATGCTCTTTGTCATGATAATAATCCACAAGACTTTCTATTTGATTTATCTTGTTATACGCAGATGCTTTTGAGTATTTTTTATCATTGTCAAAACCAATAAGCTGCGCATACAGATCATTGTATTTCTCAAGATATTCATCCAAATCATCATCATAGAAATCGAGGACGCAATGCGCGATGTAGTCGTATGCGGTCGGTTCGAAATCCACGTCAAACCTGGCGTTTTCATTTTCAAAGAGCGGTTTGTATGTTGACATTGACGTTTTTTTCAACGCCCTGACATTTTCGAAAGCGGACAAATATTGGCCTTCGATTTCGTCAGAATTGTATTTGAATTTATATGAATATTCATTATACATTTTTGCAATTTCAATTTTCAATATTGCCTGCGAGACATCAGACAGTTTCGGCAGAAAAGCCTTGCAGTAATTTATGGTCGTGTCGATGACATTTTCGCTGTTGAGTTGGAAGACCTCGCTTCGTTTGACGGCGACTTTCAGCAGCTGGACGTCGTTTTTCTCCGCAGCTGACAATGCCTCAATCTGATCAAGAACTTTCCCCGCCGATTCGGGAAGCCGTTTTGAAATGTTCTCGTCAAATTCTTTCCATTGGCTGTCGAACGTCGATTGTGCGTTTGTGCAATTTGTCATAAGAAGCAATGTAATTGCTGTCAATAATAATTGTCTAATTTTCATAATGTTACAATTTTATTCATTACTTTGTCATTAACGTCAGATGTCTCAAAAAAGTTTGAGCCGTCTAAAATTTCATATCGCATAATTCACTCTCCACTCTCAAAACTCCACTCTCAAAACTCCACTCTCCACTCTCAAAACTCCACTCTCAACTCTCAAAACTCCACTCTCAAAACTCCACTCTCAAAACTCCACTCTCCACTCTCAAAACTCCACTCTCAACCTTCTCTTTCTTTCATCGCCTTCAGGTAGCAGCTGCGGCAAAGCGGCTCGTAGCTTTCGGTCTCGCCGAGCACCACAAGTTTGTCGCCGGCTATGGTGCGGTACGAGTATTGCGCCAGGCTGCCGCATCTCATGCATATCGCATGGACCTTGGTGACATCTTCGGCAATCGCCATGAGGTCCGGCATCGGGCCGAAGGGTTTTCCGAGGAAGTCCATGTCGAGGCCCGCGACGATGACTCTGATGCCTTGATTTGCAAGTTGCTGGCAGACGTCAACGAGTTCGCTGCCGAAAAACTGCGCCTCGTCGATGCCGACAACGTCAACGTCGTTGGCGTAAAACAGGATCTGCTGCGCGTTCTCGACCGGTATCGAATTGACAGCATTGGCGTTATGCGAAACGACATCTTCTTCGCTGTAGCGTGTGTCGATGCCCGGTTTGAAGATCTCAACCTTCAATTTCGCGATCCGAGCGCGGTTCAGGCGGCGTATCAGCTCCTCGGTCTTGCCGGAAAACATTGAGCCGCACACCACCTCAATCCAGCCCTGAGTCTTGTTGTGATAATCTTTTTCAAGAAACATAGTCGTCGTATTAAAAAAAAACCTATTTTTGTTAGCTCGCAAAATTAGAAAAATTATTGCTATGGAAACACAAAAAAATGACGAAAATATCATCCTCAAATTGAAGAGACATCTCGGCAAAATGATGGTTCAGGTCGATTTCCTTTACAGAAACGGCCGAAACCTCGAACAGTTCGACTACGACATACTGATGGACAGGACACGTGAATTTTACGAGCTTCTCATTGATTCACAAGAATTTAACCAAGACATCAGCCAAAACTTGAATCAAGATTCTGACGACGAGCCGATGAACGACGATGTTGAGTTTGAAATCGAGATGCCGGGCGGCAACGAAAATCACGCCGAGAAGCCGGTTCCAGATAATGAGGAAAATCCTGCCGGAGAAAAAGACGATGACGACGATTCCGACGATGAAGACTGGGAGGATGAAGAAGACGTGACGTTCTCTGTCGAGCCTGTCAATTCCGATGATGATGAAGAGGAAAACACAGATGACGAAGAAGACGGAGAGAAATATGAGGAAACAGATTCAGTAAATCCCGTAAATCCCGCCACGGACAACATTCCCGAAGACAACAGCCTCGCCGCGCGTCTGCAACGCCGCCCGATCTCCGACATCAAATCAGCGGTGACGCTCAACGACCGCATCATGATGATTCACGACCTGTTCAAAGGCTCGGAAGAACGTTACAGCAAGACCATCGACGTGCTGAACGAGTTCCCGACAGTCGGAGGCGCGATAGTATATCTCAGCGAGCTGCGCGTCGAGCTTCAGTGGGACGTGGAGTCGGAGGCTTACACGAAACTTCAGGAACTTGTCGAACGCCGTTTCCTTTAACTTTCAAACTTTATAAATTTCATAAACTTTCAAATTTAAAATGAAGTTATATCTTGTCCCGACACCCATCGGCAACCTCGAAGACATCACATTGCGGGCCTTGCGCATACTTCGCGAGGAGGTCGATGTCATTCTTGCCGAAGACACACGCACAAGCGGTAACTTATTGAAACACTATGATATAAGCAAGCCGATGGTGGCGTTTCATCTCAACAACGAGCACGTTGTGGTGGAACGTATCGCGCAGCGCATCGCCGGCGGTGAGCGCATGGCTTTGGTCACAGACGCAGGCACTCCCGCCATCTCCGACCCGGGTTTCATGCTGGTGCGCGAATGTCTCCGCATCGGAGTGCCGGTGGAATGCCTTCCTGGCGCGACGGCGTTCGTCCCCGCCCTCGTCAACTCCGGTTTGGCCGCCGACCATTTCATCTTCGAGGGATTCCTCCCGCATAAGAAAGGACGTCAGACAAAGATTAAGCAAATCGTTGAAAACGAATATACCACGATACTTTACGAGTCACCGTTCCGGCTTGTCAAGACACTCGGGCAACTCGCCGAAGCCGCCGGCCCGGAACGTCGCGTGTCAGTCGCCCGCGAGCTGACAAAAGTCTTTGAAGAGAACGTCCGCGGCACACTCGCCGAAGTCACCGACTATTTTTCAAAAAAAGAAGTGAAAGGCGAAATAGTGATTGTCATCGAAGGAAAAAACCACAACCAAAACACAAGCCAAGACGAAAACGAATAGATAAACCATAAAAATATCAACAATGAAAAAACTATTGACTTTTACAATGCTGCTTCTGATCTCATTCGGACTTGCGGCGCAGACGACAGAGACGACAAAACCAAAGAAAGAGAAGAAAGCCAAGAAGGAGAAGATTTACAACGAGAAAGGCGAGATCATCAAGAAAGGCTGGAACTTCGGTCCGCTTCCTGTGGTGGGCTACCGCTCCGACATGGGATTCCAGTACGGAGTCTGCATGGACGTTTTCAACTACGGCGACGGCTCAAAATATCCGGGCTACAACTTCAAATTGAACTTCGAGATCTCGACCTACACCAAAGGATCGAGTGTGTTCCGCTTCTACAGCTATTGGAACAACATCATCCCTAAAGGCAAGCTTTTCGTTGACGTTTCATATTTCATCGACAAGAAGTTCGACTTCTACGGCTTCAACGGCTATGCCGCTCCGTACAAAAAAGACTTTGCCATCGTGAACAACCTGCCTAACCCGGATTACGGCATGAAAGACAGCGGCTTCTACGGCTTCAGCCGGAACCAGTTCCGTTTCGTGGCGAGCATGCAGCAGCAGATCGGCGACATAAAAGGATTTTACTATGGAGCCGGCATCGCATATTTCAACAACAAAACCGATAGATTGAAACTCAGCACATACGACGGCCAGACAACACTTTATGACCTGTATTGCTTGACAGGCCTGATCCGTGACGACGAGAAAGACGGCGGCAACGTCACGCAGTTCAAAGCAGGTCTGATATACGACACGAAAGACTACGAGAACGACCCGACACGCGGCATTTACGCCGAGGGTGTCATCACCGCGGCACCCGACATGATTGACGGCAACGATTACTCGCACCTGACATTCACCGGAGTCTTCCAGCAGTATGTCCCGTTGTATAAAGAACACCTCACTTTCGCTTACCGCATCGGTGCGCAGAACGTCCTCGCAGGCGACATTCCTTTTTATGCGATGCTGAATACCAACACTTTGTTTTTCAAGAAGATGTACACTGACGCTTTAGGCGGAGCTTCAACAGTGCGCGGTATCAACAGAAACCGTGTCATCGGCAAAGGTTTCGCCTGGCTGAACCTCGACATCCGCTGGAGAATGGTCAATTTCAAGCTCATAAACCAGAACTGGTGCGTGGTGCTAAATCCGTTCGTCGATGCCGGCATGGTGACACAGACCTTCCGTCTTGACGAACAGAAAGAACTGGAGCAGTTCATCCCATACGGCACCGACCTCATTTACAGCGACAAGGAAGAAGTCCCGCACTGGGCAGGCGGTCTCGGCGTGAAGCTCATCATGAACAAAAACCTCGTTATTTCAGCCGAGTTCGCGAAGCCGTTCGACAAACTCGACGGAGCCGGAATGGCATCATATATCGGATTCAACTATATTTTCTGATTTTCAGATATTTGCGTCAAAACGGTAGAGACGTCACAATGTGGCGTCTCTACAATGTGGCGTCTCTACAATGTGGCGTCTCTACCGTTTTATATTCAAATTTTTCAGGTTATTTGATGTTTTTTCTGATCCTTGCCATGGCAGCACTGAAAACGACGACCGACGCCGCGCTCAGTATCACGCCGAGGAGCTGCCAGCCCCAGATGCCGGGGTTATGGCTTTCGGCATAATCATTCATCGTGGCGCGGACTGATTTTATGATGGCGTTTGAAGTGAAAGTGGCGCCGCTGACCGCATCCACGTCAAGACCGACGGCCTCCGACGGTGTCAGGCCATGGAATTTCTCCACAAGACCGCCTTCGACGACACGTTTCATGTACCTCGGCGTCTCACGGTTGTCGAGGATTTCGACGTTTGAAATCTTTCCGTCCGCCATCGTTATCTTCAGCGGCACGATGTCGTTGTAGCCGACGATCCCGCTGCACAGCGGTTGCGTATAAATCTCTTCCAACGCTAATGGTTTCACCGTTTTCTTCCCCATGTTTTCGATGGCGAACATCACGGCGAAAAACCCCAATGCCAAAGCCGCCACGCAGCTTAAAATTCTTAATGTCTTCATAACAAATCTTGAAATTTTACAAAAAACGCTGCAAAATTATAAAAAATTCCACTCCGTTCTTTTATTTTACGTAAATTTGCGGCTTCAAAACATTTGAAATATGCTGAAAAAGATACAGGAACAAGACTGGTTTTACAAGACGTTGAAATTTTTCGTGTGCCGTCACATACGCCGCAGCTTCAAGCGTTATCATGTCATCGGGAGGGAGAACATCCCTGATGACGGGGCTTGCATTTTTGGAATCAACCACAGCAACGCCCTGACCGACGCCTTGGCGATGATTCTGTCGAGCCGTGGTTATCAACTGTTTATGGCGCGCGCCGACATATTTCAAAACAAACTCGCCGGCACATTCTTGCGTCGCCTGAAGATGCTTCCGATCTACAGGATGCGCGACGGTTTAGATGCCGTCAGGGACAAGAACGCCGCCGTCATCGACGAGGCCATCGACTCAATATACGACGGCGTGCCGCTGCATATCTTCCCTGAAGCCACACACCGCGCCATGCACTCGCTCAGGCCGCTGTCGAAAGGCATTTTCCATATAGCTTTTCAGGCGAATGAAAAATACGGCGACAAAAAACCGGTCTATATCGTGCCGGTCGGCATCGAATACGGCGACTATTTCCGTTTCCGCTCGACAGCACTCGTGAGCTTCGGCAAACCGATAAACATCACCGAATATCTTAAAAACAACACCGAGAAAACCGAGCCGGAGAAATTGGTCGAGCTGAAGAAAATCCTCACCGAGAGATTAGCCGAATTGATTTCATACATCCCTGACAATGAAGACTATGACGCAATCTGGGAGTTGGTAAAAATCAAGTCGGGACTTCCACCTGTGTCGCTGAAGAGAAGACGTGACAGGAACAAGAGATACATCTCGAAGATGGTCAACTTCTCAAAGAAGGAACCCGAAAAAGCGACGGTGCTTTTCGAGAAGATCAGAGCGTTCACCAAGCACCGCAAGGAGCAAGGCGTTTCGGTCACGTCCGTCGCAAAGAAGAGGCCGTTCTGGCGCACGTTGTGGAAGACTTTCCTGATTGCCGTCGGGTCGCCGTTGTTCTTGGTCGCCGCCGTGGTATCAAGCCCGATATGGGTGACAGCCGTCTCCGTCATCCACGGATTGAAAGACAAGGCCTTCAGCAACTCCGTCAATTTCGTGGTCGAGCTTCTGATGCATCCGCTCGTGATGGCCGTCGGAATCACCCTGCTTTTCTGCCTCGTGAAATGGCCGGTCGCCGTTGTCGGAAGCGTTTTCCTGTATTACAGCTACATGTTCTTCTACGACTACTGCCAATATGTCAGGAAATGGATGTCGGATGTCCGCTGGATATTCAGCAAAGGGCTCAGGAAGGAGTTTAACGACATAAAAATTCCGTAAAAACCTTTTTAATATTATTTTTTATAAAGAAATTTGTCCTATTTTTGCAAAAATTTAGGATAAGTTACGCTTGTACGCCGCCGAAAATGTGGCTGAAAGGGCGAAGCTGTGTTTATTATTCAGTAACTTTTTTATAATCAATATATTATATCCGTGAAAAATTTGTTCGCCAAATTGACACCTTTTCAGAAAACCGAGTTCGCATTAATGTTAATCTTGGCATTTTCCATACCGTTTTACTGGTATGTGGCGCAGATTCTTGAGATAGCACTTGTGACATGCGCCATCCTCAAGATCATCGTCCACCAAAAATTTCAGTTCAACAGCACCCAACTGCGTTGGAAATGGGCATATATCATCTTCATGCTGACATGGCTGGCCACCCTTTGCGGGATGATTTACACCCAAGACGCCAAGGAAGGCTGGATGGCGGTGATAAAGAAGCTCGGGTTCTTTTTCTTCCCGCTCGTCTTTCTTTTGTCGGACATGTCATACCTCACGAAAGACAGGATCCGCGCGGTGTTTTGCAGCATGACAACCGGCATTTTGGTTTTCTTCCTGACGAATATCATCTGGGCCGCCATCGACGTGATATTCAACGGATATGACACGTCACGTTTCTTCGACAAGGAACTCATGAAACTTTATTACGTCCATCATTCGTACATGTCGATGTATGCGACGCTGGCCCTGGCTTTCTGCTATGTCGAGCTTTTCAATCAAAGGAAAGTCAGGGCATCATACATCATCGCCGCGGTGATGCTGGCTGTTTTCATAATCTTGTGCAACTCACGCGCCGGAATCGTCATTCTGCTCATTGAGATAATCATCCTTTTAGCGTGGACATTATTCTCCAAAAAAGAAACAAAAGCAGGGATTGTCACATGTGCGATAATACTGGCCGCCGCCGGAGGCACAATCAAACTGTTGCCGGAAAGCATCTCAAGAATCACTGAAACGATGAAAATCATCACTTCAAAAAACACGAACGACAGAAGACTTGTGCAATTCATTGGTTACAAACAAGTTCTGAAGGAAAACTGGTTGTTTGGTGTAGGTACAGGCGACAAATATGACGAAATTGTAAAATCATACGAATCATACAGGAACAAACTGGTTTCATCAATTGCACCAGTGCAAGGCGTTGACAGACAGACATTTGAACACAACAGAGACATTCTTCTCCAGGAAATCATGACATTCACCAGACAGCCGGATGACGAAAACTGGCATGTACCGAACGACTTCACTAAAAACTACATCATGACCGATGCGGAAAGAAGATGTTGCACGCCGGAGTCTGTAAGCAGAATATATGTCAATTACATTTATATTTCCGATGCCATCACGAACACATTAAATTCTCACAATCAATACTTTGAAACAATAATCAGCCTTGGTGTCATCGGCTTGGTATTATTGTTGGGATATTTCATCGTCCCGATTTTCATCATGATAAAAAACAAGAGATTCTCCATCATATACCTGATTTTCATTCTGATAATCAGCTTCAACGCATTTTTCGAGGCGATTTTTGAGAGGCAATGCGGAATTATCTTCTTCAATTTCTTTAACATGTTGCTGCTCAACTGTCTGCTGACCGGCATCAACTCTTCAGCCAAAGCTACGGAAAACAAGAAGCTCGGGGTGTCAGTTTAGATACATGGCGAATCACGGCATGAAAAGCCACCGTTTTGATGAATATTTCAAGCAGGTTTAATCTCTCGGAAAACGCCGTCAAGGTGACGAAAAACATCGGCTGGGCGGTCGCCGGCAAGACGGTGAGTCTTCTCGGCGGCCTTCTCGTCGGCATACTCGTGGCGCGTTACCTCGGCCCGGAGCAATACGGCCTGATGAACTACGTCATCAGCTATGTCTGTATCTTTCAGGTGTTTGCGACATTCGGCCTCGACAGCATCGAAATCCGCGAGGAGTCGAGGCATCCTGAAGAAAGAGACGTGATCATCGGGACGGCGTTCACGATAAAAATCATCTTGGCGGCAATAACACTGGCGGCTGTGGCGGTCTCGGTGACGATAACCGAAACCGACTCGTTCACGAGATGGATGATAATGCTTTATTCGGTTTCAATCGTACTCAACAGCCTGAATGTCATCAGGAACCATTTCACGTCGCTGGTGTGGAACGAATACGTCGTGAAGACCGAGATCTCCAGGACTGTCATCGGCGCATTGATCAAGATCGGGCTGCTGTTCGCGAAGGCGGGTCTCGGCTGGTTCATCGCCGTTTACACCTTCGATTTCGTATTGCTTGCGAGCGGCTATTGCACGTCATACCGACTGAAAATCGGCAGGATGAAGCTGTGGCGGTTCGACATCAAATGGGCGAAATACCTTGTGGCACAGTCGTTTCCGCTGATGCTGACGGGCGCGGCGGTGATGATTTACCAGCGCATCGATCAGGTGATGATTGGGAAGATGATCGACTCGGCTTCAGTCGGGCAGTTCTCGGTGGCGAGCAAATTCGTCGAGGTGCTTATCTTCGTCCCGACAATCATTGCGCAGACCGTCGCACCGATTCTGATACGGACAAGAGAGAAAGACTATGACGAATACAAGAAGAAATCGCAGGTTTTCATGAACGTCACTATTTGGGGAAGCGTTTTCATGGCGGTGGTCACGAGCCTGGTTTCGTACTATCTCGTCATCCTGACTTTCGGCGAGAAATATCTCCCGGCAGTCGCAATCCTGCAGATTCTTTCGTTCAAAGCCGTGAGCGTCGCCCTGTCGAACACCGCCGGGCAGCTGCTCATCATCGAAGGCTTGCAGAAATACGCCATCCTGCGCGACGGCTTCGGCTGTGTTATCTGCGTGGTTTTCAACTTGTTGCTGATTCCACGATTCGGCACTGAAGGAGCAGCCGTCGTCGCGATACTTTCAAATCTGTCGGCAGGTTACATCGCCGACCTTTTCATTCCGCAATACCGTCATCTTTTCAGGATGCAGTCGAAGGCGTTGCTGCTTGGGTGGAAAGACATCTTCAAAATCAAATCATTGCTAAAATCCTGATTTTCAATGAAAAGACTTTCAATAATCATTGTCACCTACAACTCGGAGAAAGACATTTTCGACTGTCTGAAAGCCGTTTTCAGGCACAACGACCTCGGCGGCGGATTGGAAGTGATTGTCGTTGACAACGCCAGCGCGGGCTTCGAGGCGATGCGTGACGAAATCAAAGGCATTTACGGCGACAACGTCATTGTCGTGCGCAACGCCAGCAACGGCGGCTACGGGCAAGGCAACAACGTCGGAATACGGCTTTCGTCATCAGACAAGTTCCTGATAATGAACCCTGATGTGAGGATTGTCATGCCGATGTTCGCAAAAGTAGCCGACACGTTGGACAACGAAGACATCGCACTCTGCGGATTCACGTCGATGGAAAACGAAAATCAAAGAAACAATTCGTTTTACTACACTCACACGACAAGCGCGTTCCGAAAGGTATTTCTCCGCAAGAAGCTGCAGACAGATGATTTTCAATACAAAAGAATGTTTTTATCAGGAGCGTGCTTCGCAATGAGGAAAGACATTTTCGAGAAAATCGGGATGTTTGACGAGAATATCTTCCTTTACGGTGAGGAGAACGACATCCATTTCCGCCTGAAAGAAATGTTTCCTGAGAAAAAAATGGTTTTCCTAAAGGAGCTGAGGTACATACATCCGTCCGCCAACGAGCGCGACAAAAACAAAGAATACCGGCATTCGATGAGGTCGGCGGCTTATTTCTACAAGAAAAACCAAATGCCGATGAAATCGCTGTACAGGAACGAGATGAATCAGGTGATTTTCAAGGCTTTGGCGTTGTGCATCGGGCATCCTTCGAGGATTAGAGAAGCAATTGAAAGATTCCGCGAACAGAAAAAAACGGTCAAAGAGACGTTCAAGGAGATAAACGGCTGTTAAGTTATGAAGGTAGTATATGTACTGCATTGCACGACAGGTGCGAGTGGAGCCACGAAATCGTTCCGCAACATGCTTGACGGATTGATAGCCAACGGCATAGAACCGTTAGTTGTCTTGCCTGACGGCGATGACTTCTGCAAGACGTTGCAAAATGAAGGGATAAGAACGCTGATCCTCAACTATCGTCCGGCGACGTATCCGCCATTGAGGAATCTCAAGGAAGTCGCGCTTTTCATACCGAAACTCATCGCAAGGATATTTGTCAACAACGTGGCTGCGCGGAAACTTTGCAAGGAAGCCAAAGACTTCGAAGCCGATTTCATACACACTAACGTCAGCGTCATAAACATCGGGATGAAAGCCGCGAGACGACTCGGCATCCCGCACGTCACACACATCAGGGAATACGGCGACAAGGATTTCAACATGCACGTCTTCCCGTCAAAAAGCATCTATTTTAAAAATTTCAGCGCGGAAAAATCATATACAATTTGCATAACAAAAGATATTTCAAAGTATTATAATCTTGATAATCATATAAATTCAAGAATCATTTATAACGGAATACTTCATGCCTCAGATGTAATTATTGACCCGCAGAAAGAAGATTATTTCCTTTTTGCAGGCCGACTTGAAGAATCGAAAGGCATCACTAACCTCATTGAAGCATACGGAAAATTATACTGCGAAAGGAAAGATGCTTTTCCATTGTTGGTCGCCGGAGAACCAGTCAAAAAGGAATACGGCGATATGTTACACGAAATGGCGGCTTCACTTGGCATCGCCGACAAGGTTAAATTCCTCGGAAACCGTGATGACATATTTAAGTTGATGTCGAAAGCGTCAGCATTGATAGTACCGTCACGCTCGGAAGCCTTCGGCAGGGTCACCACCGAGGCCATGTTTGCTGGCTGCTTAGTAATCGGAAAAGACATCGCCGGCACGAAAGAACAATTCGACAACGGCTTGGAACTCACCGGCAATGAAATCGGGCTGCGTTATTCCGACAGCGCACAGCTCGCCCGTCTGATGTGCGAAGTGATGGACAACGGACCCGAATTCTATCTCCCGATGATAAAGAAAGCACAGGAAACCGTGACCTCGCTTTATACCATCGAGCAAAACACAGCACACGTATATGAATTTTACAAAGATATAAAAAACGAGATTTAGCACATTACGTTATGGTTTACTTATTTGCATTAATACTCATTTTAATTCCATTCATCAGATTTGACATCCTCAAAAAAGAAGGAAACGAGAAGCTCTGGTATTACATCTGCCTGTCGGCGTTGACTCTCATCGCCGGTCTTCGTTACAGGGTCGGAGGCGACACTCTCGGCTATATGGTTCATTTCCAGACATATCCCGACATTGCCAGAATTTTTAAATTCAATTTCGAGGCGGCTTATTTCATGCCGTTGTGGTACGTCTATAATTCCATCTTCAAATCTTTGGGCAACAGCTTCTATGTCTTCCAGATTGTGCAAGCGTTTCTCGTAAACGTCGCCTTTTTCAGATTTTTCAAACGTTACTCAAAGCATTTCTTCTCGGTAGTGCTTCTTTATTTCGTCGGGTATTATCTGTTTTACAACACGGAAATCCTCCGCTCGGCATTGTGCGTCGCATTGTTCCTCGAAGCCTATCCTTTCCTCGAAAAGAAAAAATATCACTGGTATTTCCTGCTTTCGCTGATTGCGGTGGGATTCCACATATCCGCAGCGTTCCTTTTCATCATACCTCTGTTTCGGTTTGTCAAGAAAGAAAACTTTACCGCCTGCATAGTAACATGCGCCATCATTCTTGTAACGGCCTTTTTCATCAATGTGAAGTCAATAATAGAATCAGTCAACATAGAGACAACCACTGGATTCAGGTATTACCTGATGTCGAGGCTCGACTCATACGCCAATGGAATGCCACAACTGTCGAAATATTACCTCTTCGACCAGTTGACGATATGCATCCCTGTCTTGGGAGTCATGCTTATGAGACGTATCTTCGGATATGATAACGACCGTCGTTTCGGCGTTGCCGCGATGATGATGGTGATTGTCCAGTTCGGAAGTCTTTTCCACAACGTGATAGGGCGTTTCAACGACTACCTGATTCCTTTCATCCTCGTCTATATGGCAAACACCTTGCTCGACAACAGAGACGACATCGCAAAAAACAAATACAGTCTTACTTTGGCAGTACTCACGGTGATCTCGTTCTTCGGCGTGGTGACGATAAAATATTGCAGAAACCAATATTCTCTGTGCGAAGGCGCACACATCTACGACAGATACCTCCCATACAGGTCGGTGTTCAACGAGCAGAAGCATGTGAAACGTGAAATCATCGTTGACTCTCAATATGACAACTCGTTGACAACAGTCAAGGACGAACGTGTGACACTCGAATTTGAGGACTACACAATAACGTCCGAAATAGTATGGATCAACGACACAATCCTCTCGGATTCATGCATCATCGAGAACGGCTGCAAGCTGACTATCAAAGATTGTAACGTTTATGTCAATCCTGACTGCCGGATTATTGTTCACAGAGGCGGCGTGCTTGTCGTCGAAAACGCCACCATCGACGCCGACATGACAAATGGAGTCAGACAATGGCAAGGGATACAGGTTTACGGTAAGAACTCGTTGCACCAATATAAAATCAACGGCGTTTATCAGCAGGGTTATATCGAGCTTCATAATGCGGAGATTAAGAACGCCATTATCGGCGTTGACCTCGGCGATGCGGAAGACTGGTTCAAAAAAGGCGGAATAATACATGCCGAAAACTCCCGTTTCATCAACAATACGAGGGCGATACACGCCGAAAATTATAAAAATGTCGATCCGAACACTTTCAGGCCCACCGACTACAACGCATGGTTCGACAACTGCGTCTTTGAAATAAATGAAGATTTCATCGGGACAGAAATGTTCTATAAACACGTTGATTTGTACGAGGTAAGAGGCCTGAAATTCTACGGATGCCAGTTCCTGCAAACCGTGAAAAACGATAAAATTTCCGAGTTCTCCGTCGGCATCGAAGCCAACGACAGCGACTTCACTGTAGGCAGCAGTCGTGACGGAAAGAGAACCAGAACTGTCTTCAGCGGCTTCCACCGCGGAATCGCGGCTAACACCATCAACTTCAACAAAATAAACGAGCCGAAGATTTTCAACGCCATCTTTAAAGACAACAACATCGGAATAGAACTGAAAGATTGCCAAAAAGCCATTATCCTGTCCTCCGATTTCTTCATCGACAAGAGTTACTACAGAAATGACGGAATATACATCGCCGGCCTGACTGACCTGATTCTGGAAGATAACACTTTCACAGCCGTCAACGAAGAATACGACAACGAGTGTTTCGCCGTTTATTCGACACATGTCACAGAGAAAGTGAATCTCGAGAACAACTCTTTCAAAGGCATTCCTGTTTACAACTACGAAGATCACATCGACAACAAAGACAATTCTATGATAGGCACGCTCATGAAATTCGACGACGGCTCCGAAGGCGTTGTCTTCTACGACGACGGAAACGGCCACGGTCTTGTGGTGAGCATGACCGAGACCACGGCATACTGGAGCACTTCGGTATCAGATATTGAAGAATTAGTCAACGAACCCGGCGACGAAATAAAGGTTCGCGACGATGAAGCAGAAGACGGTTTCGTGATAACATTCGGGAATGTCATCCTTGCACGAGGGTTGGAGTTTGAACGCGGCGCCAAAGAAACCGATATCATCACGGCGAATCTGTCGGGCGAACACACGGCGGCTTCGGTGTGCAGGGAAAACGGAGCCGAATGGTATCTTCCAAGTATCGGTGAATTGTCGAGGCTTCTCTCCACGGCAAACAAAAACCTCGGAGAAATAGGCCCTATCAGTGCCACACTGTATAAAAACGGCGGCGACATCATTTCAAGAAAAGAATACTGGACAAGCACTGAAAGAAATTCAGAAGAAGCATGGTTTGTCATGAATGGGAAAATCATCGCACAGGAAAAATTCTATATCGCTAAGGTAAGGGCAATCAGGGCATTTTAATATTATTATGAATAACAGCGCAAAAGCGCGGGTGATCGCATATTATCTCCCGCAGTTCTACCCGATTCCGGAAAACGACAAATTCTGGGGAAAGGGTTTCACCGAATGGACCAACGTGGCGAAGGCGAAACCGCTTTTCAGAAACCACAACCAGCCGAGAGTGCCGGCAGACCTCGGTTTCTACGACCTTCGTCTCCCCGAAGTGCGCGAGGCGCAGGCGGAATTGGCGAGAGAGGCGGGCATCGAAGGCTTCTGCTACTGGCATTATTGGTTCGGCAACGGGAAACGGCTGCTCGACCGCCCATTCGACGAAGTGCTGAACAGCGGCAAGCCAGATTTTCCATTCTGCCTCTGCTGGGCGAACCACGACTGGACAACAAAAACATGGCAGCAGGCCGACAGAAAAACGACAGTCACGATGATTGCCGAACAGACATATCCAGGCGACGAGGATTACATCAATCATTTCAACTACGTGCTGAAGGCGTTCAAGGACAAACGTTACATCACCGTTGACGGGAAGCCGATATTCACAATTTTCGACCCGTACAAATTCAAAGACGTAAGACATTTCATAGAACTTTGGCGAAAACTTGCAAAAGACAACGGACTGAAAGGTATTTATTTCGTGGCACTTGCGAACAATACCAGCACCATACGCTTGAAAGAGGACGGCACACTTGAAAAAAACATTATGCCCAACCTCAAGAGCAGTAAGGATGTCTATGAAAACATATTTTCCGTCGGATTTGATGCGATAAACTCATACGGTAAGCGGCGTTCGGAAATGATATACACAGGAAAATACCGCCGTTTGGCGCAGAAGAAACTGAGGGAGTTCTTCCCTTTTATGAAGCCTGATGTCTTCAATTATGAGAAAAGCATTAAATATTTCTTTGCTCCGGAAGACAGATGGGACAACATTTTCCCGACAGTTTTACCTCAATGGGACAAAAGCCCGCGCGTGGGGACATGCGACGACGTTTACGTCAATGCCACGCCGGAGAACTTCCGCAAACACCTGAACGACGCCATCAACTTGATTGCCGACAAACCTGAAGAACACAAAATCCTTTTCCTCCGTTCGTGGAATGAATGGGGTGAAGGCAACTATGTCGAACCAGACCTAAAATACGGTCACGGATTCCTCGATGCACTACACGACGAACTGCTTGGATAAGAATGAAAGACAACGGAATCGACATCTCAATAGTCATACCTTCATACAAACCAAAAAGTTATATATGGCAGTGTCTGACTTCCTTGAAAAACCAAACGTTCGAGAAAGACAGATTTGAAATAATACTGATTCTCAACGGATGCAAAGAACCATATTATTCAGAAATCATCAATTTTGCAAACAAGAATTTTGAAGGCTATATAATAAAGGTGTTGCAGACCGATGTCGCTGGTGTATCAAACGCCCGTAACATCGGCATCGACAACGCAAAAGGACGTTACATTACTTTTGTTGACGACGATGATTACATTTCAGAGTGTTTTTTGGAAAAGATGCTGCCGATAGCTGAAGAAAATGTCATTCCGATGTCAAATGTCATTTCTTTCCTTGATGAAGAAAACTCGGTGCAACCGTATTATGTTACAAACATGTTCAACAAACTCTACGGCAAAGGCAAATCGTCAATCGTTCAGGCAAGGTCGCATCTTTCGGTCTGCTGGGGCAAACTCATACCGAAGGAATTAATTAGCGACACCCGTTTCAACACAAACTTCAAAATAGCCGAAGACTGCGTGTTCATGTTCACCTTGTCGAAAGACATCAAGGCGATGGAATGCTCGGACGAGGATGCAATATACTACAGAAGAATAAGGGAAAGCTCCGCCCTGACATCGCATCGTTCACGTAAGACAAAGATTATCAGCGGCTTGAAGTTGATTTTGCAATACAACAAAATTTATTTCGGGCATCCTTTCAGATACAATTTCATATTGTTTCTGACGCGCATCGCCGGGACAATAAAGAACATTTTTTGATTCATGAAAACACTTGTTGTTTCGTTTTATTATATGCCCGAAGTCGGAGCCGCGCCGTCACGCATCACAAACTTAGCCTGCGGCCTCAAAGACAACGGCGTTGATGTCGATGTCCTGACTTGTATGCCTAATTACCCAAAAGGCAGGATTTTCGAAGGATACAGACACAGATTCTCAATGAAAGAAAACATTGACGGAATAGATGTTTACCGTTATTGGACTTACGCCTGCAACAGCAAGAATCCGGTAAAGAGAGTGATTGCGATGCTTTCTTTCGCCTTCACGATGTGGTTTTTCGCCTTCAGATTCCGCCTCATAAAAAGTTACGACAGAGTCATAATACAGTCGCCGCCGCTTCTTGTAGCTTCATCGGCGATGTTTCTTTTCAAAAAGATAAAGAGAAAAAACGTCATCCTCAACGTCTCCGACCTATGGCCGATTTCGGCGGTCGAACTCGGTGTCATGAAGGAAGGCGGCAGGTCGCACCGTTTCATGCTCAGGCACGAGCGTTTCATCTACAAGAACGCCGACGTGGTGATGGGACAGTCGCAGGAAATCATCGACCACGTTCTCGAAATGTTTCCTGAAAAGAAGACTTTCCTATACAGAAACCTTCAGGAAAACGGCGATCCGACACAGCAGGATTTCGGCGGCAGAAGAAAAAACGGACTTAAAATCGTTTATGCCGGTCTGTTTGGCGTGGCGCAGGATTTGTTATCGCTAATCAAAAACATTGATTTTAAACAACTTAACGTTGAGTTTCATCTTTACGGCGGTGGCAACCAACTTGACGAGATCTTGAAATACATCGGCGACGGCGAGAAAAATATTTTCTATCACGGTTATCTTCAAAAAAACGAGCTCGTCGCCGAACTGAAGAAATATGACGTGTCAATAATCCCGCTGATGACATCAATCAAAGGCGCGGTGCCGTCAAAGATTTTCGACATCCTGCCGCACGGCATCCCGGTGCTGTTCAGCGGCGACAGAGAAGGTGCCGACATCGTGAATGATTTCGGAATCGGACTGACATCAAAACCAGCCGACTACAAAACACTTGAACAAAACATTCGGACATTCGCAGAAATGCCTGATAACGAATACAATAAATATATCAAGAACTGCATCTCCGCTTCAAGCGACGCTTTTTCTTTCAAAAAGCAAATGATACATTTCGCAAATTTTATAAAAGAATAATTTTTGAAACAAATTGTCATGTCAAGACCAGCAAACAAATCACTGAAATATCCATTCCGCGGCATTTGCAACGTCATCACGGCGTTATTCGTGATGTTTTCTTTTGCATACATTTGGTACAAAAGTCTCAACCCGTTACTTTACACGAGCTTTCTCCTGAAAGGAAATTTCCTCGTCATAGGCATCTACATGTTTTTCGTGCTGCTTTTCATGAGCGTATTCGGCGGTTTCAAGCTCGGAATCTATACCCGTACGAACATCATCATCTCGCAGTCAATCGCGCTTCTGTGCGCATCGTTCATGCAGATTCTGTTCGTGATAATGCTCATAGGCAGAGTGATTCTGATACCGGCTATCTTGTTGAGTTTCTTCAAGATGTATGTCGTGCAAATCGTATTTGTCTTTTTATTCACAATGGTCGCGATGACCATCTACCACAAACTTTTCAACCCTTACGAACTGCTTCACATCTATGCAGATGAGAATGACAACATTTCAAAACGCTTTATGAATCAGCATCTTAACTATGTGATAAAAGACAAGGTCAGCTGTTTTGACACTATGGAGAACATCATCAGCCACATCGACAACTTCGACCTCGTGATGATTGACGACATCCCGACCGACAAGCGAGAGATTATCCAGAACATTTGTTATTCAAAGGAAAAGAAGATTTATTTCGTGCCATCAATCACTGACATAATAAACAAAAACTCGAAATATTCGCATCTGCTTGACACACCTTTGTATTTTTACAAAAACAATTCCATGTCTGTTTTTGAAAAAATAGTGAAACGAATCGGCGACATTTTCATTTCTACTATTGGAATCATCATCACTTCGCCGGTAATGATTGCCATCGCCGCCGCGATATATTCATACGACAGAGGTCCCGTCTTTTACAAGCAGACGCGTTACACACAGGGCGGCAAGATATTCAAAATCATCAAGTTCCGCAGCATGATCCAAAATGCCGAAAGCGACGGCAAGGCGCGTCTCGCCTCTGAAAACGACGACCGCATCACACCTGTGGGACGTTTCATCCGCGCTTGCAGGATTGACGAGCTGCCGCAGTTCTTCAACATCCTGAAAGGCGACATGAGCATCGTCGGACCGCGCCCGGAACGCCCGGAAATCGCCGATGAATACTGCAAGCAGCTGCCCGAATTCAGATACAGACTCTACGTGAAAGCCGGCTTGACAGGCTACGCACAGGTTTACGGAAAATACAACACCACTTTCGTTGACAAACTGAAGCTCGACATGATTTATGTCGGGAACGCCTCTATTCTCCTTGATATTCAATTGATTCTTCTTACTTTGAAGGTGATTTTCCAGAAAGAAAGCACCGAAGGTCTCGAAGAAGGCAAAACAATAGCAACAAAATAACAAAACATTGATTATGAAGATTTTACTCTCACTTCCGCCGAATTTGGTCAATTCTTTTCATGATATAACGGGATTGCCAGAAGACGAATATTTCTGCACCTCCGACCCGATAGGCCACCGCATCGGCTCTGGCGGCGGCTCCACGTGGCTGCTTGAAAAATTCCCTTCATACGACAAGAAAATCCTCATCCACGCCGGCGGCGAGTCAAGGCGGCTGCCTTCATATTCCACTTCAGGCAAGATCCTCACCCCTATTCCGGTGTTCAGATGGGCTCGCGGACAGAAAATCGGGCAGGATCTGTTGTCACTGCAACTGCCTCTGTACAAGAAGATTATGGAGAAGACACCAGTCACGGTCAACACTCTGATTGCCAGCGGCGACGTGTTCATCCGCACCGACGAACAGCTGCGCGAAGTCCCGGAAGCTGACGTGATTTGTTACGGGGTCTGGGTTAATTCTTCGATAGCAAAGAACCACGGAGTGTTCGCGATGCGGCGCAACAACCCCGCCGAACTCGACAAGATGCTCCAGAAACCCACTCTCGAACAAATCGACGAACTCGTTAAAACACACGTCTATATGATGGACATCGGGCTGTGGCTGTTGAGCGACAAGGCGGTGGAGATGCTCGAAAAACGTTCGAAAGACGAAAACGGAAACATAAAATATTACGACCTTTACTCCGACTTCGGACGCTGCCTCGGAAACAACCCCGAACTCGAAGACATCGAACTCAACAAACTGACAGTCAAGATAATGCCGTTGGACGGCGGCGAGTTCTACCATTACGGCACAAGCCGCGAACTCGTCTCTTCGACACTCGCCGTGCAGAACCTCGTCAACGACCAGAACAAAATCTTCCATCATAAAGTGAAGCCGCATCCCGCGATTTTCACACAGAACTGCGTCACGGAGATTCACTTCACTTCTGAAAACTCCGACATCTGGATCGAAAACAGCCACGTCGGGAGAAACTGGAACGTCACGAGACAAAACATCATCACCGGCGTGCCTGAAAATCAATGGGATGTGACACTGAACCCCGGCGACTGCCTCGACATCATCCCGATTGGCGAGAAGTCATTCGTGGCACGTCCCTACAATTTCAACGAGCCTTTCAAATTTGTCAACGCGGCTGAAAACGCCGACCCATTCAAGACGGCGGCGTTCCCTGTCTTCGACGACATCGAGGAAATGGGGCAGTACGTGAAGAGCGTTTTTGACGAAAACCCAAAACTTCACTCTTCACTCTCAAAACTTCACACTGAATACATTTCCGCCGAGGAGATTTTGAACAAGGCCGACCTGAAACGGCTTTTCACACAACGTGAAATGTTCATGCAGAAGAACCTTCCGCTTCTCGAAGCGAATCACAGCAGAAGCGTTTTCTATAACGTCGATTTAGATGACATCGCATCAAAATATGTGAGATTCGGCATTGAGTCACCAGCTGAACTCACAGAAAATGAAGATGTTATGAAGAGAATCCATAACAGCAGCCTTCGTGCCAGGATCAACCAGTATAAAGGTTTGAACTTCATGGCGGAGGAATCGGAGGCTTTTCATCTTCTTCAGGAAGGCCTTACAGCTTCGGCCTACGGTGACCTGCAGATGCCGCAGTGCGATGTCTATTCCGACCAGATTGTGTGGAGCCGCTCGCCGGTGCGCATCGACCTCGCCGGCGGCTGGACCGACACGCCTCCGTATTGCCTCATGGAAGGCGGCTCCGTGGTGAACATCGCCATCGAACTCAACGGCCAGCAGCCGATTCAGGTTTACGTAAAACCCTCGAACGAATTTCACATAATATTGAGATCCATCGACTTGGGTGCCCACGAGGAGGTCAGGACATTTGAAGACGTCTGTGATTTCAAGAAAGTCGGATCGCCTTTCAGCATACCGAAGGCGGCATTGGCACTGGCAGGTTTCGTGCCACGTTTCTGTCAAAAGAAATATGCCACTCTTGAACAGCAGCTCAAAGACTTCGGCTGCGGAATGGAGATCACGTTGCTGTCGGCAATCCCCGCCGGAAGCGGCCTCGGCACCTCATCGGTACTCTCGTCAACAGTACTCGCCGCCATCTCCGATTTCTGCAAACTCGGCTGGGACAAAACCGTCATCTGCAACAAGACATTGATATTAGAGCAGTTACTGACGACAGGCGGCGGCTGGCAAGACCAATACGGCGGCGTTTTCCACGGAGTGAAACTCCTTGAGACAAAACCCGGCTTCGAGCAGACACCTGTCATAAAATGGCTGCCCGACTACCTTTTCACAAAACCCGAATACAAACCGTGCCACCTTTTATATTATACCGGAATCACGCGCACGGCAAAAAACATACTCTCGGAAATCGTCAGGAAAATGTTCCTCAACGAAACCGGACACCTGGCACTCCTCGCCGACATGAAGCAACACGCCAACGCAATGTTCGAGACAATTCAACGCAATGATTATCAGAACTATGGCAAGATGATAGCCAAGACTTGGGAGCAAAACAAACGTCTCGACAGCGGCACCAACCCGGCCGAAGTTGAAGAAATTTTGAAGAAAATCGATGATTTCTGCCTCGGCTTCAAACTCCCAGGAGCCGGCGGCGGCGGTTTCATCTACATGGTGGCGAAAGACAACTTCGCGGCAGCGCAAATCAAGAGGATTCTGACTGAAAACCCCGCAAACAACAAGGCGCGGTTTGTCGAGATGTCGCTTTCCGAAACAGGACTGCAGGTCACGAGAAGTTAAAAAGGTGATTAGGTGAACAGGCAAATAGGTGATAAGATAAATAAGTGAACAGGCAAATAAAAAAAACTTGTGAAACTCGTGTTACCAACTTGTGAAACTCGTGTTACCAACTTGTGAAACTCGTGTTAAATTAAACTTGTGTTAAAAAATATGAAAGGTTATAAATCAAAACGTTATGATTTCCCTACGGTTCATTACTGCCGCACTTTGGAATTGCGGAACAACCCGGAACTGATAAAAGAATACCGTCGACGGCATGAGAAAGGCAACGTCTGGCAGGAGATCATCGACGGCATCAGGCAGGTCGGAATCCTTGAGATGGAGATTTACATACTCGGGACACGTCTTTTCATGATTGTCGAGACACCCGCCGACCTTGACCTCGACGCCGCAATGAACAAGCTCGCCACACTGCCGCGCCAGGCCGAATGGGAAGCCTATATGTCTGAATTACAAGACACTTCCGCCAACGCCACATCCGATGAGAAATGGCAGATGATGGAAAGGATGTTCTACCTTTATTGATGATGAACGATTTCTCTCTTTATCGCCACGCCTGGATTTCAGCACCTCATTTCGACAGACAACTGTCTGATAATGAATGCAGAAATCTTCTTAAAGAAGGCGGTTGGATGGTCAGAAACACTTACGATTTTGACCAAAAGGAGGAATCGGATTTTTGGTACATCATCAAAGATTCATTCGGTGGATTTGATGAACATTCTTCAAACGAAAAAAATAAAATCCGCCGTGCCAACAAAAGTTTTCATTTTCAGCAAATTGACAAGGAACTTATTGAGCAACAAGGTTTTAAAATCACAGATAAAGTTTATAAAAGTTATGTGAAGCAAGACAGAATCATGAACAAAAATGTCTTTAACGGGCTTCTTGCTTCTTGGAACGAAAAAAATCATGATTTTTGGGGAGCATTTGACATTAAAAACAATAATTTTGTTGGCTTTGCCGTGATTCAACTTTATGACAATGCGTGCTTTTATGATTTGGTGACTGTACTTCCCGAATACAAACACAATGCAACTTATCCGTATTACGGTTTTTTTTATAAATTGAACGAATATTATCTTGGCGAAAAAAAGTTCAAATATGTCACTGACGGCTCGCGGAGCATTACGGAACACTCTAATATTCAACCGTTTCTGATACAGAATTTCAAATTCCGAAAAGCCTATTGCAAACTGAAGATCCATTATAAATGGTGGTTCGGAATCATCGTGAAAATTCTTTTTCCTTTCAGAAATATCATCCCTAACAAAAGCGTGAAGGCTGTCCTGAAAATGCACGAACTTTTTCTGAACAACTGAATTCATTCCCCTATCAATTGTTTTATGATAATCAAATGGCTTTTTGACAGGATCTTTTCATTCCTCGCCCTGATTTTTTTGTCGCCGTTTTTGCTTGTCCTTTTCATTCTGCACAAGGTAAAAATGGACAAAGGACCTTTCCTTTTCCTTCAAACGAGAATCGGGAAAGATGCCAAACCATTCAGAATCATCAAAATACGGACAATGAAAGCAGGCTCGGATAAAGGAATTTCAGTAACAACTTTTGATGACCCGAGAATTATGCCTTTCGGGAAATGGCTTCGTGAAACAAAAATTGACACGCTTTTTGAAATCATCAATATATTAATAGGTGACATGAGCTTCGTCGGGCCGCGACCTGACGTGCCGGGTTACGCCGACAGGCTTGAAGGCGATGACAGGAGGATTTTAAATTTAAGACCGGGAATCACAGGACCCGCTTCGTTGAAATATCGGCACGAAGACAGGATTTTATCCCAACAAAAAGATCCGAAACGTTATAATGACGAAGTCATTTATCCTGACAAAGTGAAAATTAATCTTGAATATTTGGACAATTGGAGTGTTTTTCTTGACATAAAAATTCTCTGGAAGACGTTTTTCTAATAAAAATATCAGCATTTTGATTTGTAAATTATTGATTTACAACCAATAAAAATTTTTTAAAAAAATATTAAATTTTTGTTGCGCATATTGGAAAACGTTGTACCTTTGCACACGCAAACAGAGGAAAGAAACAAGCTGTTGAAACGCCTCCTTAGCTCAGTTGGTTAGAGCATCTGACTGTTAATCAGGGGGTCTCAGGTTCAAGTCCTGAAGGGGGCGCGGAGAGAGATTACAAAGTGTAATTTTTTATGTTTCATGTTATTAATTGAAGGAATGGATACCACTCGGTGTTCATTCTTTTGTTTTTTATGATAACATTTTCGGCAAGTTTGTTTTTGGCAAGATTACCCTTTCACGTTTCATGGATTATCTTTTGTACCTTGTACAACCTGTCTGATAAAATCTTAAAATCCTGTTGATAAATTTATTATTTTTGCGGGTTCAAAATCAAACACAATGAAAAAATCAGTACTTGGCATTGGCAATGCCCTCGTTGACATCCTCACTAAAGTCGATAACGACAATATTCTCAATGAGTTAGATCTTCCAAAAGGTTCCATGCAGCTTGTAGATGCCGCCACATCGGCGAAAATCGGGAAGGCTGTCGGGCAGTTTGAAAATTCGATGTCGCCGGGCGGTTCGGCGGCCAACACAATCCACGGCCTCGCAAAATGCGGAATCACGACAGGTTTCATATTTTCAACCGGAAACGACGAAATCGGAAGGTTTTTCGAAGACGCCATGAAGGAAGTCGGAGTGAAACCAATTGTTTTTCACAGCGATACGCCATCAGGCACGGCACGCGCAATCATCTCTCCCGACGGAGAACGCACTTTCGCGACGCATCTCGGAGCGGCCGTCGAACTGTCGGCGGAACTTTTGAAAAAAGAACTTTTCGAAGGTTGGGATTATTGCTACATTGAAGGTTATCTTATTACTAACCAGCAACTTGTCAGAAGAACCATCGAATTGGCCAAGCAAGCCGGTTGTAAAGTCGCCATAGATCTGGCATCATACAATGTGGTTGAGGCGAACCGCGATTTCCTGCTCGAAATACTGCCGCAGATTGACATCGTCTTCGCCAACGAGGAAGAAGCCAAGAGCTTGACAGACAGCACTCCGGAAGAATCTCTTGAGTTTATCGCCAAAAATTGCGAGATCGCCGTCGTGAAAATCGGAAAACGCGGCTCGCTCATCAAGAGAGGCAACGAAAAAGTGCAGATCGGCTGCAACAAGGTCAACGTCATTGACACAACGGGCGCCGGCGACATGTATGCGGCGGGCTTCCTCGCCGGTCTCATCAACGGATTAAATTTGGAGAAATGCGGCGAACTCGGCAATTGCCTCGCAGAAAACATCATACAGGTCATCGGGGCAAAGATGGGCGAAGGCAGATGGAATCAAATCAAAAGGCAGTTCCCGATGATTTAGTTTGTCGTTTCATTTGTCAAGTTCCACGAAAACATTAAAAATAATCGTAATTAATTGAAAACTTTCGATTATTTTATGTATTTTTGCACCCAAATTTTAAAAATAATAATAATCAGACAATAAAAATAGAAAATGAAGGTATTCCAGACAGACGAAATTCGGAACATCGCTCTCATCGGAGCTGCTAAATCCGGAAAGACTACGCTTGCTGAAAACATGGTTTTCGAAGGCAAGCTCATCAACAGAAAAGGCGCCACTGAAAGCAAAAACACAGTGTCAGACTACCGTCCAATCGAAATGGAACGCGGTATCTCTGTAAACGCCAGCTTGTTATATACAATCTATAATGACAAGAAAATCAATATTTTAGACACTCCTGGCTTTAGCGATTTCTCCGGCGATATCGTCGCTTGTCTGAGTGCTGCCGACACAGCGGTATTCACCGTCAACGCGCAGTCGGGTGTTGAGGCCACATCAGAAAACGCATGGAAACACGCTGCGAACACAAACAAACCGGTCGTGTTCTTCATGAACCAGCTCGACCACAACAACGCCAATTTCGACGATGCCATCCATCAGTTGAAGGAGTATTTCGGCGATAGAGTCGCTCCTGTACAGTTCCCGGTGAACACAGGCGAGGGCTTCAACGCAGTCATCGACCTCATCATGAAGAAGATGCTTGTCTTCAAGAATGGCAACGGCGCTCCTGAGATTCAGGACATCCCTGCGAACCTCGCTGACAAGGCGGAAGAACTTCACAACGAGCTCATCGAGCATGCAGCAGAAGGAGATGACGCTCTCATGGAGAAATTCTTCGACGAAGGCACACTTTCAGAAGAAGACATGGAAGCAGGCATCCGCATGGGCATCGCGAAACGCGAACTTTTCCCTGTCATCTGCGGCGCAGCGAAAGCCGGTATCGGCGTGACACGTCTCCTCGAATTCATCATCAACGCCTGCCCGTCACCGGAACACGTCGCCCCTGCCGTAGCCGAGAACGGGAAAGAATTCCACAACAGCGTTGAAGAGCCAACCGCAATGTTCTTCTTCAAGGTTTCCAACGAGCAGAACGTCGGCGACGTCGCGATGGCACGTATCTACGGCGGCTCAATCGTTGAAGCTCAAGACCTTATCAACCCACGTACCGGCAACAAGGAACGTATCTCACAGATTCTCATTTCAAACGGCAAGACACGTGAACGCGTTGAGAAAGCATGCGCCGGCGACATCATCTCAACAATCAAGTTGAAAGACGTACGCGTCAACGATTCACTCGTCGATGCAAAGGCGGCAGACACAGCATTCCCGGCAATCAAGTTCCCGACACCAATCTTCTCTATCGCAATCAAGGCTGTCAACTCACAGGAAGATGAAAAACTCGGCGGCATCCTCAACGACATGCACAAGACCGACCCGACCATCCTCACCGCAATGTCACGTGAGCTGAAACAGAACATCCTCCAGTGCCAAGGTGAATATCACCTCAACACAATCAAGTGGTATCTCGACAACGTCCACAAGATTGCAGTCGAGTTCGCATCACCAAAGATTCCGTACCGTGAGACAATCACCAAGTCAGCCAACGCCGACTACCGTCACAAGAAACAGTCAGGCGGTTCAGGTCAGTTCGGTGAAGTGCATTTGAGACTTGCTCCATATTATGAAGGCTACACCGACCCGACAGACCTCCAGGTCCGTGACACTCAAGAATATGACCTCCAGTGGGGCGGCAAACTCATCTTCAAGAACTGCGTTGTCGGTGGTGCCATCGATGCCCGCTTCATGCCGGCTATCCTCAAAGGTATCAACGAGCGTCTCGAAGAAGGCCCGCTCACAGGTTCATACGCACGCGACATCATCGTCTATGTCTATGATGGCAAGATGCACCCGGTCGATTCAAATGAAATGGCATTCAAGATCGCAGGTCGTATGGCATTCTCGGCAGCATTCAAGAACGCAGGCCCGAAGATCATGGAACCTATATATGACCTCACAGTCCGTATGCCGGAAGACATGATGGGTGCCGTCAACACCGACCTTCAGGGTCGCCGCGCCATCATCATGGGCATGGATTCAGACCGTCACTACCAGATTATCAAGGCAAGGGTTCCGCTCGCGGAGATGGACCGTTACTCAACATCATTGAGCTCACTCACCTCGGGTCGTGGTTCATTCACAATGGAATATGCAGAATACGCACAGGTTCCGGCCGATGTCCAGACCAAACTCCTCAAGGCTTACGAGGAATCAAAGAAAGACGAAGATTAATTCGGATCTTGATATTAAAAATGAAAAGGCAGCCGGAGCGGTTGCCTTTTCTCATTTCTGCGTGACGTTTTTCTCGGGGTTCTTCGCCAAGAAGTCGGCCCAGCCGCTCACGGATTTCTTCCCTTTCGGAATCTTCGGCAGGTTCGACTCGTTCTCCCCGTCAACAATATTCAATTTATTCTGAAAGCTATGACAGACGGCCGCAGCCATGGCATCCGTAGCATCAAGATAATCAGGATGTTCGGTGAAATTGCACAGTTTCTGCACCATCGCCGCGACCTGTTCCTTTGAAGCGGCTCCGTTGCCGGTTATCGACTGTTTTATCTTCCTCGGAGAATACTCGAAAATCGGGATGTCGCGGTACAACGCCGCCGCCATCGCCACACCCTGCGCACGACCGAGCTTCAACATCGACTGGACATTTTTCCCAAAAAAAGGCGCCTCAATCGCCAACTCATCGGGATGATACTCATCGACCAATTCAAGCACACGCTCAAAGATTTTTTTCAGCTTAAGTGCTTGGTTGTCAAGCTTTTTAAGTTTAATGACACCCATGCAAATCATGTTCAGCTCCTTCCCTTTCTGAAGAACCAGACCATAACCCATCAGCATGGTGCCAGGGTCGATACCCAATATTATTTTCTCAGTTTTCAAAATTTATTTATTTTTGCAGATTATGAGTGAAAAATTCGACAGGGCAAAATTACTTAAAATTGCTGAAACGGCAATCAAAATTATCATCGTGATTGCCGGATGTTGGATTTTATACATCAAAATCATTGAAAATCAAGACATTGCGGAGATGTGGCGCGGCATCAAAGATTCACTTTCGTCGTTGAAAACGATTTTTCTAATGACGGTTGCTTTGTTTTTGCTTCCGGTAAACATTGCGTTTGAAGCATTAAAGTGGAAGAGATCCGTCCTACCTGTCGAAGACGTGCCGTTCAGGAAAGCGTTCACGGCGATTTTCACCGGCATCACCGCCGGAATGTTCTTCCCGAACAGAACCGGCGACTTCCTCGGACGCATTTTCATCATGGAGAAAGGCAACCGTGTCAAGGCGGCGATGCTCACCTTCGCCGGCAACATCGCGCAAATGATTGTCACCGTGAGCCTCGGATGTTTCGCCTGCGTGTTTTTCGCCGGAAAACTCAAATGGCTCGTCTTTCTCGGCGCAATTGCGATGACGGCATTTCTGCTGTTTTTGTTCTTCAACATCAAGATATTCAAATACCTTCAGGTTTTCGTCCCGGAAAAATGGCGAAACAAAACAGAAAGTTACATGTATGTATTTGAAAGATTCTCACGTAAAGAACTGTTAATCATCCTATTGCTCGCCATTGCGAAATATCTGGTATATTCGTTTCAGTTCGTCATTCTCATCCGGGCGTTCGGCGTGCCTCTCTCCTACTCCAGCGCGATGATTCCAATCATGATGACATATCTCGTGATGACAGTGATACCGTTCATCACAATCACCGAAATCGCAGTAAGAGGCTCGGTTTGCGTCGTCGTCTTCGAGAAATGGCTGGCAATCAATGCGATAAGCAGTTCATGGAGCATGATGGTCTTCTCGGCAAGCACGGTTTTATGGCTTTACAACCTTGCCATCCCTGCCATCATCGGATTGTTTTTCATCAACAAACTGAAATTTTTGAGAAGAAGCTATAACCCGGAAGACAAAAAAGCGCAGGACACTTCCGAATCCTGCGCTCAATCTTGATTTACAATCAATTAGGTTCTTTATTTCTTTGTGAAATTCGGAGTAAGATCCAAAGTCAGATTGACCTTTGCCAGACCTCCAAGCAGCGTTGACTCCGCCGTGACGACTGCTTTTCCGTTGCCGGTGACGACACCGTTGTCATAATTGAGTATCATCTTGCTGAATTTGATGCCATTGATGTTGCATACTATGCCGCCGACAACAATCGGAATGTCGATGGTCGGGACGAGTTCGTAGTCATCGAGGCTGGCCGTGTTGCCGTCAATGACAGCATTAAACGGAATCGGCACCAAGCCGTATTTCATCGTCACAAGAGCCCTTTGAGATGACAACTTCCTGACTGTCATTGGCACGTCGATTGTCCTGTCAAAAAGCGTGTCTGAGATGAAACTGATAGGTTCGCTGGAAATGGTGCCTTTTGCATCAACAACGCCGTCATAACTGCCGACCCAATTGTCAATCGGCTGCGAGGTCGGATCATCTGAATTCTTTTTGCATGACACAATCGCCAATGCAATGCCGAGAATGATAAATAAATACTTCTTCATTTTTGTAAATTTTATTTGATTATTAGAATTTTTTCGATTTCAAACAATTTGCAAAGGTAACATTCTTTTTTTGATGTTCGTAAATTTTTTATCCGTTTTTGAAATTTTAATATTTTTGCAAAAAAAATCTAAAAAAGAAATCATGAATCCAGAAACATTAGATATTCTGATGAACATCATCCTGATATTTTCCGGATTGTACATCCTGTGCATCGGCGCGTTCACCTTCGGGATTTACAATATTTCTTCAAATGAAAACATCCGAAATGATAAAACCGACAAAAAAGTTTCCATATTGATTGCCGCCAAAAACGAAGAAAAAAGTATTTCAAAATCACTCCAATCGCTTGTAAATCAATCGTTTGATAAAAACAATTTTGAAATTATTATCGTTGATGACAACTCAACAGACCTGACTTTTGAAGTCGTTTTGGAATTTATAAAACGCCATCCCGATTTGAGGATCCGACTTGTAAAAGCCGAAGGCTGCGGCAAGAAACAGGCGGTTGCGCAGGCGTTGCACCTCGCCGAAAACGAAGTTATCATGGTCACTGACGCCGACTGCGAGCTTCCGCCAAGATGGATTGAAAAAACCGTCGGCTTCATGACCGCCAACGATTTGAAGATGGTTTTGGGGCCAGTGCTTCTCTCGCCATGCGGGACGTTTTTCGAGAAGATACAAGTGCTTGAACATCTGAGTCTTATCGCATCTACAGCAGGCGCGGCGGCCATCAGGATGCCGGTGATGTGCAACGGCGCGAACATGGCTTACGACCGAAAATCAGCACTTGAAGTTGAGCAATACAGAACCGACATGAACATCGCTTCCGGCGACGACATCTTCCTGATGGAGCGGTTTTCAAAACATTACGGCAGCCGCTCCATAAAATTCCTGATGGATGAAGACGCCATTGTGAAAACACAATCAATGCCGGATCTGAAATCGTTTTTCCGTCAGCGGAGACGTTGGGTATCAAAGACAAAGGTCTATACAAGCTGGAAAATCATCGTCACGGCACTTGTCGTATTGATGTTCAACTTCAGCGTCTTCGGACTTTTCGCCGGTGGTTTCTTCCATCCGGCGTTCTTCCTTGTCTATGCGCTTTTCGTGCTGATGAAATTCATGGTCGATTATCCGATTTTAAGGAAAATCACCGATTTCATGAACCGGCGGGAACTCATGAAATGGGCCTTTCCATTGGAGTTCGTCTATCCGTTTTATGTGGTTTTCACCGCCTTTTCCGGAATTTTCTTGAAGGTGAAGTGGAAATGAATTTTTCAATCCAATGCCATAAGGACATAAAAAATACCGGCTGATTATATGTCAAGCCGGTACTCGCCGTAATTTGTTGCCTAACCAGGGTTCGAACCTGGACTTTACTGATCCAGAGTCAGTCGTGTTGCCAATTACACCATTAGGCATCGTTTTTACGGCTGCAAAGGTACAACTTTTTTTTATTTGTCAAGCAAAATTTTTGTTTTTTTCTTATTTAACAGATAATCAGACAGTTGCCAATTGGATTCGCCGTATTTTTGCATCATTTCGGCTTGTTCCGGAAACTCTTGGATATAGTTTTTGGTGTTTTTTCCCCGATATTTGAACAATCCTTTTTGTTCGTCCGCAGGCTTGTTGATAAAAAGCCAGTCGTCGTTTATGATGCCGTATTTGTCGTCAACCATGAAATATGCGAAGTCGCGGCTTTCTTTCAAAAGGTCGATGCCGAAGGTGTTGTTGGTGTAAGGGATGTTCAGCCTGCCCATTATTGTCGGGAAGATGTCCATCTGGCTTGCGATGGCGTCGTTTGTCTCAGGTTGGATTTCCGACGGCATGAAGAACAGAAGCGGTGCGTGCAGGTAGCTCAGCGCGATTGAATATTCCGAGTCGAAGACGGAGCCGTGGTCGGCGACGAAGACGAAGAGTGTGTTGTCGAACCAGCTCTGCTGCGCCGCCATAGTGATGAACGTCTCAAGCGAGTAGTCGGCGTATTCGGTCATCTGGTATTTCAGCTCGCTGCTCCTCGGCGTGAAGTAATCCGGAAGATAGAACGGGCTGTGATCGGAGGCGGTGAGCATGGTGACGAAAAACGGTTTCCCGCGCCCGGCCAGCTCATTGATAATCGGGATGGAGAAACGGAACATGAAGTCATCGGGGACGCCGAGCGTCGTCTTCACCTCGTGCGCCGGGTAGTCGGACTGCGAGACGATGCGCTCAAAGCCGTTCTCGGTGAGAAAACCGCCGATGTTGTCAAACTCGCTGTCGTGTGTGGTGAAATATGTCGTGGAATATCCGTTTTTCTGCAAGACGGAGGCGATCCCGTCGTATTGCAGAATCGGCGTGTGCTTGAACGGAAGCTGCCTGAAGACGACAGGGTACGACATCAAAGTGCTGTAGATTCCGCAGTAGGTGTGGGTTCCGGAAGTGTAATGGTTGCTGAAAAACAGCGACTTGTCGGCCAGCGAGTCGAGGAAAGGGGTAAGGTTCATGGTGTTGCCGCCGTGAGCGGTCTTGTTGATGCTCATGCCTTCCATGATGACGATAATGACATTGTAATTGTTTGGTTCTCCGTCTGTTACGACTTCTCTCGCCAACGGGTAGCCTTCAATCTCGTTTTTCAAGTCAAGGTCTTCGCTCACGTTTGAAATCGCTTCTTCGTCGGGCATGAATCTCACCGACTTGTTGTCTTCGTCCAAGGTGTCGAGCCAGCTCCGGGCGAGAGTGTAGTTCGGGTTCAGCCCTAACTGGTTGAGCAGCGCGTTGTTGCAGAAATACGCCGTGCCCACCATCATCGGCGATTTCTCGTTGAGACGGCCTCTCATCCCGATGAAAATCAATCCCCAAAGCAGAATCGTGTAAATCGAATACGGGGCATATTTCCTTGATTCCCAGCCTGTTGAGTTCTTGAACATTCTGTTTGTGAAATAATAGAACACGAAACCCGCCGCCGCCACTGGAATCAGCATGAGGAAATAGGTCGGCTCCTGAAAAATCATCTTGAAGACAAAGCCCGCGTCGCCGGTGTTGATCCACTCGAACGCGCCGTAGTTGAACCTGTCGAAAAACTGGTTGAAATAGGGGATGTCGGCCGAGCAGGTGAAGAAGGTGAGCGTGAAAATCACGGTCAGGATAATCGTGTATGTCTTTTCAAAAAGGCGGCTTTTCCTGCCTAAAAATGCGAAAACCGACAGCGCGACGGTCGGGATGGCGATGGCGAAACCGATTGTGGCGACATCGAAACGGACGCCCATTATGAACGCCTGGATTGTCTCCGAAAATGTTCCGTCACCTAAACGGCTGATATTCAAAAAGAACAAGGTCAGCCTGAAACAAAAATATATCACGAGGAGCAGCAGATAAAGTCTGATCGTCAGTCTGACGTGTACCGGTAATTTTTTCATTTTAAAAATTTTTGCAAAGTTACATTTTTTATAATTTTGCACTGATTAAAAATTTGTAAAATGGAAGAAATAATTGAGTTCCTAAATCAGATAGTGGTCAACAACAACCGTCCGTGGTTCATGGAACACAAACAGCAATATCTTGACGTTCAGGCGAAATTCAATGAGATCGCCGAACAGATCATCCTCGGCATCCAGAAATTCGACGACTTGACCAAAGGCCTGACTTTGAAAGACTGCACCTACCGTTTCTACCGTGACACGCGTTTCTCGCCCGACAAAAGCCCTTACAAGCGTCATTTCGGCGTTTTCGTCTGTCCGCAGGGTAAGAAATCAGGTCTCGCGGGTTATTATTTCCATGTTGAGGGCCGCGGCGCGGAATATCTCGGCCAGCACGGGCTTTATCCGGGCATGTATCAGTGCGAGCCGGCCGTCACGAAAAGCGTACGCGAAGACATTAATATATATGGTGCTGATTTTGAAAAGGCTCTGAAAAAAGCGAAGAATTTCACGCTCGACGAGTCGAAGTCGTTGAAAAACGTGCCGAAGGACTTCCCCGCGGACCATCCTTACGGGAGATTTTTGAAGCTGAAGGATTATTGCCTGTCGCAGCCCATCCCCGTCGATATTTTATATTCTAACAACTTGATTGAGTGGGTTTTGGAGGAGTTCCGCTCGTGTTACGACTTCAACTCTTTCCTGAACAGGTCGGCGTTGTTCGCACGTGAAAACGAATAATTTTCATTTCCGTGCAGCAAATCGTCTTTTGATACGTTTAAACGATTTGAAATATAAAGAATGACGATGTTTGACACGATATTGGAAAGTGCGCGAAAGTGGAACGAACAGGCTCTGATGAGGCTCTACGACATCTGCTGCAAAGCCGCTTTCAACGCAAGTTACAATATAGTGTCGGACAGGAATGACGCGGAGGAAATCATGCAAGATGCCATTATGACGGCGTTTTCGCTGCTCGGCAGCTTTGAAGGGACGGAGGCGAGTTTTATCGCGTGGGTGAAGAAGATTGCGGTCAACAAAAGCATCGACAGATACCGCAGGGAGAGCAGGATGCCGTCGCGCATTGATGTCGAGGAATTTAAGGAAATCGAATTTGTGAAATACGACGATGACGAGTTGTATTCCGTCGAGCAGATCAAAAAGGTCATCGAAAGTCTGCCGGAAGGTTACAGGATAGTGATAACGCTTCGTCTTCTGGAGGATATGGAATACGAGGAGATTGCAAGAGTGCTTGGAATCAACGAGTCGTCGGTTAGGTCGCAATACGCAAGGGGAATCGCGAAGCTGAAATCGGAGTTGAAGGTCTATGAATGAGAGAACCGCGTAGCGGTTCCACATCCGTAGAAAAGAAAATGTTATGAATATTATGAATGTTTTATGAACATTGAAGATTTTATAAATGAAAACAGATTGGATTTTTGCGGCAATGCGTTGCCGGAAGGTCATCGCGAGCGGTTTTTGAGAATGTTGCGAAATTCAGGCATTGTCATGGAAAACGAATATCGTGAACGTTCCGGCAGGACGGAGTCGCTGTTGACGATATGGTATTCGGTGGCGGCAGCTGCGGTTGTCACCATCGCCGTTGTCATCTCGGGATTCGGTTTCGGGAAAAACGTCACGGAAATGATTCCTAAGATGGCAGGCAGCCAGGTCGTTGAATTGAGACATTTCTACGACCGGAAAGTTGACGAGGCGATAGAAAGTCTTGAAGATGTGATGGCTGACGTCGATGATACAACGCGCGTGAAAATCACAAAGGTGATTGACAATCTGGTTGATATGGGGGATGTCTTCACGGAAATAGCCCCGTTGCCGGAGGAAAAACAAATGGCGATTGTTGAACAAATCTACGACAACCGCATTAAAACGATAGAAAGGATTTCGGAGAACGTGAAGAGATAAAAGATGAGAGAACCGCGTAGCGGTTCCATATCCGTAGAAGCGTAGCGGTTCCATATCCGTAGAAAAATGAATTGAAATTAATTTTTAACAATTATGTATATGAAAAAATTATTTTTAGCATTAATGTGTTGTTTTACAGCAACATGGTGTCTCGCGAATTACGGAGGCGATGACAAGAATTACAAGTACAGTCAAGAAAGAAAAATCGACAAGGCCTATGATGTCCAGCCGAATTGCGAGCTTGAGATGGAAGGCGTTTACAGCGATTACATCATCACGACATGGGATCAGCCGCAGATATCTTTCGAGGTTAAAGTTTCGGTGAGAAGCAACAAGGAAAAACAGATGTTGCAGAAATTCAATTCAATTTCCGTTGAGTTCAAACAAGAAGGTAACAAAGTCATTGTCAAGACCACCGACAAACACGCCAGCAGCAAGTTCGACGGCTCTGTCTCGGTGAAATTCCACATCAGCGTGCCGGCCGACGTGAAGATGGACTTGGAGACGAAATACGGCGCCATCGTCGTTGACAACGTCGAGAAGGATTTCAAGGCCGATGTCAGATATGGCAGCATCACAGCCAACAACCTGATGGCAGACAATGAGATAGATGCCAAGTACAGCGACATAAACGTCACCTACGCTAAAAGTCTCAAACTTGAAATGAAGTACGGCAACGCCAAGATCAACAAGGCCGAGTCGGTCGATGCCGACATCGAATACAGCGATTTCACCTCAACAGAGGTTGTAAAAGGTGTCTTTGAAAACGAATATTCAGACATCAGGATTGAGAATGCCAATGATGTCAAAGCGAAGAACAGATATTCAGATATGAAAATCGCCAATATGACACAGAAATTGAATGTTGACGCAAAGTATTCCCCGCTCACAGCCACCGTCAGCGCGAAGAAGCCTGACGTTTACATCAAGGGTCGGTATTCGGATGTCAAGTTGAATGTCAATGAGGGTTCGGTGTTCAAATATGATGTCAGGGCGACTTACGGCGACATCATCTGCGGTGATGTCATGGGTACAAACGCCGGCAAGATTTCGGAAGGACGCATCGCCGGGAAACACGGTGACGGCGGCGCTGGAAGCATCAAGGCCGAGCTCGAATACGGCGATTTCAGAATTGAATAGTCATTTTTCATACCTTGAAAAATAATGTCGGATTAATAAAAGTCTGGCATTATTTTTTTTTATCTTT
>JAKSMX010000024.1 GCA_024400305.1 Bacteroidales bacterium | reverse complement strand
GTTGCGGAACGAGTACAGATACTTCCCGTTGGACATTTTCACCTTCTTGTATAGTATGGCGGCATCGGCGTATCCATTCAGATATTCGGTCGGACAATCCATTCCATACCTCTTGATCATCGCGGAGTTCTGTCTCAAAGGAACGAGATGGGACAGCCCCTCCATCTTGTCAACTTTCTCGAAAAGCCCTTCATTATAGAATCCCTTGTCAAAGATCATCATCCATCTGGCTATCTTGTATTCGGAGACGAAGTCCTCTATTGCCATTTTTACATGTGGTGCTTTGTTTATAAACCCAATACAAAAACATTTCATTTGACACACGCAAGAAAACAACGCATTGTTTATACAAAAGACATTAAAATTGCAAGAAAAATTCGTGAGGACAAAAGAAAAGCAACTCGTGCGAGGCGAATTCACCCAAAAACACTATAAATTCGCAATGTTTTGTATTGGGTGCAAGATGCGGTATTCTTTAAATAATTGATTATTAGCAAGTTAATTTATAGAACAACCCTTATCATATATCTTTGCAAATCAATCAAAGCCCTCTGGTATTCATGCTGCATCTGGAAAACTTCCAGCACCGCATCATGTTGATACTCAAACTCAACGAGATATTCGACGAGCGTCTTCTCACCTTTCTCGTATGCTTCACGCAAAAGGTCACGACTGTCGGTATCTTCAAGAATATCTTTCATTTCCAAGTAGTTACGTTGAAGTGACTTGGCACGGAGATACGTGTTCAGCAGTTCATTGTACAAGACCGCCTTTTGGTTTTCCAGAAGTGCCTCGCCGCTCGCGGCCTTGGCTTCCGCAGCTTTCACCGTCCTCGCATTTCCCCAAAACGGCAGCGAAAAACCGATTGTCGGGCCGTGATAACCGCCGTCAGACTCCTTTTCCATCATGTAACCGACATTCAGCTTCGGTGCCCATTCCGACTTTGTCAATTTTATATTTCTTTGATTTACATCATTTTGCAGATTCAACCGGGCAAAAATCGGATTGTTTTTTTCAACATCCTGATACCAGGATTCAAAATCTTCAGGCAATGAGAAGTCATCGTAAAAATCCTGCGTGAAATCAATGTCAACGCCGCCGTTCAAAGTCTTGAGTTCACCGATAAGTCGCTCACGTTCAACGATATGCATCTCATATTCATTACGCACACTGATATAATTCATCTTCGCATTTCTGTATTCAAGAACCGTGGCTTCGCCGACTTCAAGTTTCCGCTGGAGAGCCTTCTCCATCGTCTCGGCGTTTTCAAGACATTGTTCATGATATTTCAGACAAATATTATTGAAAATCAAGTCGGTACAAATCTGCTGCACCTGATAACAAACCTCATTTCTCATAATTTCATATTCCAAATCAATGACTTCATTATTTAATTTTCTGATTTTGCTTTTATTTGAATAAACCGTCGGAAAATCAAATTCCTGATTGATTTTCAAATCGATACGATGTTCAGAGCCGTCGTTGATTCCGAAAAGACAGCCAGCTTCGAGTTCTGGATTTGCGAAAAGCGCACCGGCATAATTCTCGGCTTTTTCAGCTTCAGCCTGTGAACGATAAGCGGAAAGCACCGTGCTGTTGTCTTCAACCTGATCGAGAACCGACTGGTAAGCGTTTTGCGCGTTAAGCGATAAAACATTGAAAATCAATGCAATTAAAATATATCTTTTCATTTTTTTCTGTTTATTAATTCGTAAACCACCGGAATGACGTAAATATTTAATAATGTGGAGGTCAGCAGGCCGCCGAGGACGACGACCGCCATTGGGCTTTGGATTTCGTTGCCGGAAGCGTCGCCGTTTAAAACCAACGGAATCAACGCCAAAGCCGAAGTCAGGGCTGTCATCAGAATCGGATTGAGGCGGTCTTTTGAGCCGTCGATGATGGCCTGACGCAACGATTCGCCTTTGTTTTCACAGACTTGATATCTGGAAATCAACAAGATACCGTTTCTTGTGGCGATACCGAACAAGGTGATGAACCCGATTATCGCGGGGATGCTGACGACACCCGATGAAATGTAAATCGCGAAGACACCGCCGATGACGGCGAGCGGCAGGTTCAGCAAAGTGATTGCCGAAAGCGTGACGTTCTTGAACTCGCCGTAAAGCAGCATGAAAATCACCACTAACGCCACCAACGTCATGATTAACAATATTTTAGACGCATCTTTTGCGCTTTGGAACTGGCCGCCGTATTCGATTCTGTAACCTTCAGGCAACGTGATATGTTCGTCAACACGTTCTTTGATGTCGTTCACGACGCTCACGACATCGCGGCCGGAGACGTTGGCTGAAACGACGATTTTACGCTGGACGTTTTCCCGCGAGATGGAGTTCGGCCCGCCAACTGAAACAATATCAGCGACTTCCTCCAACGGCACCATCGCCCCGCCGCCAGTGCTTATCAAGGCGGATTTCAGTTTTTCAATGTTTTCCGTGTAACTCGGATCGAGGCGCAGCACGAGGTCGAAACTGCGCTGGCCTTCATAAATCTCCGACAGTTTCTCGCCGGAAAAAGCGAGTTCGACAAAGTGGTTGAACTCCTCCATCGTGATTCCGTAGCGTGCGAGCATGTCGCGGTTGGCACGAATCTGGATTTCGGGAGTTTCGGTCTGCTGCTCGACGTTCAGATCCACAAGTCCTTCAATATCAGCTATTTCGTCTTTGAGTTTATTTGCCGTCATAAACAATTCGCTGATGTCGGTGCCGAAGATTTTAATCGCTATTGCGGCACGTGTGCCGGTGAGCATGTGGTCGATACGATGACCGAGCGGCTGCCCGACGGTGGCGGCGATACCAGGAATCTCCGACAGACGATGACGCACTTCAGCGAGAAACTCCTCCTGCGAACGTTCTGACAATGTGAAGTTTACGTCTATTTCGGCGGCGTTGGTGGCCTGCGAGTGTTCATCGAGTTCGCCCCTCCCTGACCGACGCGCCGTGCTGTTCACTTCAGGAATCGCAAGCAACTCATTCTCAATGACATTGCCGAGTTTGTTGCTTTCCTCCAACGAAATGCCCGGTTTTGAAATCGCAGTGATTGTCAAAGAGCCTTCGTTGAAATCAGGCAAGAAACTTTGACCCATCGTGAAAAACAATCCGACGGCTATAACAAGCAACGCCAACGTACTGAAAATCACTGTCTTTTTATGATTCAGCGACCAATCCAGCGAGGCATTGTAGCCACGCATCAGATGACGCGACAGCCAGCTTTCCTTTTCCTGTTTTTCGAGATATTTCTCTTCCGAAAGAAGCATCCTGCAAAGCAACGGCGTCACCGTCATCGCCACGACAAGCGACATCAAAAGCGCAATTATATAACTGATTCCCAACGGTTTAAGCATCCGACCCTCCATTCCGGAAAGGAAGAAAAGCGGCACGAAAGCCACGATGGTGATGAAAGTCGCATTAATAATAGAGGTGCGGATTTCGCTTGATCCGTGGAAGACGACATTGAACGTGCTGTCGCGTTGTTCTTTCGGAAGCAAGTGATTCTGTCTCAATCGTTTATAAACATTTTCAACATCAATGATGGCGTCATCGACGAGCGAGCCGATGGCGATGCACATTCCGCCTAAAGTCATGGTGTTGACGTTCATTCCCATGAGGTTGAGGACGATGAGCGTGCCGAGCAACGAGAGCGGAATTGCCAAGACGGAAATGACAGTCGTGCGGAAACTTCCGAGAAACAGAAACAGAATGATAATCACGAAGATAGCACCTTCAATCAAAGCTCTTGCGACATTATTCACCGACGCTTCGATGAAATCGGCCTGACGGAAGATTTTAGTGTCCATCTTCACATCCGCCGGCAGCGATTTCTGAATTTCGACGAGGTTCTTCTCAATGTTTTTCGTCACCTCTAAAGTATTGATATTCGGCTGTTTGGATATTGAAAGGATGATCGCGTCCTTGGCGTTATGCGAAGCATAGCCCATCTTCACCGCGCTTCCGATACGGACATCAGCGACATCGGAAAGAACAATCGGTTTAGAAACATCTCCACGATTTGATGACGATACATATTTCACAAACGTCTTCCCCAACTCTTCGATGTCGTTTGTCCTGCCCATTCCGCGAAGAGCATATTCGTTGCCGAAATCACGGACAACGCCGCCTACAGAGTTGACGCTCAACGTCTTACCGACGGCTTCGAGGTCATCCATAGTGACGCCGTAAGCGTTCATGCGGACAGGGTCGGCGATGATTTGATATTGTTTTAAGTCGCCGCCGATAATTGTGACCTGCGACACGCCGCCGGTGGCGAGGACAGCCGGTTTCACGACCCATTCCGCCAAGGTGCGAAGATCCATCATCGATGTCGTATCTGACTGTAAACCAACGAATAATATCTCACCCATGACGCTCGACTGCGGTGCCAGCACTGGCGTGATCCCTTCAGGCAGGACATCAGAAAGCGTGACCATTTTCTCGGAAACGATCTGCCGCGCCTTGAACACGTCCATGCCCCAGTCGAACTCGACCCAGACAAACGAATAACCCATCATGGAGGCGGAACGGACACGGCGCACATTCGTAGCTCCGTTCATTGATGTCTCGACAGGGAAAGTGACGAGCCTTTCAACCTCCTCGGCGGCCATACGGTGCGCATCGGTCATCACAACGACCGTCGGCGCAGTGAGGTCCGGAAACACATCAATGTCCATCTGACGTGACGAAAGGTAGCCGCCGATGACCAAAAGCACAGCCCCCACAAGCACCAAAAGCTTGTTTTCCAACGAAAATTTAATGATTCTGTTCAGCATAGCGACCTCCTAATGAACGTGACCGGCGTGAGGATCGAGTTTTCCAGAACCCTGCGCCAATTTAATGTAGATCGCACCTTTGCTAACAACAGTCTCATCCGGCTCCAAACCTCTGACAATCTGTGTGTTAAAGCCGTCCGAAAGCTCAACGGTGACAGCACGTTTCTCGAAAAGTTCATGCCGCACCTCAACGAAGACGAAGTAACTGCCCATCTCCTCTATCAAAGCTGAATTTGGAATCATGATGCCTTCGTTTTCATCTTTTGTAATGATGTAAAGCTCGACAAACGAACCACTTACGAGTTCATCATTGTCGTCAATCTCAAAAGTCACGGGAATCAACGGATTGTCAAAAGAAGTCGCTTTCCCGTAAGAAAGCAAACGTCCATTCAAGTCTTCAAGAGAATACACCTTGTTGCTGTTCAATGACTTGAAGTTTGCCGAAACGACATTCTTCAAAACAGGGAAATATTTCGGCTGCAAATCAGCCTTAAGGTAAAGTCTTCCGGCTCGGCAAATCGTCATAAGTTCCTGACCTGCTGTGACATACGAACCGTTTTCAACGAAAATGTCTTTCACGTATCCGGGAACAGGCGATTTCACAACTTGTCTGCCGTCGGCGAAATTCTCCTGCATGTTGTCGTATGCTTTCTTTGCTTTAAGATATTCAGCCTCAGCCTCTTGCAAGTCATTTTCAGTAACGAGTCTGTCAGCGAACAGCGATTTCTTGCGTTCGTAATTCGCTTTTGCTCGGTTGTAATCAGCCGTTATCTCCTCCTGCAGAACCGACAGATTCCCCTGCGCCATCTTACCATTATTAATGGTCAAAATCGTCATGCCGTTTTGCAGATCAAGACCTTCCACAAGGTTGTCTTTTGCAAATTCGACGATTCCGTCGGTGGCCGCCGTGATGATTCTCACGTCATTTTGGGAAGGCAAGACACGGGCTGTCGTCTTGATAATCTGACAGATAGCTTTGTTTTCGACTTTCATGACCTCGAAATCGACTTTCTCCATTTGCTCGTGAGAAAAGGCGACCGTGTTACTCACAACTTCTTCGTGGTTGTGATGATGTTCATCTGCGTCGTGATGATGTTCGTGGCCGCATTCCGAGGTGTGGACGTGACCTTCATGTTCGTGATTGTGTTCGTGCGATTCGTGCTGCGCACAGGACAAAAGCCCCAATATTATTGAAATAATTAATAGTTTTTTCATCGTTTTTATGTTAAAAAAAAGTAATAGAAACTCGAATTTCAAATACAAATTTTAACATAAAACAGGCGGAGCATGCAGCACGCCGAGACGTGTCACATCGGTTTCATTGATGACAAAAAGATACGGTCGTTCTCGGAATTGAGTTCCTTCAAGACCGAAAATCAAGTTGTCAGGTTCTAAATAATTATCGAAATATATGTTTAAGTATTCACATTCATCAAATTGAACATCAATATGTTGAATATCAGAAGGCGAGAAAAAATCCGAAATCACACAAGCGCCTTCATCGCAACCACCGTGATCGTGGTGAGCATCGCAATCGTGATGATGATGTTGGAAACAGACAACAACGCCGGGATGATGATGATGCGGCACCGCTGCGTGAAACAAAAGCATCGCACAGGCAAACATCAACATTATGGCGGTTATTCTCTTCCTCATCATTTATTCAATTGCAACAAAACATGTTACGTATCTGTTCAAAATTATTCTACCTCAAGCCTTTAACCGTCGGAATCCCCGGAACGAAATCCTTCAGATAGAAAGGTTCAAAATATGCGACATCAACAAAATCCCTGTTGTCGAGTTTCTGCTGGGCAAGCACGTTCATATATTTAGCCGAGCAATAAAAATCCTTCATCACATTGATTCTGTTGTCATTGGCGAAAAGTTCCGCACATTTGTCGGCGCCGTCGCCAAAGAGCCATACATCATGTTCCGGCTTATATTCAGAAAATGAATTTTCATCGATTATTATTGCTTTTGTATCTTCAATTTTATTGATATTTTCATCAAATATTTCCGCATAGACCTCCATACGGCGGGCGTCGATCATCGGGACCAAAACCGGGTTCTCGGAAGTGACTTCCAATTTTCCGCCGAACGCCATCGCGTGAAGCGTGTCGATTGCGATGAGCGGTTTCCCGGCAGCGTAGCAGAGGCCTTTCGCCGTGCTGACGCCGATGCGGAGACCGGTATAAGAGCCGGGACCCATGCTGACGGCGACAGCATCAAGTTGCCCGTAGGAAACGCCGCCTTTTTTCATCACCGAATCGATGAAAAGAGTGATTTTCTCAGAATGGTTCTGACCTTTCGGATCCTCATCGCAGGCCAGCACCTCGCCGTTATGTATCAGAGCCACCGAACAAGATGGCGTCGCTGTTTCAAGACAAAGAATCATATCATTAAAATTTTGCGCAAAATTAGCACTTATTCTTTCTGACCGTACGTTTTTTTAAAAAATTCTTCTGTTTTTTTTGAAAATAAAAACAAATTAAGTATCTTTGCAGACTATAAATTTTGCTTCAGACAAGGAAGAGTTAAAATTACAAAATTGATTGTCAATAATTTAAAGAATAATTATGAAAGGTATCGTTTTAGCCGGCGGTTCAGGAACGCGTCTTTATCCAATAACGAAAGGTGTCAGCAAACAATTATTGCCCATTTACGACAAACCGATGGTCTATTATCCGATTTCGGCATTGATGCTTGCCGGCATCAGGGACATTTTGATTATCTCCACTCCGTTTGACCTTCCGGGCTTCGAGCGTCTGCTTGGCGACGGCAGCAGTTTCGGCGTGCATCTGGAATATGCCGAGCAACCGTCACCTGACGGCCTTGCGCAGGCTTTCATCATAGGTGAGGAATTCATCGGAAACGACAGCGCCTGCTTGGTTTTAGGCGATAACATCTTCTACGGAAACGGTTTCACGAGCCTTTTGAAACAGGCCGTCGCTGATGCGGAAGAGAACAAGAAAGCAACCGTCTTCGGTTACTGGGTCGCCGATCCGGAGCGTTACGGCGTCGCGGAATTTGACAAAAACGGCAACGTGCTTTCAATAGAGGAAAAGCCGAAAGCACCGAAGTCAAACTACGCGGTCGTCGGATTATATTTCTATCCGAACAAGGTAGTAAATGTGGCAAAGAGCATCAAGCCGTCGGCACGCGGCGAACTCGAAATCACCACAGTGAACCAGGAGTTCCTGAAAGACGGCGAGCTTAAGGTACAGCTTCTCGGACGCGGTTTCGCATGGCTCGACACGGGCACGCACGACTCATTGTCGGAGGCCTCGACATTTGTGGAAGTCATCGAGAAACGCACCGGCCTGAAGATCGGCTGCCTCGAAGGCATCGCCTACCGTCAGGGATGGATCACCGAAGAACAGATGCGCGAAAACGCCAAGCCGATGGTTAAAAACGAATACGGGCAATATCTGCTTCGGGTTATTGACGAATTGAAAAATTCAAAGATTTAAAGATTCAAAAATTTAAAGATTTTTAACGTGTAACGGCACGTTTTTAGAACAGAAAAGATATGAATTTTATAAAGACAGATATAGAAGGCGTTTACATCATCGAACCGAAGGTTTTTGGTGATGCGCGCGGGTATTTTTTCGAGGCGTTCTCACAAAGGGAATTTAATGAAAACGTCTGCGAGACGGTTTTCGTGCAGGACAACCAGTCGAAGTCGTGCTACGGAGTGCTGCGCGGACTGCATTTCCAGAAGCCGCCCTACACTCAGGCGAAATTAGTGAGCTGCGTCAGAGGCAAGGTACTCGACGTGGCCGTTGACATCCGCAAAGGCTCACCGACGTTCGGGAGATACGTGGCCGTGGAGTTGAGCGACGAAAACCACCGCATGTTTTTCGTTCCGAAAGGATTCGCACACGGCTTCTCCGTACTGAGCGACATCGCAATCTTCCAATACAAATGCGACAACTACTACGCCCCGCAGAGCGAAGGTGCGATCATCTGGAACGACCCCGACATCAACATCGACTGGCACATTCCGGCAACCGACATCATACTTTCCGAAAAAGACAGGAAACATCCATTCTTAAAAGAATTAGATTCACCGTTCACATTTGCCGAAGGCAATCACATATAAATTGAAAACAATTAAAAACACATATCATGAAAAATATCATCATCACAGGCGGCGCAGGATTCATCGGAAGCCATGTTGTACGACTTTTCGTCAACAAATATCCTGACTATCACATCATTAACGTTGACAAACTGACATACGCCGGCAATTTGGCAAACCTGAAAGACATCGAAGACAAGCCTAACTACACTTTCGTTAAAGCCGACATCTGCGACTTCGAGACGATTATGGGCATCTTCAGGAAATACAACGTCGATGGCGTGATTCATCTCGCCGCCGAGAGCCACGTTGACCGCTCAATAAAAGACCCGTTCACATTCGCGCAGACGAACGTAATGGGCACATTGTCAATGCTTCAGGCCGCGAAACTCTATTGGGAGACGCTTTCGGAAAAATGGGATGGCAAACGTTTCTATCACATCTCAACCGACGAGGTCTATGGCGCGTTGGAGATGACCGACCCCGATGGCATCGAGCCTCCGTTCACCACAAAGGCTTCTTCGGGCAAACATCATTTAGCATACGGCAGCAAGTTCTTCACCGAAGACCTGAAATACCAACCGCATTCACCGTATTCGGCGGCGAAGGCCAGCTCCGACCACTTCGTGAGAGCGTTCCACGACACCTACGGGATGCCTACTATTGTGACAAACTGCTCAAACAACTACGGTCCTTACCAGTTTCCGGAAAAACTCATCCCGTTGTTTATCAATAATATCAGGCACAGAAAACCGCTTCCTGTCTATGGCAAGGGCGAGAACGTCCGCGACTGGCTCTTCGTTGAAGACCACGCCCGCGCCATTGACCTTATTTTCCACAAAGGGACAATCGCCGAGACATATAACATCGGCGGCTTCAACGAATGGAAGAACATTGACATAATAAAAGTTGTTATAAACACCGTTGACCGCATCTTGGGCAGGGCCGAAGGCGAGGACATGAACCTCATCACCTACGTCACCGACCGCGCCGGTCACGACATGCGCTACGCCATCGACTCGACGAAGCTACAGAAGGAACTCGGCTGGGAACCGAGCCTGCAGTTCGAGGAAGGCATAGAGAAGACAGTGAGGTGGTATCTCGACAACCAAGCCTGGATGGACAACATCACAAGCGGCGAGTACGAGAAATACTACGAATCAATGTATGCTAACAGGTAAGGCATTACATATTGTCAAAGCGAAATGCAGATATGCATTGGTGGTCACCCCTTTCCCGTGATGACAAGGGTGTTGACGGACATGATCTGTCTGTATGGATTAATTCCGTACGTGTAAACAATTTTTAGGTTTAAAAATTTAGATTAAAAGACATGAATAAAGTAACAAAAATTCCTTACAAGGAAATTTACGAGGGCTTCATTGACAAGAAATATCTCGTTGAAGGTCAGGACGAATATTATTTCAGGGATTTACAAGCCAAGAAACCGAATGGTGGATGGCGCAATCTGCGTTCAGACGAAGTGGAGCGTCTCGTGAAGAACAGTAACACCGCCACGAGCTGGGACAACATCCTTGTCACCGACAGATTCGACACCAATTTAGTGAAAAACAACCGCTTCTTCGGTCGCGTCAGAATCGGCGCGATTGAAGATTCAGCCCTGCAATATCACGATTTAAAGATGCCTATCGGAATCACCGACAGCAGTATCGTCTCGTGCGACATCGGCGATTACTGTGCGATTCACGATGTGCATTACATGGCAAACTACATCATAGGCGACATGTGCATTCTGTTCAACATCCACGAGATGTCGTGCACCGACCACTCGAAATTCGGCAACGGCATTTTGAAAGACGGCGAGCCGGAAGATGTACGTGTGTGGCTTGAGGTGATGAACGAAGGCGGCGGCAGAAAGATTCTGCCATTCAACGGCATGATCACCGCCGATGCATATCTCTGGGCAAAATACACTGATAATAAGAAACTTCAGAATCGTCTTAAAGAGATAACGGATAAATCATTCGACACCCGCAGAGGCTATTACGGCACCATCGGCGAATGTTGTGTCATCAAGAACTCATGGATTCTGAAAGACGCCAAGGTCGGTCCGTCGTGTTATATCAAAGGTGCAAGCAAGCTGAAGAACATCACCATCAACTCATCGGAAGACGAACCGACACAGATCGGCGAGGGTGTCGTTCTGGTCAACGGCATCGTTGGCTACGGATGCAGGATCTTCTACTCCGCCATAGGCACGAGGTTCGTCATCGGCGACAACTGCAGCCTTAAATACGGGGCGCGCGTGATTTATTCAGTGCTCGGTGACAACTCTACGATTTCGTGCTGCGAGGTGCTAAACAACCTGATTTTCCCGGCGCACGAGCAGCATCACAACAACTCGTTCCTCATCGCCGCCTGCGTCATGGGGCAGAGCAACATGGCCGCCGGCGCCACGCTCGGCTCAAACCACAACAGCCGCGCCACCGACGGCGAGATAGTGGCGAAACGCGGCTTCTGGCCCGGACTCTGCACCAGCGTCAAACACTCGTCGAAATTCGCATCGTTCACGCTGCTCTCGAAGTCCGACTACCCCAACGAAATGGACATCAAGCTGCCTTTCTGCCTCGTGAGCAACAACACGGCTGAAGACCGGCTTGAGATAATGCCCGCCTACTGGTGGATGTACAACATGTACGCCATCGCACGCAACACTTCAAAATATCAGAAACGAGACAAACGCAAACATAAGATTCAAAACATTGAGTTTGAGACATTTGCGCCAGACACGATGGAAGAAGTCATCGCCGGAAGAAAACTTCTTGAAGTGTGGACGGCCAAGGCTTACCTTCGTTCAATAAAAGAAAACGAGAACAGGGAATATCGCGAACTGCGCGAGTTGGGTCATCGTCTTCTCAACGAAGAAAAAGAAACAGTCAAGAAACTTGAGGTTTTAGGTGAAGACATCGAGAAAAGTCAACGCAAAGTGGTGATTACCAAACCATACGAGGCTTATCACGCATACGGCGACATGATATTGTATTATTCGGTGAAGAACCTCTGCGTCTATCTTAAAAACAACCCCGACGAGTCGTTCGACGACATGTGCAGGAATCTGACCAATACCAGACAACGCGAATGGGTGAACCTCGGCGGCCAGCTCATGACCGGCGACGAACTCGAAAAACTGATTGACGACATCTGCGACGGCAAGCTCGACAGCTGGGAAGACATTCACAACCGTTACAATGAAATCTGGGCTGATTATCCGAAACAGAAGCTGTTGCACAGTTACCAAGCCTTGAGATTCATCTACGACAAATGCCCGAGCCTCACAAAAGAAATCTTCAACGACGCCCTTGACAAAGGAGAGAAAGTCCTGAATTTCGTCCGCGAACAGGTTTATGTCTCAAGGAAAAAAGACTACGACAACATCATTCGCAACTCAACATTCAGAAATCTTGAGGAAAGAGACGCCGTCAACGGCAAACTCGAAGAGAACAGTTTTGTGAAACAAATCGGAAAAGAAACTGAAGAAGCATTGAACAACATTGCAGAAGCAAGAAAAAGAATCAAATAAAAAATCAAAAGAGCGCAGAGCGAACGTCTTTACAAACAAAACGGCAACTTTTGCGTTCAACAAAAAAATTCAAAGTCATGAGAGTAATAATCGAACCTAATTACGACAAGATGTCACAGTGGGCGGCGAACCACATCGTCCGCAGGATAAATGAATTCAAGCCAACGGCAGACAGGCCTTTCATCCTCGGTCTGCCGACAGGCTCAACCCCGATAGGCACGTACAAATGCCTCATCAAAGCTTACGAAGAAGGCAGGGTTTCGTTTGAAAACGTGGTCACGTTCAACATGGACGAATACGTGAACCTTCCCGTTGACCATCCGGAGAGCTATCATTCATTCATGTGGAACAATTTCTTCAGCCACATTAATATTAATAAGGAGAACGTCCACATCCTCAACGGAAACGCTGAAGATCTCGAAGAGGAATGCGCCCGTTACGAGGAATGCATCAGGAGTTTCGGCGGCATCGACCTGTTCATGGGCGGCATCGGCCCTGACGGCCACATCGCGTTCAACGAGCCTGGTTCTTCACTGACCTCGCGCACCCGCATGAAATCGCTGACGACCGACACCATCATCGCCAACGCACGTTTCTTCGACAACGACATCAACAAGGTGCCCAAGACAGCTCTCACTGTCGGTGTCGGCACCGTGATGGATTCAAGGGAGGTGATGATTTTGGCCAACGGGCACAACAAGGCACGCGCGATCGCGGCGGCCATCGAAGGCGGCGTCTGCCATCTCTGCACCGTCAGCGCATTGCAGATGCACAGGAGAGGCATCATCGTATGCGACGACGCGGCCACCGACGAACTCAAGGTCGGTACCGTCAACTATTTCAAAGACATCGAGAAAAACAACTTGTAATGGACAATTACTTCGTACATGAATCCTCCTACGTTGACGACAACGTGGAAATCGGGGAAGGCACCAAGATATGGCATTTCTGTCACATCCAGAGAGGCGCACGTCTGGGGAAGAACTGCTCGCTCGGGCAGAACGTGAACATCGGCAACAACGTGAGAATCGGCGACGGCGTCAGGATACAGAACAACGTCTCCGTCTATGAAGGCGTTGAGATCGAGGACAACGTGTTCTGCGGGCCGAGCTGCGTCTTCACCAACGTCACCACGCCGCGTGCCCACTTCCCGGTTCACGGGATCTATGCGAAGACATTGATTAAGGAAGGTGCGTCTCTCGGCGCCAACTGCACCGTCGTGTGCGGCCACACCGTCGGGAGAAGCGCCCTCATCGCCGCCGGCGCCGTAGTGACGAAAGACGTCAAGGACTTCGCACTCATGGCAGGCGTGCCGGCACGGCAGATAGGCTGGGTCTGCGAATGCGGCAGGAAACTCGGCGAGTCGCTACAATGCGAATGCGGACGACAATATCAATTGAATAACAATAATTTAGAAATCAAGAAGCAATGAAGATTTTAGTAACAGGAGGAACAGGCTACATCGGCTCGCACACAACCGTGGAACTGATAAAGAAAGGTCACGAAGTTGTCATCGTTGACGCTTTGTTCAACTCAAGAGTCGAGGCACTCGACGCAATAGAGACGATAACAGGCAAACGTCCGGAATTCGAGCAGTTCGACCTCACCGACAATGCGAAAGTCGATGACTTTTTCAGCCGCCATGCCGACATCAAAGGCGTGATACATTTCGCGGCGCACAAGGCCGTCGGAGAGTCGGTGAACGAGCCCCTGAAATATTACAGAAACAACCTTGTCTCATTGATGAACATCTTGGAGTCGATGAATAAATACAAGGTTGAGAACATCGTATTCTCATCGTCATGCACTGTCTATGGCGAGCCTGACGCCGGCAACCTCCCGATTTCAGAAAAGGCACCTATCAAGAAAGCCGAATGCCCTTACGGAAACACGAAACAGATTGCCGAAGAAATGCTTGAAGACAGCGTCAACGCTTATAAGACATTGAATGTCATCGCATTGAGATACTTCAATCCTGTCGGGGCGCACGAAAGCGCACAACTCGGCGAGCTTCCTTTCGGAGTTCCGAACAACCTCATGCCATACATCACGCAGACCGGATACGGCATCAGGCAGTGCCTGAAGGTGTTCGGGAACGACTACGACACGCCCGACGGGACGCCGATCCGCGACTACATCCACGTGATGGACCTCGCCAATGCGCACGTCGCCGCCGTCGAACGCATGGCGAACGGCAAGATGAAGAAACAGTTCGAGGTCTTCAACGTCGGGACCGGCAAAGGCTATTCGGTGCTCGAGGCAATACACTCATTTGAAAAAGCATCCGGCAAGCCGCTAAACTACGAGATCGTGGGACGCAGAGCCGGCGACATCGTGAAAATCTGGGCCGACCCTTCATTCACAAACAACGAGTTGGGCTGGAAAGCCGAGCGTTCCATCGACGAGATGACAAAATCGGCCTGGGAATGGGAGAAGGCTTACAGACAAGGCAAGACGAAATTCAAAGTGGAAGAATAGACATCTTTTGAATCCTTAATTTATTAATATTAATAACGGAAACATCATTTTTTATGAATAACAATCATCTCATAATAATGGCAGGCGGTGTCGGTTCGAGGTTCTGGCCGATGTCGATGCCCGAAAAGCCGAAGCAGTTCATTGACGTGATGGGTGTCGGGAAAACCATGATCCAGCTCACCGTCGAACGTTTCAGCGGAATCATAGAGTCGGATCACATCTGGATCGTGACATCTAAGAAATACAAGGAGATGGTTATGCAACAGCTGCCGGAAGTGCCTGAACAGCAGATTCTTATGGAGCCATGCATGAGGAACACCGCACCTTGCATCGAATACGTCAGCCGCAAGATTCACGCGAAACATCCAGATGCCAATCTGGTGTTCTCCCCAGCCGACCACATAGTGCTCGACATTCCACATTTCAAGGAAGTCATAAAGGAATCTCTGGATTTCACCAAGGACAAAGACGTCATCGTGACACTCGGCATGATGCCGACGAGGCCGGAGACCGGATACGGATACATCAAATCTGACAATTCAAAGCCGGCACATTGCGGCGGGAAGATTCTGAAAGTCGAGGCTTTCAAGGAAAAGCCCGACCTTGAGACAGCCAAGGCGTATCTCGCCGATGGCGGATACTTCTGGAACGCAGGAATCTTTGTCTGGAACGTGAAGATGGTCGTGAACACCATAGAGAAACTCGTCCCTGATCTGGCGAAGGTCTTCGACAGAATCGAGCCGCATTTCTACAAAGACGACGAGCAAGACGTCATTGACGAATTGTTCCCGACGTGCCCTAACATTTCTATCGACTTCGCCGTGATGGAGAAATCGAAAGACGTCTTCGTATATCCGGCGAGCTTCGGATGGAGCGACATCGGCACATGGGGAAGCCTTTACACCCACATCGAGCCGGATGAAAACGGCAACGCCGTTATCGGAGAGAACATCAAGATGGTCGGAAGCGGAAACTGCATCGTCCGTTCTTTCGGAAAAAAGAAAGTGATAGTCCAAGGTCTTGACAATTACATAGTTGTGGATGACAACGACTGTCTTCTCATCTGCAAGATGCAAGACGAACAGTCAATAAAAGAATGGCAGAAATAATTTAATAACATAAAAAAATAAAGTCATGAAACGATTATTAATGAAACTTGCAAGATTTATTTTCGGCAAAAGCAACTCAAGCTCGACGCCAAGACTCATGGTGCTGGCTTTTGACATAGTCTTGGTTTTGCTATCAATCTGTTTTGTCATGTTGATGAAGTTCTTCCCGGAAATGTATTCAACAGAGATTTATGGTTTCCTGAAAGGTTCAATTTCCGTGATTGCCGTTTTCAGCATCGCTTTCATCATTTCAGGTTCATACAAAGGGATGGTGAGATACACTGGTTTTCAAGACATTGAGAAAATCGTCAAAGTAACCACAATGGTTTTCATCATACTTTGCATATTTAAAAGCATTTTTGAGCACACAAAGGCTCTCGGATTCCTGCTTGCATACCTCCCGTCATACACCAACATCCTGCTGATATGCACAATGACGTTGTTTTTCACTGTTTTGACCCGACTTGTCCTGCGAAGGATTTACAATGAATATTTGCGTCCGCATCCAAAAATCATCAACACGATAATTTACGGTGCGGGTGACGCCGGCATCATAACATATAACGCCATCAGCCAAGACGGCCTTAGTCAATACAATATCGTTTCATTCATCGACGACTCCAATTCAAAAGTCGGAAGCTCAATCAACGGGATCAAAATCCGCAAGCCGGAAGTGGTTTTCGACAAGAAATTCATAAAGGAAAAAAACATTGAGACCGTGATTCTCGCGATGCCGAGCATGAAGGTCGAGCAAAAGAAGGAACTCATCGACAGGCTTATCGACACCGGACTCAACGTAAAATCGGTGCCGCACGTCAGCGCATGGGTTGATGACAAAAATTTCAAAGCCAATCAGATTGAGGATATCAAGATTGAGGATCTGCTTGAAAGAGAGCCGATTAAGCTTGGTAAAGAGAACGTGATGAGGGAGCTCGAAAACAAAGTTGTGTTGGTGACAGGCGCCGCCGGTTCCATCGGAAGCGAGATATGCCGTCAGGTCATTCAACACAACCCGCGTCATATCATCATGTTAGACCAGGCCGAATCTCCCATGTACGACCTTCAGTTTGAACTGAACAACGAGGAGCCTTACAAACACATCGCGGTGCCGAAAGAATTCATCGTCGGCAACGTCAAAGACGCCGTGAAGATGGAGGAGGTGTTCAAGAAATTCAAGCCGCAGGTGGTCTATCACGCGGCGGCGTACAAGCACGTGCCGCTGATGGAGAGTTTCCCTTACGAAGCCGTTTTAGTGAACGTCTTCGGCACAAAGAACATCGCCGACCTCGCAATAAAATACGGAGCGGAGAAGTTCGTCATGATCTCCACCGACAAGGCTGTCAACCCGACCAATGTCATGGGCGCGACGAAACGCATCGCGGAGATTTACACGCAGAGCCGCAACAGCGCGACGAAGTTCGTGACGACACGTTTCGGCAACGTCCTCGGCTCCAACGGCTCGGTCATCCCGCTGTTCAAGAAACAGCTGGCGCACGGCGGCCCGCTGACAGTCACCGACCGCGACATCATCCGTTATTTCATGACGATTCCGGAGGCGTGCAGCCTCGTCCTTGAAGCCGGTTCCATCGGCGAGGACGACGACATCTTTGTCTTCGACATGGGCAAACCCGTGAAAATCTATGACTTGGCAAGCAAGATGATCAAGCTGTCACACATCCCCAACGTGCAGATAGAAATCACAGGACTGCGTCCGGGCGAGAAACTTTACGAGGAACTCCTGGCCACAAAAGAAAACACGATCCCGACGGAACACCCGAAGATCATGCGAGCCAAAGTCCGTGAATATACGGAAGAGGAGGTCAACGCCGAAATCGATGTCTTATGCAAGACTCTGCCGACCTGCGACGACTTCAAGATTGTTGGGCAGATGAAGAAAATCGTCCCGGAATTCAAGTCGAACAATTCAGTGTTCCAAATCTTAGACGGAGAAGACACAAAATTATAGTTCAAATCATCTGTATCGGCGAGCAGATCACGCAGCCGAGGAGTGCGAAAAGGACTGATGCCACCAACGAAAGCGCAAAGACGACTTTGTCGCGGTTATAAAATTTCTTGACGATGCACGCCATCACAGGGATTGACGTGAACGGCAATATGAAAACGAAGATCCATATAGGATACTTCCTTTTCCACGTCACGATTTTCCTTGCGGTTTTCAACTGTTTCTGACGGTTGTGTGATTTTCTTCTTTTGTTGATAAAAGCCATTATCTGAGCGAAGAAAATGTAAAAGACGACAAATCCCAATATGGCACCTATCGACGTCGCGAGCCACGTCACCATGAACGACATGCCCACGGCGAAGCCGAGCGAAGGCGCGAACAAAGTCTTAAATGTCGCCAATAAAACTATCGTTATAAACTCCCAAACCATTCTTTAAAATATCCAATAAAACATTAAAAAAATATTTTTGTTCAAAAACGCTGCGTATTAAAAAAGATTGTATCTTTGCACGTTCAAAAAAGCCACTTTAGCTCAGTTGGTAGAGCAACGCATTCGTAATGCGTAGGTCGTTGGTTCGAGTCCGACACGTGGCTCAACAAAAAGCACCGTTGAATATCAGCGGTGCTTTTTATTTTGTTGATATACAATTATATAACCATCTTTATCAAAGCGGCGGCGCCCAATATCGCCACCTCATTGTCCTTCAATGACGACACTCTGATGTCAACGAGAGGCTTGCCTGTCTCCTTGTTTTTATAGACGTAAAGAAGGTTCTCTTCGAACGATTTTCTGAGTGGTTTCATGAGTACTTCGCCCGCGTGGACAGGCCCGCCCATGAGGAAAATCGCTTCCGGCACCGAGAACGCGACGGCGTTTGCCATTGCGAGGCCGAGCATCCAGCCCACTTTCTCGAACACTTTCAAGGCTAACGGGTCGCCGGCGTTTGCCGCGTCGCCGATCATCTTGCACGTGAGGTCGCCGGCGTTCTGGCGGAGCACTCCGTTGTATTCAGGGTCATCGTTGAGAAGCTCACGCGCTGTCGCGACGATACCGCCAGCCGAGGTGTAAGTCTCAAGGCAACCTCTTCTTCCGCATCCACACTGACGGCCCTGCGGGATCATGATGACGTGGCCGAGTTCGCCGGCCGTGCTTGTCGCGCCGAGAACAAGATTGCCATCGATGATGATGCCGCTGCCGACACCAGTGCCAAGCGTGAACGTGATGAAATGCTTCAGGTCTTTCGCCCCGCCGTAGATCTTCTCGCCGAAAGCCGCGGCGTTGGCGTCATTGGAGACGACCACCTTCGTGTTGAAATACTGTCTCACCATGTTCGCCAGCTCAATGTTGCCTTTCATTCTCAAGTTCGGGGCGTTGTCGATGCAACCCGTGTAAGTGTTTCCGTTGGGCGCACCGATGCCTATACCATCGATGTTAGCGATGTTACGACGTTGAAGAAGTGTCTTGATGCCGTCGCACATATCTTTCACAAACAGTTGAGCATCAGTGTATTTGTTAGTGCTGAGATTAACTTTATCGACGATTTCGCCGTTTTCCGTGACCAATCCGATATCGGTGTTGGTTCCTCCGATATCAATTCCTATTGCGTAATCCATACTTTATAAATTAATAATTTGTGCAAAATTAAAAAAAATCCACATTTCCTAAATAAAAACCACATTTTTTTTATATCTTTGCAGATTATTATTATGGATTTATAGATTTAAAAGTAAATGAAAAACGCTTACCGCGAATATAAGACATTGAATCTCACTAATATAGCGAATGAGATTCGTGATTTTTGGAAAGAAAACAACATTTTTGACAAGAGCCTTGAGAACACTAAAAACGGCACTGCCTACGTGTTTTTTGAAGGACCGCCGTCGGCAAACGGAATGCCAGGCATCCATCACGTCATGGCAAGAACCATAAAAGACACATTCTGCCGCTATCAGACATTGAAAGGCAAATACGTCTCACGCAAGGCGGGCTGGGACACCCACGGACTCCCTGTGGAACTCGGCGTGGAGAAGAAACTCGGCATCACCAAGGAAGACATCGGCAAGAAAATCAGCGTCGATGACTACAACCGCGCCTGCCGCGAGGAAGTGATGAAATACAAGGACAAATGGGACGACCTCACACGTCAGATGGGCTATTGGGTTGACCTCAACGACCCGTACATCACCTTCAAAAACGAATACATCGAGACGCTGTGGTACCTGCTCCACGAACTTTACAAGAAAGGCCTCCTTTATAAGGGCTACACCATCCAGCCTTACTCGCCGGCCGCCGGCACAGGCCTCAGCTCACACGAACTCAACATGCCGGGCTGCTACCGCAAAGTGAAAGACCTCACCTGCGTGGCGATGTTCCGCCTCAAGGAAAACCAGCGCCAGTTTGAGAAACTTCCTTTCGATACTGATATTAAATTCAGTGACGTGCAGATAGTCGCATGGACAACGACACCATGGACACTGCCTTCAAACACGGCGTTGTGCGTCGGCCCGAACATCGAATACAACCTCGTCAAGACAGTGAACCCCGTCAAAGGCGATGTCACTTATATTATTCTGGGCAAGCCTCTTATGTCGTCGTTCTTCCCGTCAGAAGAAGAAAAACCTTCTTTTGAAGATTATAAAGCCGACAACAAGAAACTCCCTTACGAAGTCATCGGGACTTGCAAGGGCAAAGACCTTGTCGGCCTTGATTACGAACAGCTTATCCCGTGGGTGAAACCCGATGGCGATGCTTTCCGCGTCATCCCCGGCGACTATGTAACGACAGAAGACGGCACCGGTATCGTGCACATCGCCCCGACCTTCGGCGCCGACGACAAACGCGTTGCCTTGCTGAGCAACATCCCGCCGCTCCAGCTCATCGACAAAGACGGCAAAATCGCCCCGATGGTTGACAAGACCGGCAAGTTCTACAACCTCGAAGACCTCGACCAAGAATGGGTTAAGACACACATCGACGTTGAAGCCTATTCAAAATACGCAGGAAAATTCGTCAAGAACGCATACGACGCCACCAAGACCGAGAAGGACATGTCGCTCGACGTCGAAATAGTGATCATGCTCAAGGAAGAAGGCAAACTCTTCAAGAGCGAGAAGCACGAACACGACTACCCGCACTGCTGGCGCACCGACAAACCGGTTCTCTATTATCCTTTGGACAGCTGGTTCATCAAGACGACGGCGTTGAAAGACAGGATGATAGAACTCAACAAGACCATCAACTGGAAGCCGGAAGCGACAGGCAGCGGACGTTTCGGCAACTGGCTAGAGAACCTCGTTGACTGGAACCTCTCACGTTCGCGTTACTGGGGCACGCCGCTCCCGATCTGGAGGACAGAAGACGGCAGCGAAGAGATCTGCATCGGCAGCGTGGAACAGCTCCGCAACGAGATTGACAAGTCAATCGCAGCCGGTTTCATGGCGGAAAACCCATATAAATCAGAAGACTACACCAAATTCGACCTTCACAGGCCATATATCGACAACGTCGTCTTGGTCTCTGCATCGGGCAGGAAGATGTTCCGCGAGCCTGACCTCATCGACGTGTGGTTCGATTCTGGCGCGATGCCTTACGCACAGATCCATTACATGGGCAAGGAAGGCCAACTCAACGACAAGACGTTCCCGGCCGACTTCATCGCCGAGGGCGTTGACCAGACACGCGGCTGGTTCTTCACGCTGCACGCCATCGCAACTATGGTGTTCGACAGCGTGGCGTATAAGAACGTGATTTCCAACGGTTTGGTCTTGGACAAGAACGGCAACAAGATGTCGAAACGTCTCGGCAATGCCGTTGACCCGTTCGGAGCCATCGAGAAATACGGTGCCGACGCGGTGCGCTGGTACATGATCACCAACTCGCAGCCTTGGGACAACCTGAAGTTTGACGAAGAAGGTGTTGACGACGTGCGACGCAAGTTCTTCGGCACATTATATAATACGTATGCATTCTTCGCGCTTTACGCGAACATCGACGGTTTTGAATACAAAGAAGCCGACATCCCATTTGAGCAGCGTCCGGAGATCGACAGATGGATATTGTCTGAACTCAACTCACTCGTCGCAGAAGTCGATAACGATTTTGCGAACTACGAGCCTACGAAGGCCGGCCGCGCCATCGGCAACTTCGTCGATGCGCATTTGAGCAACTGGTACGTGCGTCTGTCACGCCGCCGTTTCTGGAAAAGCAACGGCTCGGACGACAAGACATCGGCATATCAGACGCTCTACACCTGCCTCGAGAAGCTGGCACGCCTCATCTCGCCTATCGCTCCGTTCTTCGCCGAACAGCTTTACTGCGACCTGAACAACGTGACACACCGCAGCAACGCGGAATCGGTACACCTCACCACATTCCCGACGGTCAACGGGAAATGCATCGACAAGAAACTTGAGGAACGCATGGAGATGGCGCAGCTCGTAGCCTCTATGGTGCTGTCGCTCAGAAAGAAAGCCAACATCCGCGTCCGTCAGCCGTTGTCGAGAATCATGATCCCGGTCATGTCCGACGAACAGAAGGAACAGCTCCAGAAAGTCGAACACCTCATCCTTTCGGAAGTCAACGTGAAGAACGTCGAGTATCTCACCGGTGAGCTGAACATCTTGGTGAAGAAAGTGAGACCGAACTTCGCATCATTGAAACGTTACGCCAAGATGATGAAACATCTGACGCAGTATTTCAACTCGATGAGCCAGGAAGACATCAGGGCGTTTGAGAAAAACAACGGCGCGACGCTGAACATCGACGGCCAGGATGTGAACCTCGTTCTCGAAGACGCACTCATCTCAACGGAGGACATCCCGGGCTGGACGGTGACGACGCAGGACGGCATGACTGTCGCCCTGGACATCAACATCTCGCAGGAGCTTCTCGAAGAAGGCCTCGCACGTGAGATCATCAACCGAATCCAGAACATGAGAAAGGACAGCGGTCTTGAAGTCACCGACAAGATTATTCTCACCATCGAGAAAAACAACGACATCATCAAACCTGTTGAAAGATTCGGCGAATACATCTGCTCGGAGACCTTGGCCACATTGAATTTCGTTGACAAAATCGATGAAGACATTGAGGCACAAGAACTTGCCGACAAGGTGACGGCGAAGATTTCGATAAGAAAATTATAAATTCATAAGATATGGAAGATTCATCTAACACCCAGGAAAGAGTCAGATATTCTGACGAGGAGCTTGAGGAATTCAAGGAATTGATTCTTCAACGTCTGGCGGCAGCCAAGAAAGACCTTGAGATGCTCGAGGAGAACGTCACCGGCGGTGACACGAACACCGACGACACGGCTCCGACATTCAAGATTCTCGAAGAAGGCTCCGCTGTTCTTTCAAAAGAGGAGAACAGCGCCTTGGCGGTGCGCCAGCAGAAATATATCACGAACCTCGAAAACGCGCTCATCCGCATTGAGAACAAGACATACGGAGTATGCCGCGTCACGGGCAAACTGATTCCCAAAGAACGTCTGCGCGCCGTGCCGCACGCCACGCTCAGCGTCGAGGCGAAGATGAATCAAGGCAAGAAGAAATGAAGAAGTCGCTGATTGTCATATTTTCCGTGCTTTTGCTTGACCAGGTCTCAAAGATTCTGGTCAAGACCACTATGGCAATCGGAGAGGCAATCCCGGTTTTCGGGAAATGGTTTTACATTTTGTTCATCGAAAACAACGGAATGGCGTTCGGATGGGAGTTCTCCAACGCCGTGTGGGGCAAGATTTTCCTCAGCCTGTTCAGGGTCGTTGCGGTCATCCTGCTTTTCTGGCTGATAAGCCGCATGGTGAGGTCGAAGGTGAAGTTCGGCCCGGTGTTCGGTGTCTCGCTCATCACGGCGGGCGCCATCGGCAACATCATCGACTGCCTGTTCTACGGCATGATCTTCGGCTATGCGGGTTTCCTGCAGGGCCGGGTCGTTGACATGCTTTATTTCCCGTTGTTCACCTTCCCGGAATGGATGCCGTTCCTCGGCGGAGAGGTCTTCTTCAGCCCGATCTTCAACATCGCCGACAGCGCAATAACCATCGGGGTTTTTTATTTGTTGATTTTCCAGTGGAAATTTTTGAAAAATTTTGAAAATATAATTAAAATCAAATAAGTAATCAGGGGCTAAAGGTATTTAGGTGATTAAGTATTAGATTCCTTAAGCTCCTCAAAAAAACTAACAACATGAGTGAAGAAAAATTCGGTCGAATAGTACAGATCATCGGACCTGTCATCGACGTAGCATTTGACAACGAAGCTGGTCTTCCGAACCTTCTCGATGCTCTCGAGATCACACGTGACAACGGCGACAAGCTCATCACCGAGGTGCAGCAGGACATCGGAGAAAACACAGTGCGCACCATAGCCATGGACTCGACCGACGGTCTGCGCCGCGGCATGAAAGTCCGCAACCTCGGACATCCTATCACCATGCCGACCGGCGATCAGGTGAAAGGACGTCTGTTCAACGTCATCGGCGAGAGCATCGACGGCCTGAAGCCGATGAAAGAAGGCAGACGCAACGACATCCACAGAAACCCTCCGAAGTTCGAGAACCTCTCGACAAAACAGGAGGTACTGTTCACGGGCATCAAGGTCATCGACCTGATCGAGCCTTACGCAAAAGGCGGCAAGATCGGTCTGTTCGGCGGCGCAGGTGTGGGCAAGACAGTGTTAATCATGGAGTTGATCAACAACATCGCGAAGGTTTATTCCGGAATGTCGGTGTTCGCCGGCGTCGGTGAGCGCACCCGTGAAGGCAACGACCTTCTGCGCGAGATGATCGAGTCGGGTGTCATAAAATACGGCAAGGAATTCGCCGAAGAGATGGAGAAAGGCGGCTGGGCCTTGGAGAAAGTCGATTACAACGAACTCGACAAGTCGCAGGCCACCTTGGTGTTCGGTCAGATGAACGAGCCGCCTGGAGCAAGAGCGCGCGTGGCGTTGTCGGGACTGACGATGGCGGAATATTTCCGCGACGGCGACGGCGAGACACAAGGCCGCGACATCCTGTTCTTCATCGACAACATCTTCCGTTTCACCCAGGCCGGTTCAGAGGTGTCGGCACTTCTCGGACGTATGCCTTCAGCTGTGGGTTATCAGCCCACACTGGCATCTGAAATGGGTCTCATGCAGGAGAGAATCACATCAACGAAGAGCGGTTCCATCACCTCGGTGCAGGCTGTCTATGTCCCTGCCGACGACTTGACTGACCCGGCTCCGGCGACCACATTCGCTCACTTGGACGCCACGACCGTCTTGAGCCGTAAGATCGCCGAACTCGGCATCTACCCCGCCGTTGACCCGTTGGATTCGACATCAAGAATCCTCTCGCCAGAAATCGTCGGCGAAGAGCATTACAACACGGCGCAACGCGTGAAGAAGATCCTCCAGAGATACAAGGAGTTGCAGGACATCATCGCCATCCTCGGCATGGACGAGCTTTCGGAAGAAGACAAACTCACCGTCAACCGCGCACGCCGCGTGCAGAGATTCCTCTCGCAGCCGTTCCACGTGGCCGAGCAGTTCACAGGCCTGCAAGGCGCCACCGTCAGCATCGAGGACACCATCAAGGGCTTCAACATGATCATGGACGGCGAAGTTGACCAGTATCCAGAAGCGGCCTTCAACCTCGTCGGCACCATCGAAGAAGCCATAGAGAAAGGCAAGAAGATGCTCGCCGAAAACGAAAACTAAAGATAAGGAAGGAGTGATGCCATGAAATTAGAAATCATAACTCCCGAAAAACACATCTACGACGGTGAGGCGGCACTCGTGCAGCTGCCCGGCAGCGACGGCCTGTTCGAGATTCTGAACAACCACGCCCCGATGATAGCAGCCCTCGGCAACGGGAAAGCCAAAGTGCAGAACCCCGACGGTAAATTCGAGTACTTCGACATCAGAGGCGGCGTCGTGGAAGTGCTGAATAACAAGATATTAGTTTTAGCAGACTGATTTTTAGTTTGAAGTGTTGAGAGTTGAGAGTGAAGTTGTTTTGCTCTTCACTCTCAAAACTTCACTCTCAAAACTTTAATCGTGGTGGTACGCCTCGCCTTTCAATATCGTGAAGGCGCGGTAGAGCTGCTCAACGAAAATCAGGCGCACCATCTGATGCGAAAACGTCATCTCCGAGAGGCTTATCTTCGAGTTGGCTTTTTCATAGACCTCCTGCGAGAAACCATACGGTCCGCCGATGACGAAGACTATGCGTTTGCAACCGACATTCATCTGATTCTCAATCCATTTCGAAAAGCCGCGCGAAGAGAACGTCTTTCCGTTTTCATCCAAGAGAACAATCAAGTCGCCGGGCTGGAGCTGCGATAGAAGCAGTTCGCCCTCCGATTTTTTCTGCTGCGCCTCCGACAGTGTCTTGCGGTTCTTGATGTCTGGAATCACCCTCATCTCGAAAGGCACATAATGTCCGAGGCGTCCGACGTACTTCGCGATGCCGGTCTCAAGATACGGTTCGTCGGTCTTGCCAATTACTAAAAGCGTTATTTTCATGGCTGCAAAAATAGGAAATTTTTTGAAACAATTTGGTGAAATTCTGGAAACTGCCATTTTGCGAACGGAGTATGTACGGGATTTTCAGCCACGCCGCCGCTTTTGTGCGAAACGTCGCCAAAACACCCTGACGAACATGGTTTACAATGTGTGCCGATATGAGCAAATTGTGAGATTTGGGATGAATTAATCTGTATAACATATTGATAAATAACAATTTACCCCCCCCCGAAATTAAAAAAATTTATCGCTAAATTGTTGGAAATAAGAAGTTAATTTGTAACTTTGCTGCGTCGTTTTCATTTTGGATTTCGTTTAACGGACTTCGCAAAATTCAGGATGACGGCGCGAAAAGAGTAAAAACGGAAGTCCCCATCAACTAAAAATCATAATCATAAAAAACAAAATACTAATAGCATTATTGTCAGTTTTGTTGTCATTCACAGCGAAATCTGAAATCATCGACGGCATTTGCGGTGACAACCTGACATGGAGACTCAACACCGAAACGGGTGTCCTGAAAATCTACGGAACTGGGGAAATGTACAATTATCATGCTTCTGTAACTCCTTGGAAACAATACCACAACAAAGTATTGACAATTTTCATTGAAAATGGTGTCACTTCTAATTGATGAAAGTCCGGCAATTGAAATGTCGGCATTCCCGAATCCTGCATCAGACTTTGTGAATATCAGTTGCGGGAAAATCAGAAGTGTCCAAGTGTTTTCAATTGATGGCAAAATGATTCGAAACATTTCTGTGCAGAGCGATGAAATCCAAGTGGATATGAGCAATCTCCCCGATGGAACGTACTTGTTCATAATTGGAACTGAAACGGGAACAACAACAAGAAAAATAATCAAAAAATAAGACTCGCAAACCAATAAAAACAAGAGAGACCGACGTTTCTTTTTTGCCCTAAAAAATTTTTACCGGACAGCAATAATTTTTTATTTTATTTTCAAAATTATTTGTAATTTTGCCGCAGGTTTAAGTGTTTAAACCTATAGCAAAATTAACGAAGCGTTATGCTTGACTTGCTAATGAAAACGTAGGAAATTTTCATTATTAAGGTAGCGAAAGTCAGTGTAATGGTTCGCGCGTAATGCGTGGACTGCTTACTCTTTTCCTACCTTGGGTTTTCCTACGACCTTCATTAGCGACAGAGATATACAGTTCCACGCTTCTTTTATTTATCAATTTTCTTTTTGGAGCTGGAAGGACAAAAAAGTTGTGCCCGACACGAAAACAGGGACATTATTATGGGTAAGTGGTCGATAATTTTTTATCAATTATTCCGACTTGGATCGAAGTATCCTGAAGAATCATTTAGTTTTATTGTATGGCTTATTTCGGCAGCATTAGAAGTTGGGATTATTTCACTTGTGGTCGCCGGTGTGGCAAAATTGATTGACGATTCAAATGATTTTGGCGAGTGGTTCGGTGGAAGTTGTATTGTTTTAGGAATTATTGAAATTATATTGCTAGTTATAGGATTACTATCATAAAACTACAATTATGATTCCTTTTATAAATATAACAAAAAAACGAATAACATTATGTATAATGCTATTCGTTTCATCGATTTGTGCAAATGCACAACAAATAAATGTTGTTAGTGAAATATCATGGAATGCTTTTGGTGTTAACTATACAGGATTAATGGTGACATTAACAGACAATACAGGGATTTTTGTTGTTGATTATTATCATAGTTCTGTTGGCTATGTAAGGGTTGTACAATCCGTTAATGTTCGAAACGAATACGATATGTGGGGAAATTGCACAACCTATTTATTTGGATACGACGCAATACCGTCAGAACCTGTTTTATATTCTCCAGATAGTTTCGTGATATTTCCAAATGGAACCATGTTTACACAAGATTCCGCTGGTGTGTGGTCAACGGCCATAATAGCACGTATTGTGCCGCAATACGAATGGGACGGAGCTTTCCGAAAATACGGACTCGATGATTAATAACGTTTTTCAATTAGTAATATTTTTAACAAAATTAAAAGTTGTGCCCGACACGAAAACAGGGATTATGTTATGTCAAACTATGAAGAGGAAGGAGCACCAATAGGTCTCAAAATTATTTCATTCTTAATCCCAATTGTTGGCTGGGTATGTTATTTTATTATCAAAGATGATAACATAACAAAAGCCAAGGATTGTTCAAAGTTCGCTTGGATTGGTTTTGCAGTAGCTTTTGTGCTTGGATTTATAGGTGGTCTGGGTTAATAATAACCCATACTTTTTTGACAAAATCAGGATGGATGTTGAACCCGTCCTGATTTTTAGTCTTTGCGCTGATTGTGTATCCATTTCGCCATCAAAACCAGATTGAGGAAGTCATCCAGCACTTTGTTATAACAAGTTTTGTTATATATCTATCAATTAAAACCACTCATATCTCCGTCTTAAAAAGTTTCCCTCCGATTTTGCAAATTATTGTCATCTTATTCATCTCGGTTTATTAATATATCTCAAAGAGAGAATATCAATGTGGTCTTCAAAAAAACTGCAAACTACCCCTTGGCGAAATTAATTCAGGGCGTATCTGACTTTTGATTGTTTTTTACATTTAAAATTATTAAAAATCAATGATATACACAAATTTTAAAAACAAAATTAATCAAAATATTAAAGCGGATTTATGTAATCTGATGGTATTTGCATGGTTGTATATTTGTAAAACTTGAAAATTATTTTTCCAAAACATTGACAAAAGGCAAAAACCATATTATCTTTGCGCTTTGTTTTTAAACGTTTTTTTATGCCCAAGATTTATGATTACTTTGGAATAGTTTTCTTATTCTATTCAAGTGAACACGAGCCTGTTCATGTTCACGCAAGATATGGAGATTATGAAACAATTTTTGACATCATCTTTGAAGATGGTAAGGTAAAGGAAATAAAGACTCGAAACAGCAAAGGTGTGGAAAATCTTCCTCCGGCAAAATTTAAAGATGCTTCTGACTTTGTTAAAAAATATGCGGTGGAAATTGCCATGAAATGGTATAAGGTTTTTGTTCTGAAAGAAAAGGTTTCTTGTGAAAAAATAAACAAAAGGGTATAATGATTGATAAGTTTAAAGTTATTGACGCACAATACGTTGAAGGTTACACATTAAGGATTACATTTGTCGATGGCACATGTAACGATGTCGATTTTGAACCTTTCTTTATAAAATGCCCGAACAAAGTCTATGATGAATATTACAATCCCGAACGTTTCAAGGAGTTTCGGGTTGAGTGTGGCAATGTTGTCTGGGGACAGGATTGGGATTTTATTTTAAACCCCATGAACCTGTACTACAACGACTTGTTCAGGAATTTCGAGAATTAAGAGGTGGCGTATAGGTTAAAATTGTACAACCTCTATCTTCCAAGGCGCACATCGACTATCTCGTGCCACAGGGTCATGAGCCGTGTACCTTTGATTCAAACAATATCCATTTCCAAATTGGAATTATGGATATGGATTTCCCGCCGATGTCAACTTGCCGTTCTTCCTCGTCGTATGTAATAATTGTCAAGTTGTTGTATTGCAGACGTTTGCTTATTTTCAGCAAAGCCTGTGTCTCTCGTTTATAGGTCTCGCTAAATTCGTCACCCAGGCTATAGCAAACCTGTATGGCTTGTCCGATTTCAGGAATGACAAAATCAACTTCTATTTTGTCATTGTAAAAATATATGCCGTCATCGTAGCGTCGTTTCAATTCTGTAGCGACAAGATTTTCCAGCAAAGCCGTCTCCGCATTCATCAGAAAAAGGTTCAAAATTCCATTATCACAATAATAATATTTCTTATTTCCTTCCTTTTCAACTAATTGCGAAGCTATGTTTTTAACTTCAAAAATAATGCAGGCATCTTTCAAATGACGAACATAATCAATCATTGTGCCGGTCTGAACTTTTTCTCCCAATGATGAGACTAAATTGGCCAAACGGTTATATGATATAGGTTGTCTTACACTTTCGGCCAACTTTTTGGAGAGAAATGTCAACGCATTGACGTTTTTCACACCGTTCCGTGCAATGACATCACCAAGCAACATTTTCTTGAATAAAGACGAGAGCCATAGCCTTTTCTGCCTGATGTTTACCAATTCAGGAAAACCGCCGTAGTAGAAATAATCCGAGAACAAACGTTTCACCTGATTTATGCAATTAATATCAAACTGCCAGTTGTCGCTGAACAAAAAATCTTTTGCCTTAAGAAATTCCGCAAACGAATATGGATATACATTTTTCATCACATACCGGCCGCCTAAAATGGTGGCAAATTCCGAACTCAACATTTTTGCGTTGCTTCCTGTTATTAATACTCTGTATTTTTCGTTGGCTATGCGGCGGGCAAATCTTTCCCAATCTTTAATATTTTGAAGTTCATCCAAGAATATAATTGGTTTTGAATCAGATAGTTGATAATGAGCCTGCAAAATCAAATCAAAGTCTGCAGAAGTAAATCCTACCAGACGTTCGTCATCAAAATTCACGTATAAAATCTGGTCCAACGTGATGCCTTTTGCCAATAATGTCTGAATCTGCTGGAACATCAAGTACGATTTGCCAGACTGACGCACACCTGTGAAAACATAATTGATGTTGTCATCTAAATCGGCATCCCTTCGTACCAAATCAATTGATGACAATAGATTTCTGTTTGTGACGACAACTTGTTTTATTAAATTTATATCCATATCAAAATTTTTGCAAAAATAGTATTTTATTTAATATATCACATAAAATTAATATGATTTTATGCTTTATATCACATAAAAAGAGAGGCCGGCATCTTGCGCCAGCCTCTCTTAACTCTACTCTCTTATCTCTTAACTATTTCCTCATCTCGATAAGCAGTTCGAGCATCTTCATCGCCGAATCCGACACTATCGTGCCTGGCCCGAAGATGGCTGCCGCGCCTGCGTCGTAGAGGAACTGGTAGTCCTGCGGAGGGATGACGCCGCCGACGACCACCATGATGTCAGGGCGACCGAGCTTGGCCAACTCTTCGATGACCTGCGGGACGAGTGTCTTGTGACCTGCCGCGAGTGATGAGACTCCGAGGATGTGGACATCGTTCTCCACCGCCTGGCGTGCTGCCTCGGCCGGTGTCTGGAACAACGGTCCCATGTCAACGTCGAAGCCTATATCCGCGTAACCTGTCGCTACTACCTTCGCACCGCGGTCGTGACCGTCCTGACCCATCTTCGCGATCATGATACGCGGACGGCGACCTTCCATCTTCGCGAACTCGTCGGCCATGGCCTGCGCCTTGGCGAATTTGTCATTACCTTTTGCTTCCATAGAATAAACTCCTGATATTGAACGAATAACAGCTTTATAACGACCTGCGACCTTCTCGCATGCCATTGAGATCTCGCCTAATGTGGCGCGGACCTTCGCCGCCTCTATCGCGAGGGCGAGGAGGTTGCCGTTGCCTGTGCGGGCCGCCTCTGTGATGGCTTCGAGGCAACGCTGCACGTCGGCCTCGTTGCGGCTTGCGCGGAGTGCGTTCAGACGCTTGATCTGTGACTCGCGGACCGCCGTGTTATCGACCTCCAACGTGTCGATGGCGTCTTCATGTTCGAGACGGTATTTGTTGATGCCCACGATTGTCTCGTTGCCGGCGTCGATTCTCGCCTGCTTGCGTGCCGCAGCCTCTTCGATGCGCATCTTCGGGAGACCTGTCTCGATGGCTTTCGCCATGCCGCCCATAGCCTCGATTTCCATGATGTGCTCCCACGCCCTGTCGGCGATCTCCTTGGTCAGCGATTCGATGTAATACGAGCCGGCCCACGGGTCAACGGTGCGGCAGATGTTGGTCTCTTCCTGGATGTAAATCTGAGTGTTACGTGCGATACGCGCCGAGAAGTCGGTCGGAAGCGCGATGGCTTCGTCGAGGGCGTTGGTGTGGAGCGACTGTGTGTGGCCGAGTGCCGCGCCCATAGCCTCGACGCATGTGCGTGCGACGTTGTTGAACGGATCCTGTTCGGTCAACGACCAGCCTGAAGTCTGTGTATGTGTGCGGAGTGCCAGCGACTTGTCGCTCTTCGGGTTGAAGGTCTTCACGATCTTAGCCCAAAGCATACGTGCCGCACGCATCTTCGCTATCTCCATGAAATGGTTCATTCCGGAACACCAGAAGAACGAGAGACGCGGTGCGAAAGCGTCGATGTCGAGACCCGACTTCACGCCTGTGCGGAGGTAGTCCCAGCCGTCGGCGAGAGTATAGGCCAGCTCGATGTCGCATGTGGCGCCGGCTTCCTGCATGTGGTAGCCGGAGATGGATATTGAGTTGAACTTCGGCATGTTCTGTGACGTGAACGCGAAGATGTCGGCGATTATTCTCATAGAGAACTCAGGCGGATAGATGTATGTGTTGCGCACCATGAACTCTTTCAGGATGTCGTTCTGGATCGTACCCTGAAGCTCTTCGTATTTTGCGCCCTGTTCCAATGCCGCGACGATGTAGAACGCCAGGATTGGCAGCACCGCGCCGTTCATTGTCATGGAGACTGACATCTTGTTCAAAGGAATCTGATCGAACAGCACTTTCATGTCTTCGACGGAGCAGATGCTCACGCCGGCCTTGCCGACGTCGCCCATGACGCGCTCGTGGTCAGCATCGTAGCCGCGATGTGTTGCGAGGTCGAAGGCGACCGAAAGACCTTTCTGGCCTGCTGCGATGTTGCGGCGGTAGAATGCGTTCGACTCCTCGGCTGTCGAGAAACCCGCGTACTGACGGACTGTCCAGGGACGCATGACGTACATGGTCGAGTAAGGTCCGCGGAGGTAAGGGGCGATGCCTGCTGCGTAGTTGAGGTGCTCCATGTCTGCGAGGTCTTCGGCGGTGTATGCCGGCTTCACGTTGATGTGTTCAACGGTCTCCCAGTCGGCCTTGTAGTCGGCCTTTGTCTTTGACTCAGGTATAGCGTTGATGTCTATTTTCTTGAAATCTGGTTTCATTTTAACTCCTTTCTTATTTTGTTATACCTAATCTCTTCTGGAAACTCTGCAATGTCTCGAGGACGTTGCTCTTGACGTGGATGAAATACTCCATGCCGGCTTCCTTGAGGATGTCGGCGGTGCCTTCCGGGTTGCCTGCGAGGACGACGATGGCGTCGTTCTTGAGTTCGTTGAAGATGCGGAGCGCATTGCCTTCGCCGTATTCCTCATCCGACGAGCAGATGACGACGATTTCCGGCTTGGCCTGACGTGCCGCCTCGATGCCTGCTTCCAATGTCTTGAAACCTGCATTGTCATGTACTTCAAAGCCTGCACATGCGAAGAAGTTCGACGCGAAGTTGGCGCGTGCCTTCAGCATGGCGAGGTTGCCGTAGGTGAACATCCATGCGACAGGACGTTTGTTCGTCTGTGCGTAAACGTCTGTTGCATAACGCATTGCCTCAAACTGCTGTGCCACGCGGAATGTCACGATGGTGTCGATGTCAGCTTTCTCGTCGCGTTTGCAGTTGGCCTTGAACACCCATTCCGCCGGGTTGAATTTCATCGTCTCGGTGAAGTTCGGGTACTGGTTTGTTCCGAGGATGGTCTCGCGGCGTGTGGCGAGGTTGCCGAAGCGTTTCGCCGCGCTTTCCTTCACGATGTTCTGGATTGTGCCTTTGCGCACTGATGCGAGGTAACCGCCTTCGTCTTCAATCTGGTTGAAGAGCGTCCATGCTGCGTTTTCCAACGACTGTGTGAGGTTTTCGATATAATATGAACCGGCTGCCGGGTCAGCGACCTTGTCGAAATGTGCTTCCTCTTTGAGGATGAGCTGCTGGTTGCGGGCGATGCGGTCGGCAAATTCCGTCGTCTCCTCGAATGTCGCATCGAACGGAGTGACCGAGAATGAGTCAACACCGCCGAGAACTGCCGACATTGTGCCTGTCGTTGTGCGGAGCATGTTGACGTATGGGTCATACAAGCTCATGTTAATCAATGCGTTGAAAGCGTGAATGTGCATCTTGCAGTTTTCTTCCTTCGCGCCGTAAGCCTTGAGGATCTCGGCCCAGAGCATACGGTATGCACGCATCTTCGCCATCTCCATGAAGTAGTTCTGCCCGACTGCCACGTTGAAACGCATCTTCGGTGCTATCTCATCGATTGTCAGGCCTTTGGCAAGCATCTGATCGATGTATTCGACACCGATTGAGAGGGCGATTCCCATCTCCTGCGAGATTGTCGCGCCGGCGTTTGTGAAAACGTGTGCGTTGACACCAATCGTCTGAACACCAGGGATTTCGGCTTTTGTGAGGATGGCTGCGAGCTCCATGTCGGTGTTCTCTGTCACGAGCCACGTGCCGCGACGGATGTAACGTGTGAGCGGGTCATAGTTCAACGAGCCGTGGATCTCCGGAATCTTCGACATCATTTCCAGAAGCGGAAGATGATATTTGTTGTGGTAGAAGTTGATTTCCACCTTCTTGGCGTCGATGCCGTTGAGCAGTCCTGAGATTTCTACCGCATCATACGGTTTGTCTGTCTCGAGGCGGAATGTAATAGCGTTGGCGCCGCGTCCGATGGCTTCCAAAGCCTTCTTATTAGCTGAATGATAATCTTTTACAACGATGTCTTCGCAAATCAGCCATGTGTTGCCCTGCTGCTTGTTGCCGCGGATGTAAGGGAACTCACCCGGCTTGATGTCGGTCCATGCGATGTCCTTCAGATTCTCCGCGCGATAGTAAGGTCTCACCTGAAAGCCTTCAGCGGTCTTCCAGACGAGTTTCTTGTTGTAATCGGCTCCTTTGAGGTCTTTTTCAATGACAGCTTCCCACTGCTCGGTCGAGACAGGCGGAAACTCCTCAAAAAGTTTTTTCTGGTTACTCATAATTATTTTTGTTTGATTTGTATTCTTAAAATTTCTGCAAAAGTAATAAATATTTCAACACGACATATTTATAAATAAAAAAGAACAACGCACGAATCCTTTTTTAAAGTTTCTCGCACGTATGCATTAAGTATTAATATATTAATACGTAAACGTTAACACATTGCAAATCAAAATGTTTTGAAAAATATTTTTTCGTTTTTTGTTGCATGTATCATTTTTATTGTTAATTTTGCAGCGATTGACATTGGCAGTATCAGTCATAAAAACACTCGCCTTTTATGACTTTTAGTGTCTTGAATTAATTATTAACAAATTTTTTTGAAGATGAAACGATTTTTATCTTTGCTGACAGTGTTATGGCTACTGTCAAGCAGCTCCGTTGTGTGCGGAGAAACAACATGGAATCTTGTTACGGATGCTTCAACATTGACTGTTGGAGACCAGATTATCATTGCCTCATCGCAGAAAGATTATGCGATGAGTACGATCCAAAACACAAACAACCGAGGTCAGGCAGAGATTGTCAAGACTGATGATCAATGCACGTTGACCGCTGATGTTCAGATAATTACACTTCATAAAGGAACGTTGCCAAACACTTTTGCGCTGTTTGTCGGCGACGGTTATCTTTATGCGGCGTCATCAACGAGCAACTACCTCAAGACACAAACGGAAGTTGATGCCAACGGCTCTTTTGTGATTGACATTGATGAAGATGGTGTTGCGACGATGATGGCGCAAGGTGAAAACACACACAACAACCTGAGATATTATAGTGGGCTGTTTTCTTGCTACGCCAATACGGAAGGAAACGTATGTCTTTACAAAAAAACTGGAATTGTGAACCACACGATAACTTACAATGAAAACGGTACCGAATCTCAAGTTCAATATGCTGAAGGTGAAGTTGTTACACTGAAAACACCTGCTGAAATAAATGGATTTTCGCCTGTCGGCTGGACTTTGAGCCAGATGACATCAGCAGCAGCCCCGCCGTCTGATTTGACAAACTTGTTTACTGTTACTTCCGACATTACTTTTTATGCGGTGTATGCTCTCGAAAATCGATGCGATTTTGAAAAAGTCAATAATCCTCTTGATGATTATTCTGGGACGTATCTTATTGTAAATGAAGATAATAACGTTGCTTTTGACGGCAGTCTTGAAAATCTTGATGCGGCGGCTTCCATCATCAATGTCAGGATTAATGATGATATTGTTCATTCTGATTTGGAAACCGACGCAGCGACTTTTACTATTTCAGAAATAGAAAACGGCTATTCAATAAGGTCGGCTTCAGGAAAATATATTGGAAGGACTGCAAGTTCGGCAGGTTTAAACACAAGTCCAACAACGGTTTATGTCAATACAATTTCAATTGATGAAAACGGTGATGCAGTTATAACGGCTTCAAATTCAATGGTTTTGCGTTATAACACCTCTTCCAACAACAGACGTTTCCGCTATTATCCAGGTTCACAGCAGCCGATTCAGCTTTACAGGAAATCGGAAGATGCGTATCTATGTTTCTGCACCTCAATTGATGTGATTTCGGAGCCGCTGACGATTTCCGAAAACACGGTCTGGGAAAATCCAACTTCGTTGTCTAACGTCGTGACTGTCAACGACAACGCATTGCTAACCGCACATTTTCTCGGCAACAGGAATGTTGAAAATCTGATTGTTGAAAACGGATCTGTTGATTGCAACGGAGGCGTTTTCGGGACGTTTTTGAAAAATATCGGACCATCTTCAGAATGGGGTGCGGAGAATTATGCGACGGATGGCTGGTACGGAATCAGCTCACCATTAGTAAATGTTGGAACGACTTCGGTATCAGGACTTTGTGTCAGTGGAACGAATGATTATGACCTTTATTCGTATTCCGAAAAAGATGCCGTTTGGTTAAATTCAAAGTTCGAGGAAAACGCCTTTTCAGAGTTGGAAACCGGCAATGGTTATCTTTACGCCTCGAAAGAAGGGACGACTTTGCAGTTTTCAGGTGAATTCAATTCGAATGATATTTATGAAAATGTAAGCTGTCTGTCTGACAATCAATCGTTGAAAGGCTTCAATCTTTTGGGGAATCCGTTCCCGAAGGCGATAACGCTCGGCAATGTCGCGGGCGTGAAGTTCAGCGGATTTTATCTTATCACCGACAACGGCGCATGGGAGGCTCACGTTGGAAATGAAGATGAAATAAAACCTGGAGAGGCCTTTCTTGTGCAAACAAATTCAGATTCAAGGATTTGCATAAAAAAAGAAAAAGCATCCATCAGAAAAAACGAAGAAGATCAAAGATTTATCACAGTGAAAGTTGGAAGCGACGAGTTTGAAGACGTGGCGTATGCGTTTTTATGTGATGAAAATGACGAAGTTATGCAAATGTCGAAAATGCCGCATAACAACGCCGCAATTCATTCTGTATCAATAAATAACAACGCAATCGCCGTTTTTGACATGAATGTGCCTGAAATACCAGTCTCATTCAAGGCCACGAAAACGGGAAAATACAGTATCAGCTTGAATGTCAATGAGAAATCCAAGCGTGAAATTTCATATCTTCATCTGATTGACAGGTTTTCAGGCGAAGACATCGATATGCTGATAGAGGACGGTTACGAATTTATCGGGTCGCCGCGAGACAACGAAAACCGATTCATAGTGAAACTTAATCCTGACAATAACAATTATGAAAACGATGTTTTTGCTTTTCAAAATGGCAACAATTTGATTGTCAATGGAAAAGGAATGTTGCAGATTGTTGATATGCTTGGAAGGATTGTCTTGGCAAAAGACATTGACAATGAAAGCATCTGTGTCGATAATTTCAAAAATGGCGCTTATATCGTCAAGCTGATTGGTGACGAAGTTAAAGTTCAGAAGATTATTGTAAGATAGTGTTATTAAAGAATTTAAATTGAAATAAAAATGAAAAAGATATTATTGTTGACAGCGATAGTTGCTATGTTTGGTTTCAGCGGAATGGCTCAGAGAGATAGGTTTTTCAACGATTGGTACGATGTTGATGAACGAAGTTTCAACATGCCAGAATTTCCGAATGTTCATGGTGATTTGTACAACAACGACGCAGCTCCTGTCGGGAGCGGTGTGTTGATTTTGACAACCATCGGAATTGGCTATGCCGTAATGAAACAAAAAAATGTGAAAAAATCGTAATGACGGTTTTTGCTGCCGGCTGATGGAATCGTCCAAAGGCCGGTTGCAAAAATCATGAAAATAATTCCGAAAAAACGTTTGTTGGATAATATACTTTTGTATATCTTTGCAGCGTCAATTCCGAATGAGATGAAGAAAAACGAATTGACAAGAAAACTTGCGGCAAGTGGTTGCTATTTATTCAGGAACGGGGCGAATCATGAAATTTGGTACAGCACGATAACAAAATTGAGATTTCCTGTTCCAAGACACGACAGCAAGGAAGTTGCTACAGGAACGCTTTTGAAAATAGAGAAACTATCTGGTGTGAAATTAAGTTGACGAATATATGAGAACAACGACTGCAATTATTGAGCGAAGTAAAGACAATCTGTTTTCTGTATATACAAACGAATACTGTTTCATTGGTTTTGGAAACACAGCACATGAAGCCATTGATGATTTCTATTTGGCATACAAAGAGTTTCAAGAATTCGATGAATACAAAAACATACCAAAAGATTTGTCTTTTATCTTTGTTTACGACACCTCAAGTTTCCTTCAGCTTTTCAAAGACAGAATTGGACTTGCCAACCTTCAGGCAATCACCGGGATAAACCGGAGGCAGCTGCATCATTATGCTTCAGGGGTGAGCCGTCCGTCGAAGAAGACCGTTCAGCGCATCCAGGAAGGCATAAAAAAATACGGCGAGGAGCTTTGCAAGGTGCAGCTGATCTGAAGCGTTTTCTTGTCTTCGTTTTTTTTAAGTTCATTGTGTCTGGTAGAAAAAGATTCTTTATCTTTGCGGTCTGAAAAATTAAATACCAAACAGCAACAAAATGAGCGGATTTTTCGGTATCGTGTCAAAGAGGCCTTGCATTACAGACCTTTTCTATGGCATTGATTATCATTCACATTTAGGAACATCGTCGGGTGGTATATGCACTTTCGACGGCAATATTTTCAATCGTTCAATTCACAGTCTTAAAGGTTCATATTTCAGGACGAAATTCGATGAGGAACTCGACAAGTTCAAGGGCAACAGCGGCATCGGCATCATCAGCGACACCGACGCACAGCCGATAGTGGTCAATTCGCATCTCGGCAAATTTGCGATTGTGACAGTCGCCAAGATTGTCAATATCAAGGAGTTGGAACAGGAATGCCTCAATAACATGCAGCACTTTGCTGAATTGAGTCACGGCGACACCAACCCGACGGAACTTGTGGCGCTTCTGATCACGCAGGGCAAGGATTTTGTCGATGGGATAAAAAATGTTTTCAGAAAAGTGAAAGGTTCGGTGTCGATGTTGATTCTCACCAACAACGGTGTCATAGCGGCGCGTGACCTTTACGGCCGCACCCCGATAGTCATCGGCAGGAACAGCAACGGATATGTGATGGCTTCCGAAAGTCACAGTTACATCAACTTGGACTATGAGACGGAACGTTTCCTCGGACCGGGCGAGATCGTGAAGATTTCAGAACTTGGAATTGATCAGCTTCTTGCGCCTAACGACAAGATGCAGGTGTGTTCTTTCCTGTGGATTTACTATGGTTTTCCGGCGTCTTCATACGAAGGCATCAATGTGGAGCAGATGCGTTATAACGGCGGCTACGTAATGGGCAAAAATGACGACGTTGACGCCGACTATGTGGCTCCGATTCCGGATTCCGGCATCGGCATGGCAATCGGTTATTCGCACGGAAGCGGCATCCCGTACATGCGTTCGGTCGTGAAATACACACCGACATGGTCGAGGAGCTTCATGCCGGTGAATCAGGAGCAACGCGAGCATGTGGCGAAGATGAAACTCATCCCGAACCGCGACATGCTCAACGGCAAACGTGTCGTTTTCTGCGACGACTCGATAGTGAGAGGCACGCAGCTCCGCGACAATGTCAAGATGCTTTATGATTACGGGGCGAAAGAAGTCCACATCAGGATAAGCTGCCCGCCTTTGATCGACGGCTGCCATTTCCTGAATTTCAGCACTTCCAAGACCGAACTCGAACTGCTGACACGCCGCTGCATCCAGGAACTTGAAGGCGACAGCACCAAGAATCTGGAATTCTATCGTGACCACACGACAAAACAATATGCGAACCTGATTGAGATGCTCCGTAAATACATTGGCGTTGATTCATTGAAATTCAATACGTTAGATTGCATCTGCAACGCAATCGGCTTGCCGAAAGACCGTCTTTGCACACATTGTTTCGACGGTTCAAGCTACGGACATGAATAGTTAATTCTTGAATTCGACATCCACGGGGGTGTTCTTCGTCATTCCAAGCAGCGAAGCGGCTCTCCCGTGGTTTATTGCAATCTCTAAATAGCCATGTGATCCGAAAATGGCGAGACTGCATGGTATGTCAACATCGTTGTAACCTTTGCAGATGCTGTCGATGACATAACGTCCGAAACGAATCTCAAAGTTTCTGCCATTACGTTGGCTTTCAAACAATTTCTTTGAAATATTGGTGATGACATTTTCGTATGAATCGATGTACGCCACCATTCCGCGGATGCAGTCGCCCTCAATGGTAGGCTGGAAGTTAAATCTCTTTTTGATATTTGGGTACGGTTTACCTATCTCACTGAAAGACATGCCTTTAGCTATCATAGCCGCCACCTTCACAAATCTGTCGCGCGTGGTGAAAGTGAAGAAATCCGTATCTTGCGGCACTTCTATCGTCACGGCTTCATACGGGTCTTCACCAAGGATGAGCGAGAAAATGTCGTTGTCAGTGCCGATGAAGTAATGTCCGTTGGCTTTCAATGCGATATGCGGGTTCTGCATCGACTCCTCCGTCTCAATGCCGATGATATGAATGGTGCCTTCCGGGAAGTTTTTGTAGCAGTTTCTCAAGACGAAAGCCGCTGAAGTGACATCCCACGGCTCAATACTGTGCGTGATGTCAACAATTGTCGCATCAGGTATTGAAGTGTAAATCGTGCCTTTTACAGCCGCCACATAATAGTCCGAGAGACCCCAATCGCTTGTTAATGTTATAATTGCCATAATTCTTTATTGTTTATTTCATCCAATTAATTGCACGCCGCAAAATTACTGCATTCATAATAAAATGAAAATACATAAATGAAAAAGTTATGAACATTTTTTATTATTTTTGCAGCCGGTAAAATTTTCAGAAAATTAATGTCCGAACAGATTGTCCAAATCGAAAATATTGATCCCAATGATTTGTATGGTGCTAATGATCAGCATCTTACAATGATCAAGGGGCTTTTCCCGAAACTGAAGATAATTGCACGCGGGGATTTCGTCAAGGTCATTGGTGAAGACGAGGAGGTGAATTATTTCCTCGACAGACTGAACTTGCTGATAAATCGCATTGAGCGTTACGGAAATATCACGCCACAGGTCATAGAGAATATGATGAACGCTTCAAGCAAAAGTGAGATCGTCAACAACCTCGATGACAAGGACGTTTTGGTTTATGGCCGTAACGGTTTGCAGATCAAAGCGATAACCGTGAACCAGAAGAAGATGGTGACGGCTGTCGGCAAGAAAGACATGCTGTTTGCCATCGGTCCTGCCGGAACGGGAAAGACATATACCGCCGTCGCCCTTGCAGTCCGCGCACTGAAAAACCGCGAGGTCAGACGCATAATCCTGACGCGTCCAGCCGTTGAAGCAGGGGAGAACCTCGGCTTCCTGCCCGGCGACCTCAAGGAGAAGCTCGACCCGTATCTCCAACCGCTTTACGACGCCCTGCGCGACATGCTCCCGCAGGCGAAACTGCAAGGCTACATGGAGGACGGCACCATCGAAATCGCACCGCTCGCCTTCATGCGAGGACGAACGCTCGACCATGCCTTCGTCATCCTCGACGAAGCCCAGAACGCCACACGCGCACAACTCAAGATGTTCCTCACACGCATGGGACGCGATGCGAAATTCGTCATCACCGGCGACGTGACACAAATCGACCTGCCCAAGAACCAGCCTTCTGGTCTGCCGCAAGCCATTGATATTCTGAAAGATGTGAAAGGAATCGAATTTATCTTCCTTGATGAAAAAGACGTCGTCAGACATAAACTCGTGACAGAAATCGTCAACGCCTACAAGAAATTCTATCACGATGATAATGACGAAAATGATAATAATCAAACAATTAACAAATAACAACCGCGTAGCGGTTACATATCAATAGGAAAACAAACACAAATATCAACAATCAAAAAGAACCGCGTAGCGGTTACATATCAATAGGAAAACAAACACAAATATCAACAAACAAAAAGAACCGCGTAGCGGTTGCATATCAGTAACGCACAGCGGTCACATATCAGTAACCATGAAAGCATTAACAAGAACCGATTTCAACTTTGACGGTCAAACCAAAGTCTATCACGGCAAAG
>JAKSMX010000023.1 GCA_024400305.1 Bacteroidales bacterium | reverse complement strand
AGGACATCACCAACGTCTTCGAGACCTACCGCAAGGAGCTCGAAAACGAGAAACGGGTCTATGAGAAGAGAAGCAGGGCCGCGATAATCGTAGTGGCGGCGGCCTCGCTGATTGTCATATCGCTGACAATAACCGTGATGTATCAAGCGAAGATAAGGAGGGAGGAAGGAGTTCGTCCACATAACCGACATCGTGTATGACGGCTTCTCACTGAGGCTCAAAGAACTGTATCCGAGCCTGACCGCCGGTGACATCGAGACGTGCTGCTGCAGCAGGCACGGTTTCAGCGACTCGACGACGGCGAAGCTGTGCGGCGTGGAACTGAAGTCATTCCAGAAACGATGCCAGCGAATCAAGGGCAAAATCAACGACGAACGCGACTTCAAACAGATAATAAAGGGATTGTGACCAGAACGTTGAACTTAACAAAACCGCTGATGCGCCCCCGTCGTTAATCACTTTATCTCCAATAAATTGCACAACATTGAATCTGAGTCGCACAACAAATAAAACGCCGGTACGCCGCGAAATTTAGATTTTTTTTGCAATTTCCGCGGCGTATCGGCGTGAAAGGCGGTTTCACTATTTCTTCACGATTTTCTCCTCGAACACCTTTCCGTCGTCGAGCGTGACCTTCATCACGTACATTCCCGTCGCGAGGCCGCTGATGTCGATGCTCCCGAAGCCCGACCGCTGAGCCTTGACGAGGCGGCCGGAGACGTCGTAGAGGCTGACGCTCTCGATTTCCGCACCGGAATTGACCACGACGCTTATGCTGCCTGAAGCCGGGTTCGGATAGACACGAGCCGCAGATGCCTCCGACTCTGTGACATCAGTATATTCAGGGTCTTTGGTGAGTTCCATCTTGAATTCGAACTGGTTGACATGCGCGCATCCGTTCATGTCCTCGTACACGAGATAGTGCAGCGCCTTCTGCTGCCAACTCAATTCAGGCTCGAACAATATCGTCTGGTTCGCGAACTCGTCCCAGACCCATTCGCCGTTGACCTTCTTGTAGAACGACACGGTGTATGTCGTGCCGTCGCCGGACGTCTCAAAGTTGACCTTTCTTGTGATGTCCCACACGCCGTCCGTGGCGGACCACACGCCGTCCTGCCGTTCGGCGACACCGCCGGCGTCATCATAGACGTAACGCATTATCGATGTGTTCACCCACTCGCCGCCTTCCGCCGATGTCATTGTGACGACCTCCTCCTGCTTGCCCCATGCATTGTAGGTGTATGTTTTCAGGACACTCGATGCCAGACCGCCTGTGCCGTCGTAAGTGTCAGTCTGCGCAGAGGCGAGACGGTGCTCCTCATCGTAGCTGGAGGTGGTCTTCTTCCTCAAAGTGGTGCCGTCGCCGACGCAGTAGTATTCGACCCTGATGCCGTCACCGGCATACTCGTAGAAATAGAAATCGGTGTATTCACCCTCTCCGACCTTGTAGTCCTTTTCTTTCAGACGGCCGTCGTCGTAGGTGTAAAGCCAGTACTCGTTCTCGTTCATCTGGCCCCACACGTGAGAGATGTATGTCACCCTGCCGTCCTCATACGAATAGTTGAGCGACTCGTCGAACATCGGCCATCCGCCCTGGTGCCATGTGTGCTGGCAGATCATCTGTCCGAGACTGTAGGTGTAGTTCGCCGTCAGTGCGTAGTCCGGGATTTTGTACTGCGACAGCTTCCCGTCGGATGTGTATGAGAACACCGACCCAATCTCCCTTTTCAGTGTCCCGTCCGTGTTGAATACCCTGCAGACCACGTTTGTCGGCTGCATGATTGAATCGTTTGTCGCCGCCAGTGCGTCGCATACCGCAAAAGCCACAAGTAGCATGGTGATTAATGTTTTTTTCTTCATGTCAGTGAGTTTTTAATTGTGCATTAATGAGTTTTTAATTGTGCAAAAATAACAAACTATTTTATAACAACGTCTTTTTTAACTGAAAAATTCAAAGTTTGTATATGGCAAATACCGCATCTCCCAACACGTTATTGATTGCGTTGTTTGGGATGTCTCTTATACATGATGGGAAAGTTAAAATAGTCTTTTTCATGACAATTCCTTTCTGAATTACTCTGTCACCATGAAATCACCATAATAAACATCGCCGTCGTTCAGTGTTATCGTCACCGTGTAGAAACCCTCGTCCTCGATGAGTATCGTCGCCGCGTCGGGCGTGTGAAGGATGTTGTCGCGGTCGATGTAAACGCCGTTCGAGTTGGTGACAACGATGTGCGCTATGCCTACGTTCTCATTAATGTAAATGGTTAGCGCGTGGCCGTCGATGGAGGCGGAGATTGGATTGTCTGATCGAGGTTGTCCCATATCATAAGCTCCCCTTATGTCAATCGGACCGGAAATTTGAAACGCATTTGCAGTCAATGCAAACGCCATAATTAGAATAATGGATAGTTTTTTTAGCATGACTTAAATTATTTAGAATCATGCCGCAAAAGTATATGAAAATTATGTCAAAATAACAAAAAATTTTTGGAGATTTTTGGAGTTTTGATGTAATTGATAGTAAAATATTCAAATACGCTTCTATATTTTATACGTATCAGAGAGGCAATCATCTAAAAAATCGCGGATATTCATATCAGTTTGAAGTTTCTTTTTTATGAAATCGTTGCGCTTTGCAACTGCGCTGTAACTTGAATTCATCAGTACCGCAATCTCTGCCGTTGAGAAGCCGAGCAGCTGGAGTATGCAGTATGGATGGTTGTTCCTGTTCACGCCGAGGTCTTCAGAGAGGATTCTGCCGAACAGCGGAAGGCATCTGTCGGCCTCCGACATCAAATCATTGATTTCATTTTTTGTCATGGCGAGGTGGCGGCAGTCGCCGATGTTCTTGGTCTGTATCTTGCCGCCTTCAAATCTATTCCTCAACGATTTGCAAATGTCGCTTGTCTCAAAATCATGTTTCATCGCATCGAAATCTTCAGTTATGTTGAGACTTCCGAGTTTATGCTTCATGTTGTTTCTTTTGTCATGGTCATCCTTAAGAGTACTCAGTTCCATCTCTGACTGTCTTGCTTTGTTTATGACTTCTTCAAGTTCTGTTTTTAATTCTTTTTCACGTGCAAAAGACTTTTTCACACGTCTCTTGCGTATAATAATTATTGACAAAACAGAACCCGATAACAATATTGCAAACGTAAAGAAATAATTCTTTTTCTTTGTTGCCATGTTTCTTGACTGCAATTCTGTAAAGAATTTCTCAATCGTTGTGGAAATGTCCTGTCTGTCAATGTTTCTCTCAATTTCTGTCGATGCTATGTTTTTGTATATGGAGTCGTAATATATTGATTTATTATTGTCGTTCAACGACTTGTAGATATTTCCCAAGCATTCCGATGCTCTCATCTTTGTGTATTTGTTTCTGTCAATGCTTCTCGTATAATAGGTTATCGCAGAATCAAGCTCTTGTCGGTCGTAGTAAATCTCAGCAAGTGCAAATTCAAAGCGTTTTCTTTCGTTTTTTGATTCAATATTGTTGATGACAGTTTTAATGTTATTCAATGATTCGTCCGATTTGGATCTGTTGTAATCAAGAATTGCCATATCACCTATTATGGTTGATGATGGAATTGTATCATTCAACAACTCGTCAAAAACAGATTCCGCATCATCAAATCTATTACACAACACATGAGATTTTGCAAGATTTGAAAAACATGTTCTTACAGATGATTTATCATCAATTGATTTAAAATATATACTGGCACCTTTGAACATTTTCGCTGCCAAATTTGGCAATTGTTCATTAAATAAAACAATACCTAAATTGTTGTAGATCAATCCAACAAACCTCGCTTTTACATAATCACCATCACTTGTCATTCCCTTCTTCGCCGCCTTCGCAATCTCCGGGAACGCCGCCTCCATGATGTCGGCGGCCTTGAGGTAGTCGGCGCACGCCGCCACGATGTCGTCGTCCTCCGTCTCGCCGACGGCCTTGTAGTAGTGCGCCCGCGCCGTCTCGAAGGCGAGGCCGCTGTTCTCCGGATATTTCTCAAAGACGCTGTCGTAATATGCCGCTGCGTCAATGACAGCATGAGCGTTGGTCTGTTGACAGTAATTTTTATAAAGCGCCTCCGCCACAAGTATCTGGTATTCGTTCACGACGGAGCGGCTCGTGCTGTCGCCGATGTCGAAACCAACCAGCACCTTCAACGCGCTGTCGGGCCGTTCCTGCATCAGCTCGTGCGCCGTTTGCAGCTCCGGCGCGGAATGCCATCCGCCCGCCCTGTCGGAACACGAGGCGAAGACGACGATTATTGACAATATGGCGAGAAGGTTTTTCACGGCAAAGATAAATGACACTACTTGCCCATATTATACAATATGAACGCATAGATGTCGGCCTGTTCCTCGATGACTTTCGCCATCGGCTTGCCGCCGCCGTGGCCCGCCTTGCTGTCGATACGGATTATCTTCGGTTCATCGCCGGTTTGCGCCGCCTGCAACGTCGCCGCATACTTGAACGAATGCGCGGGGACGACGCGGTCGTCGTGGTCGGCGGTCGTCACCATAATCGCCGGATAATGCACGTTATCGCCGCTCTTGATGTTGTGCAACGGCGAATAGGCGTAAAGCGCATCGAACATCTCCTTGCTGTCGGCACTCGTGCCATAGTCGCTCGCCCAATTCCAGCCGATTGTAAACAAGTGATAACGAAGCATATCCATGACACCAACTTCAGGAACGGCGACCTTGAACAGGTCGGGACGCTGGTTCGCGCAGGCTCCCACGAGGAGGCCGCCGTTTGAGCCTCCGACGATGGCGAGATAGTCAGGCGACGTGTAATTCTTTTCAACGAGATATTCGCCGGCCGAGATGAAGTCGTCGAACACGTTCTGTTTCTGCAACTTGGTTCCGGCGAGATGCCATTCCTCGCCGTATTCGTTGCCGCCGCGCAGGTTTACTTGCGCATAGATTCCGCCCATTTCGAGGAAAGGAACGCGCATCACCGAGAAGCCGGGATTCAAAGTGATGTTGAAGCCGCCGTAGCCGTACATGTAAGTCGGATTCTTCCCGTCCATCTTTATATCCTTCCTATAAGTCAGGAACATAGGGATGCGGGTGCCGTCCTTGCTGTTGAAGAAGACCTGTTCGGTGACGTAGTCTTCGGGGTTGAAATCCACCTTCGGAGCGCGGAACACTTCGGAGACGTTGCTTTCGACGTCATATTTATAAATCGTCGTCGGGAAAGTGAACGACGTGAAAGCGTAGAACACCTCCTGCTCGTCGTAACGGCTGACAATGCCGACTGCGCCGAATGTCGGGAAGTCAATCTCATGCCGCACATTGCCTTGCAAATCACACACATACGAGTGGTTCGAAGCGTCCTGGTCGTAGGTGACGATCATCTTGCCGGCCGCCATCTGCGCCGAGACCATCACGTTATCTGATTCAGGAATCAGCACTTCCCAGTTTTCGATGCCAACCTTGTTTAAATCATTGAGGCCCACAACACAAACCTTGCCTCTGGGGGCCGAGTGATTTGTCTGAATATACAACCTCCCGTCGATGACATCAACCGGCGAATACTGGAAATTCATGTCATCGGCGAGCATGACGAACTTACCGTCAGCATCTTCCATGTCGCGAATCCATAACGTATGGCCTGCACCCTGGCCGCTTTCGTAAAGGAACATGTAACGTTCATCATCAGTCAGGCCGACGCTGTGGAAATAGCGCGGCTGGTCGGGATTTTCATAGAAAAGCTCGTCATTTTCTTGAGAATCACCGAGTTTATGATAATAAATCTTATGATTTTCATTGACATTCGAGAACTCCTTGCCTTCGACAGGTTTGTCGTAAGCGGCATAGAAGAAGCCGTCCTTGTACCACGACGCGCCGGTGAACTTGGCCCATTCGATATGATCTTCAAGGAGTTCCCTTGTCTCGACGTTCATCACGTAAATCTCAACCCAGTCGGAGCCGCTTCTGTTGATTGTGTAGGCGAGATATTTGCCGTCGTTCGAGAGACTTGTGCTTCCGAGCGAGACTGTCCCGTCGTCCGAGAGTTTATTCGGGTCGAGAAGCACTTCCGGTTCGCCACCGTCAGCGTTCTGCACATACATGACGCTTTGGTTCTGAAGTCCGTCGTTCTTACTGTAGAAATATTTCCCGAAGCGTTTGGAAGGCACGCCATAACGCTCGTAATCAGCGAGTTGGGTCATCCTGTCTTTTATCGTCTGACGATATGGGATATGGCTCAAATATTCGTTTGTGAGCTGACGCTGGGCCTCCACCCACGCATTCGTCTCGGCTGACGTGTCGTTTTCGAGCCAGCGATACGGGTCAGCGACTTTCATTCCGAAATATTCGTCAACGACTGTCTCATCACGGTCGGCGGACGGATATTCTTTTATCTGATAACGTTTTTCACAAGATGACAACATCAAAATGCCTCCTATTAATAATAATGTCTTAGTTTTTTTCATTTTAAAATTTAAAAATTTATTTGTCTGTAATAAAAAGTCTGATTATCTCACCAAAAATAAGAACCGGCGAAGTCCCGATGAAGCAGGCGAGCCAGTCGTACCATTTAAGAGGTTCCACGCTGAACATCTCGCCGCCGAAATTCACGATTAGGAACTGCCCGACCAGGATTATTATGAGCGAGATGTGGAATCCGCCGAAACTCGTAAACAAGCCGCGGAAAGCCGTCGCTCCGGTATGGAACGCCTTGGCGTTGAACAGGTTCCAGAACTGAAGGAACACAAAGATGGTGAATGTCAGCGTCAATTCGTATGTTGTAAGCCCCGACTGAAGGTCGAAATTCAGCACGCTTTGGATATATGTCTGCCATGAGAAATCCTCAAACAGGTAATCGACTTCCGCATGTTTGAAATACTGGATGAAGCCGAACATCACCAAGACGAAGAGCAGGCCGACAGTGAAGATAGACCATATCATCGGTTTTGAAAGGATATGTGCGTTTCTTGAGCGCGGTTTCTCTTTCATCACGATCTGTGACGGCGGCAGAGACGCCAACGCCATCGCCGCGAAAGTATCCATGACGAGGTTCACCCACAGCATCTGCGTCACGGTGAGCACCATCTCCGTTCCGAGCAGTGCGCCGAACATGACGACGAGGCACGCCGCCACGTTGATTGTCATCTGGAAGAGTATGAACCGTTGGATATTAAGGTATAACGAGCGGCCCCACATGACGGCGCGAGCGATGCTTCTGAATGAGTTGTCGAGGATTGTGATGTCCGAAGCCTCCTTTGCTACAGTTGTCCCATCGCCCATCGAGAGCCCGACCTGCGCGGCCTTCAAAGCCGGTGCGTCGTTGGTGCCGTCGCCGGTGACGGCAATGACCTCGCCGTTGGCCTGTTGCAGTCTGACGAGACGTTCCTTATCCATCGGGCGGGCGCGTGACATGATTTTTATCAACGGGATACGGCGTTTCGCCTCTTCATCAGAGAGTGCCTCGAAGTCCTTTCCGGAAATGTGGTTGAAGTCTTTCTGGTCGGTCTCTTTCCACAGTCCGAGCTGACGTCCGATTTCTATTGCGGTGCCAGGTGTGTCGCCGGTGACGATCTTCACGTCAATGCCGGCATCCATGCAACTCGCCACAGCGTCGGCCACGTCGGGACGAATCGGGTCGGCGATGGCGACGACACCCATGAATATTAGGTTTTCCGCCACGAGATTGTCGGTCGCTGGATCAAACGACTGCTCCTCCGGATTCGCCTCTTTATAAGCAAATGCAAGGGTTCGCATCGCCTTGCCCTGATATGCGTAAAGCTGCTCCTCGATTGCGTGACGATATTGCTCTATCTCAACGCATCCAAATCCCGTCTCAATCTTGTTGCAATGCTGGAGAATGATTTCAGGTGCGCCTTTCACATAAAACATGAGTTTATTGAACACCGGTGAATCAACAACGGTGGCCATGAACTTGTATTTTGTCGAGAACGGGACTTGCTGCAAGAGTTTCGCGCCTTCCCTGTAAGTCATGAAATTGACATTGTGTTCCTTAAGCCATAACAGCAATGCGCCTTCGGTAGGATTGCCGATGACCTTCGCCTTCTCGGAATCAGTCAAGTCGAGGAACGCCGAGGTGTTTACGGAGATACCTTCTTTGAAAAGGTTGCTGACATAGTCGTCGCCAAGAGTCTTCTTCGGCAAAGCGTATGACATTATGTCGTTGACACTCATCTGATTCTGAGTGAGAGTACCCGTCTTGTCAGTGCAAATAACCGTTGTCGCGCCCATTGTCTCGCAGGCGTGCATCTTACGCACGAGGTTGTTTGTAGAAAGCATCCGGCGCATACTCAACGCCAGGCTCAACGTCACGCTCATCGGCAGACCTTCCGGGACAGCCACGACGATAATCGTCACTGCGATCATAAGAGTGTTCAACGCGTATTTTGCGAAGCCGATCCACTCCACTCCATCGTAAATCTGGTCGATGGTGAGGAAATACATCAAAACCCTGGCTATGATGATAACAGCCGCTATCGCATAACTCGTGTAAGTGATGACGACGCCGAGCTTGTCGAGCTGATGATTGAGCGGTGTCTTGATGTTATTCTCAATTTGGGAACCTTTGTAAACCTTGCCCCATTCGGTGGCGTCACCCACCCTTTCGACCTTCATAACTCCGTGGCCGTCAATAATTTTGCTTCCGCGCATCACCCAATTTGACGGATATGTCGCTTCCGGATTGAATTCTTTCTCATCCGTCGTCTTGCGGGCCATCGGTTCGCCTGTCAGGTCTGATTCGTTGACCTGCATGGCGAACGATTCAAGCAGCTCACCGTCGGCCGGAATTTCATCTCCCGTCTCAATGATGACGATGTCGCCCACTACAATGTCACGGCGTTCAACCAAAGTGACATTGCCTCCACGAACGACCTTCACAGTTTCATCATCGTTGACTTGGTTCAGTATGTCAAATTTCTTATTGGCACTGACTTCAAAGGCGAACCCGATGCAGGTGGCCAACAATATAGCCACTAAAATACCAGCGGGCTCGAACAGGACGCTCAACCCTTCCTGACCCGAAAAGTATTGATACAAAGCGACTCCGATTGACAACGCGAGCGCGATTAACAATATCCTGATTATCGGGTCTTTGAATTTCCCGATAAACTGGCTGAAAAGCGACTCCTTTTCCGGCGGAGTCAGAACGTTAACGCCGTGCTTGGCACGACTTTCTTCAACTTGATGTTGATTTAATCCTTGATATTTCATTTCTTATTTAAAATAAAATTCAGAAAAATACATGTCAAAAAAATTTAAATCATAATTCATTCAGATACAACGTACCGATGTATCCAACGTCCAACTTTGAGGTCATCTAAACAACAACAATATTACCCGATTAAGGTAACAATTTCTATTTCATTTGTTCCGGCACGCAGCTGATTTATTTTACATTTCCAAGATTTACAAGACATAATCTGTAATCTCTTGATTCGGCTCGAGTTCGACAGGTTCCTTCCCGTATTGGAAGATCATCATTTTCTTGCCGCCCTTGAGGAAATATCTGTCGCCGTTGACCCATATCGCCGTTGCCTCACGCAGCCCGACGACTTTCATTTCCTGACGGACAGCGAGATATTCGTTGATACGGTCCTGACGTGTCTCGCCGCCATGTTTTATCATCTTGTCGATTTCCGGATGAGGGTCGAGATAATGAGGATTTATCTGGAAAGGTATGAGGTTCAATGTGTTAAAACTTGCTGGCTGAACGATAGGCATGTCGTTTGTCGTGCAGAGTGTAGGACATGCGACATTTGAGCCTGCGCTCCATCCGATATACGGGGTCCCGTTTTCAGCGCATTCCGCGATGGCATCCATCAAACCGTATCTGTGCATCTCCGCCACGAGATGGAACGTGTTTCCGCCGCCGACAACGATGCAGTCGGCACTTTTCACGAGAGCGATTTTGTCTTCGACCTCATGGACAGAAACGAAATCGTCCACACCGAGTTTGTCGTGGAAAACCTTTTTCACTTTTGCGGTATAGGCGTCATAACTTGCCGGATAAGGATTACCGCCGATGAAAACACCAGCAAACGGAACGAAAACCACCTTGCTTCCGCCACCGAGTTTGTTTTTATCAAAAAATTGTTCAAGCTGGGTCATCGCCCACGCCAAGTATGTCTCTCCAAAGTTTGTGGAGTTGCTAATCAATAATAGATTCTTCATTTTCCAATAAATTAATTTGCGACAAAGATATAAATTTTTTCAACACTAAAGATTATTTTTTTATTTTTGAAAATAATTTAAAAAAAGAGAATATGAAACTTAAATCATTATTGGTCAGCATTTTAGCATTGTTGTCATTCAACATTGCGCAGGCACAAAAAACTTACAAGCTTATTTCCCCTGATAAAACCATCACGATGACAATAAATGTCGGAGACGATGTAACTTACACGGTCATGCATGGCAACACATTGATAACCAAAGATTCCCCGATTTCAATGGAGCTGAATGACGGGAATATCTTAGGCAGGGAAGCGACTGTGAAAAAAACGAAAAGCAAAAAAGTCAACGAAATCATAGAAGCGCATTTTTACAAAAAATCACAAGTAGAAAACAATTACAACGAACTGATTATCAATTTCAAAGGCAATTACCGGCTGACATTCAGGGCTTTTGACGACGGTGTCGCATACCGTTTCTCAACAAGTTTCAAGAATCCGATTGTCGTGAAAAAGGAGAATGTGACATACAAGTTCGACAATGATCACACTGCATATATTCCATACGTGAACGCCCGCAAAGGCGACGGCGATTTCACGGCGCAGCAGTTTTTCACTTCCTTTGAGAGCCAATACACGATTTCGCCTTTATCGGAGATGGACGTTGAACGCATAGCTTTCACACCTTTATTAATTAATATGAACGACGGAAAGAAAGTCGTCATCGTCGAGTCGGATCTTGAGGATTATCCGGGGACGTTTTTCCGCAAAGGCGAAGACAACAGCCTGATATCGGTTCAGTCAACATATCCGAAAGTTGAGGAGCAAGGCGGTCACAACATGCTGCAACTCGTTGTAAAAGAACGCGAAGAATATATAGCCGAGACCAAAGGCACCCGCGATTTCCCTTGGAGGGCGATGGTCATCTCCGAAAAAGACACCGAACTGATGAACAGCGACATGGTCTATAAACTCGCCTCGCCTTCAAGAATCGACGACCTCACTTGGATCACGCCGGGCAAAGTCGCCTGGGACTGGTGGAACAACTGGAACATAAAAGGCGTTGATTTCGAGGCCGGTATAAACAACGATACCTATAAATATTACATCGACTTCGCCTCAAAATACGGCATCGAATACGTGATTCTTGACGAAGGCTGGGCGGTCAACAAGCAGGCCGACCTTTTCCAAGTCGTGCCGGAAATAAACCTCGAAGAACTTGTTGATTATGCAAACAAGAAAAATGTCGGCCTTGTCCTTTGGGTCGGTTACTACGCCGTTGACCGCGACATGGAGCATGTCTGCAAACATTACAGCGAGATGGGCATCAAAGGTTTCAAAGTCGATTTCATGGACAGAGACGACCAGAAAGTCGTTGATTTCTATTACAGGATGGCGGCGATGGCGGCGAAATACCATCTTTTCGTTGACTTCCACGGAGCCTACAAGCCGACAGGATTGAACCGCACCTACCCTAACGTTTTGAATTTCGAAGGCGTTTACGGCTTGGAGCAGTCGAAATGGGACGATGCCACGGAGCAGGTCACTTACGAAACCATGATCCCGTTCATCAGAATGGTCGCCGGTTATTTGGACTACACGCAAGGCGCGATGGACAACGCCAACAAATACAATTTCCGCGCGATTTACAACAACCCGATGAGTCAGGGGACACGATGCCGTCAACTCGCTGAATATGTGATATTTGAATCACCGTTCAACATGATGTGCGACAGTCCGACAAAATATATGGACAACACCGAATGCACGCAATACATCGCCGAAGTCCCAACAGTGTGGGACGAGACCGTCGCCCTTGACGGGAAACTCGGAGAATACGCCGTCATCGCCCGGCGTTCAGGCGACAAATGGTACATCGGAGCCATCACCAACTGGGACGCGAGAACGATTGAAATTGATTTGTCGAAACTGAATCTCAAAGTAAATCATGGTGTTATGTTCAGAGACGGAGTCAATGCCAACAGATACGCAGAAGATTACGTAAAAGAAAACGTTTCCGTCAAGAACGGTAAAATCACCTTGCAGATGAAGAAAGGCGGCGGGGCCGTCGTGATATTATAACAATTTCAATTTGAAATAAAATCATGACAGGCAAATATAATCATGACAAATAGAGACGAGGCATGATAAGTAGAGACGGGGCATGCCCCGTCTCTACATTTTCACCCCTTTAAACAGATCCAAAGGATACGTCACTTCTTCAAGAAACAAAGCGTGAGCCGGCACGGAAGTCCCAGCCGAACAACGGTTTTTATGTTCTATCACGGCACGGAAACCTTCGACGTCCATCTTACCCTTTCCGACTTCAAGAAGCGTTCCGACGATGGCGCGCACCATGTTTCGCAGGAAACGGTCGGCCTTGATTCTGAAAACCAAAAGGTCGTTTTCCTCAAACCACCGTGCCTCCATGATTTTGCAATTATTAGTTTTCACTTGGGTATGGAGTTTTGAAAAACTCGTAAAATCTTCATACTCAAACAAAACACGTGCGGCTTCATTCATCTTTCCGACATCCAGATCACCATAAACATAAAATGCGTCGTGAGTGTGGAATGGATTTTTCCTGCGGGTGACATAATAATGATAAGTTCGTGACGTGGCGTCAAAACGAGCATGGAAATAATTGTCAACCTGCCAGCAGTCGAATATCACTATTTCCTCGGGAAGAAACATATTCAGTTGATACACAAAGTTTTCCGTGTCGTCAATCGGTTCACTTTCAAAATGTGCGTAAAAATTCCTCGCATTGACGCCAGCGTCCGTTCTGCCGCATCCGGTCACGCCGATCTGCTGTTTTAATTTAAGGCTTATACATTTTTCCAGGGTCTCCTGTACGGAGGTCGCGCCAGGCTGTATTTGCCAGCCGTGAAAGGCATTTCCGCTATATGCAAGATGTAAAAAGTATCTGTTCATATAATTTTTTTGCAACTGCAAAGATAAAAAAATTTGCATAATCCAAAAACTTATTTTAATTTTGTGCGTTCATTTTATGAAAACAATCCTCAAAACTATAGAATTATGCCAATATATATGCTACAAGATGAGGTTTACGATTTCCCGCCAGTAAACCAAGCCACGCAAGACGGACTGTTAGCCATTGGAGGCGACCTTTCACCGGAGAGACTGCTGCTCGCATATTCGCAGGGTATATTCCCTTGGTATAACGTAGGTGAACCGATATTATGGTGGTCGCTCGACCCGAGGATGGTCATGAAGCCGGCTGACATGAAAGTCACGAAATCGCTTTGGAAAACCATCGAATCCAACAAATTCTCATGTTCATTTGACGCCGATTTTGAGAACGTAATCCGTTCATGTGCGACGGTGCGCCGTGACAACAACACTTCCGAAGACGAGGCTGACGAACCTGCGACATGGATCAGCGAGGACATGATTCACGCTTACTGCGAGCTTCACGAACTCGGATTTGCGCATTCCGTAGAAACATATATTGGGAACGAACTTGTCGGCGGGCTTTACGGCGTTTCCATCGGGAAGGTTTTCTGCGGCGAATCGATGTTTCACACAAAGACAGACGCGTCGAAAGTCGCATTCTACCACCTTTGCGATTTCCTTAAAAGGAACGGATTTGAACTCATTGACGCGCAGCAGGAGACCGGGCATCTGAAACGGCTCGGAGCCGCCCCCATCCCACGCAAGGAATTCATCAAGACACTCAAAAGCCTCGTAAAAGAAAACTCCCTGATTGGCAACTGGGGCGACGGAAGCGCGGAATGGAAGAAGTTAGTGATTGAGAGATAACAATTTGGATTTTTTCACAGCACCTCTTTTATCCTCACAAGCTTTTCGAGCAAAGACTCCACAAGATCAAGACGAAGCATGTTCGCGCCGTCAGACTTAGCGACCGCCGGATTCGGGTGAGTCTCCATGAAAATCCCGTCAGCGCCGGCTGCAATAGCGGCCTTTGAAATCAAGCCGACGAGTTCCGGCTTCCCGCCAGTGACACCTCCAACCTGATTCGGCTGCTGAAGCGAGTGCGTGACATCCATTATCACAGGGACATTGCATTTCTGCATCTCGTATATGTTGCGGTAATCGACCACAAGGTCTTGATAACCAAAGAAATTGCCCCTGTCAGTAAGCATCACCGAATCATTTCCCGACTGCACGACTTTATCAACCGCGAATTGCATTGAGGCACCAGAAAGGAACTGACCTTTCTTTATATTAACCGTCTTGCCGGTTTTTGCAGCCGCAATGAGAAGGTCGGTCTGACGGCAAAGAAAAGCCGGAATCTGAAGAACATCAACAAATTCAGCAGCCATCGCAGCCTCTTCACACGCATGAATATCCGTAACCACCGGAATATCAAACTCTTTAGAAATGTTTTTCAACACATTCAACGCCTTCAAGTCACCGATGCCTTGAAACGAATCCAAACGCGAGCGGTTGGCTTTCCTGTACGAACCCTTGAAAACGAACGGAATATCAAGGCTTTTTGTTATTTTCACCAATGTCTCCGCGATTTTAAAAGGAGATTCCTCATCTTCGATGACGCACGGCCCTGCAAGCAGGAAGAAACGGTTTTTCTTCAAACCTTTAAGATAAGGATAATTGTCAATATTCATCATAATCTGTATCTATCAAATGTATATTTTATTGATTATAAATCATTTATTATATATCAGTTCGACATCATCGACATAAAGCTCATCCTTTGAGGAGCCTTCGCCCGCCAGTCGGTTTGTGGAAAACAAGATGAGTATGTAACTTGGCTTGACGTTTTTGTTTTTCATCACGAAAGGCACGCTGATGCGTTTCCAGACATAGTCTCCAGACTCAGCCACGCATGTCCTTTTGATGAAGCAAGGTCCTGACATCGCGCACATCTGCTCCTGCGGACGGCTGGCTTCAGGCCCCGCATAGATGAAATCGACATCGCCATGCACCACCGACACGAAGTTGGCTTCAGATTCGGCATCTTTGGCACGGAAACACACCCAGGCGGCAATAGAATCAGGCACTTCGTTAATAGGTGTACAGAAGTCAGGATTGTTGCGCTGAGTATAATCGTAATTATCATTGGTGTTATTCGGTCTCATGCTGTCGGCATTGATTCTGCCATTTGTCAGGTTTCCATTGGCCAAAATTCCGAAAATGCTTCTCGGTCTGATCATGACGCTGTATTTTCCATCCGAGCCGGGGCGCGTTTTTGTTGATTTGAAGATCTGTTTGGTAATGCGACCCGCATGACGGCCAGTCGCACTTGTCACCGTATGCCAGTATTCAGGCTCGATATTTGATTTATCCTCATTAATCCAATATTCAAAGCCACCGTTCCTAACATTTTCATTTACAATATTTTGTGAATACAGGCAATTAAATGCCGTTATCAAAATCACAAAAAGAAAAGTCTTTTTCATTTTAATATATCCAGTTATTTTAATCTGCAAAAGTAATAAAAAAAAGATTGTGAAATTTTTTTTTGAGAAAATGTTATCCATTTTTATTTACCTTTGCAGATATTTTTTCAGATTATTTTAACATGGAAGACATTAAAGGTTATTTGGACTTGTTGGTTGAAAAGAACAACACGAAGGCGTTTATCAAAGACGACCCTGTGCAGTTTCCGCACAGATATTCAGACATCCAAGACATTGAGATTGTGTCATTTTTGGTGGCCACGATAGCCTGGGGAAACAGGAAGATGATTCTCAACAACTCGAACAAGATGCTCGGCATGATGGGGAAATCGCCTTACGACTATGTCATGTCAGACGGCTGGAAAGACCTTGAGCCGGACAGATGCGTCCACCGCACCTTCTTCAACAGAGACCTGATGTACTACTGCAACGGGTTGAAAGCCATATATCAGAAACACAACACTTTGGAAGACGTTTTCGGCAGCAATCACGACACATGGAGAGGAATCCAGAATTTCAGGGATTTGATTGAAGAAGCCAATGGCGCAGCGAGCAGGCACATTTCAAATCCATGCTGCGATGAGCCGAAAAAAGGCTCGGCGTGCAAGCGCCTGCACATGGCATTAAGATGGCTCGTAAGAAACGACGGCATTGTTGACTTAGGCATCTGGAAACGACTGAACCCCAAGGACTTGATGATTCCGTTAGATGTCCACGTGGCAAGAGTCTCACGCGACCTCGGCCTCATCGACAGGAAAAGCAACGACCGTCAGGCCGTGGAGATGCTGACCGCAAAATTAAGGGAGTTTGACGCAGACGACCCTGTCAAATACGACTTCGCGTTGTTCGGAGTTGAGCTGATGTAGTCAAAAATTGAAAGTATAATTAAGAAAAAACCGGCTCATCGCATTGGTGAGCCGACTGTTTTTGTTGAAAACTCATGGATTTTGAAAGTTATCAACATTTTGTTGATAACTTATTCATTAATAACGTAAAATCAAAACACGAACCTTTTAGTTTATTTGTAAATTTGCACGTTATTCATAAAATAAATTTTTCATTTTAAATAGCTAATAATCAATAAAATATTAAATAATTCAAACAAAAAGATGAAACACAAATTTACTTTAGTGATGACAGCATTGATGCTGTTAATCACAAATGCATTCACGGCATTTGGGCAAACGCAGTATGAGAAAGTCACTTCTGCACCCGCCGACTGGTCAGGAGAATATCTTCTCGTATATGAAGAATCCGCAACATCAGCATACGTCTGGACAGGTGTCGATGCTGTTAGTTGCTATACCACTTCTTCAATCAGCCAAAACGTGATATCTGCGGAACAATCTGTGACAATCACTATTGCGACTATGGAAGGCGGCTATTCAGTTGAAATTAATGGCGGAGACAATAACGGCAAATACATTTCACACAGCGCAAATTCAAACGGTTTGGCTGTCGGAGACAACGCTGCTGCACAAGTAATTACATATAGCGATAACAGTGTGCTTATAACAAATGTTGGCGGTGCCGTCATGCGTTTCAACAGCACAAGCAACCAGATGCGTTTCCGTTTCTACAAATCGACGTCATATTCAAGCCAGCAACCGGTGCAACTTTACAAAAAAGTCGAATCAGGCGATGCTGTCGCCACGCCTACATTCTCACCTTCCGCAGGCACATATTTTGAAACGCAAAATGTTTCAATCTCATGCGCAACAGAAGGAGCCACAATACATTACACCACTGACGGAACAACACCTGACACATTCAGCTCTGTTTATTCAGCACCCATCAGCGTAGCCCAGACAACGACGGTCAAAGCCATCGCGGTTAAAGAAGGTCTTGACAACAGTCCGGTGGCGACGGCTGCATATACCATTGAGACACCTCTCACCACCATGGACGAGATTTTCGCAAAAGCGACAGCAGCCGGAAGCACGGCGACCAATGCGACAATCACATTTAACAACTGGATTGTCACAGGTGTATCAGGCTCGAACGCATATATGACCGATGGCACCAAGGGGCTTATAATATATGGGAACGGCCACGGTTTCACAGTAGGCGACCACCTCACGGGAACGGTGTCTTGCAAAGTCCAATTGTACCAAGGATCTTCAGAACTTACAAATCTCAAGACGAACACAACGGGCCTCACAGTCACTTCAGGTTCGACAGCCGAACCCGTCGTCATGACGATCGACCAGATAACGAGCGGCGTCTATACCGGTGCCGTCATCACGATCAACAACGTCAGCTATGACGAGACAGAGGCCGTCCTTTCCGACGGGACGAACACCATAAAACCTTTCAACAAGCTTTACAGCGGGATGTCATTCACCGATGGTGAAAATTACAACGTCACAGGCCTTTACCTGCAATACAACGCGACCAAGGAAATAATGCCTCGCAATGCGGATGACATTGAACCGGTTCAAGCACCTGTCACACAAGTCGCGACACCCACATTCACTCCTGATGCCGGCACTTACACCGAAGCACAGACTGTTACGATAAATTGCGCAACCGAAGGCGCGACCATCTACTACACCACCGACGGCACAGAGCCGAACATCCTCAGTCCAATTTATGACGAACCTGTCAACATAAGCGAAACGACAACGGTCAAAGCCATCGCGACGAAAGAAGGTCTTGACAACAGCGACATTGCCGCAGCCACATATACCATCGTGATACCGCAAAGCGGCGACTTCGGTCTCGTGAGCGAAGCAAGTGACATCACTACCGACGGCGCCTACCTCTTGGTCTGCGTGAGTGCCGGCACCGCGGCGACAAGCACAGTGTCGAGCAATGCGTTACAGACGGCGACAGTGACAGTGGCCGACAATGCCATCACTACAGAATACAACACCGGTGGAAAACCTTACGCAGTGACACTCGAGACGGCGACAGGCGGCTACTACATCAAGCTGAATAACGGCAAATATATCAATAACGCAAGCAGCACCGGCATTGCCGCAGGTGAGACGGCATCGAGCGTATGGGCCTTCAACAGCTACGAAGGCGGAATGATTGCCCAGAACACAAGCAACAACAACAGATTCATCGGCGGAGCATCTGCCGCAGGCGCGACGTACAAAGCATACGCCGCTTCAAACCTCGGCGGTGAAACTAATCCCGTGGTCATGCTCTTCAAGAAAGACCTGACACCGAGCGTTGAATCCGTAGCGACTCCGACATTCAGCCCTGAAGCCGGAACATATACCGAAGCGCAGAATGTCACAATAAGCTGCACAACGGAAGGCGCGACCATCTACTACACCACCGACGGCACGACCCCCGGCACGCCTAGCACGGTCTATTCAACGCCTATCAGCATAACACAGACAACGACAGTCAAAGCTATTGCAATGAAAGACGGTCTCGACAACAGCGAAGTCGCCTCAGCCGAATACGTCATCAGCACGGCACCTGTGACGGACGATTTCAACAGGCTGTTAAGCCATAACGACCTCGCCAGGATTTCCGAGACAACCGAGGTGATGATTGTCGATGTCACCAGCAGCAAGGCACTCACCAGCGCAAACGGCACCAATTCGGCACCAACGGCGGTCGCAGTCACCATCAATGACAACGTCATCAGCGGCAATGTTGACGATGCTCTTCTTTGGAACGTACACAAGGTGACAGACGGTTACATATTCACTGTCAAAGGCGACAATACAAAATGGCTCTATTCAACAGATGCCAACAACGGCGTGAGAGTCGGCACGAACGACGCCAACATCTGGACCGTTGACATCGCGGACGGAAACTACCACGGAATGAAGCACAACGAGACCAGCCGTTACATCGGTGTTTACAACAATCAGGACTGGAGGACATACACCACCATTCACGCAAACATAAAAGCCACCCAGATTGAATTCTTCATCAAGGGCGAACTTCCCGAGCAGACTCAGGTGTCGAAACCGGAGTTCAGCATCGCGGCAGGCACATACACAGAGCCTTTCGAAGTCTCAATAAGCTGTTCAACCGACGGAGCCACAATATATTACACCACAGACGGAACAGAACCAACGGCGGGCGGCAGCGTTTACAGCGAACCGATTGCCGTCAGCACGACGACAACCATCAAGGCCTTCGCCGTGAAAGCAGGAATGGACGACAGCGAAGTCGCCACAGCAACTTACACATTCCCAACCGTTATCACAATCGCCGAGGCACGCGCACTTGAAAACAACGAATACGCTTTCGTCGAGGGCATCGTCACATTCATCGACGGAAGGAACATCTACATCCAAGACGCGACCGCCGGCATCGACCTCTACCTCAACAGCAACACCGTCCCGAACACATTGACATCTGGCGACAAAGTCAAGGCTTACGGAAAGAAAACCGTTTACAACGGGCTTGTCGAGCTTACAGGCATCGATGGCGGCGACGCATCGCAGTTCAGCATCGTTTCAAACGGCAACGAACTCCCGCTTGCAGTGAAGACGATTGCGGAGATCAACGCTGACTACGCCAACGGCAACATGCTTCAGTCAACACGCGTGAAGATTGCAGACAGCAAAATCGGTGCCATCAACATAAACGGCAACACTCCAATCTATCAAAACGAAAACACCATCAACCTTTACAAGATGCCTGTCGTCGAAGGTCTTCTTGAAAACGACAGTGTCACCGTCATCGGAATAATCGGCTGTTTCAACACACCGCAGATTCGCATCAACAGTGCTGACGATGTAGAGTTCACACATCCGGCGGGACCGAGCATCGCGTCAGCTCCGGCAGAACTCACAGGATTCAGCTACACATTCGGACAAGGCCCGTCGGCGACACAGTCATTCGCCGTCAGCGGCAGCAACCTGACCGCAAGCGCGACAATCACCGCTTCCGAGAACTTCGAGATTTCAACAACAGACGGCGGCGATTTCAACGCACAAAGCACAATCACATTGAGCGAGACTTCTTTCAGTAATGTGAATATCTATGTCAGACTGAAAGCCGGTTTGGAAATCGGGGAATACAACGAGACCTTGACATTTGCATCAGAAGGTGCTGAAACAGTGAACATTGCAGCAAGCGGAAGCGTCGTCGAGCCTCAGCAGCCGAGCGAATACGTCCAGATTCCCGACCTCGCGCTTCTCGCCAACGGCGCGAAAGTCATCCTTGCAGCACGTTATAATGATGATGAAAACGCCTATTTCGCAATGACAGCGACAACCTCAGGGAAACCGGAAGGTGTCGGATTTACAAGATACGTGTCAGGGAATCCGACTCCAGGCAACTATCCAACGCTTCCGGCAAGCATCGCTGAAAATGACGCCCTCTATTTCTGGACAGTCAGCATCAACGGCGGCAATTACACGTTCACAAATGCGAACGGCGATGTCCTCGGCTACACTTCAAGCACCAACTTCTCGACAGGCGGCGACAACACAGCATGGTCGATAGAGTACAGCACATCAGATGCGACAGCCATGGTACCGTCATACATCGCATTCGTCATCACCAACACCAACAACGACGGCAGAGCAATCGCGCTCAACACGAGCCACAACTTCGGGCCATACGCCAAGTCGAACATGACAGGCAGCAACGCCTCGAACTATAATTTCTTCCTTGACATTTTCGCGACCGCAGGCGGCACTCCGATATGCGCAACACCGACAATCACACCTGAGTCAGGTACATATTACGAGGCGCAGTCGGTGACAATCTCATGCGCGACTGAAGGTGCGACTATCTATTACACCACAGACGGCACCGCGCCGACATCAGAAAGTGCTGTTTACTCCTCTCCTATCGAAGTTACAGAAAACACTACAATCAAAGCAATCGCCACGAAGGAAGGTTATGACAACAGCAACGTGGCCACAGCGGAATACACCATCATCCTCGGCGCAACCACAATCTTCGCCCAGGACTGGGAAGGCGAGATGAACGGCTGGACGTTCGTAACAGTCGAAGGATCAAAGCCTTGGACTGTGGCACAGAACAGCGGCAACCATTACGCCTACGCCAACGGTTACAACGGCGGCGTCAACGAACAATGGTGTATCTCCCCTGCCTTCAACATCAACAACTACAGCGATGTCACACTTTCGTTCAGAAATGCAAAGAACTACGACGGCAACGACATGCAGCTCTTCATTTCAAATGACTACGACGGGAACAATCCGGCAGCGGCTATCTGGAACGAATTGACTTACATAAAGTCAACAGGATCATGGAATTGGGTTGAATCAGGTGCAATATCATTGGAAAGCTACAGCGGCACAAACTGCCACATCGGTTACAAATACACCTGCACAGAATCACAGGCAGCAGGATGGGAAGTCGATGACATCATGCTCATCGGATACACATCCAACCCGACACTCACCGCAACGCCAACGGCATTATCAGGATTCGGCTACATGGAAGGCCACGGCCCTTCAGCCGAGCAGTCATTTGAGATTGCAGGAGTCAACCTCACATCAAACGTGACAATTACAATGGCCGGCACAAACTTCGAGATGTCAACAACATCAGGCGAAGCCTTCGCAGCGCAGTCAGCAATCACCCTCACGCCAGCATCAGGTGCTGTAAATCAGACAGTTTACGTCAGGATGGCAGAAGGACTTGCAGCCAACACATACTCAAGCACAATCACCATCGCCTCACAACTTGACAACATCACAGTCTCACTTGAAGGAATCATCACGGAAGAAGGCGACAGCTGGAACAGAATATTCTCGGTCAACGACCTTGAAAACGGCGCGAAAGTCATTGTCGCAGCACGTTACAACAACGTTGAAAATGAATACTTTGCGATGACCGCCACCACGTCTGGCAAGCCTGAAGGCGTGTTGTTCACGAGCGTCACGGAAGGCGTCTTAGAGATTCTTCCAGATGAAATCGCACTTGACGAAAGCACATATTCCTGGACAGTCAACATTGAAAACGGAAACTTGACGTTCACAAATGCAGCCGGCGATGTTCTCGGCTACGGTGGCAGCGGCACCAACTTCCAGTCGAACGGCGACAACACCAACTGGAACATCGACTACGTACTTTCCGACCCGGAATCGATGGTCCCGGAATACTGGGGATTTCTTATTAATAATGTCAACTATACAAGCAGAGCATTCGCCATCAACAGCAATTACCACAGCTACGGCCCGTATTCGACACAGAACATGACCGGCTCAAACGCCTCCGGCTACAACTTCTGCGTTGACTTGTTCGTGCAGGGCGGCGAAGTCACACCGACCGTCATGACACCAACATTCAGCGTTGCATCAGGAACGTATTATGAAGAAATTGACGTTGAAATTTCAACTTCAACAACAGGTGCGACAATACATTACACAACAGACGGCACCGAGCCGACAGCAACATCAGCAGTCTATACAGGCGCAATCCATGTTGCAAATAACATGACAATCAAGGCAATAGCGATAAAAGAAGGCTACGACAACAGCAACGTCGCAACGGCAGAATACGTAATCATGAGCGACATCGTCATCATTTTCAACCAGGATTGGGAGAACGGCATGAACGGCTGGACATTCGAGACATTCGAAGGCAACAAGCCTTGGGTCATCGCTTCATACAACGGCAACCAATACGCCAATGCCAACGGCTACGGCGATGACGTTGACAACGAACAGTGGTGCATCTCGCCGGAGTTCAACCTCAACGCACTCGCCGGCCAGAACCCGACACTCACATTCATGAACGCGATGAAGTTCGAAGGTCCTGATGTTGAACTTCTCTTCACCAACGACTACGACGGTCAGGACCCGACGGCGGCGACATGGCATCCGTTGACTTTCAACCACTCGTCAGGCAACTACGAATGGGTCTCGTCAGGCGATATTTCACTCAACGGTTTCAGCGGCTCAAACTGCAACATCGCCTTCAAATACACGAGCACGCCGGAAGCCGCGGCATCGTGGGAAATCGACGACATCATGCTCTACGCGACACCAAGCACCGACCCGTTCATCATCCCGTCGGCGTATGAACTGACCGGCTTCGACTACGAATACGAACTCGGGCCGTCAGCGACACAGTCGTTCACATTGACAGCTGGCAACCTCGTTGGAAACGGAGTCGTGACAGTCACATCTTCTGAATACTTCAAGCTCACTCTCGATGAAGAGACTTGGTCAAATGAAATTTCATTGGAATACGCCGACGGCCAAATCATCGGACAGCCAATTACGGTTTATGTCAGAATGAAGTGCAGCCTCGAAATCGGCTCATACGAAGGAACGATTGAGGTTTCAGGCGGCGAAGCAGAATGCGAGATAGCACTCACAGGCGAGGTCCTTGAACCACAGGGCATTGTTGAAAACCTCGAGGAGAACGTCTCAATTTACAACGGCGACAATGTGATCTTCGTCAAGAACGACATGAATTCAAATCTTGATTTGATCATGTACAACATTGTTGGTCAGCCGGTTATGAGCGAGACGCTCACGACAGGCGACAACAGAATCAAGCACAATCTCACAACAGGAGTCTATATCATCCGCATCAGCGACGGCAGCAACGTGATGAGCAGAAAGATTGTTTTGAGATAAGAAAAAAGTCAAGAGAAGAAAGAGGAGCTTCGTTATTGAAGCTCCTCTTTTTTTATCCTGATTCAGATGAAAATCTTGTTTTCCGCAGGTCTCGCGAAATTCCGTTCAACCTGAGCCTTGTGATACAGATATCCGGGGTCATCGAAATATTTTGCTTTTGCCGGACATTTTTTGATGCATGCGCCGCATTTTATGCAAACGCCACTTACTGTTGTGAAATCGTCAAAAGAAATCGACCCCATCGGGCAAACTTCTGCGCAGGTGCCACATTTTGTGCAGTTTGCGTTCGTTTTCGGCTTCACTTTCCTGATGTCGATTGACGTTCCCTCATCGGTTTTAGGCTGATAGTAACCTGCGTTTTCGTCACCGTCAACAAGAATCGGTTCGTGTCTGCACAAATTCAGATCTATTTCTGACACCTTATTATATATTGTTTCAGCGAAATTTTTCGCCAAAGCGATGTCGTTTTCATCAGGACGGCCAGCCGCCAAAGTGTATGAAAACGAATGTTCACAGACGAACGCACCGGCCGCAATTGTCTTAAACCCATGATTTTCAAGGATATTGCGAAGCTCTATCAACGAATTGTCGAAAGCTCGGTTTCCGAAGGTGACAACTGGGACAGCCAAGGCTCCGTTGCCTTGAATCGTGTCGAGATATTTGAGCAGCAGATTCGGAACGCGTCCGGCGTATGTCGGAACGCCGAAAACAACGAGATCGTTCTTGGCAATTTCCGGGAACGATTTTCGCGCCGACGGCAAAGTAAAATCAAACGTTTCAGAATGCACGGCTTCTTCAACTTCCGTTTCGTTAAAACATTCAGCCAATTGATTTGCAATAGCGCAAACAACTTTTTCAGTCGTTCCTGTGGCTGAAAAATATATTTTCCAAATTTTATTTATTTTCATGATATTTCATTGTTATGAAAAAATTTTCAAAATTCATTCTGACATTTTTCAATTTCGTTTTTTAAGGTTAAATTCATGTTCTTATGAAATCTGACGACATCCACATCACAATTCAATTGCTCTTCAAGGAAACGTTTCAAACGAACATGAAGAACCATAACTTTTAGCTGCAAAAGTATATAATTTTAAAGACATAGTGATTATTTGGTGAAAAAAATTATGTCGGAACAACAAATACTGAATGATTTCCTCAACGAAGAAGATTATCATTCAGTATTTTTGATTTAAGATTCAACTTTTTTATTTGAAAACATACTTTCTCCCGATAAAAAGTGTTACCTTTGCAACCTAATTTTTCAGGAAAATGAAGACGAATATTGTTTTTACGGCAAACACCGACACAGTTACCGAAGGCGATGTCATTGACATTCAATGGAATTGCTCGCCAGCGGAAAGCGTCAGGCTGACAATCGACAACGGTTTCAAGAGCAGCACCATTGACATTGAAAATTCAGGAAGCAAACGATTCAGGCTCAACCGCTCGAAAGGCAAGACGAAACTGACAATTACCGCAGTAAATGAAGGCAAAGAATATTCCAAGACATTGAAAATCAAGGTCAAGGAAATGGAAGTCATCAATGCGGAGACTGTCAACAACAATCAGAATTCATTTTTCAACAACTTCAGACATAGCAACGGCGGGAAGTTCTCAAATTGGTGGCAAAACACAAAAATGAAACTGCTCTACGCTTGGATGGCCTTGCCTCCGAACAAAAAAATCGCATATATCATATTGAATTTCTTGATGTTACTGCTGATTATCGCGATGATTTTCCCGAAATTCCTGATGTTCGGACTCATTCTGATTATCATTTACCTGCTGTATGTGCTGATGAAAAAAAACTGAATATTTTCGCAAAAAAAGACATTTTTCTCATAATTATTCTTTATTTTTGCAGCAAAATTCAAAAAATGATAAAAGCAGTTTCAAATCCTCCGATGAGCAGCGAAGACGTTAGAGAATTCAGAAGAATCGTGTGCGGTGACGAATCCTCGATAGAAAGAGAGATGCAGTCCGCTTTGTTAAAGAAAATCATTAGTGTTGGTGAGGAGGTAACAAAAAACAATGGCGGAAAAAATCCAATTCTCGAAAATTAACTTTAAATTCTTGAACGAAGACCATTTCAAAAAAATGTCTTCATTTTCATGTGGCAATAACAATCTGGATGTTTTCTTCCAGAAGGAGGTTTTTATTTGCTCACAATGTCACATGTTTTCAGCATATTATGTCCTTTACGAAAACGATATAGTTGCTGCATTTACGCTCGCAAATGATTCATTAGTAATTGAATACGATGACAAAACGGATGTAAGAAACAGCATGAGTGAGAATGCTCCACTGGGTAAAGATTCATTGTATGATGACTATTTTGAGACAATGAATGTTTTTCCGGCGATAAATATAGGCCATCTCGCCGTAAAATCAGACTTACAATCACAAGGCATAGGAGAATATATATTAAATTACGTGATTTATACATTTTTGAACTATTCAACGGCAGGTTGCCTGTTCGTAACTGTAGATGCGTTAAATAATTCAAGAACCAACAATTTTTATTGCAGAAACGGCTTTATCTTTCAGACGACAAAAGATATTAAAGCAGCGACAAGACGAATGTATTTCCCTCTTAATATATACAGGAAAATAAATGAATTTTCCAACTAATTCATCCGTTTCAGCATGATTTTTTATTACCTTTGCACAAAATTTGAGAAATGATTCAGGCGAACGGAATATATAAGTCTTTCGGCAACGTTGACGTAATCAAAGGCATTGATTTACAAATTGATAACGGTGAGATCGTTACGATTGTGGGTGCTTCAGGCGCCGGAAAATCAACGCTGTTGCAGATTATCGGGACGCTTGAAAAGGCCGATAAAGGCGAAGTCCTTTTCGACGGACAAAACATCATCAAGATGAGCCAGAAGAATCTCGCCGCATTCCGCAACAAAAACATCGGCTTTGTTTTCCAGTTCCATCACCTGCTTCCAGAATTTACAGCTTTGGAAAACATCTGCATCCCCGCTTACATCGCCGGCGTTTCAAAAAAAGATGCCACCGAAAGAGCGATGCAACTTCTTGAATATCTGAAACTTACTGACAGGGCAGACCACAAGCCATCCATGCTTTCAGGCGGTGAACAGCAACGCATCGCAGTAGCCCGCGCACTAATTAACAAACCATCGGTAATTCTCGCCGACGAACCGTCAGGCAATCTCGACTCGCAGAATGCAAAGGAACTTCATGAACTTTTCTTTAAATTAAGAGAAAAAACGGGACAGACTTTCGTCATCGTGACACACAACAACGAACTTGCGCAAATGGCCGACATAATGTTGACAATTAAAGACGGAAAAATTGAAAGTAATAAATGACAACGTACTACGTTAATTGAAAAAACTTGAATATGCATAAAATAATAAAAATAACATTTATAGCTTTATTTGCAATTATTTGTTTTACAACAAATTACGCATCAGCTCAAGAACAGGCGCCGACATATCAGTCGCTCGTTGCAAGCGGCGACAAGGAATTTGCCAAGAAGGAATATATAAAGGCGAAGACCTGCTATCAAGAAGCTTTAAGAATAAAACCCAACGATGCGACCGCAAAAAGCAAGCTCAACAAGACCTTGGACGCCATCCGCGAGGAAAGCAAGAAAGAAGAACAGTTTTTCGAACATTTAGACAAAGCCGATGCTTTCTACGACAACGGTGACTTTCAAAATGCGCTAATGGAATATGATAACGCATTGAAAATCATGCCTAAAGACGAATATGCCCAAAGCAAGAAAGCCGAAATAACACAGACGCTTCAGAACGAAAAAGAGAAGCTCGATTCTTTCAACAATATGGTTGCTCTCGGCGACAAGCTCCTTTCAGGCGAGAAATACGCCGAGGCAGTGATGCAGTACGAGTCGGCTCTGAAACTTTATCCGAACAGCAATTCCGCCAAGGCGAAACTAAAGGAAGCGAATGACAAAAACGCCGCATACAACCTCAAAGTATCTGAATTTGAACGTTTTAAGAAACAAGGTCACGATTTTGAACTTCGCAAGAAATACTCCGAAGCAATAGAATCCTACCAGAAAGCGTTGCAGATTTTCCCGCAGGAAACAGAAATTTCCGCAATCGTTTCATCACTTCAAGCTAAAAAGGATGTCGCCGACCGCTACGACGAAAAAATCAACGAGGCAGACACCTTGTATGAAGACCAGTCATATCTGGCGGCGAAATCGGCATATCTAGCGGCACTGACCGTAATCCCCGATGATTCATACGCACAAGGCATGATTTCGAGAATTGAAGAAATAGTAAACAGCGACGAATATGTCAGCATTCAGCGTGAGAAAGAAAAACTCGACAACGATTTTGCGACATTAATTAATAAAGGTGGAAACGCAGAAGGCTTTCAGAATTATGAACTCGCCATTTCCTATTACACCCAGGCTTTAGAGCTGAAACCAGGAAATCAAATGGCAGTTTCGAAGAAAGAAAACGCCGAAAACCAGCTTCTGCGCCAGCAACAACTTGCGAAAGAACGTGAACGCCAAGCAGCAATTGAAGCAGAAAAACAACGGATTGCAAACATTCAGAATTTGATTAACGTTGGCAATCAACAAATTACAGACAAAAAATATGCAGAAGCCGAGTTGACATTCAAAGAACTCTTAAAGCTTGACCCGAATAATGAAACGGCCAACGCACAACTTGAGGTGATTGCCGGTTTCTATGAAGAAATCCAACGCCAAAAAGAGGAGAATTACCAGTTTGCGATGTCGGAGGGCGCTGCGGCATTGGCGAATCAGGATTACACCGAAGCGTTGAAACAATTCAACATCGCCTTGGCAAACAAGCCAAATGATGAAGCAGCCACGCAGCAGCTTGCATCGGCGCAGCAGATGGAAGATTTACGTCTTGCAGCTCTTCAAAATGAATATGACACTTTCATTGCCAAGGCAGACGGCCAATTCAACACAAAAAATTTCGACAAGGCCATAGAGCTTTACACAAAAGCCGCCAATCTGAACACAGGGAATCCTTATCCGGCAAATAAAATCAAGGAAATAGGAGACATTCTCGCCGCCAACAGACTTGCAGTCCTTGTAGCCGAGACAACAACAATCAATGCGAATCAGACCAAACGTTTTGATTTCCAACAGATTGACGTGACAGCACGCAGAAGCAACTATTTATTTATCAGGGCTAAAAACCTCGGCACCGAACAATATACGATGTACGTTTCGTATGGTTCAAGCAACGGTCAAAACGGCGGTTTCGTTGTAAATGTCCCTGCAAACCAGGACGTTAATGATTTCATTATCAGAATCGGGTCACAATACAAATGGTTCAGTGAAGACAACATTTGGATTGAAGTGTCACCAGAAAACGGTGATGTAGAAATAAGTTCAATGGAAATAAGTAAAAGCAACTAATCAGAATATCTTAAAATCATTATAGCATGGAAAGAACAGACTCTCGTTATCAATTGTATATCAACATTCTGGAAGAAGAATTAGTTCCAGCAATGGGGTGTACGGAACCGATTTGTCTTGCATACGCTGCAGCGAAGGCGCGTGAGGTTTTAGGCATGATGCCAGAACGCGTTGAAGTGCTTGCAAGCGGCAATATCATCAAAAATGTCAAAAGCGTAATAGTTCCTAACACAAACGGGATGAAGGGGATACAAGCGGCTGCGGCGGTCGGAATCGTTGCCGGCGACGCAAGCAAAGCCCTTGAGGTCATCGCCAACGTGACGCCGGAACAGAAAAAAGAAACCGAGAAGTTCCTCAAAGAGACTCCGATAAAAGTCAAACATGTTGACACGACGGAACAACTTGACGTGACAATCGTCGTCTTCAAAGGAGAACATCGCGCGGAAGTCAGAATCTCAGGATTCCACACGAACATCGTCTGCATCCGCAAAGATGACGAGACCCTGTTCCAATGCGAAGCAATAAGCAAGCCAAGCAAGAAACTCACCGACCGCAGTTGTCTAAGCATCGCCGGAATCGTTGACTTCGCTGACAGCGTTGAAATCGTTGACATTCAAGACATTATCGGTCGCCAGATCGAATACAACAAAGCCATTTCGGACGAAGGCCTCAAAAACGATTGGGGAGCGAATGTCGGAAAGACGCTTTTGAAATACTACGGAAACGATGTCAAAATCCGCGCCAAGGCACGTGCCGCGGCAGGTTCAGACGCCCGAATGAATGGCTGCGAACTTCCTGTCATCATCAATTCAGGCAGCGGCAATCAGGGGCTTACGGTCTCGATGCCGGTTTTAACCTACGCTGAAGAATATAAGGTCAGCGACGACAGACTTTACCGCGCCCTTGTCGTTTCAAACCTCACCGCCATTCATCAGAAGACACGTATCGGCCGGCTCTCTGCGTATTGCGGAGCCGTCAGTGCCGGCTGCGCATCAGCCTGCGGAATCGCATATCTCCTCGGCGAACCGCTTGAAATAATTGAAAAAACATTGAGCAACGCCGTAGTGACGGTTTCCGGTTTGGTATGCGACGGCGCAAAGTCATCATGTGCATCAAAAATAGCGGCATCCGTCGAAGCCGGACTACTCGGCTATCACATGGCGAAAGACGACAACAATCTTGCAGCCGGTGACGGCATTGTCGGGGCTGACATTGAAGACACAATCAAGAATGTCGGGTTGCTCGGCAGCATCGGCATGAGAGAGACAGATGCCGAGATAATCGACATCATGACAAAATAACTGATTATCAACCGTTTTTTCTTTGGACTTCGATGACACCACGGACTTCACGCAGACGGCGCATCAATTGTTCCAAATAGCCCACGTTTGATATTTGAACTACGAAATGGCCTTCATACAGGCCATTTTTCGTACCCATTTTCGCGTCAACGATATTGATTTCCATCTGCTTCATCACCTCCGTGATGTCGCTGAGTATTCCGAAATTGTCCTTGGCCATGATTTTAAACGAAGTCCTTGAAGCAGCGGTGTCGTTCTGCCATTTCACGTCAACAACACGATACGGATAACGTTTCCTGATTGCGATGAAATTATGGCAATTTGTTCTGTGAATCGAAATCGCACCGCCGACATTTATGAACCCCACGACATCATCACCTTGAATCGGATTGCAACACTTCGCCATCTTGAAAGCCATTCCGCTGATGTTCGTGCCGATTGTCATCACATCATCATCAAAACCGACTGGTCTCTCTTTCTTCGGGTCATCCTCCACCCTATCCTGATGAATTTCCTTTTCTTCAAATAGTGACAATATGAAAGTCTTCATTTCGGCAAGATCAATACGGTCGGTCGCAATTTTGTGATAAAACTCTATGCCGGAACCACAATCGTATTTTTTCAATAAATCACTGAAAATCTTATCGTTGAATTCAATTTTCCAATTTTTAAGCTTCCTGTGAAATATCGAACTTCCGAGTTCGGCTTCCTTCATCTCCTGATCCTTCAGGTAACGTTTGATTCTGCCTTTTGACTTTTCTGCACTCACAAAATTCAGCCAGTCGGCCTTAGGAACTTGTTTCTTACTTGTCTGAATTTCAACACGATCGCCGTTATTCAGTTCATATCTGATAGGCTGCATCTTGCCGTTTACGCGAGCTCCGATGCAATGGCAACCGACTTGAGTATGAACTTCAAAGGCGAAATCAAGGACCGTGGAGCCGACCGGAAGTTGCTTCACATCGCCTTGCGGTGTGATAATGAATATCTTATCAGCCTTACCTTTTTTAGCAAGATTGCTGTCGAAAGCATTGGCGTCTTTTTCCTCTTCGGGCGTTTCGATGATTTCACGAATCTGATTCAGCCATTCGTCGGCGGTTTGATGTTTGTCCTTGCTTGCCTTGTAAAGCCAATGCGCCGCCGTCCCTCGTTCGGCGTTATCGTCCATCCTAAGTGTACGTATCTGAACCTCAACGTTATACGTTCCGTCTTCAACAGTAGCGTGAAGCGATTCATATCCAGATGACTTCGGTACCGTAATCCAGTCTCTCATACGTTTTTCATTCGGCTTATAGAGACTTGTCACCATGGCATAGACCTTCCAGCAGTCGCTTCTCTCGTCAACTATGGATTTCTTTGAATTATTGATTATGATACGCACAGCGAAAAGGTCATAAACTTTCTCAAAAGGAACGTCCTGCGCCTTCATTTTCGCAAAAATGGAAGGCACTGACTTCGTGCGCCACTTTATTGTCGTATCATATCCATTCTCGGCAAGCCCCTGACGGATAGGTTTCAGAAACGCCTCCATCTTCTTCTCCTGCATGTCTCTCGAAAGAATGATTTTCTCTTTAATCTCATAAAATTCACGAGGATTCTCATAAATCATCAAGGCTTCCTCGAACTCCTGTTTGATTTTATACAAACCGAGACGATGAACTATCGGAATAATGATGTATTTCACTTCCTCAAAAAACTTACCGAATCTCTTTTTCTCTATAACTTCTTGAGAATCATTTGAATCAAGTACAAAAACACCGCTTTCAATATCAGATTTGTTTCTGCAACTGTCGAGACAATGAGCTAAAATAAGCATAACGACACGGATGTCTTCAATAATTGAAAGGAACAGTTTCCTGAAGGTATCCGACTGTGTCGCGATATGAGTCATGTCAAGACCCATCACTTTTTCCAAATCATTGAGAATCAACGCAACTCTATCGCCGAACAAGGTTTTAATCTCATCAAAAGTGACATCAGTATATCTCGTGATATTATGAAGAAGCGCACTGACCACGGTCTTGCTTTTCATGCCGAGTTCGGAATATGCGATTTGTGCGACTTCCAATGCATGAAGTACGACCGGGCGGCCTGAATCCATTACAGATCCGCCAAATTTTTCATGGCACAAATCGTACGCTTTCTTGACATATCCAACTTCCTCTGGAGACATTGTCTCGCTAATTGATTGAATCAGAGTATCGTACGCTTTTTTTATGTCAATTTCGTCCTTCTCCGTAAATTTTCTTGTATTCATTGAATTTTTACTGTAAGATGATGGTTCAACAATCTTTCATAATATGGTTTCAATTCATCAAACGAACCAGATTTCACGGCGCAACGACCTTTGTAATGGGTAATCCACGCGCAAGTCTCCGCCTGCTCCCTCGTGTGATTGCAGACCTTTACAAGCGTATCTATCACATAATCAAAGGAATTAACGTCATCATTAATCAATATCAGACTTTTTTCCTCATCCAAAAGTTCATCCGTTGAACCACTATATTGTTGCTTTTCCTTTTCCATTTTAAAAAAATATATTGCAAAGGTACAATTTTATTATTAAATGAACTATCTTTGCAATGTTTTTTTTAGATAATTACAAATATATATATAAACGCAACTTGGAATAATTTAGTTCATAATGAATAAAAAGTTCCTGAAAAATATCATCTTTCTTCTCTTTATCAACCTTTTGATAAAGCCGTTCTGGATTCTCGGCATCGATGCCGCCGTCCAGAATACGGTTGGTGACACTTCATACGGACTTTACCTTGCGGTTTCGCAATTTTCATACCTTTTTTATATATTATTAGACCTCGGCCTGACGAATTTAAACAGCAGAAACATTGCACAGAACAACCAGCTTCTCTCAAAACATTTTGTCGGCATTTCACAGGCGAAGATTTTTCTGACGATAATATATTTCATAGTAATCTTCGTTGTCGGCTGGACTATCGGCTATCGGGGCGAGCAGATGCGTGTCTTGGCGATTGTCGGCTTCAATCAGGTTCTGCTTTCATTTATTTTATATGTGCGTTCAAACATCTCCGCACTTCTGCTGTTCAAGACCGACAGCTTGTTGTCTGTGCTTGACAGAATACTTATGATATTGATTTGCAGTTTCTTACTGTGGTCTGGAATATTTCCGAGAGAGGATTTCAGCATATATTGGTACATTTATTCGCAGACATTTTCTTACATTGTAACACTTGCCATCGCCATTTTCATTGTGCTGAAACACACAGGAAAACTCACGATCAGAATCAACATTCCATTTGTGATAATGATCATAAAAAAAAGCCTGCCATACGCGCTTTTAGTTCTGCTTATGAGTTTTTACAACAGGTTGGAGCCGGTTCTGATTGAAAGGATTTTGCCAGAAGACATCGCCGCCACGCAGACAGGACTTTACGCACGCGCCTGGCGACTTTTTGATGCAGGGAACAATATTTCATACCTTTTTTCCGTGATTCTGCTGCCACTTTTCGCCGCTGTCATAAAAGAGAAAGGAGATCTTCAAGGACTTGTAAGACAATCATTTAGCATAATTTTATCGATGACATGCATCATTGCGGTGCTTTGCATATTCTTCAGCAAGGAATTTATGGAACTGCTTTATCCGCAACAAGACGAGGAACTTTTATCTGCATTTGAGGCAAGAATTTCAGAATCGTCAAAGATCTTGATTGTTTTAATGGGCAGTTTCGTCTCAATATCAGTGACTTACATTTTCGGCACATTACTGACCGCAAACGGGAATTTGAAATATCTCAACATCGTCGCCGCAGGCGGAGTTGTGCTTAATCTCACCCTGAATTTCATTTTCATTCCTCGTTTTCAAGCATTTGGAGCAGCATTTACAAGTTTATGCGTTCAATTCGCGACCTGTGTGATTCAGTTTTTCATAGCCAAAAGAATCTTTGACATACAATTAGGAGCTTCATTCTGGTTAAAGCTGGTAATATTCATCGCTGCAATTTCATCGACAACATATTTTGTATCATTGCAATGTCAGAACTGGCTGACGGCATTCGGAATCTCAACTCTGCTTTGTATTGTTATTGCATTCATTACCAAGATGTTAAGTTACAAAGAAATCAAAGAACTTGTAATTTCCACAATCAATGGAATGAAAAAATAAATTCCCTAAAATATTCATTCAATCATAACGTTATTTTTAATATCTTTGGCAAAATTTTATATGCTGGCAATGACAATTTTATATAAGTTATTTTTATTTATTAATACATTGTAAATCAGTCACATAAAATATTACAAGAGAAAAATTGAATTTATATTTTTTAAAATGGATAAATATTTTGACAACACATCATTGTTTAAGGCAGTCATCAAATGGAAATGGCACATTATAATTATTTCAGTTGCGGCTGCAATTTTGGGAGTCGTCTTTACAAGTTCAACGTTTATCACGCCGCTTTACAAATCCGAAGCCGTACTTTACCCAAGCATTAATGACCCATATTCCGATGAGACATTCACGGAACAGATGCTTCAGGTCATGCAATCGAAGGAAATAATGGACAGCGTTGTCAAAGACTTCAACCTGATGGATCATTACGAAATCAGCACAGGATATAAATATTGGAAAACGGCCCTTATCAGTGAATATCTTGACAATGTCAGTGTTTCAAGAACTCCATACGATGCTGTTGTTGTAAAGGTTCTCGACAAAGACCCTGAGATAGCATGCGCAATGGTGAACGACATAATCAGATTATTTGACATGAAACTTCAGAAACTTCAGAAAAGCAAAAGTCTGCAGTCTGTCAAGATGTACGAGTATTCTCTAAAACATCAGGAAAGGTTCATAGATTCATTGAAAGACAGACTAAGTTACATCGCCGCCGAATATGGTGTCATAAGCGTCCCTGAACAATCAAGAGAAGTCGCCAAGTCGTTTATCAACGGCGGCAACGCAAGGGCGAACGAACTGAAGAAAAACCTTGAAATATACGGGCCGGAAGTAATCGCACTGACAGAACGCATAGCCTCTGAAAGTGAAGTATATAGCTACACAAAATACGAATACGAGGAGTTCGTCCGTCATTACAATACAGAATTGTCATTCACGAATGTTGTTTCCGAGCCATACGTATCAGACAAAAAAGCATATCCGATTCGCTGGATCGCAGTAGTTCTCTGTGGGCTGGCCGCATGTTTGCTGTCAACACTCACAGTTTATGCAATGGAACGTAAAAGTTTGCAATCAAGATAATGTCATCCAGGCCTGTCAGAACCGCGGCACTTTACTTAATTGCGACATTGTTCATCGCAATAAGCCTGTATTTCGTCGTAAGAAAAGACAGTTACATCTTTTTTGCGATGCCTTTGGTGTTGTGCGTCATGATGCTTTTTGTTTTTTCGTTTGAAAAAGTATTGCTGCTCATAGCTTTAGCCACGCCGTTATCAATAAATGTCGGTCTTGCGCCCGGAATGACCACATCGTTGCCTGCAGAGTTGCTCCTTGCCTGCTCATTGGTCATTTTCATTGCGAAACTTATTTATGAAAGGAATTACGACATAAAACTTGCCAAACATCCATTATCAATCGTAATTTACATAATGTTTATATGGATGGTCTTCACAACAATTACAAGTGAAATGCCCGTTGTATCAATAAAATACACGTTATCAAGGCTTTGGTTTGTCATACCATCGTATTTCATGTGTGCGGTTTTGTTTAAGGACCCGAAAAACATCAACAGATTTGTGTGGTTATACACAGCCGGTTTAGTTATCGTGGTTTTATACACGATATTCAACCATGCGAGAAACGGATTCAGCGGGGATTCGGCGCATTGGGTGATGACTCCGTTTTACAACGACCACACCGCATACGGAGCCGCCCTTGCTATTTACATAATACTTAATGCGGCTTATCTGTTTGTCCCTAACATAAAAAAATCAAGAAAAATCGTCGTTTTGGCAGTTTCCGGACTTTTGATGGTCGCAATTGTCCTTTCTTTCTGCCGTGCCTCGTGGATAAGTCTCATGGCTTCGGCGATGATTTTGGTTTGCGTTCTCCTGAAGATAAAATTCAAATATCTCGCGGCAGTTGGAGTTATTTTGGTTGGTATTTTCTTTACATTCCAGCAACAAATCTTCGATGTTTTGGAACGCAATGACCAGGATGCGTCAGGAAATCTCGTTGAAAACATCCAATCAATCACAAACATCTCCACTGACGCATCAAATCTTGAACGCATAAACCGTTGGAATTCAGCGATAAGGCTATTTGAAGAGCGGCCGGTATTCGGGTGGGGTCCGGGGACTTACCAATTCGTCTATGCACCTTTCCAAGAGTCCAGAAACAAGACAATCATCAGCACAAACTCCGGTGACGGAGGCAACGCCCACAGCGAATACATCGGCGCACTTGCAGATATGGGATTTATCGGTTCACTGATTGTTATAAGTCTTGTCATAACAATGGTTTACACAGGTCTTAAAACGTATAGAAGAGCCAAAAACAAAGAATCAAAAGTTATAGTCCTTGCAGCGACACTGGCATTAATCGGCTATTATGTCCACGGTATTTTAAACAACTTCCTTGATACCGACAAACTCGCCGTACCAGTATGGAGCTGCATGGCAATAATCACGGCAATTGACACATACCACGCTGACAAAGAAAATTATTACGAGACTATTAAAGATTAGTTATTCTTCTGTAAATCAACGAAATCAATATCAAAGATCACGGTGGAATTTGCCGGAAGATCATCATCAATGGCAACATTCCCAAATCCGAGTGTTGACGGTACGATGATTGTGGCCTTTCCGCCGAGTTTCATATATCCGATTGCCTCTTCTATCCCTGGAACCATCTCGCCTTTTCCGAAAACAAACCGCAAAGGTTCGCCCTCAAAACTCGACTCAATCAACTTATCTTCAATATTATAAAGATTATAGTGTATTGAAACGATGTCGCCAGTATCCGCAACAGCCCCAGTTCCTTCAAGTATTTCAAGATAATACAACCCGGATGCTGTTGGATTTACATGGACATTATGATCTTTTACAAAAGTTTCGATTTTGGCAGGTTCTTCATCAAGTCGTTTTTGCGCTTCCTCTTTTTCAATTTCAGCAAGACGTTTCTGTTCGTCTTCGTATTGCTTAAGTGTCATAATATCAACCATTTTCACATCCAAGCGCAACGATGTGTATGGTTCAATGCTGTTTTCAAGGCCAACGCTGTCAAAAGCCAACGCAGAAGGGATGACAAAGCTTCCATTGCCTCCGAGAGGGAGAAGCCTCATCGCCTCATCAAAACCAACTCCCAGTGCCTGATCGCCACAAGAAACTGCAATTGGCTCATTATCAAACAAATGCAGCAAAGTATCGCCATCCAATGTTGCCAAACTAAAATAAATTTTCAAAATATCACCTTCATCAGCTTTTTTTCCGCTTTTTGAGGTGATATTTAAAATAACAAGTCCGTCGTCCGTTATTTTGTTGTTTTTATCAGCATAATACGGTGCAAGCAATGCTTGGTCTTTGTTTTTTCTGTCAAGAAGCTCTTGCTGACGTTCTTTTTCCAACTGTTCAGCCGGAATCACATCCACGAGATGAATATCGGCATATACTGGCATTCCTGGAGTTAAATAGTCAGGAACACCATCCATTCCGTAGGTTTTAATGCAAAGAGAATCAATGATAAAAGCTACTGTAGCTGAATCATCGACATGCATGTTCAATAAAGCTGCCATAATATCGCCGACGAAAGAAGGTTCTGAAACCTCGTAGCGCATAGGCTCACCATATTCTTCCATTGTTGAAAATCCAAGAGAATCGCCATAATATTGGTTAATCTCAATTAAGACGACATCACCAACTTTCGGCATTTCCTTTTGATTATCAACACGATAAAATTTCATTCGGGTGCCATCTTCCAACTTGTCAAATCCTTTGAAAGCATTATTACCACAAGATGACAGTATCAAGGTGATTACACCTATTAATATATATGGCAGCTTTATTTTCATAACAACATATTAAAAATCAACTAATTCCACTTCAAAAATCAAATTTGCGTATGGAGGGATAAGTGCGCCTGCACCTCTGTCGCCGTATGCGAGGAACCACGGGATGTAGAGAACACCTTTTTCACCTTTTGACATCAAGGCAATGCCTTCGTCCCAACCAGGGATGACATAACCAGCTCCGAGCGGGAACTCTATAGGTTCACCTCTTTCAACCGATGAATCGAAAACCGTTCCATCAAGAAGTTTTCCTGTGTAGTGAACTTTCACCGTGTTTTCCTTTGCCGGCATCTCACCATTGCCATCCTGTGTCATGACATAGACAAGTCCCGACTCCGTTGGTTCAGCCACAACACCATTGGTTTCCAAATAGTTTTTGAATTCCTCTGCTGCTTTCGCTGTTTCTTCAGGATTTCTGTTTTTCATTTTCTCAATCATTCTCTTGGCATAGTCGCTTTCCGGAAAAATGTCAGAGACCTTTACATTAAATTTCATAATATCAGTGCTCTTGAACTGTTCCGGAAGCTCTCTTGCGCCGAAAACATACTTGAATGTTGAGTCAATGTTCACGATGAAAGAGGCAGAATCGCCAACATGCATCATTGCAATGCCTTCCATAAAGTCGCTGTGGAATGTCGGTTCAGCAAGTTTAATGACATTCATTGAGGCAGGAATGATTGACATTGTGTCGTTTACGTCACAAGACAATGTCACTTCGACCAATTCATCAATCTGAGGCAAGTCACCTTCGTTTTGCACATAGAATTGATAATTAAGTCCGTTTTCAGTTGTTTTGTAGCCAGGATATTGGCTTTTACTGCCGCAGCTGGTCACGATTGCAAGCATCAATAAAGATGCAACTGTTAATAATGATACTTTTTTCATGATAGATTATTTATTAAAAATCAATTAGTTACAAATTTTTATTTTATAAACCAACGCCGCTCTCGGCGGCACTTTGTCTCCATCTCCGAGCAAACCGAACGCTAAATGCGATGGGATGATGATGTCGGCAACATCGCCTTTATGAAGATGCAAAACCGCCTCCTCCAAACCGCTTTCAACGCCGCCTTTCCCAACAAGAAAAGTCTTCTTTCCATCTTCTTTTGATGAATACAGTAAATCACCGGTCAACAATCTCACCTCATACTCCATGGAAACGACATCGCCACGCTTAATAAGTTCCGTATCACCCTGTTTTACAATACGATAACGCAATCCTGTACCTGTTTTCACAACATCCATCTGATGCCGTTCAACATAATCATCAATTGCTTCATTTTCCTGAATTACAATGTATCTGTTTGCTTTTTCCATACTTTCCTTGCGCTGCTTGGCATCAATCGATTGAGAAGACTTTTGTGTCTGGCAATTATTCTCGCAAGAAAACAACATAATGATCGCCATTATGACAAAAACAGATGATATGTTATTCAAACGGAATCTCATTTGTCAAGCAAGTTTTTATATTGAGGAAGCACTTCCAAAAGTTTATCAATAGCTTGATTTAGAGTACAATTCATTGTTCCGCCAGCAGCATTTGTATGTCCGCCGCCGCCAAAATGATTTTTCGCAAGTTCATGAACTGAAAAATCGCCTTTTGACCTGAACGACAATCTGATGACACCCTGACGTTCCGTTATCAAGACTGACATTTTCACATTGTCAATCATCAATGGATAGTTCACAACACCTTCTGTATCACCAACTTGATAGTTGAAAGACTCCAGATCCGCCTTGCTCAAATATATGTAAGCCGTATTGTATTCATGCAGAATCGTCATCCTGTTGCTGATGCAAAAGCCGAGCAGACGCATCCTGTTTTCCGAGAAAGTATTATATATATTGCTGTGAATCAATGCATAATTGACAGTTGGGGAAATCAATTCGCCACAGATCTGGAATGTTTCCGGATGATAAATTGAATGTGCAAACGAACCCGTGTCTGTCATTATTCCAACAAGAAGGCAGGTCGCAATATTATCATCCAAATATTTGTCGAAACCCTGTGATTTGATAAGTTCAGCCACCAATTCAGAAGTGCTTGAAGTCTCGACTTCAGAAACATATTCGACAAATTGCGAGAAATCTGCGTCACGATGATGGTCAATCAACAATTTCGGAGTCTTAGTACAATGACATAAATCATTATGTATCAATCCAGTACGAGATGGCGAATTAAAATCCAAATAACATATCAGATCAGCATTATTCAGATATTCAGCACCTTTTTCAGGATTTTTGTCGTAAAGGAAAATTTCAGTAATACCAGGCATCCATGCCAAAAATTCAGGATAATCATTAGGTATGATGACTTTTGCATCAATTCCAAACTTTAAAAGGAAAAAATAAAAAGCCAAAGTTGACCCGACAGCATCACCGTCAGGATTTACATGAGATACTATGACAACCTTTTTATATTGTGTGATAAAATTGTGAAAATTATTGAAAAACAATTCTTTAGACATTATTATTTTCTATTTTTCCGAAAAGCAAAAATACAAAAAAATCGTTTTCAACACATAATTAATAAACAATTATTAAGATGGTTTCATTAATGTCACCTGCGCAAATTAAACATTTCAAACGTGTTGTCTTCATACATAATCAAGACTCTCTTAGGACTGTCATTATGGCTGTTAAAATGTGGCTTTTCAATCATATCGTCGTGATTGTCACTATAAAACGTTGATTCATCAGTTTTTTCATTGACAAAAGGCTTCTGAACAGGATCAGCAGCAGCAGAATCCTCTTCCACAATATCAAAGTTCAATTGCACATTTTGATCTTTTTCAACCTGATTTCGTACTTCAGGTTGCCCGGCTGCATTATAAGGTTCAACAATTGTGATTGGTTTCTTACCTAAAATAATCCAATCAAAACTGTATTCGGGAAATGTTTCCTTGAGCTTGATCAAAAAGTCCAAGCTCGGATTGTTCCTACCGCTGATCAGATGTGACACGTTTGATGGCTGTATTCCCATCAATCCGGCGAATTGTGCACCTGTCAAATTCTTTGACCTTAGAATGTGAGCAAGTCTTTCTTTAAATGATTCCATTGTATATACCTCTCAAAATTTTCATTTTTACATTAATTGAAGTTACAAAAGTAAACAATTATTTCTTACAAAAGTTAATTTTTTGTATTTTATTTTTGTAAATTTTTAAAACACAAACAAATCTTTTAATGTATTCTTTTAAATTTATCGGTAATTATTTATGTTACAATCATTTACAATAAAAAATCATATAAAAGCAATTAAAACATAAAATAATGGGTTTTTAAAAGTATTACTTTATATATTTAAGTTTATTTTATTTATTTTTAAGACATTATATTTTATTTTATGTATTTTATTCCATTATATATTTGTTAAACTATGTATGATTGTTTACTTTTGTAACCACAATATTTACATTTATATATTATATTGTTTTTTAATGAGTTATATTTTTATTTGAACATTTGTAACTTGTCTTGTTCTGTTTGATTTTACAAATTAACATTTGTCAATTTTTGATTTAAACGCCTTTTTCACATAGAACAGTCAACAATACCATAAAAAAACAAGTGCTTTTAAATCGCCTAAAACAATCTTATAGAAAAGCATGCAGTAGCACTCTCCTACCAGATTGAATTTTCATACGATTCTATGATAGTTTAGAAAAATGAACTATTTTTGCAGAAAAAAAAGGAGATGACATCAGGACATATTCAGAAGTTAATTTCGGAGGGTGAACATCAGATGTTGGATTTCAAGTTTGAGATTTCTGACTGCAAGAAAATTGCCAGGTCGCTTGTGGCATTCGCCAACACGGATGGAGGGCGTTTATTAATAGGTGTAAAAGACAACGGGGTGATTTCCGGTATAAGGTCGGAAGAGGAAAAACACATGATACAGACTGCTGCCGAATTATATTGCAAGCCTGAAGTTGAATTTTCAGCGAAAGAATGGAACATCAACGGAAAGACTGTCCTTGAAGTGATAATACCCAAAAGCCGTCATCACAAGCACAAAGCTCCAAACCACAACAATATATATAAGGTGTATGTACGTGTAAAAGATGAAAACATTGTCGCAAATAGCATATTATTAAAGGTATGGAAACATGAAAAAGAAAAAAATTTCGTAAAAATTACTTTTTCAGAAGAAGAGAAAATGCTTTTAAAGTATTTAGATGAACATAAAACGGTAAGTTTTGACGAATTTTTAGAAATTTCACATCTAAAAAAAAGAGCCGCTGAAAACATTTTTGTAAATTTCATACTTATCGGAATGGTAAAAATGGACATATCCGAAAAAAAAATTTCCTTCTCTTATTGTGATTTGGCGTAATTTTGTTTGTTTTTCGTGTTGAAATCGGTGAAAAAACCGTTGTTTTTCCGTTGATTTCGCGTTTATTTCGCGGGGGATCCTTCCGCAACGCGCTGGTTATCAGGCTGTAAAAAAAAAATAAAAAATTTTTT
>JAKSMX010000022.1 GCA_024400305.1 Bacteroidales bacterium | reverse complement strand
TCGCGGAGTATTCAGGCGAGATAATGCTCGTCGGCATCAGCTACGACAGGGAGAAGAAGACCCACGAGTGCGTGATTGAGCGGATCTAAAAAAAAATGTAATCACGTATCAAAAAAAATTTATAACTTTGCAGCCGGTTTAAAAAATATAAAGCATTATGATTATCAGTGTGGCAAATCCAATTTATGACACGGTGTTCAAGTATCTGCTGGAAGACGAGCGCATCGTGAAGACCCTCATTTCCGCCTTGTTGCAGCGCGACGTGAAGTCGGTGGAATTGAGGAAACATGAATATTCAAACGTGAACCGCGATGACATTTCGCTGTTCAGGATAGACTTCGGAGCGCAGGTTCTCCAGGACGACGGCAGTTACAAGTTGGTCTTGATAGAGTTGCAGAAGACGTGGCTTGAGTCGGAGCCGCTCCGTTTCCGTCAGTATCTCGGGACACAGTATTCCAACGAAGGCAACATGGTGAAGGACGACAAGTGGAAGAACCACGGCATCCCGATGGTGGCCGTGTATCTGCTCGGCCATCGCGTGGGCAGCATCGAGGAGCCGATTCTGTATGTGCGTCACCAGGCCTTCGACTACGACGGCAAACCTGTCACCAAAGGCCTGCCGGATCCGTTCGTGGAGAGTCTCGTTCATGACAGCATCATCGTCCAGCTGCCGCTGCTTCATGGCAGGAAAAACAACCGCCTTGAGAAGATACTGTCGGTTTTCGACCAGACGAACAAGGACGCGCACAATGCGCAGATGCTGAACATAGAAGACAATTACCTCGAGGGCGACACAGAGATGGAGCGTATCGTCCGCCGTCTCGGGGCGGCCGGCGCGAGTGCGAAAGTGCGGCGGGAAATGAATATCGAAGAGGAGTATTTCCATGAACTCGACAAGAGCGTGGCCGCAGCAAAGGAGAAGGACAAGCAGATACAGGAACTTGACATCGAGGTGAGCCAAAAGATACTGCAGATAAGTGAAATGGATGCGCAGATAGATGAAATGGGTTCGCAGATAAACGAGATGGGTTCACAAATAAACGAGATGGGTTCACAGATAAATAAAATGGATGCGCAGATAAACGAAAAGGATGCGCAGATAAACGAAAAAAATCAAGCTCTTGTCGCTTCGGCGAGAGCCTTGAAGAAAGCGGGGCTGTCCATCGAAGACATCGCAAAAATGACCACCCTGCCAATCGAGATTGTCAACGGTCTGTAGCCTTTTGTTACTGCATAACAGAACGTGCGTGATTCGTCCACAGATTCCTCCAGAGGTAATGCTCGCCGATGCCGTATTGTCCGAACAAATCGTTGATTTGCTTTGAGACAGCAACTTTGTCAACGGGGGTGTCGCTTTTTTTCCCGACAAGAAGGACGTTCTTCGGGGTGTCTTCCATCTCGATGAACTCCATGACATTTGTCTTGTAGCCGCAATATTCCATCACCAAGGCGCGGACGGCGTCGGTGATCATGGCAGCCTGACGTTCAAGGAAAATGCCGAACCGCGTGATGGCGTCGGTTCTCCCCGACTTCTCCATCTCCCGCCTGATTTGTTTGTGGCAGCACGGGGCGCATATTATCAGTTTCGCATTGTTGCGCACACCTTTTAATATGGCGTCGTCCGTAGCGGTGTCGCAGGCGTGAAGTGCGATGAGGACATCGAGCTTTCCAGGTATGTAGTCTTCGATGGAATTTTCGACGAACCTGAAATCCTTCAAGCCGCATTTTCCAATTATATCATTGATTTTCAGCACTAAATCCTGACGGATTTCAACGCCTTCCATCACGATTCGTCTGTTGTATTTTGAAGTGAGATATTCATAAAGCGCGAAAGTGAGATAGCCTTTCCCCGCACCCATGTCGGCGATGTGGATCTCGTCGCCGAATTTCACGTTTTTCATCACGCCGTCAACGATTTCAACATATTTGCAAATCTGTTTGAACTTATGTTGCATGTCGGCGAGAACCTTCCCCTCGCGTGTCGTCAGTCCGAGCAGAAACCACCACGGCTTCGTCGGGTCAATCAAGCGAGCTTTTTCATGGTCGTGGTTCAGGTCTTGAGTACGCTGTTCCTTCACCGGCTTGCGAACCAACGAAGGCTTTCCTTTCTTGTTGATTAGCAACGTAATATCTTCGGAAATTGTAAAAAGCGACACGTTCTGAAAAACTTCAGGGACAAGACTTTTAATCAGTTCCATCGTCTGAACCGCATCGTAGTTCTTTGTCTCGTCACGGCGTTCATAACGGAACACAAACTGAAACATCTTATTGTTTTTCAACAAGACAGGTTTCACATACACATTACGCAACTCATTATTTCTATCAACGGGCTTCGAGAGGGTCATCTTCACCATCGAGCCGTCCAGAAGCGATGCGTTCAGTTTCTCAAAAAAGTTTTCCATTACTCAAGTGTTATAGGTGTTTAGGTAATTAGGAATTTCAGGTTGCAAAAATACGACATTTATCATAACAGCGACAATTTGTCAGTCAGAAAAAATTTCATGTTTTTGGCATAATTTTTGAATGTCACGAAACAAATTTTCAATAATTAAGTTAATAATCAAAAAATAAATATCATGCAAACAGGATCTATTGGAGTAAAGACCGAGAACATTTTTCCGGTAATCAAAAAGTTCTTATATTCTGAAAATGAGATATTTCTGCGTGAAATAATCAGCAACGCAGTTGATGCGACAAGCAAGTTGAAGACTCTCGCCTCCGCCGGCGAATTCACCGGCGACCTCGGCGACCTGACGATTCACGTTGAGGTTGACAAGAAGAAAAAGACCATCACCGTGCGCGACAACGGCATCGGCATGACAGAAGAGGAGGTCGATAAATACATCAACCAGATCGCTTTCTCGGGCGCGACGGAGTTCGTCGAGAAATTCAAGACAAACAGCGAGGCGGAGTCGGCAAACATCATCGGGCACTTCGGCCTCGGCTTCTACTCAGCGTTCATGGTGTCGTCGAAAGTCTCGTTGATCACCAAGTCATACAAGCAGGCCGACGACGAGAAAGGCGTCATCTGGGAATGCGACGGCTCGCCTGAATACACCATGAATCCTATCATGAAAGGCAACCGCGGAACCGACGTGATACTTTATGTCTCAGACGACTGCGCCGACTTCCTCGAAGAAGGCAAAATCCGCGAGCTTCTGAACAAATACTGCAAGTTCATGTCAACACCGATACAGTTCGGAACCAAGAAAGTGCAGGAGCCGATTGAAGGCGAAACCGACAAGGACGGCAAACAGAAGACCAAGGAAGTCGAGAAACCGTGGATCATCAACGAGGTGGCACCGCTCTGGAAGAAGTCGCCAAGCTCGATTGAAGACAAGGAGTACGACGATTTCTATCACACCTTGTACCCGATGAACTTCACCGAGCCGCTGTTCCACATCCACCTGAACGTCGATTATCCGTTCAACCTCACGGGCATCCTTTACTTCCCGAAAATCAGCAACAAATACGAGTTCCAGCGCAACAAGATCCAACTTTACTGCAACGAGGTCTTCGTAACCGATTCTGTTGAAGGCATCTTGCCCGACTTCCTGAGCCTGCTCCACGGTGTCATCGACTCGCCCGACATCCCTCTGAACGTCAGCCGTTCATTCCTGCAGAACGACCAGAACGTGAAGAAGATTTCCGGTTACATCACCAAAAAGGTGGCCGAGAAACTCGAGGAACTCTTCAAGAAAGACCGCGAAGATTACGAGAAGAAATGGGACGACATCAAGATTTTCATCACCTACGGGATGATCACAGACCCGAAGTTCTTCGAGAGAGCCGAGAAATTCATGCTTTTCAAAGACACCGACGGAAAGCATTACACCATTGAGGAATACAAGAAACTCATTGAAGAAACTCAGAAAAACAAAGACGGCAACGTCGTCTATCTGTACGCCACCAACCAGGACGAGCAATACACCAACATCGAGAACGCCAAGGCACGCGGCTACAACGTCCTGATGCTCGACGGAATGCTCGACTCGCACTTCATCAGCAACTTCGAGCAGAAATTCGAGCACACCTCCTTCGCACGCGTTGACTCCAACACCATCGACAAACTCATTGAGAAAGAAGAAAATAAGAAAGAGTCGAAACTCGATGACAAGCAGAAGGAAGACGTGAAGAAAGCATTTGAAGACATCATCGACAAAGTACACTTCAACGTCGAGTTCAGCACGATGGACGACGACAGCGCACCTGTCGAGGTCATACAGAACGAGTGGATGCGCCGTTACAAGGAGATGAACCAGATGGGCGGAATGGCGATGTGGGGCGACATGCCCGACAACTACACGCTGATGCTCAACACCAACAACCCGGCGATCGCCACATTGCCCGAAAAGAGCGAAGAAGAACAGAAAGCCACAATAAGCCAGCTTTACGACCTCGCACGTCTGTCAAAGAACTTATTGAAAGGCAAAGAGTTAAGCGAATTTATCAAGAGAAATTTCAACGAATTATCAGGAATATAAGGAGTTTGAGGTGTTTAAGGAATTTAAGGTACCAAACCCCTTAAACACCTAAACACCTAAATTACTAATCACCTAAACACCTAAAAAAAATGAACAAAAAGAAAATCATTTGGATTGTAGTAATCGTCGTTGCAGTATTGGCAATCTTCGGATGGTTCAAGAACGGTTACAACAGCATGGTCTCGATGCAGGAAGGCGTTGAGTCACAATGGGCTCAGGTCGAGAACGTCTATCAGCGCAGGGCCGACCTCATCCCCAACCTCGTCGCCACGGTGAAAGGCTACGCCGAACACGAGAGCAGCACTTTGACGGATGTCATCAACGCCCGCGCGAAAGCCACAGGCATCACCATCGACCCGACAGACCTCGAACCTGAAGACATCGCGAGGTTCCAGGCGGCGCAGGACGAGCTGTCAGGCGCGCTGTCGAGACTCCTTGTCAGCGTAGAGCAGTACCCCGACCTCAAGGCGAACCAGAACTTCATGGAGCTTCAGTCGCAGCTTGAAGGCACGGAGAACCGCATCACTGTCGAGCGCCAGAAATTCAACGACAAGGCGAAGGAATACAACCAGCTTGTAAGGTCATTCCCGCGCAACATCATCGCGAACATGTTTGACTTCGAGAAGGTCGGATATTTCAAAGCCGCGGCCGACAGCGAGGTCGCGCCAAAAGTCGAGTTTTAATTTCGAAGTGACAGCCTGCGGCTGATGTGGTCGCTTACGCACATTTGCCGCAGGCAACCAAATTTGTATAATATGAATCCGAAAAAATTCTTTAACACCGAGCAGCAGCAACAAATCGTTGATGCAATCAAAACCGCCGAGCTGAACACCAGCGGCGAAATCAGAGTGCATGTCGAGAACCATTGCAAAGGCGACATCATGGATCGCAGCGTGATGGTTTTCAACATGCTCAAAATGAACAAAACCGCCAACCGCAACGGCGTTTTGATTTATCTTGCCGTTGAAGACAAGAAATTCTCCATCATCGGCGACGAAGGCATCAACAGATTGGTTGAAAGAGACTTCTGGAACGACGTGAAAGACGAGATGGCAAAATGTTTCCGCGAAGGCGATTTCACAGGCGGCATTGCAAACGGCATCCTCCGCGTGGGCGAGAAACTGAAAGTCTTCTTCCCGTATCAAAGCGACGACGTGAACGAGCTGCCCGATGACATTTCTTTCGGAAAGGAGGAGGCGTGAACGAGTTAAAAGTTAAGAGAGGAGAGTTAAGAGAGCGCAAAGCGACGAGGTGGGGGCTTCGTGGGTTTGTCGTCGCAGTTGCTGCGTTTTTGATTTCATTTTCTGTTTCCGCACAGGACATTCCGGCGAGGCCTGTGCCGCCGAGGTTGGTCAACGACTTCGCTAATATATTGAGTGCCAAGCAGGAACAGCTTCTTGAAAACAAGCTCGTGCGTTTCAACGACACCACATCGACGCAGATATGCGTCATCACCATCGATGATTTAGGCGGCACCACCGTCGCCGATTTCGCATATCAGATCGGCGAGAAATGGGGTGTCGGACACAAGGAGAACAACGGAGCCGTCATCCTCGTCAAGCCTAAAAAAGGCAACGAATCGGGCGGCGTCACCATACAGACCGGCTACGGGCTTGAGCCTTTCGTGACCGACGCCGTCGCAAAACGCATCATCGAGCAGGTGATGATACCTTCTTTCAAGGAAAACGATTATTACACAGCCATCGACAAGGCGACATCAGTCATAATGGGTTTGGTGTCGGGGCAATTCAAAGCGGAAGACATCGGAAACGGCGGCGACGCTGAAGGCATTGTGATTCTTTTATTCTCGATTTTCTTCATCGTCCTGCTCTTATGCATTTTGGGCAGAGGCAACAACGGCGGAACAATGTCGGGCAAAGGCAATGACCACAACATCTGGAAAACGTTGTTCTGGTTGAACCTTTTGAACAACGGCAACCGCAGCAGCGGATGGGGCGGTTTCAGCGGCGGTTCCGGCGGTTATGGCGGCGGAGGATTCGGCGGGTTCGGCGGCGGTCACTTCGGCGGCGGCGGCGCAAGCGGGTCATGGTAAAAATACTTATTTTTGCAAAAATTTTTATAATGGAAAGTGTCATTTCAATAAAAAACGGCTCGGTGTTCCAAAACGAGAACCGTGTCCTCAAAGACATAAACCTCGAAATAGGGCGAGGCGAGTTTGTGTATCTCATCGGGAAAAGCGGATCGGGCAAGTCAACGCTGCTCAAGACTTTATACGCCGACCTCCCGGCAAGAGAAGGCAGCTTCCAAATCGCAGGCTTCAATCTGAATGAGATAAAAAAGAAAGAAATCCCGTTCCTGAGAAGGAAAATCGGCATCGTCTTTCAAGATTTCCAACTCCTTTATGACAGAAATGTCGAACAAAATCTTTCGTTCGTGTTGAAAGCCACAGGCTGGGAAGACGAGAAATCCATCTCGAAACGCATCGACGACGTTCTGAATCTCATTGGTTTACAAGACAAAAAAGACAAAATGCCCTACCGCCTTTCAGGTGGCGAACAACAAGGAGTGGCGATAGCGAGAGCACTGCTCAACAACCCGGATGTCATTTTGGCAGACGAGCCGACGGGCAACCTCGACCCTGACACATCGACTGACGTAATGAAACTTTTCATGAAGATCCGCGACCAGAAAACGACAATCCTGATGGCGACTCACAACTACAACCTCATCATAAAATATCCGTCAACAGTCATAAACTGCAACGACGGAACGATAAGGTTATCCAAGTAATTCAATAATCCTGTCAGCAGCTTCAGACGCATTGTAAAAAGCGTCCATCCCTCTCTTTCTGATTTCGATCTGTTTTCTGTCAAAAGGCTTTGACATGAGATTGCGTACAGCGGTTTTCAAATCGGACGGCGAATCCGCAACAATACATAATTCATTGATATTCAAACCATCAACCATCTTTGAATTGACAAGACAATAACGTCCGTTGAACAAGGCGTTGAGAAGTTTAAGTTTCAAACCCGTAGCCTGTGCCGTCACAAGAATGTTGACATGAGCATTTTGAACCAGATTCTGCATGGCATCGTCATCAGGGTTCGGGATCAGCTCAACATTCGGATTTACAGAAGCCAATGCCACAAGATGCGCCGGCGGATTCATGCCCGCTATTTTCAATTTCACATCAAGGTCATTGAAGACTTTTGTCAGCAAAAACTCCGCCGCATTATAATTTTCCGCCACATCAAGTTTCCCATGATAAAGCACGTAATCACCTTGACCTTCAACGATATTGACTTTCTCAAAACCATTGAAAGCAGGTATCAGATGAACATTTTTGTAATGACGGCTGAAATAGTCGAAATCGTTATTGGAGATTGCAAGAATGCCCGAAGCCTTTCTCAAAACCGGCTCGAACTTCCTCAACTTCGCCGATTCCGTCACGAAAAACAACCTCTTGTAAATGTTTTTCTCGCTTTTTGCGAGGTGCCGGTAATAATCGTGCTCAATGTTGTGAGTCCTGACGAAAACCCGCCTTCCTTCAAACGATTTATCGAGCAGAACGCCGCACGTATGAAGTCCTTCAAGCAGAATCGGATAATTGTCGCTATTCAGATTTTGAATCAATTCCGTTGATATTCTTGAAGTTACAATATACGGAAGTCTTTGCAGTGATTTTTTGAAAGACGTATCGCGTTTGTAATAATTGACCGAAAAACAGATTTTTTCCAAGACATCAGAATGTCCGCGGCCATATTCAAAAACATGAAGATGAACTTTCACGCCGCGTTCCGACAACGCTTTCAGCTTGAAAAAAACATCGATCACGCCGCCGTAATTGGCAGGATACGGCACATCGAAAGAAACGATATGTATATGATTATCAGACATATTTCGCATAAATATCAAGTAAAACCTTTTCCTCGTTTTCCCAACACAAATCTTTCGCCGCAACAGAGAGATTATTTTTCCACAACGCCAACGATTCTTTATCGTTTAACGCATCTCTAATTGTCTTCGCAATCGACTCCGGCTCGTGGTTTTCAACAAAAGTTCCGATGTTATATTTTTCTATAATTCTTTTAATTTCAACGAGTTGCGATGCCACAACAGGAACGCCGGCCTGTATGTAATCGAAAAGTTTGTTCGGCAGACTGAATCTGTAATTCAGATTCGTGTCCCTGTCCAAGGTGAATCCGAGTTCGGCGAGCTGCGTTATCGCCATCATTTTTTGGTACGGCATTCTCGGGAAGAATTTCACGCGGTCTTCCCAATGATTTTGTGCGACCTTCTCTTTCAAAATCGGGAGCACGTCTCCCCCACCGATTATAACCAATTGGCAATCATCAAGATAACGCATTGACTCGACCAATTCCTCCGAACCGCGGTGAATATTTATCCCGGAGCCTTGAAGGACGAGAATATGTTTTTTTTCATCCAATCCGACTTCGGTACGCATTGACGTTGCCGGAAGCATCCTGCGCATCGGGATGTTTCTGATGACATGAACTTTCAGCCCGTACTTCTCATGGAACATGTCGGCGATTGATTTACAGACAGTTATCATCTCCGGTAATTTCGGAACGACATATTCTTCAATGCGTTTCCACACTTTCTGCACTTTCGGACGATTCACCAGTTCCGGCACCTCCGTAAAATATTCGTGACTGTCGTAAATCAGTTTGACACGTTTCAGTTTTGAAATCCAGAAATTAGGAAGCAATGTATCCAAGTCATTGGAAAGCAGACAATTAGCACGATGAAACAACAGGAAAAGAAACAACCTCGCATTGTATTCAGCATAAAACAACGGGCCTTTTTCAAAAAGCAGCTTCATCCGATGAGATTTGTACGGACGCTCATCCATCGGCGGCGATTTCCGCTGGCGGCGACCGACAAGAAGCACCTCAAAACCAGCTTTCTGCAAGGTCAAACACGACTTGTTTACACGTTGGTCAGTTACTAAGTCATTGATTACCGATACTATAGCACGTTTCTTTCCCATGATTTTTACAAACGATAAAAATAGAGATTTTATTCTGTTGTTTAACAAAAAATATTTAATTTTGGAAAATTTTTGGAAAATGGAAAAAAATTTCTCATTAAGGGAATTAAACACGTTCGGATTTGATGTCAAGGTGAAATATTTTCAAGAAATCAAAAGCCTTGAAGATGTTTATGTCCTGATTGAAAATCAATATTTTAAGCAGCACAGAGACTCAAACAACTTTTTGATTTTGAGCGGCGGCAGCAACATCTTGTTCAAAGATGACTTTTACGACGGATTTGTCATCTATCCGAATTTCAAAGGCATTGAAACGATTGAAGAAAATGACGACCATATTATAATAAGGTGTTTTGGCGGCGAAGTCTGGAAAGATTTCGTTGACTACACCGTTTCCAGGAATCTCTACGGCCTCGAAAATCTTTCCGACATCCCCGGCAAGGTCGGAGCCGCGCCTGTACAAAACATCGGTGCTTACGGCGCAGAGGTCAAAGACGTTATAAATCAAGTACATACGATTGATTTGTCATCCGGTGAAATTAAGATTTTCACGAACGAAGAATGTCATTTTTCGTACAGAAACAGCATTTTTAAAGAGTTGAAAGTTAAGAGAGGAGCGTTAAGCGAGCGCGAAGCGGCCATTGGCTTTTACCCGTTGATTTTTGCCGTTGATTTTGTTTTAAAGAAGAATGGAGAGTTGAAACTCGACTATGGGAACATTCGCAACAATTTGATTTCCAAAAACATAACAAATCCAACGATTCAAGATGTGGCAATTTCCGTCAAGGAGATAAGGAAAGAGAAACTGCCCGAGGTCGGGATTGTCGGCAGTGCCGGAAGTTTTTTCCAAAACGCCATTGTCAGCATGGATAAATATTTAGAATTGAAAACATCATATCCGGAAATGCCATCGTACCCGGTCAATGAAAGTGAAGTGAAAATCCCGACGGGCTGGCTCATCGACAAGGCAGGTTGGAAAGGCTATCGCGAAAACCATGTCGGCGTGTGGGACAGGCAGGCACTTGTTTTGGTTCATTACGGCGGCGGCAAACCGTTAGAAATCATTGAATTGATGAATAAAATCCAAATTTCGGTCAAAGAGAGATTCGGCATTGAAATAAAGCCAGAAGTAAACATTGTTCCAGACAGGATTTCTTCCCGGACATGAACTGACATCCACGCTCCATGCATTTGCAGAGCTGAAAACCGTTTGCTTGGACACTCATCCACGAACCGCTTTTCCGTGGTGTCATCGTGCCGATGAGACCGTTTCGGAATCCTTTATTTCAGCAAAGATTCTATGATTCCCAAGCCGTTTTCGACTGCTTTCGCCGCTTTTTCACGTCTTTCCTTCCTCTCTTCTTCCGTAAGTTTTTTCTTTTCTTTCTTATTCGATTTACCGCCGTCACCAACAGACTCGGCACCACGGCCATCGGAAGATTTTTTTGAAGAATATTTTTCAGGAATCGGAATGTAACACGGGTCTTTGCTGACTTTCAGGTCATAGAACACAAACTGTCCCGAACGCTGGTCGCCGCACTCCAGCCAAAACATAAGCTGGTGGCACTTGAAAATCGGGACGGTGATGGTCGTTGGCTCAGTCTTGTTGTCGAGCCAGAATTCTCCCACCAGTATCTGGTCTGCAAAAACGTTGAGTTTCACTGGATTAAGGACAGCCTTTTCGCTTTTGTTGCCAAAGGTCTTGTCAAATTCATCAATATGCTCGTACACATTCGCCACCGTGAAGGTGCAGCTTTCGTATTCTCCGAACGGATTGAATGCCGCCGCCGAGGACTGATGTTCGCCGTTGCACAACAGCAGGGAGATTCCACCGAGCATTGGTCCGCTTGCACCCGCAGTCGTGCCTGTATGTGCGGAGACGTCGGAATTGCTGATATTTGCTCCAGCTCCGGTCAGGAACATGAACACTGCATCCATTAATGTAACATCTTCCAAGCCCATAGCGACATTCGCTTCAAGCATGAAGCCCTTGTAAATCTCGCTGCCATCCTTCATCTTGAAACTTTTCGTCCTGGTGCTGCCGTCGCGGAAGCAGTCATCCATCGAGAAGTTGGTCAGGGTGCTGACAAAGCGTCCGCAATAGTGGAAATACGGCGCACCGCAGAGATCTATAAGATCCACATTATTAGGGCAATAGGGAATTTCATGCTCAAAAATATCATTCGCGACAGGCTGACCTCTATACAGGATGAGGTCTCCCACACCGATTACCGTCTGTTTCTTCTTCCCGTTTCCCGGCTTCTCAAAGCGCAGTGTACGGCACTTGCCGAGAGGAATCTCAAAGTGCCGGTTCGGCCACGTGCAATATATCTTTTCATCAAAGACGAGCCTGTCATCCGCATAAATCCTCAGGAAGTCATCATCCATCGCATGTCTTTTCGTGAGGCATCCCACATCGAAACTCAAATAGTCGAACTCTCCGGCCAGGTCAAACTCCGCATACGAATCTATCATGTCCGACATCAAGGTGTTGCCCGTGGTGAAGAGCATTCCCTCCCAATATTGGACGCCGCCCATGGAGAAGTGATAATGTCTTGACTCTCCGTAAAACATCACGTCGTCGGCCTTGTTGAATCCGCGCACGGAGAAAGGACGGATGTTTGACATGAGCGGACAGACGTCAGGCAGAGCCGATATCCTGTCCTTGTTCAGGTTCACCACACCTTCCTGCGGGATATCCGTACAACCTGCAGGATACGCGTAGATATCCACGACGCCATAAGTTATGTTGCCGAGCAGGTCGCCGGAGCGTCGCTCGCTTATGAAAGCCAGCTGTTCGATGCCGGTGACATTAAGGACAATCTGCCTTGGAAGGTCCTTCTGGGTCACAACTTCTTCAAATATGATCCTGTTGTCAGCCTTGACGACCAGCCAAGCCGTCGAGTTGGTACTTTGGTTGTCGCGCGGCCCCACGATGAACGAGACTTTGTCGTAGCGTTTGTTGAGCCAGAAGAAACTCCAGCCCTTTTGGTCCTCCACCAGACCTTCAGGACAGTTCATCTGAAGCCCGGAGTCGAAGGTCTTGCGGCTTATGCTTATGGACTCGGCTCTTTCGGTCCATATCAGTTCTTTGTCATCCGTGACCTGTTGGACGAAAGTCCCCCTTGTAAAATACGGTTTCAGCTGCTCCACGAGCTTGACCCTGCCCTTCGGAAGGTCGTCTAACGGATTGGGGTCGGCCACGACGCGCTGCCCGGCTTTCCACAGTTTAGGGGCGCCGATTCCTACATTCTGGCTTCCCTTTACGACTTTGAACGTGAGTTTATTTACACCGGCCATGTTGAGCGTGACATATCTCGTCGCGTCGTAGTCGTGCACCACCTCATCCAGCAGGGTACGTCCGTCAGCGCTGACCACGATGATGCCGACATCCCCGATGCCGTTCGGATTGGCGACGGCCGGACCCATCATGAAGGTGAGTTTGTCGTACAGGCCTCCGAGATTGTATGTCACGAAAGACGACTCTCCGGATCCTATCAGGCCTGATTTCGGGGCGTCAAGCATGAAGGAGCCGCCAATCTTCCGGCCGCCGATGTTCAAAGAAGTATTATCCGAATGGAAATGATTATAATCCATCGGCTTAAGTGTATTTACGAGAAGCGACTGCGCATTTGCAGACAAACAACATAAAAGCAGTATCGGCAATATAAATATTTTCCTCATCATTACAAAAGAGACTTCTGTTTTTAACATTTACGTGCTTGTCCTCTAAACTTCGTGAAGTCATTTAACCGAAATTTAAAGTGAACAGCGTGGCAAAGGTACAAATTTTTATTCAATTTTATAATTATCCATCATTTTTTTATCTATAAATGCAAAAACAGGTGTCTGAAACTAAATTCCAAACACCTGTTTTCATCAGATTCGACATCAAATATCAAAGTCTCAATCCGCCGATGAGTTCGTTGACATCTTTAACTCCTTGACGTTCACAATATTCCGCAATGCCTTTCGCGACCTTGGCGGAAATTGCGGGGTCGATGAAGTTGGCGGTTCCGATTTCTATTGCGGAGGCTCCGGCGAGCAGAAACTCTATCGCGTCTGTCGCAGAAGAAATGCCGCCAAGTCCGATTACAGGAATCTTCACGGCTTTGGCGACCTGCCATACCATTCTCAATGCGACAGGTTTTACGCAAGCTCCTGACAACCCGCCCGTCACCATGGAAAGCACCGGCCTGCGTGTCTCGGCATCGATGGCCATTCCGAGAAGAGTGTTAATCAATGAAACGGAGTCGGCACCCGCAGATTCAGCGGCCATGGCAATGTCGGCGATGTTTGTGACATTCGGCGACAACTTGACAATCAGATGTTTATGATAGACATCACGGACAGCGCGAACCACCTGTTCTATTCCGGAACAAGTGACGCCAAACGCCATCCCGCCCTGTTTCACGTTAGGACAAGAGACATTGAGTTCAATGGCGGGGATGTTCTCCAAAGCATCAATCTTTGAAACTGCGGCGATGTAATCATCTATGTTTGAGCCACTTACGTTCACGATGACATTAGTGTCGAAGTCTTTGATTCGTGGATAAATCGTCTCGATGAAATAATCCACGCCTTTGTTCTGGAGACCGACGCAGTTGAGCATTCCCATCGGCGTTTCGGCCATTCTCGGATAAGGGTTTCCTTCGCGGTGATGCAATGTGGTACCTTTCACGACGATGCCGCCGAGTTCCGCAAGATCCACGAAATCAGCGTATTCCTCGCCGTAGCCGAAAGTCCCGGACGCTGTCATGACCGGGTTTTTAAGAGTGAGTCCCTTGAGTTTTATTTCTGTGTTCACCATAGCAATCGATTTATGTTAAAAACCGGACCTTCTTTGCAGACGCAGAGGTTTCCTTCTGTTGTGTTTTCAACGCAGCACAGGCACGCGCCGATGCCGCAGGCCATCTGGTTTTCGAGCGAGACTTCGCACCAGATGTCTTTCTCTTTCGCGACTTTCGCCACCGCTTTCATCATCGGCATAGGGCCGCAAGCGTATATCTTATTGATTTTCTTCGTATTCCAAAGCGAATGCTGCGTCACGAAACCTTGTTCACCGAGGCTTCCGTCGTTCGTGGTCAGGAACACATCGCCGACTTCACGGAAACGTTCAAGAAGCATGAGGTCGTCGGCAGAACGTCCGCCGAGCAGGAACGAGACCTTATTGCCGCGATTCGCCTTTATCGTCTTGGCAAAATAAAGCAACGGAGCTATTCCTATCCCGCCACCGACAAGCAATATCTCGTCGTTTTTTTCAGGCATCGTGAATCCGTTTCCAAGCGGAAAGACAAGATTCACCTCCGCGCCGACAGGAAGCGAGCAAAGAATCTTCGTCCCTTCATGTTTCTCCTGAATCAGAAGGTCAATCGTATTATTCTGACAATCAACATCATGGATTGAAATCGGACGGCGGAGATAAGTATGTTGACCGCCGTCAACACGCACCTGTACGAACTGACCGCCGAGGATTTCAGGCAGTTGCTCCCCGCACTGAAGACGCAAAAACGCCGCCCGCGGCCATGTTTGTTTTTCGATGACTTTAAAGTCAGAGATTTTTTTCATTTTTATAATTTTACAAACTCAAAAACTGCTCATACCAAAAAAGTCCAGCGAAAAAAATTTCCGCCGGACTATAAATCAATTTATTTTCAGGCGGTTACACTTTCTTAAGACCTTTTACAGTCTTTGCAGTGCCTGCACTTGTAGTGTTCTTTGCCGTTTCCTTTACGACCGTCTTCTTTGCCGGTTCTTTTTTTGCGGCAGCCTTCTTCACCGGCTTTTTATCGGCAGCCTCTTCTGTTGCAGGATCGTCTTCAGTCGTTTCTTCTTTCTTTTCTTCAACAGTGAAATCGAGAAGACCTTTGTCATTGAGAAGCTGATACCATTGGAACACTTTCTTCATATCTGATTGATAAACAGCGTCTTCATCATAGTTAGGAAGAACCATCACGAACTTTTCCTTAAGTTCGACCGGAGATGCCTTTTTCGGGTCGAAGTCAAGTTTATCACCTATCTTCTCATGAATGCTCGTGAAAACATCCTTCAAAGGAATGTCATCTTCAGTTGTAAAAATACTGATCTCTTCGAGAGAGCTGATCTTATCGTTTGCAAAAGCAGGAGTGTGTCTTCCGTCCAAAAGTGACTCAACTATGAGCTTTCCTGCGCCTTGTGATGTAATCAGGAACAAACCTGGTTTGCCTGAAATTGCAAGAACTTTACTTAAATCCATATTTCTTCTTTAAAATTTTGCGCAAAAATAGTGTTTTTTTTGTTTTGTGCGTTTATTTTTTTTGAGTTTTCTCAATGACCGAGTTTGTTTCGTCCCAAAGCCAATCCATCAATTTGTGATTGTAATATTTTTCCGGAAGTTTTTTTGATTTATTCTTATGGAAAAACATTCCGTTCTCATTGGAAACCAATGCGTTGCAAGCCGGTATCGCACCTTGTTCAGGTGTGGAACAGAAAAAAGGTCTGAACAAGACATCGGCGAGAGGATCAAACCAACGGTGCATCGTAATCATGTTGCTGTTGACGACACCGGGGTCTGTCATATTGACATGACAGCCTTCAGGAACGATTTGTGAAAGCTTCAGCGAATACAGCAGAAGTGCGTATTTTGAAACGCCATACGTTTTTAACTGCCTGAATTTCTTTTCATTGACATCGAAAACATCCTGATTGACATCGGAGATATAACGTGTCAGCGAAACGGTGTTCACTATGTGGAAGCCGTCGCCCATCAACGGCATCATCAATTTGGTAAGGTAAGCCGTTCCTATGAAATTAGTTCCGAGAGTCGTCTCGAAGCCGTCTTCTGTCGTGTTGAAATGTCGGCAGATAATTCCGGCATTGTTAAGCAGATATTTCGGTTTAACTTCAAGATTTTCAATCTCTTTGGCGAAATTTTCTATCGACTTGAAAGAAGTGAGGTCAAGTTGTAGAAGCTCAACGTCAGCATTCGGGCGTTCCACAAGAATGCCCGCACGGACTTCTTCACCTTTTTCAAGGTTACGGCAAGCCATGATGACACCGAAACCTTTATCTATCAACATTTTAGTCGCGGCGCTTCCGATGCTTCCCGACGCGCCAGTGACTATCGCTTTGTCTTGATTTTTCTCCATATAAAACTTTTTAGAAAGTTTGGCGATAAAAAATACCGTCCCGCAGATTTATTTCCATTTCCTCTCCAGACTCTCCACTTCCCTTTCAATCTTCTTCGGCATTTTTTCTTTCACGCAATGATGACAAATCATTGGTTCTGAATACATTCTGCCGATACAGTAGTTCGAATGTCCGCACGGACTCTTTGTCAGCACGCCGGAACGGAGTTTGTTCACGAAGTCGGTGTCATTGACGAGTGCGCGTGCCATCTGGAACGCGACGAAGCCGCTGCCGACGACTTTCTCCATGTCGTTGATGTCAACCATTCCGCCGACGTATATCAACGGCATTGTGAGTTCCTTGCGGAAACGCATCGCTCTTTCGTAAAAATACGCGTCTTTGTAAGGCACTTCCTTGATCATCATCCGGCCGCCGAGCCAAATCATCGCCTTGAGCCACCACATCGACCTCCACGGCATGTAATGTATCAATGTCTTCATCGGCATCGCACCTGCCATCACCTCCATCGGGGCGCAGCTCACGAAACCGGCTGTCAGTACAAGTGCATGAACACCAAGACGTTGCAGTTCCTTCGCCACCTTCAGGCATTCTTCTTCGTTTAGTCCGCGGCGCATACCGTCGAACATGTTCGTCTTGACGATAACGGCGATGTCATCACCGGCGGCGGCGAGGCACTCCTTTACGACCTCCTGCATGAAACGCATTCTGTTTTCGAGGCTTCCGCCCCATCTGTCGTGACGGCGGTTGGTGTATGGCGACAGGAATTGGCTGATGAGGTAGCCGTGTCCGGCGTGAATCTCCACACAGTCGAAGCCGGCTTTTCGTGCGAGACGTACAGCGTCGCCGAAGTCCTTTATCAGGCCAAGTATCTCTTTTTCATTGAGTTTGGCGTGAAATGTAGGCGAATACATGTTGAATCCGCGCGACGCACCCAACGGCAGGCAGCCGCAGGTGCTGCGGTGTGTCATGTTGCCGCAATGTCCAATCTGTATCGATGCCTTTGCGCCTTCGGCATGAATCGCGTCGGTGAGTCTCTTCAGTTCCGGCACGGCTTCCTCGCACATCAGAAGCTGCCCGTTGAACGACAGCCCGCTGCGGTTGACGGCAGCGTAGGCCACCGTTGTCATGCCGACGCCGCCGCGAGCCACCGCGGTATGATAGTCAAACAACAGTTCCGACGGCTTGTTGTCGATTGCCATATTCTCAAACGCCGCCGACCGTATCGTCCTGTTTCTCAACTCTATAGGACCTATCTTACAAGGCGTGAAAATCGGAGACTCCATGTCAGTTTAAAAGTTTTAAAGTTTTAAAAGCACATTTTAATTAAATGACTGCAAGTCGGTTAGGCGTTTATATACGCCGCCTTTGGCGATGAGTTCGTCGTGTTTGCCGCGTTCCACAATCTTACCTTTGACAAGGACAATAATCTCGTCGGCGTTTTGTATTGTGGAGAGCCGGTGTGCGATGACAATTGACGTTCTGTTCGACATGACCTTTGCAAGTGCTTCCTGCACAAGGCGTTCCGATTCGGTATCGAGAGCCGATGTCGCCTCGTCGAGAATCAGTATCGGGGGGTTTTTGAGGACTGCGCGTGCGATGCTGAGACGCTGCCGTTGTCCGCCGGAGAGGTTCATCCCGCGGTCGCCGATGACGGTGTCGTAGCCTTTTTCGAGTTGCATGATGAACTCGTGGGCGTTGGCCACCTTCGCCGCTTCGATGACGGCCTCACGGGTCGCGTTCTCCATCCCGAACGCTATGTTGTTGAATACCGTGTCGTTGAACAAAATACTCTCCTGCGTCACGATTCCCATCAGGCCGCGCACGTCGCTGATTTTGAAGTCACGGATGTCGGTGCCGTCAATCTTTATCGAGCCATGACAGACATCATAGAAACGCGGCAGGAGGTCAACCATCGTCGATTTCCCGCCGCCGCTTTCGCCCACGAGAGCGACCATCTTGCCTTTGGAAATAGACAAATCGATATTTTTCAGAACGTCGTTCTCGCCATAGCGGAAGCTGACATTGTCATAAACGACTTTGTCGTTAAACTCCTTGATGGAGACAGCATTTTCCTTTTCAACTATAACCTCTTCTGCATCAAGGATTTCAAAGATTCTGTCGGCAGAAGCCATTCCTTTCTGAAGACAATAGAAACCTTGAGAAAACGATTTGGCAGGAGAGATTATCTGTGAGAAAATCACGATGTAAGCGATGAAATTCGCCGCCGTAACCGTTGAGTTTCCGTCGAGGATAAGCGTCGAACCGAACCAAAGCACGATTGCAATCACTATCGACGACATGAATTCGCTCATCGGAGAACTCAGGTCTCTCTTGCGGTTCACATACCTGACGACCCTCGTATATTCCTCATTTTGCTCGTTGAATTTCTTTCCGGAATAACCTATCGCATTGAATGCCTTGATGATACGAAGTCCGCCTATGGTCTCCTCTATCGTTGCAATCATGCCGGCGAAACGACGTTGTCCATTGACGGAGTCCTTTTTCAAAGACTTGCCGATCTTACCGATGACGATTCCAGCAAGCGGAAGGAGCACAAGCACAAACACCGTCAGTTTCCAGCTTATTCCAAGCATGAAGAGGAAATAGGCGATGATTGTGACGGGGTCTTTGATGAAGACATCGAGATAACTTATTATTGACACCTCGATTTCCTGGACATCGGTGGTGATACGCGCCATGATGTCGCCTTTTTTGTTTTTGCTGTAAAAAGAAAGCGGCAAGATCATTATCTTTCTGTAAAGGTCATTGCGGATGTCCTTCAGCGTGCCGGTTCTGGCGCCGACCATGAAATAAAGCGCGAGGTAAGTGTTCAGATTGCGGAGCATGAACGCCGTGACGAGCATCACGCAAATCCCAATCAACGCGGTGGACTGCCCGTAATTGATGATCATGTAGCTCACGCAATAGTTGAGCGTGTCAAGCAAAGTGTCGGAATTGAGGGCGAACTCCGGCCTCACCGTGACCAATTTGTCGGGGTTGAACAAGATGTTCAGGAACGGGACAATCATTGAAAATGAAAACAATGAGAATACGATTCCCAATATGTTGAATAAGATATTCAAAGCCACGCTGCCGGAGTAAGGCTTTACATAATGCAGGATTCTGCGGAAATTCTTGTTGTTTTTCATTTGTATTTCAGTTTAGAAACCGTATCCGGTGTAGTTTTCTGGTGTTATGGCGTGCATCTCGGCCTTGACATCCTCATTTACAGGAAGTTGGTCGATGAATGCGTCTATTGACTCGCGTGTCACCTTCTCGTTGGTGCGCGTGAGGCCCTTGAGAAGTTCGTAGGCGCCATCCACCTGTTCGCGGCGGAGGATTGTCTGTATAGCTTCCGCGACGACAGCGTAGTTGTTCTGCAAGTCGGCGCGGAGCTTCGTCTCGTTGAGTATGAGTTTGTCCAGACCCTTTGACAATGAGCTTATTGCGATGAGTGTGTGAGCCAGCGGCACGCCAATGTTCCTCGTGACCGTCGAGTCGGTGAGGTCGCGTTGCATTCTCGAAATCGGGAGCTTGCGGCTGAGGTGCTCGAAGATGGCGTCGGCCATTCCGAGGTTGCCTTCAGCGTTCTCGAAATCAATAGGATTCACCTTGTGCGGCATCGCCGACGAGCCGACTTCGCCCGCCTTGATTTTCTGTTTGAAATAATCCATCGAGATGTAAAGCCAGATGTCACGCGACATGTCAATCAAAATCGTGTTGATGCGTTTCACGGCGTCGAAATATTCGGCCATCACGTCGTAATGTTCGATTTGCGTTGTCGTGGTCTGACGTTGCAGTCCGAGGCTTGCGATGAAGGCGTTGGCGAACTCTTTCCACTCGACTTGCGGATAGGCTACTTTATGTGCGTTCATGTTGCCTGTCGCGCCGCCGAACTTCGCCGTGAACGGAATGGAAGCGAGGGTATCGAGTTGGTTTTCAAGACGTTCAACGAAGACGTAAATTTCTTTTCCGAGATGTGTCGGGCTGGCCGGCTGGCCGTGAGTGTGGGCGAGCATCGGAATGTCGCGCCACTGCTCCGCCATCGCGTTGAGCTTCTCGACAAGCTGTTCAAGTTCCGGAAGAAGCAATTTGTTGTTGGCTTGCATCATGGTGTATGGCACCGCGCTGTTGTTGATGTCCTGCGAGGTCAGGCCGAAATGGATGAACTCCTTGAAGCGTTCGAGACCCATTGTGTCGAAACGTTTCTTGAGGAAATATTCGACGGCTTTCACATCGTGGTTTGTGGTCTTTTCAATGTCTTTAATCTCTTGTGCGTCAGCGACTTGAAAATCATTCACAATATTTCTCAAGGCTTCAAAATTTGAATGGTCGAAGTCTTTGAGCTGCGGCAACGGAAGCTCACAAAGAGCGATAAAATACTCCACCTCCACCATGACGCGGGCGCGGATGAGACCGAATTCCGAAAAATATTCGTCGAGTTTCTCGACCTTTTTGCGATAGCGACCGTCGATAGGCGAAATCGCGGTTAATTCTGATATAGTCATACCTTTCTATTCTATTTGCTAAAAAACAATCTGCAAAAATAGAAATTTTTTGGCAAAGAGAAAACATAAATAAAACTTTTTTCAACATGGATCCGCAGCTGTCTTTTGCTGTTTATTTCCCTTCCGATTTCGCTTCCTGCCAGAGTTCTTCCATCTCGTCGAGGGTCATGTCGGCCACGCTGCGTCCCATCTCGCGGGCGCGTTCCTCCATGTAAGTGAAGCGTCTCTTAAACTTCGCGTTGGCGTGTTCGAGTGCGTCATCGGCGTTGACTTTTATGAAACGCGAGTAGTTGACGAGAGCGAAGAGCAGGTCGCCGAACTCCTCGTCCTTGCGTTCCTTGGTGCCGTCGTTGCGCACCTCCTCCTGAAGCTCGTCCATCTCCTCAAGCACTTTCTTCCAGCAGTCTTCTTTATTTTCCCAATCGAAACCCACGCCGGAGGCCTTGTCGGTCATGCGGTACGCCTTCAGAAGCGGCGGCAGACCGGCCGGGACACCGCCCAAGACGCTGCGGTTCCCCTCTTTCTGAATCTTTATCCTCTCCCAATTCTGCAAGACATCCTCCGCCGTCTCCACTTTTTCTGTGCCGTAGATGTGCGGATGACGAACGATGAGCTTGTCGCAGATGCTGTTGATGACATCGGAAATATCGAAAAGCCCGCGCTCGTCAGCAATCTTGGAATAAAACACGATATGCATTATCAGGTCGCCGAGTTCTTTTTTAACATCTTGATAATCAGAAGCAATAATCGCCTCACTGAGTTCAAACGTCTCTTCAATTGTCAGATGACGCAGACTTTCTATAGTCTGTTTCCTGTCCCACGGGCATCCGGCGCGAAGATCGTCCATGATGTCCAAAAGCCTTTTGAAGGCCTCAAGTCTTTTATCCATTTCAAAAAATTTCTGCAAAAATACAAAAAACAATGTAGCTGTTAATATTAATTGTAACTTTGCAGCGTGAAAAAAAATCAGAAATACTTCATGTCAACTAATGTCATTTTAGCGATGACATTGTTTTTCGTTTTCACAGGAGACATCGCGGCGAAAGGCAACGACACCGTCAGCAGGAGCGACATCCAAATCGAACTGCGAACGAGCTGGTCGTTCATGATGTGCCATCATCAGGAGATGCAGCTTTTCAGGGCGCATTTCCCGATTTTCGAGGTGAGCGTGCAGCAACAGACCTTCGGCACCGAGGCATGGCATCAGCTGCTCAACTACCCTGCGGCAGGCATCACGGTGCTATATTCAAGCCTTGGCGGGATGCCCGAGATCGGGAGCATATTCGGGGCTTACACGTACATGAGTTTCAACTTCCTGAAAAGCAAGAGAAACATGCTCAACGCACGTCTCGGCGTCGGCGCCGGTTACGCCACAAACAAATGGGATGCCAAAGACAACCCCAAGAACACATTCCTCGGCTCGCACCTCAACGCGCTTTTCAGCATCAACTTTGAATACAGCCGGATGCTTTCAGAACGCTGGCAGCTGTCACTCTACACAGGAATGACGCATTTGTCGAACGGAGGATTTAGATGCCCAAACAACGGCATTAACCTATGGCAGTTCGGTTTGAGCGGACGATGCCACCTGAAACAGCCAGAAGACCGTCTGCCATTGGAAACAATTGACAATGAACAGTATAAAAGTTGGGAGAAGAAAAACATCTCATGGTACTTCGGTTTCCTGTATTCCGTGAAAGACATCGACGAATACATGGGATACGGGAAGCACTGGTCGGTTTACAACATCAGGTTAGATGTGATGAAACGCGTCTCGCGGATGAGCAAGGTCGGCATAGGCTTCGACTTGGTTTACGATGAGACCGACAAAGAGATTCTTCAGTTCAAGGTGATTCCATATACCTCGGCGGAGATCATCAAGCCGGGCATCAGCGTGGCGTACGAGCTCGTTCTGGAATCAACCTCTTTCCTTTTCAACTTCGGCTGTCATGTCGGCGGCAAGGAGCTTTGCGAGGGCAGGATATATCAGAAATTCAGTCTGAAACAGAACATCAGCGAACACATCTTCCTCACCCTCGGGCTAACCACACACTGGGGATGGGCCGACTATCTCGGCTTCGGTCTCGGTTTTAAAATAAATTGACATGAGAATCAAGACGTTTACAATCATAATATCGGCGTTTATCCTGGCTTTCGCCTCATGCAAAAAAGCACCGCTGACAATCGGCAGGACCGTTGTGCAAAACAGAGAGCTTGAACCGTTCGACACACTCGTCATAAACAACGACATCAACGTGACGCTCGTGAGATCGGATTCATGCTATATCGAAATATGCGCCGGGGAAAACATCATCGACAACATCATCACAACTGTTGACGACAGCATTCTGACCATCAAGAACGACAACAAAATCAGCTGGATACGCACCTACGACTACCGTATTGACGCGACACTGCACTTCACCGACATCAGCAAAATAATATTCGGCGCCTGCGGCGAGCTGCACACGGAGAATCAATTCAACGCCGAAGAATCAGATTACACAATCGAAGTTGACGGCGGTTCGGGCGACATCTTCATGGAGCTGAACAATTGTGAGAGATTAGATATAAACTACCTCTACGGCACCAGCAGGATGAATCTGTACGGCGAAAACAACAAGCGCCTGCGGATTCACAAACTCGATTACGGATTGATTCATGCCGAAAACTATGACGCAGACAGTGTCATCGTCACAAACAAAAGTTCAGGCGACTGCTGGGTGAAAGCCAATGAACATTTAAAATCCCGCATCGACCATTCCGGCGATGTGTATTACAAAGGTGAGCCTGTGAAAATCATCGAGGAATACGGCGAGAACGCGAAAGGGAGGCTGATAAAAGTAGAAAGTTTGTAAAGTTCATAAAGTTGAAAATGGCTGACGCACAACATGATGCGCCAGCCACTTTCAACTTTCACCTTTCCGACTTTCCACTTAGTATGCTTTTGCGAAGATAACTCTTCTCTTTGACGGTTTGCCGGAGAACGGGTCGATGCCGTCTTCGAGGTCGTCATCGAGCGGGATGCAGCGCAGCGTGGCCTTTGTCGCCTCCTTGATGGCGAGTTCGGTCTCCGTGGTGCCGTCCCAGTGGGCGTAAGCGAAGCCGCCGTTTTCGACGACCTGCTTGAACTCGTCCCACGTATCGACGCGGTGGGTGTTGGCCTTGCGGTATTCGAGAGCCCTGTTGTAAAGGTTGCTCTGGATGTCGTCGAGGAGGCTTATGATATGGTCTTCCATCTCCTGTTCAGAAATGACCTGCTTTGTCATGTTGTCGCGGCGTGCGATCTCGACCGTGCCGTTCTCGACATCGCGCGGGCCTGCGGCGAGACGCACCGGCACGCCTTTCATTTCCCATTCGGCGAACTTGAAGCCAGGTTTCTGGGTGTCGCGGTCATCGAATTTCACCCTGAGGCCTTTTGCCTCAAGGCGTTCTTTCATGGAACGACAGTAGTCGAGGACGTTCTGCTGCTGGTCGTCGGTCTTGTAGATAGGGACTATGACGACTTCTATCGGGGCGACTTTCGGAGGAAGCACGAGGCCGTTGTCGTCGGAGTGAGCCATGATGAGTGCGCCCATCAGACGTGTTGAGACACCCCATGACGTGGCCCACACGTATTCGAGTTTGTTTTCTTTGTTGAGGAACTTCACGTCGAAGGCCTTGGCGAAGTTCTGTCCGAGGAAGTGTGACGTCCCTGCCTGAAGAGCCTTGCCGTCCTGCATCATGGCTTCGATGCAGAATGTCTCGACAGCGCCGGCGAAGCGTTCGTTTGCCGACTTGATGCCGCGGATGACAGGCACCGCCATGTATTTCTCGGCGAAATCAGCGTAAACGCCAAGCATCTTCTCGGCTTCAGCCATCGCCTCCTCGCGTGTCGCATGAGCGGTGTGGCCTTCCTGCCACAGAAACTCCGCGGTGCGGAGGAACAGACGCGTGCGCATCTCCCAGCGGACCACGTTGGCCCATTGGTTGCACAATATCGGGAGGTCGCGGTAACTCTTGATCCAGTTGCGGTATGTGTCCCAGATGATCGTCTCCGAAGTCGGGCGGACAATGAGTTCCTCTTCGAGCTTCGCTTCAGGGTCAACGACGACACCCGGCCCTTCCGGGTTCTTCATCAGACGGTAATGCGTGACGACAGCGCATTCCTTGGCGAAGCCTTCCACGTGGCTCGCCTCCTTCGAGAAGAAACTTTTCGGGATGAAAAGCGGGAAATACGCATTCACATGACCCGTCGCCTTAAACATCTTGTCGAGAGCCTCATGCATGAACTCCCATATCGCATATCCGTAGGGCTTAATAACCATACAACCTCTAACTGCCGAATTTTCAGCGAGTTCCGCTTTATTCACAATGTCTGTGTACCATCTTGAATAATCCTCTTGACGTGTTGTAATTTCTTTTGCCATTTTTTTTATTTTTGGTATGAAAATTGTTAGTATATTTGCGTGCAAAATTACAAAAAAATTCTGCATACTTTTTTTAAAAACAATTAAAATTGACAACCTTAAAAATATCATAGTTATGAAAAAGTCATTTGTATTGATAATCGGCATGTTAGCTATGCTAATATCCTGCTCGTCAAGCGGCGGCTTGGTCAATGACGACGCTTATTATTCACCTTACGACGAGACAACGGTAATAAGCGGAACACTTGTGACGTCAAACGGCGGCAACTTCGGTTCATCGGCCATAAGAGAAAACAAAAACTACGACTATTCGGAATATTACCCGGAAGGCAACTCAAATGCGGGTGGCGAGACGGTCTATATCATTGAGGAAAGCAAGCCGAAAACGACATTCACGATTGAGTTCGGCGTTGGTGTAGGCTGGCCGTATTACAGCTGGGGCTGGCCATACTACGGACCTTATTATGGACCTTATTACGGCCCGTATTATATGCCATCATGGTATTTCGGCTGGAGTTACGACCCGTGGTACGGCACGTACTGGCACTGGAATTACTGGAAGCCATGGGGACCGGCACATCCTTGGTATCCGTGCTGCTGCTGCCATCCTGTTGTTTACCAGAATGTTTACAATTACGCATGGGACCGTCCGCACTCAAATCACAACAACGGGCATAATTACGGAAGCATCTCCGGCGGCAGAAGCAAATACGTCAGCAGCGGATTGCAGGTGGCGAACAACGCCCGTGCAAGCAGGTCGGCGAGAGAAGCGGCACAAACTGACGTGAGAACCGGACGCACAGGCTCATCGTCAGCATCGGTGGCAGCAGGTTCAAGGACATCATCAACGAGACCAACGACAACGGGCACTTCGACGAGACCGACATCAACGGGCACTTCAACGAGACCGACAACAACTGGAACTTCGACAAGGCCAACGACAACGGGCACTTCAACAAGACCGACATCGACGGGCACTTCAACAAGACCGACATCGACGGGCACTTCAACGAGGCCAGCCTCAGTCAATGGGAACACAGGTTCAAGACCGGCACAAAGCACGAGACCGAGCCAGTCAACAAGAACCTCGGTGTCATCAGGACTTGAAAATTCGTACCAGCGCACACAGAGCGCAGTGAACAACGGCACCGGCGGAACAAGTTCACGTCCGACGCAAACCGGATCCGAGTACGTGAGACCACAGAATTCCACAGTCACGCGGACAACAAACCACAGTTCCGGCAATAATTCCACAGGCACGAGCGTGCGCACGACAACGACCACAAGAAGTTCTTCAAACAACGCTTCTGGAAGAAGCTCCGGCAACACGATTTCAAGCGGTTCATCAAGAAGCGGCAGCAGCAGTTTCGGCGGGGGTCGCAGCAGTGGCGGAAGCTTCGGGGGCGGTCGTAGCGGAGGCGGCAGTTTCGGCGGAGGCGGACGCAGCGGCGGGAGTGTCGGAGGAGGCGGAAGACGGTAATCAGGTGAAAAGTTAAGGTTAAAAATAAAAAGGTTAAAGAAATGAAACGCACATTATTAATATTAGCATTAATGACGCCTTTGTTCATCAAGGCTCAGGGAATATTGGATGTCTATGACTTTTCCACATCATTTTATCAGGGAACGGCAAAAAGCGCGGCTATGGGCAACGCCATGGGCGCGGTGGGACAAGACTTCTCCTCCATCTCAATCAACCCTGCTGGATTAGGACTGTTCAGACATTCTTCCTTCGTGTTCACACCAGGTCTGACGATAGCCAACACGAAATCGGAATTCAACGGATATTCCAATTCCGCCACCGAGATAAGATTGCCCTTAAACAACATCGGAGCGGCGGTGGTATTCCAAGAAAACGATGAAATTCTGAAGTCGGTGAACTTCGGCATCGGAATGAACAGAATCAACAACTACACACAGGAAACATTTGCGTCAGGTCTGAACACAACAAGTTCCCTCGTTGACGCATATTTCATCGACATGGCGGCAAGCGACATTAACAACGCCGATGAATTGTATTCATTCTCACCGAATTACATCTATCCACTTTGGGAGACTTACGTCATAGGTGCCAGTGAGAACAACCTTTACACGACAACCGTCCCAGATGGCTACATAACCCAGCAGCGCGGAATGTTGAAAAAAGGTTACACCGATGAAATCTCCATTTCCTTAAGTTTCAACCTGTGCGACAAATGGTTCATCGGTCTGTCACTCGACATCCCAAGGCTTTACAGATACACCACAAACGACTACAAGGAGGTGAACCAGTCGAACAACCCGACATTCCGCAACTTCCAGTATTGGATGCAGGAGGAAATCATCTCAACCAACGGCTGGGGTGTCGGCGGCAAGTTCGGCTTGATCGGATATCCCGCGAAATGGCTGCGTCTTGGTCTTTCGTTCCACACGCCAACGCTTTACGACATCGACGAAAGCTGGAGAACATATACGACAGCGCAATACAAGTCGGATCCGGATCCAAGTCCGAGCAGCCACAGCAACATAAAGAACTACGACACTCCGACAAGTAACTACAGTTACAAACTCACCACGCCGCTGCGTTTTGACGCCAGCGCGGCCTTCATCTTCGGCAACAAAGGCATGATAACATTCGACTACGAATTTGTCAACTACAGAAATGCGTATCTGAGTTGCAGGGATTACGATTACTCATACATAAACAGAGCATTGGACGACATTTTCAAGGCAACTTCAAACTTCCGTCTCGGCGGCGAATACAGAGTCAAAAGCGTCTGTTTCAGAGCTGGTTACGCATTCTACGGCAGCCCTTACGGATTGTCGGAGAAGAACTTCAGGACAAACAATTTCTCACTCGGTATCGGACACACAATCCATAGCTTCACCATCGACGCCGCATACGTGTATGGTCGCACAACCAACTCGTATTACGTTTACGCACCTTACTCCGACCAGATCCCGGAGGCGGATTTTGAGAACACAAACATAATCGATGAGACGAAAAACCTGCATCAGATTGTGATGTCACTCAAGTTCAAGTTGGATTAGAAAACCAAGAGCATAAAAAAAAGCGTCACCTTTGCAGATGACGCTTTTTTTGTTTGATATCGTTAGTTCATTGATTTGTATTGTTCAATGATATCGTCGTCAACGAGGATACGTCCGCAATACTCACAAACGATGATTTTCTTATGGATGCGGATGTCGAGTTGGTGTTGCGGAGGTATTCTGCTGAAACAGCCGCCGCAGGCGTCACGTTCGATGTTCACGACCGCGAGGCCGTTGCGTGCGCCTTTTCTGATACGTTTGTATGCGGTGAGCAGACGGTCTTCGATGACCGACTCACTCTCAGCCGACTGCGCCATCAGTGTCTTCTCCTCTTTTTCAGTCTCCTCAATGAGAGTGTTGAGCTCCGAACGTTTGCCTTCGAGATAAGACTTGCGTTCCGCGACTTTCTCCTCCGTATCGGTGAGATTCTTCTTCACATCTTCCATTTTGAAGGTGCACTCATGAATCTTCTTTTCGCAAAGTTGAATTTCAAGTGACTCATATTCAGTCTCTTTCTGGAGAGAATCATACTCACGGCTGTTACGCACGTTGTCGAGCTGTTCCTGATATTTCTTGATCTTTGCCTGAGTCTCCTTAATCTTAATCTTGAAGTTCGCGATATCCGTCTTGTACTTCTTGATTTCTTCATTGTAGTTTTCTATACGTGTCTCAAGACCGGCGACTTCGTCTTCAAGGTCTTGGACTTCCTCTGGAAGCTCACCACGCTGGATGCGGATTCTGTCAATCTTTGAATCAATCTGCTGCAAAGTGTAAAGTGCAACAAGTTTCTTTTCAACAGTAATTTCAACCTGTTCTTCTTCGTTTAGCTTATTTTCTTGATTTTCAGCCATTTATGTATTATTTTAATTTATACAAAATAATTTATCGAGTTCGTTTTTACTTCAGAAATTGAAACTGCAAAATTAGTAATTTTTTTTAAAATAACATCAGCAATTAATTCTTTTGTGAATTGTTCCGTTTCATAATGTCCGGCATCGACCAAAAGCAGTTTGCCGTCGGCCTCAAAGAAGTCGTGATATTTCACATCCGCCGTCACGTAAGCATCTGCATTACAATGTTTTACATCATTTAACAAGAAAAATCCCGATCCGCCGCACACCGCAACTTTCCTTATTTTCCTGTTCAGAAAATCTGAATGCCGGAGTGCTTTTACGCCGAGATTATCCTTCACCAAAGTCAAAAAATCACGTTCATCCATCTCGTTTTCAAGAAATCCGACCATTCCGCAGCCGGCTTCCACGTCAATTCCCTTGATTTGTTCAAGCACGTGAACGTCTTTCAAGCCGAGTTTTTTCGCGAGTTCAAAACTCACACCGATTCTGCTGTTGTCGAGATTAGTGTGCATGCATGCAATCGCAATGTCGTTCTTTATCGCTTTCATCACGGTTCTCTCCAACGTGTTTTCCGAAAGAAGATGTTTTAAAGGCTTGAAAATCAACGGATGATGACTTATCACAAGATGGTATCCCTTTTCAATCGCTTCATCGATGACAGCCTCGGTGACATCAAGAGCCACCAAAGCCTTGTCAACCGTCATATCGGCATCGCCGACCAAAAGCCCCGCATTGTCCCACGATTCCTGCCATTCCAACGGCGCAATCTCTGTTATGCAAGCCACAATTTCACTGACTTTTCTCATCACATAAATTTTTCGGCGAAATTAAGTATTTTTTTCATATTATTTCACAAAACCGTCTTTTTTGAAAAAAATTTATTAAAATTCTTGATTTCCAAATAATTATTCGTATTTTTGCAGACTTTTACTATACAAGAGACGTGTCATGAAATCACTATTATACCCATTGTCGTTAATATATTCAATCATACTATTTATCAGACATAAATTGTTCGATTTCAATATATTAAAATCAAAAACATTTGACATTCCGGTGATATGCGTCGGCAATCTCTCGTTTGGCGGGACAGGAAAGACACCACACACCGAGTACCTCATCAGACTGCTTTCGGAATCCATGAAAGTGGCTGTTTTAAGCAGAGGATATGGCAGAAAGACAAAAGGTTTTATTTTGGCCAAAGAAGGCGTCACGCACGAAGACATCGGCGACGAACCGATGCAATATTTCACCAAATTTCCGGAAATCACCGTCGCCGTTGCCGAGAAACGCGCCGACGGAATCAGGAAACTTATGGGATTGGAAGACAAACCCGACGTGATTCTGCTCGATGACGCTTACCAACACCGTTACGTAAAGCCAGGTTTCAACATCTTACTCACTGATTATCACAATCTTTATTCAAAAGACAGGCTGACCCCAACCGGAAATCTGCGCGATATAAAATATGCTGCACGACGCGCCGACATCATCATCGTGACGAAATGCCCCACAGTGCTTGACCCATACACCAAAAAAAGCATAACTGAATCCCTGAAACCGAAAAGCCACCAGAAAATTCTTTTCTCCCGCATCAGCTTTGATGATTTCAACCCCGTAAACGAAATCGCCCAAACAACTGATTTGAGCGAAAACCGTTCGATCCTGCTTTTCTGCGGCATCGCCAACCCATATCCACTTGAAGACTATGTGAACAGAAAAACCAACGCACTAAGTATCATGCACTTCAAGGATCATCACAACTTCACGGAAAAAGACGTTGACGAGATAATCAGCAATTACGATCACATTATAGGAAGAAGGAAAATTGTCGTCACGACCGAAAAAGATTTCATGAGATTGGCGAATAATTCCTACCTTTGCAAATTTGAAAACGTGCCGCTTTTCACTATTCCGATAAAGGTGCGTTTCCACAATGACAACGAGAAAGTTTTCACCAAAGAAATATTTGATTATGTTGGAGTTAGAAAAGATTCTTGAGACTGTTGACTTTATAAATTCAAAGACGGATTCGTTCGAGCCGTTGGCAGGCGTTGTTTTAGGTTCCGGCCTCGGCGGTCTGACCGAAGACATTGACATTCAATACGAAATAGCATACGAGGAGATTCCGAATTTTCCAGTCTCCACTGTAAAAGGACACGCAGGCAAATTAATTTTCGGGACGTTGAGCGGCCGCAAGGTTGTCGTGATGCAAGGACGTTTCCATTACTACGAAGGCTACGACACGAAGACCATCACCTTCCCCATCAGGGTGATGAAATATCTGGGGATTAAGTTTCTGGTGCTTTCAAATGCCAGCGGCGGCATAAACAAAACATTCCGTGTGAGCGACATCATGATAATCACCGACCACATCAACCTGCTGCCGAATCCGCTCCTCGGACCTAACGACGACAGAATCGGACCGCGTTTCCCCGAGATGAGCGAGGCTTACAGCAAAAAAGCCATCGCCTTGGCTGACAAGATCGCCAATGAACTGGGAATCGAAGTGCAGCATGGCGTCTATGTCGCTGACTCAGGCCCGTCATACGAGACGCCGTCGGAATACAACTACTACGGCATCATCGGCGGCGACTGCGTCGGGATGTCAACGGTACCGGAAGTAATCGTGGCTCGCCATTGCGGGCTGCCGGTCTTCGCCATGTCGGTCATCACCGACCTCGGCGGGAAAGACTTGCCGTGCGAAGTGACACACGAAGAAGTCATCAACGCCGCGAACGTGGCGGAGCCGAAGATGAGTGCGATACTCAAGGAAATGATGAAACGCTTTGACGAGATGGAGCTGGAAAGTCTGTGAAGTTTGAAAGTTTGTAAAGTTTATAAAGTTTGAAAGTTAAAAGAGGTTTAAATTCCGGGGGAAATGGGGAAAATATATTTCGTTACTGATTTTCATCTTGGCGTGCCGACATTGGAAGACAGCCAGATGCGCGAGAGGAAACTCATCGCTTTTCTTGATTCAATCAAGGAATCGTGCGAGGGGCTTTTCCTCATGGGCGACCTCTTCGACTTCTGGTTTGAATACAAGACGGTGATCCCGCGCGGGCACGTCAGGCTGCTCGGCAAACTCGCCGAATTCATCGACAGCGGCATCGCGGTTCATCTATTCGCCGGCAACCACGACCTCTGGACGTTCTCGTATCTTCAGGAAGAAGTCGGCATCCAGGTTCACAGGGAACCGGAAGTGATGATGCTTAAAGGAAAGAAATTCTTCATGGTCCACGGCGACGGACGCGGCCCCGGTGACGGCGGTTACAAATTCCTGAAGAGAGTGTTCGAGTGCAAGTTCAACCAGTGGCTTTTCAGAATCATACACCCCGACCTTGGAATCAAAATAGCATTAAAATGGTCGCACAACCACCGCGTCATGAAACTCGAAAAAGAAGCCAATGGCAACTATTATTCTGACATCGAGAACACGCGGCTTTACAAATACGCACAGATTGAATCGGAAAAAGACCCGACAATCGACTTCTTCGTCTTCGGACACCAGCACAAGGCAATGCAGTACAAGACCGGAAGCCACGCTGTCACCACCGTCGTCGGCAACTGGCTCAGGGACTTCACCTACGCCGAATTCGACGGAGAGGAAATGAGACTTAAAAACTATCAGTAACCCGTTTTGTTTAAGACAGACTTGTCAAATTAAAATAAAGGAGACTTGTTTCTTTACCATCGTTTTCTTCCGACTTTTTCAAAAATTTGAAACCATTTTTCAAATAAAACGGAACAGCTTCTTTCAAGGCATCAACCGTTATAAAGGTACAGCCGGCGCGATTCTCTTCCACATACATTGTCTGAACCGCATTAAGTATCACAGTTCCAATGTTTTGATTATGGTATTGTTTAGCGACTCCAAGTCGTCCAATCTTGACAGCAGGATAATCCGAACGATGTTTCCTGCGTGGAAATTTCGATTTAATCTTTCTCCATGTGGATTTATCACTGTCTGGAATTGAAATTTTATCATTTGACAACGAAAAGAATGCCACAACATCTCCGCGTTGTTCAATTATGTAAGTGACTGAAAGTAAATATTTTGAAAAAAGTTTGGCTTCATTTAACAAGAAATCATTAAGGTCTTGGTTTCCGCAGTCAAAATCTCCAATGACATATTCCTCTTTCAGCCGAAACATCCGTAAATCAGCTGTAAGTTGTGCCATCAGAATTTAAATGTCAACCATGATTTAAAAATTTCCGCATTCGCGAAAATCCTTTTTCTTTCCTCTTCACTCACTTTCTCGTTCTTCTCAAGCTCCGCGATAAAATCTATTGCATCTTGTCCGTGCAACGGCGGTGTTGGTGCTATGTCTCTTGCCATGTCGTTTATTTTTAAAATTTCCGCAAAAGTACACTAATTTCGCATTTTTGTCAAGTGGGTTGTCAATGTTTTTTTTAACTTTGCGGAATTATTTAAAAACGTCAAAGGTTTATTAATATGGACAAGATCAAAAATTACATCAAGGAAAACGAAAACCGCTTCTTGGAGGAGCTTTTCGGACTTATCAGAATCCCATCAATCAGTTCAGAATCAGCGCATAAGCCCGACATGGTCAGAGCGGCGGAATATTGGCGTGACAGCATTTTGGCGGCCGGTGCCGACAAGGCCGAGGTGATGCCGACGGAAGGCAACCCCATCGTCTATGGCGAGAAAATCATCGACAAGTCGCTGCCGACAGTGTTGGTTTACGGCCACTACGACGTCATGCCTGTTGACCCTGTTGAGCTGTGGAACACCGATCCGTTCGAGCCGGTCATCAAAGACGGCAAGATCTGGGCTCGCGGCGCCGACGACGACAAAGGCCAGGCCTTCATGCACGCCAAGGCTTTCGAGACGATGGTGAGGACCGGCACGCTGACATGCAACGTGAAATTCATGCTCGAAGGCGAAGAGGAGATCGGCTCGGGCAGCCTCTCAAAATGGATTGAGGAATACAAAGACCTCGTCAAGGCCGATGTCATCCTCGTTTCCGACACCAGCATGATCGCCAGCGACTGTCCGTCGATCACCACAGGACTGCGCGGCCTCGCCTACTGGGAGGTGGAGGTCACCGGACCTAACGCCGACCTTCATTCAGGGCTGTTCGGCGGCGCAGTGGCGAACCCGCTCAACACCTTGTGCGAGATGGTCGCCGGAGTGATGGACAAGAACAGCCACATCACCATACCTCATTTCTACGATGATGTCGTTGAGGCTTCCGCAAAGGAACGCGAGATGCTCAACATGGCCCCTTACAACGAGGAAGAGTTCAAGAACTCATTAGGTGTCAAGGCGTTGCGCGGAGAGGAAGGCTACACCAAAATCGAACGCGTCGGCATCCGTCCGACCTTCGACCTCTGCGGCATCTGGGGCGGTTACACCGGCGAAGGTTCCAAAACAGTGCTTCCTTCAAAGGCTTACGCGAAGATTTCATGCCGTCTCGTCCCTAATCAGGACCATGAGAAGATAGGCCGGCTCTTCAAGGAATATTTCGAGAGCATAGCACCTGATTATGTGACTGTGAACGTGAAATGTCTGCACGGCGGACAGGCTTACGGCTGCCCTATTGATGTGCCGGCATACAAGGCTGCGGAAAAGGCGTTCTACAACACCTACGGCAAGCTGCCAATCCCGATGAGAAGCGGCGGTTCCATCCCGATCATCTCACGTTTCGAGCAGGTGCTCGGCATCAAGTCGATACTCATGGGCTTCGGCCTCGGCTCCGATGCCATACACTCGCCGAACGAGAACTACCGGCTCGACCACTTCTTCAAGGGCATCGAGACCATAGTGGCGTTCTATCAGCATTTTGTGGAGAAGTAATCTGACATTCAGATCTTTTCACGAAAAAACGACATAAGCAACAGAAAAGGAAGTATTGCACATTTGCCAAATCAGGCGAATTTCGATTTTGTTTCTCACATATCAAACACTCTGTTTTCATTTCTGTGACAGAAAACATTTGGATTTTTCATGCTGTTGACATAAATTTCACAAATATTTTCACCTGAAAACAGTTGGTAAGATAGATTTTTGTAATTTTGCACGATTTTTATTTTCGGTAAAATCATCTGTTTTTAAAAACTTTAAGAACTTTACAAACTTTCAAACTGATGAAGTACTTTTTACTGCCATTGGGCTGCCAGATGAACAGAAGCGACACGGAACGTGTGAGGACAGTGTTGAAGGGAATGGGTTTCAATGAAACCGACAAGGAAGAAGATGCGACGATTTTGGGCGTCATAGCGTGTTCGGTTCGGCAGAAAGGCATCGACAAAGTCTATAGCCGCATCCTGAAATGGAACGAGATGAAAGCGAACCGCAACTGCATCACCTTCGTTTCTGGCTGCATCCTCCCCGCCGACCGCGAGCGTTTCGTAAAGTTGTTTGACCTCGTCTTCACGATGAACGAACTCCCTGACCTGCCCGACATGATAAGGCAATACGGAGTCTTCGTGCCTGTCAACGGACAGCGACCGACCGACAATGCTCCAGCCGGACAAATCAAGCAGGTTCACTTCACCGCACCTTACATTAATAATCCGACACCAAAGCGTTTTGAGAACATAAACCCGTCTGCGAACATGGACCGTTTCTGGGTCATCGAACCGGACCATCTTTCGGAGTTCGAGGCGTTCATCCCGATACAGAACGGATGCAACAAGTTCTGCACATACTGCGCCGTGCCTTACACGAGAGGGCGCGAGGTCTCAAGAAAATCGGAGGAAATTTTAGCCGAACTGAAATGTCTTGTTGACAAAGGTTATAAATCAATCACCTTGCTCGGACAAAACGTCAATTCGTACGGCCTCGACAAGAAAGGCGAAGAGATAAACTTCGCTGAGTTGTTGAGACGCGTCGGACAGTACGGCGACGCAAGCGGAAAGGAGTTCTGGGTTTATTTCACCTCGCCTCACCCGCGCGACATGAGCGACGAGGTCATCGAGGTCATCTCGCAGTACAAGTGCCTGGCGAAGCAGATTCACATCCCGATTCAGTCGGGCGACGACGCCATGCTTCAACGCATGAACCGCAAGCACAACCTCGAGGCATACCGTCACATCATTCAGACAATCAGAAGATTACTGCCGACGGCGACGATATTCACCGACATCATCGTGGGTTTCACTGGCGAGACGGAAGAGGAGTTCGAGAACACGCGCAAGGCGATGGAGGAGTTCAAGTACAACATGGCGTTCATCGCGCAGTACAGCGTACGTCCGGGCGCGGTGGCTTCAACATGGGCCGACGACGTCCCGAAATCGAAGAAACGCGAACGTTATCACATCTTGACAAACGAATTGATGAAACACTCTCTCGTTTATAATCAGGGACTTATAGGTCAGACACAGAAAATGCTTGTCACAGGCTGCGACAGGAAAAACGGTTATCTGACAGGACACACGGAAGGCAAAATCGTCATCCGTTTCAAATCGGCGGACAAGAGACTCATCGGGCAGATCGTGACAGTGAAGGTGACGAGCGCGACGGAGCTGTCAATCGAAGGCGAGCTTGCGGAGTTGGAAAGTAGAAAGTAGAAAGTTTATAAAGTAGAAAGTGGTGAAGGTCTCGTTTAAGACATTGGGTTGCAGGGTGAACCTGTATGAGACGGATGCGCTGGCGTCGCAGTTCAAGGCAGCAGGCTACGAAATCGTTGAGAATGATGACGATGCCGACATCTACATCGTAAACACATGCACTGTGACGAACCAGAGCGACCAGAAATGCAGGCAGGCGTTGAATCAGATACGCCGCTCCCACCCCACCGCCGTCATCGCCGCGACAGGCTGCATGGTGAACCACAGGAGACAGGAGATGCTCGACTCCGGCGTCATCAACTTCGCCATCGACAACGAGAGGAAATACGCACTATTCAACATCATTGACGGCTATGTAAAAGGCGAACCCGTTGACCCCGAAGGCTTCGACAAAGACCTTTTCAGTTACAGCCCGGCTTTCGACACCTTCCACACCAGAAGCCTGATAAAGATACACGACGGATGCAACAACTTCTGTTCCTATTGCATTATCCCGAACGTAAGAGGCAGAGCCACAAGCCGTTGCGACAAAGAGATATACGAAAACATACGTCAGGTGGTTGACCACGGCTTCAAGGAAATCGTCCTGACCGGCGTGAACATGGGGCGTTATCAATACGAAAACGTGAATTTCGAACAGCTGATTGAAGGAATCCTGAAAATCGACGGCGACTTTAGGGTCAGGGTCTCGTCGATCGAACCCGACAATTTCAGCGACCGTTTCCTGAAGCTGTTTGAGAATCCGAAGTTGGCACCGCACATGCACATCTGCCTGCAAAGCGGAGCCGAGAACACCTTGCGCGAGATGCACCGTCATTACACGGCGGCGCAGTTCAAGGAGATGTGCGGCAGAATCAAGAGCGCGGTTCCAGATTTCAACATCACGACGGACGTAATTGTCGGTTTCCCCGGCGAAACGGAAGAAGACTTCGCGGAAAGCGCGGAGCTGTGCAGAAAAATCGGCTTCAGCCACATTCACACCTTCAAATATTCCGTCAGGACAGGAACGAAAGCCGCCTCCTTGCCGAATCAGATTCCGGAAACGGTGAAGACCGAACGGAGTGCAGTAATAAGACAGATTTCGTCTGAAAACAAATTGAAATATTTCAACCGGATGCTCGGCAAGCCGCAGAAAATGCTGGTCGAGCGCGTCATGGCCGACGGCACGGCGAGAGGCTACGGCGAGAATTACATCCCGTTGAGGCTGAAAACCAAAGGGTTAGAAAGAAACACCTTCGTTGAAGTCACTTTGAAAGACATCATTAATAAAGGTGACAACTCGGAAATGGAAGCCATCACACCGGCAAAATGACAACTTCCTAAAAAAAATTTTTCGTGTATGCACTGATTTTTTTCAAAAAAATTATAGTATTTTTGCGCCATGTTTAAACAGCAGGATCATGAGTACACAAGACATGATAGAAATGATTGCAAATTATTTCAAGACGCAGCCTGTCTTGAAGGCATGGTTGTTTGGCTCGTATGCTCGTGGCGAAGAGACATCAGACAGCGACATTGATGTGCTTTTTGTGGCTGACCGTTCAGGCGGGCCGTTCACGCTGTTTACAATGTCCAAGATGCATCAGGATTTGAAGAACTTACTTGGCCGGGAAATCGATTTGGTGGAGGATGGCTCATTGCGCCCATACGCCAATGCGAGTGCGGAAAAAGACAAAAAGCTGATTTATGAGAGAACGTGTCAGAGACAAGGGGCGGCTTGAAGACATAAGACATTATTCCGAAATCGCCGAAAATATCGTGAAAGAGATGTCTTATAATGATTTCGTGAACGATGTCAGGTCGTACTTTGCCGTGATGAAAACTGTTGAAATTGTCGGGGAAGCTGCATATATGTTGACAAAAGAATTCAAAGACACACATCCGGAGACCCCATGGGATATTATACAGGGCATGAGACACATTTTGGTTCATGGATATGCAAGTGTGAATGCCTTGACTTTGTATGAGACTACCATTAACAACATCCCCGAATTGCGGAAACAAGTTGAAAAATATCTGGAAGAAACCGACTGGAAATTGTGGGCCGAAGATGTCAAGACGGAAATCAAATCCCGTTGAGGCTGAAAACCAAAGGGTTAGAAAGAAACACCTTCGTTGAAGTCACTTTGAAAGACATCATTAATAAAGGTGACAACTCGGAAATGATTTGTTGAAAAAATTTTTAAGAAAAATGTTTTTCGTATGCAAAAAATGTATAATTTTGCAGCTCGAAAAAGAAGTATAGAAAAAGAAATAAAAATAGATAAGAAATATGGCAAATCACAAATCGTCGTTGAAGAGAATCCGTCAGACAGAAGAAAGACGTTTACACAACCGCTTCTATGCCAGAGCAATGCGCGCAGCAGTCAGAAGCTTCAGGGAATTAACAAGCAAAGCTGATGCGGAAGCGAAGCTTTCGGAGATGTACAAGGTCATCGACCGCACGGCAAAGCGCGGCATCATCCACCGCAACAAGGCTGCAAACTTGAAGTCAAAGCTCGCACATTTCGCAGCGAAACTGGCATAAGTCGGGTATCGGTTTTATATCAAGGGACAGAAAAAATCCTCTTCGGAAACGGAGAGGATTTTTTGTTTTTATTTCCTCAACATGTGAATAATAATCGTATCTTTGCAACGTTTTTAAACTTTGGCGCACGACCATGTCGTATGCATGATTTTGCTAACGAATACAGGAATTTACATCAAATTATGACAAGAAAAACATTATATACATTATTATTTCTGATATTAGGGCTGTCACTGAAAGCGCAGATTGGAACCGAATTCTGGTTTGCCGCTCCGGATTTAGAGCAGAAACATGCAGAACACCCCATCCGTTTCTGCATAACTTCGTACAATGAACCCGCCACCGTAACGTTTTCGCAGCCGGCGAATCAAGATGGTTATGAACCTCAAACATTCTATCTTGCACCAAATTCATTTGAGACTTATGATGTTTCAGACATTATCGGAATTGTTGAGACACAGCCTTACAACACCGTTGTAAACTACGGTTTCCGCATAACTTCAAGCTCCCCCGTATCCATTTATTACGAATCAAACAACAACAACAGTGAAATATACACTTTGAAAGGCTCCAACGCGCTCGGCAAGAGTTTTGTCGTCTCAACACAACATACATATCCGAACAAGTACAGCACCACTTGCAGCAGAGCGGAGTTTGTGGCCGTTTATGACAACACAAGTGTCACCATCGTGTCAAACGTGCCTTTGAAGGGAGACATCCCCGCAGGGCAACCCGTCACCGTGACGCTCAACCGCGGGCAGTCGTACGCAGTGGAAGCCGCAAGCAACGCCCCCGAAGGACATCTAAAAGGAACCCGCATCACGTCCGACAAACCAATCGCCGTGAACTCTTCCGACGACTCCGCCACCGGATCAGACAAGCACTTCGACCTTGTCGGAGACCAATTGGTGCCGACGGATTTACTCGGGATGGAATATTTCACAGTGAGATCGGGAGACAAGGAGGACAGACTCTACATCTACCCCATACAAAGCGACACAAAAATATCCATAAATGGCAATCAGACAGCAACACTTTCAATCGGAGAAGATTACATGTATCAGATGGCAGACGACGTGTGCCACATAACATCCGACAAACCGATCTCCGTTTTTCAACTGACAGTCAATGAATCTGACGAAATGGGCGGGACTGTGCTGCCACAAATCCAATGCACAGGATCGAACGTCGTATTGTACAGACGTCCCGATATCGGCGGCGGGTGCAAGATGATTGTCACCATTGTGATTGAGACAAAAAACACCGACGGCTTCATAGTAAATGGCGACGCAAACATCATCAAGGCGTCGGATTTCAGTGAGGTGCCCTCAAACCACGAATATTCATATTGCAGGAAAGACATCTCCAACCACATACCCGTCAACTCGATCATGAGAATTGAGAACACCCACAGAGACGGATATTTCCAGCTCGGCGTTCTTTCCGCAAATGTCAACACCTGCACATACGGCTTTTTCTCCGACTACAACGAGTTTTCAAAAATCATGTTCAGACCTGACAAGACGGATTACTGCGAGGGAGACGACCTGGTTCTCGACTACATCGGCGTCAATGTCATCAACGCCGAGTTATTCGGACCCAACGGAGTGCATGTCAATGAATTCCCATTCACCATTTCCAATATCACGGCTGATGACGCAGGAACATACTATTTACGAGGAATTGACGAAATCGGATGTATCGAAGGTTATGTCGAGAACTCCATTGAAATTGCCGTCCACGAACATCCTGACATCTATTTGCCATCAGACACAATTTGTTTAGGGGATGAATACGAAGACCAGTATTTTCACTTCGAGGGGCTGGATGTCGGAAACCACACATTCACCAATGACATCACCGACCAATATGGCTGCAGCAGCACGGTTTACCTTGACCTTTATGTGGCATCGACCTATTACACCGCACCTGACATCGACACAATCTGTGAGGACGACGACTACACCAACTACGGACTTAACATCCAGCAACCGGAACCAGGGACATACAACAATATCATCTCCGAACTTGAGACCGAACTCGGCTGCGACAGCATCTTCGACGTGAGCTTCGTGGTGACAGCCAAATTAAAGTCTCCCGACACGCTCTACGGGCCGAGCAACGTCTTCGTCGTGACAGACTTGCTCCCGGGAAAATACAAGTACAGTATTGACCCAATCGACGGATGTGATGAATATCACTGGGAACTTGACAACGAAAAGTGGGGCATGTACCCCAACATGAACGAGTGCATAATAATCGTCACCACACCTGAGACCAGCACACTCACAGTATGGGCAAACAACTCATGCAACACCGTATCAAAATCCATCGATATTTACGCCGATTTCTTCGGCGTTGACGAGAACGAGGCGGCGGGAGCGAACGTCTATCCCAACCCGTCTGACGGATACGTGAACATTGAGGCCGACGGCATCGAGGTCGTGAACGTAGTAAACGCATCAGGCACGGTGATGAAGACTTTCGTGTTCGAAAGAGAAGACTTTGTCACCATTGACATCAGCGAACTGCCCGACTCGATATACGTGATAGAGATTGTGACATCGGACAGGAAACTCACAAAACGTTTAACAAAACACATTAATAAATGAAATATCTGAACATCTTTGCATTAGCGATAGTATCATTCATCGTATTCAGCTGCACGAAGAACGACGAGACAACAGTGATCCTTCTGGGCAAGGAGACATACGTCCAAGACATCATCGAAATGATTCCAGATTCTTTGCAAAACTCATTTCTGGCTGAATTCGGAGAAATTCATGAAGGCTACATCCCCCCGAAAATCGAAGGCGACTATATTGTGAACAGGAAACAGAGAGTTTATTCAAACACCACTGAACTATGGCCACTTGATGTTTACGAGCGCGAGATGCCTCTAACCATTAAAGACCAGCACAACAGAGAGGCAATTTTCATTCTCGAAGAGGCCTTCGAGACAAGGACAGATACAGTTTACATTATAGGTCACGACAATTATTTCACCATATATGGTCTTGAGGAGAAGTCCTTATTCGATGGCGCAAATACAATAAACATCAAACGAGCGGTTCTCATCAAAGGAGAAATCTGCGACGACGGCATAAAGGACCCTTATTTCGCAAATATCATTTTGGACGTACACGACGATTCAGACGACACCACAGGCATCCCTATCAGTTATGATAAAGGTGTTTTTTTCATTTACAGGGATGAGGACGGTCTTGCGGAAAGAATTGCGGAAAACTGAATCTTAAGAGATTTATTGTCATGAAGAAAATCATTTTATCCATTTTTGTTTTGCTTGCGGCCGCGGCGAGTTTGTCAGGACAAATCGGACAGCCAGTCAAGGGAAACGAATTAGCCAAATATGGCAACAAGCCTGTTTTCGGTATCGTGGGCGGCATCGGCACCGCGAGATTCAAATATTCAGACGAGAACCTGTCCAGCCTCCCGAATGATCACGCATTGAGACCAAATTTCGGCGTTTTCATCGAAGTGCCGATAGGTGATGTGTTTTCCATTTCGCCGGAGTTGCTCGTTGCGCATAAAGGCTTCAATACAACATATTCATACGGCGAAGAACTTTACGACGTGACATACGAGGTCAAATCAAGATACGTTTCCTTCAGGATACCTTTAATGTTCAGATTTTCAATTGGCAACAACCACAACATCCAACCGTTCCTGTTTTTGGCGCCGGATTTCAGCTATCTTCTCGGTGGTGAAATAACCCTTGATCAACAAGGGCTACCGATTCCGGAAGCGAACATCAATATCGGGAAGGCGAACATGCATGACATAGATGCGGGGCTGTACTTCGGGTTCGGTGTCCGCTGGAAATTCAAGATTGGCAACTACATGATGCTCACCAGATTAGATGCAGGTTATAATATCGGCTTCATCAATAGTTTCTCTGAAATGGAAATTGACGAGTCGTCCATTCCGACGAACATTCACGCTTACAACATCACCGGCACGAGATTTAACAGAGCTCTCGAATGCAACCTTCACATAAGCATCCCGAAAAAAATCAGGAAGCCGGGTTGTGAAGAGACAAGCAAAATATTCCGTAAAATGAGTGTCACAAGCAAGAAACAACACAAAAAATCCAGAAATCTTGACGAAATTTTCAGGAAATAGCACAATAAAAGACTGGGCCACTGAAGACCGCCCCAGAGAAAAAATGCTGATCAAAGGAAGAGAAACCCTGAGTGATGCGGAATTGGTCGCTATTCTTTTGGGGTCAGGCAACAAGAAGGAGACCGCCGTTGACCTGTCGAGACGCATCCTCTCCGATGTTGACAACAATCTCATAAAACTCTCACAATTGAGCATCGGCAACATGATGCAGTACGACGGCATAGGCGAGGCCAAGGCTGTCACGATTGCCGCAGCCCTCGAACTCGGAAGAAGAAGACGCTTCGCCGAAGCCGCCCAGAAAACCAAGATTAACAACAGTTCGGAAGCATTCGAATATTTCTATTCGAGGATGTCGGACTTGTCACACGAGCAATTCTGGGTCATGCTTCTCAATTCCTCGAATGAAGTCCTGAAATTGGAACGCATTGGCGTAGGCGGCATAAACGGCACCACAGCCGACCCGAAGGTGATTTTCAGCACAGCCATTGAAAATCACGCAACGGCATTGATGCTGTGTCACAACCACCCGTCGGGCAATGTCAGTCCAAGCGAAACCGACAGGAAACTCACGGACCACATTGTTTCCGGAGGCAGGATTTTGGAGATCACAGTCCTTGACCATATAATAATAGGTGAAAACAATTATTACAGTTTCGCAGACAACGAGGAATTATAGATTCCAAACAGCTGATTTTCAGGATTTTCGATTTTTTTATAAAAATTATTGAATTTTGTTTCTTGAATCAAAAAAATTCATATTTTTGCAGACGTTAAAAATAACAATTATTATTAACATAAATATTTAATAATCAATAAATTAAATTATGAATCAGTACGAAACCGTTTTCATTTTAACTCCCGTTTTATCTGAAGAACAGATGAAGGAAGCGGTCAACAAGTTCGAGACTTTGCTCACAGACAACGGAGCAGAGATCGTTTTCAAGGATTTCTGGGGAATGCGCAAGCTCGCCTATCCTATCCAAAAGAAATCTTCAGGCTTCTATCAGTTGATAGAATACAAGGCTGAAGGCAATGTTATCGACACAGTTGAGACAGAATTGAAGCGTGACGAGCGCGTCATCCGTTTCCTCACGGTGAAACTCGACAAGCACGCTGTCGCTTACAACGAGAAGAAACGCCGCAAAGCTCAGGAAGCAGCACAGGCAAACAACTAATTGTTTAACATTAAATTTTGATAGAAATGGCACAACCTAACACAGACATCAAATATTTGACTCCAATCGCAGTCGATACAAAGAAGAAAAAATACTGCCGCTTCAAGAAGAACCGCATCAAATACATCGATTACAAAGATGCAGATTTCTTGTTGAGATTCGTGAACGAACAGGGCAAGATTCTGCCGCGCCGCATCACAGGCACATCAACAAAATATCAGAGGAAAGTCGCACAGGCCATCAAGAGAGCCCGTCACCTTGCTTTGATGCCGTATTTAGCTGATTGTTTGAAATAATAAGGAGGAGGAAAGACAATGGATATCATTCTTACACAAGACGTTAAAAATTTAGGTTACAAAAACGACATCGTCACCGTTAAACCTGGTTACGCACGCAACTATTTGATTCCACAGGGTTTCGCAATCCTCGCCACAGAATCGGCACGCAAAGTCCTCGCCGAGAATATGCGTCAGCAGGCCTACAAACTCGAGAAGATCAAGAAAGACGCCGAAAGCGTTGCAGCAGTCCTCGAAGGCCTCACACTTCGCATCCCTACAAAGGCTGGCGAAACAGGCAAGATCTACGGATCGGTCAACAACGTACAGATCGCAAACGCAATCAAGGAAGCCAAAGGCATCGAGATTGACCGCAAGCAGATCATGCTCGATGAAAACACAATCAAAGAGGTCGGCAAGCACAACGTGAAGATCCGTCTCCACAAAGATGTGATGGTCGAAATCGGACTTGAAGTTTTCGCCGAATAAGTTTGAAGATTTTTCATATTAAGGTTTTTTGTATTTTGGCCGGAGAAACGTGTTTTCCCCGGCTTTTTTACTGATATGAAACCGCTACGGATATGAAACCGCTACGCGGTTCGGTGATTTTCAGACAATTAAGAATTAATCATGGCGATAACAAAGAACGACATAAAGGAACTGCAGTCGCTGCGTCAGGCGAAAGGGCGCAGGGAACACGGCATCTTCGCCGTTGAAGGCAACAAGCTGGTCGAGGAACTTCTGAAAACGAAATTCAGGATCAACAACATTCTCGTCACCGAGCAATGGGTTGAGAAATACTCTTCATTAGCAATGAAAATCACTGGTTACGAAGTAATTACCACGAAACAGATGGAACAGATAACCAACTTCGTGACAGCACCGGGCATCTTCGTGACCGCAGCAATCCCGTCGTTCAGGATAACGCCGGAAGATGCCGGCAACGAACTCATCCTGATGCTCGACGGCATCAACGACCCCGGAAACCTCGGCACCATCGTCCGCACCGCCGACTGGTTCGGAATAAAGAAAATCGTCATCTCCGAAGACACGACCGACCCGTGGCAGCCGAAAGTGATACAGTCAACGATGGGATCGATTTTCAGGACACAGATTGCTAAGACAAATATCGTTGATTTTTTAAAAGACGTGAAAGCACCCGTTTTCGGTGCCTTGATGCATGGAAAGAACCTTTATCAGACACATATCAAGGACAATCAAGGGGTTATCATCATCGGGAGCGAGTCGCACGGGATCAGGGAGAACGTGATGCCATACGTCAGCTGCCCCATCACGATACCAAAAGCTCACGGCAGCGAGACCGAGTCGCTGAACGCAAGCATGGCGGCGGGAATCATCATGGCGGAGGTTTTCAGGAGAAACTTCTGTGGTTTGCAGCAGTAGAGACGGCGCGCACACCGTCTCTACGACATTTCAAATCTCTCTTTCTCAACTTGGCATTTCGGACTGATGTCTTTTGGTAAAACTAAAAAACAAGAGCAAGACGAAAACCCAAATTGTTGTAGGTGTAGTTGAGCGGGCCGTTGATGCGGTACGACACACGGCAGTATATCGCATCGCTGCACCAGCTGCCGCCACGATAAACACGGACAACGCCAGATGAAGGTCCTGTCGGATCTGTTTGAGAATCGCCGCTATAGTCCCCATACCAATCCTGACACCATTCCCACACGCTGCCACTCATGTCGTAAAGCCCCAACTCGTTGGGTGACTTCGTACCAACGACATGTGTCTCATCGCCGCTGTTCTCCACATACCACGCCACATCACCTATATTATCACTTCCGCAGTACTTGTAATGATTGCTCTTGTTTCCGCCACGTGCCGCGTACTCCCACTGAGCCTCTGTGGGCAAAGAGAACCTCATCCCATTAAGCTGCCCCGCACAAAGTTGGTTCAGTTTGTTTATAAATGTCTGGCAGTTATTCCAGCTGACTTGTTCCACTGGAAGGTTGTCGCCCTTGAAATAACTCGGATTGCTGCCCATCACAGCCTCCCAAAGTTCCTGCGTCACCACAAACTTGCCCATGTGGAAACTGCTCAACGTGACACTGTGCGCCGGCTTCTCATTGTCTTCCGCGTCACTGCCCTGCTCCGCAGTCGCACCCATAGTAAAGGTGCCGCCATCGACGTAAACCATATCAAAAGAAACGCCGTTGACAGTAAAGGTAATTACATCCAAAGTAGTGAAGACCAAATCTTCACCATAGCAAGTTCCCGTAGAATTGGTGGCGTAAGCACGGACATGATATGTCGCATCCGCCTCTAAATCAGTCAATGCCACGGAGAAGCTGCCCAGACCGCTGCCGGAGGCCGAATGCGAATTGGAAAGCGTCGGATTGGCATTTTTGTCCCAACACACGCCGCGTTCGATAACAGCGATGCCGCAGTCGCCCGTCACTTCGCCGCTGCATTCTGCTGATGTCGCGGTTAAATCACTAACGTCGCCTGTGACAACCGTCGGCAAGCCATCTTTCGTGGTGAAATTTAAATTTTCGCCATAGCAAGTTCCCGTAGAATTGGTGGCGTAAGCACGGACATGATATGTCGCATCCGCCTCTAAATCAGTCAATGCCACGGAGAAGCTGCCCAGACCGCTGCCGGAGGCCGAATGCGAATTGGAAAGCGTCGGATTGGCAT
>JAKSMX010000021.1 GCA_024400305.1 Bacteroidales bacterium | reverse complement strand
AACACAAACGCAACAGAAAGGACCGTCAGACAGGTATTATTGTCAGATTTTAAGAAGATTATTGACAGATTTCTTTTGCGAATCAAAATAAAACACAAATAATGGACAAGGACAGTAAAATATTCGTAGCAGGGCATCGCGGAATGGTAGGCTCCGCCATCGTACGCGAACTGCAGAAGCAGGGCTACACCAGCATAATAACAAGAACCCACAAGGAACTTGATCTGACAAGACAGGATCAGGTGGAACAGTTCTTCGCCGAGGAAAAACCCGAATACGTCTTCCTCGCCGCAGCCAAAGTTGGAGGCATCATAGCCAACCAGAGTGCCCTCGCCGACTTCATGTACGACAACATGATACTCGAGATGAACGTCATCCACTCCGCATGGAAGAACGGCTGCAGGAAACTGGAATTTCTCGGCTCATCCTGCATCTACCCGCGGATGGCTCCGCAGCCGATGCCCGAATCATGCCTGCTGACAAGTGAACTTGAGAAGACCAACGAGGCCTACGCCTTAGCTAAGATCTCTGGACTGAAGTACTGCGAGTTCCTCAACCGCCAGTACGGAACGGACTATATATCAGTCATGCCGACAAACCTCTACGGCCCGAACGACAACTACCACCCCGAGCACTCGCACGTGCTTCCGGCACTGATAAGAAGATTCCATGAGGCGAAGGTGACCGGCTTGAAGGAAGTCACCTGCTGGGGCGACGGCTCACCTTTAAGGGAGTTCCTCTATGTTGATGACCTCGCCAACCTCTGTGTTTTCCTTATGAACAGCTACAGTGGCAATGAGACAGTCAACGCCGGCACCGGAAAAGAATTGACAATCAAGGCATTGACCGAGCTTGTCGCGCGTGTTGTTGGTTATGAAGGGAAAATACTTTGGGACACCACGAGGCCTAACGGCACTCCGAGGAAGCTTTTGGATGTGAGCAAGGCCACTAAACTCGGGTGGACTTATAAGACTGAGCTGGAGGATGGAATAAGGCTCGCCTATAAGGATTTTTTGGAGAATCCGATGAGGGCGGAGAGATAATGGAGGTTTGTATGTGGCCGTTTCACAGTAAGAGATCACTCGAAGACATCGGTTTTTTTAAAGACTTCACCGACTGGCACAGCCATATCCTCCCCGGAGTGGATGACGGCATTCCCGATATGGAGGGTGCACTTCAGGTGCTTGAACGCTTTGAACAGCTGGGTGTCAGTACAGTGTGGCTCACTCCTCACGTGATGGAGGACATCCCAAATGCGACGGCTGACCTCCAGCGACGGTTCGGTGACCTCCTGTCTGTTTACAAAGGCGCAGTCAAGCTGAATCTTGCAGCCGAGTATATGCTTGACAATGGCTTTGAAGAACGCCTGAACAGCGACGACCTCCTTTGCATAGGAGTTCCGGAAAGCAGGACGCTGCTTGTGGAGACGTCTTACTTCAACCCGCCGATGGACCTGTACGGCATCATTGCACGAATCCGGGAGAAAGGCTATCATCCTCTGCTGGCCCATCCGGAACGCTATATCTATATGGACAGCGACGATTATGAGCGATTCAGGGAGATGGGGGTGCGTTTCCAGTGCAACATCACCTCTTTGACGGGAGTCTATGGGAAGGGTGCGTGCCGGAAGTTCTCGACATTCCTTGCCAAAGGATGGATTCATGTTTTCGGGAGTGATATTCACCGGCTGAATTCTTTCAATGATGCCATTGCGCGGAAATGCATCGATGGCAGACAGAAGACATTGATTATGAATGCCGTGAACGGAATTTAAAGCGTACGGCAACGGCTTCAACACGACATTGAGGTTAATGTAAAATAAATAGAGTTTCACTCTCATCGGTCGGCAGTGACGACCTTGTCGAGTGGCATATCAGGGGTTTCTTGCGGCTTCACCGTAAGAACCCTTTTTTTTTGGGGGTAATGGACAAAAATTAGGGTGTTTATTTTCCTGATATTGCATCACGTCCGTTGTTAATTTGTAATTTTGTCCCCGCCAGCCGAAACGGAGCATGGCTCTGCTGGGGAGCAACCTTGCCTTTAGTTTTGCAATCGCAAAAACAAGGTTAGAAATAATTAGAAAATGAAGTACCTTTGCGCGAAATTTATTGATGTCAAACCATTATAGTCAAAAGACTAACCGGGGGCGGAGGGTTAATTATCGTCTTTGCTGACAGAGAGTTGTCACCGCTCGTATCAGACCCCCCGCCCCGTCGGTTGCCAGATCCAACTGTAATACCTTTGTATTGTCCTGACCGAACATCCGTACCGCTCGGAAAGCTGCGCATGGGTTTGCTTGCCATGGAGATATTCTTCAAGAACAACCTGCGGATTTATGGCACGTCCTGACGGCTGCACGCATGGCATTTGTATAGCTGACGGCCTTGACTGTGCCCGTTTTTGGTGGTTATCGGGCTGCCACAAAATTTGCACTTTTTTTGTTCATGACTTTTGAACGCTCAAATCAACAGTATGTTCAATGATTCCCGAAGATTTCACTCTAATATTTGTCCATTACCCTTATTTTTTGCAAATTATTGGCAAATTTGCCAATCGTATTGTTCCTTTTTGTATTTTTGCGGTGTCTAATATTGGACAAATAATCATTAAAAGTGGCGACAACACTTAAAATACGGCAAATTACTTTATGACTACAAAAGTTTATTTTACAGACGAAAAAACCGTTTGTGCCGAAACAAATTCGGGAGAAAATTACATTATCACGTTTCCTGATTCGATGAATTATCAGATAGATGAGAGATTTGACCATTACTTCACCAAACTTCTTGAAGATGCGTTTGACAGGTCTTATGATGGCACAATGAATTCTATCTGGGGTGCGGTGAACAGGTGCTTGTACCAGAATAATTGTAATGGCATTTTCAGCGTTGGTCTTGACAAAAATCAGGAACGTGAACGTATCGGAGCAAAAATCAGAAAACTTCGCGAAGAGAAGAAGATTGATGCGAAAACACTGGCGGCAAAGGCTGGCATTGATGCAGCAAACCTGTGTCGAATAGAACAAGGAAGATACTCTACAGGGTTTGATGTGCTGTCAAAAATAGCGACTGCATTGGGAATGAAAGTTGATATTGTCGAACTCTAAAATTCTGGAAACATGGTTGAAATCAATGATTTCACACAGGAGAAATCTTGTGTGTACAAGGGTGAGAATTACCTTGTCCGTGACAATGGAGCCGTCAAACGTTTGCAAAGAGAAGGAAAAACCAAAAGGAAACTTGACGACATTTGGACTTTTGGCTTCTCAAATGAAACCGGGTATTTGTTTATAGCCTCTGTACAGGTTCATCGTATAGTTGCGACAGCCTTTCATGGTGATGCACCTACAGCGCAACATGTTGTTGATCACATTGATACAAACAGGCAGAATAACCGTCCCGAAAATTTACGTTGGGTTACCAAACTTGAAAATGCTCTCAATAACCCGATAACCAGGAAAAAGATCGAGTTGTGTTGTGGAAGCATTGAAGCGTTTATTGAAAATCCGTCAATGTTGAGAGATAAGATTGCAAGTCAGTCGCAAAAGTCATTTGAAATAAGACAGGTTGACAGAAAAAGGGAAATAAACCTTGAAAGTCAAAGAATCTGGAATGAAATTTATGATGAACGACATGAAAATTCCATTGATGATGAGTTGGACATTGAACCAGTATTCTATAAATCGTTGACACCAAATGTCGCGCAGGAAAACTGGAAAACGCCGACTGAATTTCCAATGTGTCCTAAATCTGAAAATGCAAATATCATTGATTATTACAACAACATGACTTGTGGCATGGTTTTTTCATCGAATACTTGGTGGAAATCAAATGTGGTTGATTTTGCATTGTCGGAAGATAAGGCGAAACTGTTTGTCGCGACTGAAAATAAAGGTGCAACAAAAGAATGGGCGCTTTCTGAAGTATATTTGTCAGATGGGTATTTCGTTCACAAAAGTCGTGGCACTTATTTTCACAGGGATGGTCTTGACAAAAGTTTCATTTTGGCGCAAGGTAAGGAGTGGGCTGGAGGTGAGGTCTTTGATGATTTCTGCTGATGATGGCTGGGAATTATTATATTTCAACATTTGGCACATGGATTTTAATATCATGTGTCAGATGTTGGTCTCCTTTTTCACATTTATGTATATATTTGTTGTTCAAAAAGTTTGCATGAAAGAAAAAAGTGCATATCTTTGCAAAAAGAAGATGTTGGGATAATATTGATTTAATGTGTTGATTAGTAAATGATTACTCGTTTTCATGCCAAATATTATGCAAGTCTGTTGTCGTCGCAGGTGGTGGGCGGTGACATTGACACCATTTCCCAATCCCTGTTGTCTTCAACCGTTGATATAAACCCTCACCAGATAGACGCAGCGTTGTTTGCATTCAAATCACCTTTGAGCAAAGGTGTTGTCCTTGCTGATGAAGTCGGTCTCGGCAAAACAATCGAGGCCGGGCTTGTGCTTTGCCAGTATTGGTCAACAGGCAGGAAAAAGATAATTGTCGTCTGTCCGGCGTCATTGCGCAAACAATGGGAGGCGGAGCTTCATGATAAGTTCGGCATTGAAAGTGAGATAATTGATACAAAGAATTTCAAGGCATATCAGAAAGAAGGAAAGAATCCGTTTCAGAAGCCTCGTGTGATAATCTGCAGTTATAATTTCGCGGCAAAACACAAGGGTGACATCGTGGTTCACGGTTTTGACCTCGCCGTTGTTGATGAAGCACATAAACTCAGAAACGTCTATCGTAAAAGTGCAAAGACCTCCGCCGATGTCCGGGACGCACTCTACGGAGTTAAGAAACTGCTTCTCACAGCGACACCATTTCAGAACTCTCTGCTTGAGTTATTCGGACTGACAACGGTTATCGATGACCATATTTTCGGCAGTGAGAAGAGTTTCAAAAATGAATATGGCAGAGGCGACAATCTTGAAGAACTGAGAAAAAGGCTTGCGCCGGTATTTACAAGGACGCTGAGAAAAGATGTCCGCGAATATATCAACTATACAAACAGACTGCCACTGACACAGAAGTTCAATTCCACTGACAAAGAATTTGAACTCTACCAACTTGTGTCTGATTTTTTGAGAAGAGACGACATTTACAGCGTTCCAGCCTCGCAGAAGAAACTGATAACGATGATTGTCCGCAAGATCCTCGCCAGCTCAACGTATGCCCTCATATCAACACTTACACATTTAAGAGACCGTCTCGTCAGGATGCTTGAAAAAGAAACCAATGTGGAATTCAAACCCGAAGACATCGTTGACGACTATGACGAATGGGAATGCATGGATGACAGTGTTGACGATGATACCAGTGATGATGTGGTTTTGTCAGATGAGGATGAGGTTGACATCCCCAAATTAAAAGCTGAAATAAAGACATTAGATGGCTTCATAGCCAAGGCGACAGATATCAAACATGAGTCTAAAGCGGCGGCACTGCTAAAAGCGTTGAAAGAATCGTTCAAGAAACTTGACGAAGGAGGTGCGGAGAGAAAGGCTCTTATATTCACGGAATCAACTAAAACTCAATCATTCTTAAAGGACTTTCTTGAAAAGAATGGCTACGGGGGTCGTGTCGTCTTGTTCAACGGCAAATCGAGTGAATCCCAGACCAACGAGATATACAAGAAGTGGTGCAGCCGACACCCGGAAAAAGTAAGCGGCATAAAAGCGGCCGATCGTCGCGCCGCTGTCGTTGACTATTTCAAGTCATCGGCAGAAATTATGATTGCGACAGAAGCCGCGTCGGAAGGATTGAACCTTCAGTTCTGCTCACTCGTGATAAACTACGATTTGCCTTGGAATCCGCAGAGGATAGAACAACGGATTGGCAGATGTCACCGTTACGGGCAGAAATTCGATGTCGTGGTTGTCAATTTCATAAACAACAGAAACTATGCGGACGTAAGGGTGTTTGATCTTCTGTCTGACAAATTCAAGTTGTTTGACGATGTTTTTGGCGCAAGTGATGAGGTTCTTGGCAGTGCCGACACCATTGACATTGAAAGCCGTATTTGGGAGATATACCAAAAATGCCGGAGCAATGAAGAGATCAATGCGGCGTTTGAGAAACTGCAACAGGAAATGCAGGCTGAGATAGACGAGAGGATGTCGGCAGTACGTGCTGAAGTGATAGATAACTTCGACATCAATGTCCAAGAGCATCTCCGTATCAGGAAGGACGACACCGGCGCTTTTCTGAACCGTTATCAACACATATTCTGGGAGTTGACCAAGTTCGTTCTAAGTTCCAGAGCTGTATTCAATGATGAATATCACACGTTCATGTTGAAGACACCAGTCGCAGGACATCGTGCTGGCAAATATGCACTTCTTGACAACAATGCAGATGCAAAGCCATATCGTTTGAACGATACGTTGGGGCAGCATGTCATCAACACGGCATTGTCGATTGAACTTTCAGAGTGCGGGGACGTTGTATTTGATGAATCCGCCATGTCGATGAATGCCAATCTGCCTGAATATCTGCATGGACGACAGGGTTATATGATGCTTGACAAATTGAGTGTGACATCACTCGACAAAGAGCAATATTCTATATTCAATGCTGTTACAGATGACGGATATAATTTGAGTCAGGAGGATTGTGAAAAGATGCTTCTGAACGGTGGTGTTGAAGTCGGGACCTGCATCGTGCCTGATTCAATAAGGACAATTCTTGAACAAGATATATTGCAACACACAAAGTCGAAACTTGCAAGCATTGACAACCGCAACCTTGTGATGGCGAGGCAGGAGGAAGACCGCATCTACGCTTGGGAACGCGACATGCTCGATGGCATCGAGCAGGAACTTTCCTCAGTCAAGAAAGCCATCCAACAGGCCGAGCGCGACAGCCGCAGCGCAACTAACATGCAGGAAAAAATCGAGTTCCAGCGCAGTGTTGATGAGCTGAACCGCAAGAAGCGGCGTTTGCGCAATGAGCTTGAAGACAAAGAGGATGAGATTGCCGAGCAGCGCAAGAACATGATTGACGAATTGGAAAAAAGAATGATACAGTCATCTGAAAGCCAGATGATGTTTATGATACATTGGAAAATTAAATAAATAGTTATGAACGAAAGATTAATTGTAAAATCATTTGGCCCTGTCAAAGACTTGGATATCGTATTCAAGAAGGTCACATTATTTATCGGCGATCAGGGGTCGGGAAAGAGTTGCGTGGCAAAGCTTTTCTCAATGTTTAAATGGTTGGAGAAAGCTTTGATCACACGCAAATATTCATTAGATTATTTTGAAAAGTATATAGATGCCCGTTTCAAAAAAACGTTATGCGCTTATCATAGAATCGACAACTTTTTTAATGACGAGGAGACTTATCTGTTTTATAGTGGACAACTTTATGATTTTGAGTATGAAAAAAAGAATTTTCATGTTACAGACAAAAAAACCACATTTGAAGGACTGCCCAAAATAATGTATGTGCCGGCCGAGAGAATCATTTTGAGTTCGGCTGAAAAGAAACTGAAAACATTTGAAGGTCTTCCTGAAAACAACATGACTTTCAATCAGAGTTTTTGGGAATCAAAAGACAGATTTAAAGACGGATATAAGCTCCCATTTGGAAACTTGGAGTATAAATATGACACATTAAACGACATTAGCTTTATATATGGTCCTGGTTACAAGGTTAGATTGACAGAAGCTTCCAGCGGGATACAGTCATCACTGTCAATATGCATGGTGTCCGATCATTTGAACAATATAGTTCTCTCAGGAAAAGACAGACCGTTATCTGTGGATGAATTGCAAAAACTTCAGAAAGACATTTCAAAAATCATGGACGACAGAAATTTATCTGATACGTTGAAAGAGATACTGATAAAAAGATTGTCGGCTCAGACTCGTTACGACTCTTTCGTCAACATTGTTGAAGAGCCGGAATTAAGTTTGTTCCCTGAATCTCAGTTGGAAGTCTTGAAGTTGTTGTGCAAGGTTAATCAGAGTAATCCTAACAACAAGCTGGTCATTACCACTCATAGTCCTTATTCGTTGGCCATTATGAATACTTTAATAATGGCTGGCAATGTTCATGAAAATGAACAGAGCAAACTTGCGGCTTCGAATATTATTTCAAATGAGTATTGCATTAAACCTGGCACTTTAGCTGCATATCGCTTGAATCCTAATAGTGATTCCTATTGCAAAAGCATCCTTGACCAGGGAACTTTGATGATTTCAAAGAACGACTTGGACTCTGCTTCAGACTCAATAATGCGTACTTTTAACTCTTTATATCGCCTATATGTCAAGACTCGCTAGTGGAAATATTCCTGAAATAATCAATGAGCTTCATATAGAATCAGTTTTTGCTCCGAGTTGTAGTACAGATGTAGCGAGCTGTTATGATTATTCTTCAGATAGTGATTTATATGCCTATGATACTAAATATTCCTATTCAGATTGGGAAAACTCCACACCAAGTTTCGTCAATAAAACATTTCACATTATCAACAATAACAAAAATCAAATAGTTTTACTACAGATAGATCATAAATTGATGACAGCCAAAAATTGGACTCCTGGAGGAACAGCAGATTGTGCTTTGATGACAAACCAAATTTTCACCATGGTGGAATTCAAGACAAATGCATTCAGTGAGGATAAAATCAAAAATAATGCAAAAAATGCGAAAGAACAATTGCATAAAACTTATAAAAAGATAGTTAGACTATTTAGAGATCAAGGAATAGATTTAAGATCTTTTTTCCCTATTCAAGAATTATATGTTGTATTTGACGCAACCTTAGGTGTTACTAGCGCTCGTGCGGATATAATGAATTTGACCATGCAACCAAAGAATGCCAAAATGCCTCCGACTTTTTTTGAAAACAAAAGAGAATACTAAAATTAGAAGTATATGTCCACAAACTACTACAACGCCTTCGTAGCGAAACTCAAGGAAATATTCATGATGGACCACGCCGAACTCGACTTCGGCATCTACCGCATCATGAACCAGAAACGGCACGACATCATGCAGTTTCTCGAGCACGACCTGCTGCCGCAAGTCAAAAAGGTGCTCGAGGGCGACGGCGCCAACGACACGGCCTCCATCATCGCCCGCATGAAGGAGATTGAACAGCAGGCCGCCTCGTTCGGGGCTTCGGCTGACGCCAACCCCGAATACCAGCAGCTGAAGCAGAAACTCGAATCGGCAGCCGACACAGCCGCCCTGCAAAACGACGTGTTCTCGCACCTCGTCACCTTCTTCAGCCGCTATTACGACAACGGCGACTTCGTTTCAAAGCGCCGCTACAAGGACAACACCTACGCCATTCCCTACAACGGCGAGGAAGTGAAGCTCCACTGGGCCAATGCCGACCAGTACTATATAAAATCGTCGGAGTATTTCCGCGACTACAGCTTCGTGCTGCCCGCAAGCCGACGCAAGGTGCATTTCGTGCTGAAAGACGCCTCGACCGAACAAAACAACAACAAGGCCGCCAACAACATGGAACGCCGCTTCGCCTTGTGTGCTGAAGAAGGACAGCCTTTCCTTGAAGTGAACGACGACGGTCTCAACATATACTTCACCTACGAGCTGATGCCGAAAGCCACCAAGCAGGACGCGCTCCTCGCCGAGGCCTTGGCTGTCATAAGGCCCGCCGTGCCCGAGGCTTTCGCGGAACTGCTCACCACCAAGGCACCGACCGCCAAGGATGCCAACCGCACCTTGCTCGAAAAGCACCTGACCGACTACACCGCCAAGAACTCGTTCGACTACTTCATTCACAAAGACCTTGGCGGTTTCCTCCGCCGCGAGCTTGACTTCTACATCAAGAACGAGGTGATGCACCTCGACGACCTCGATGCCGCACACATCGGCGCACAACTCACCATCATTAAGGCCATCAAGCAGGTGGGCGAAAAAATCATACTGATGCTGGCGCAACTGGAAGATTTCCAGAAACGCCTCTGGCTGAAGAAGAAGTTCGTGGTGCAGTGCGACTACTGCATCACCCTCGACCGCGTGCCCGAAACGCTTTATGGCGAAATCTGCGCCAACGACCGCCAGCGCGAGGAATGGGTGCGCCTGTTTGCGATTGACGAGATTAAGGGCGACCTGGTGAACGTGGGCTACAGCGACCCGCTTACCGAAGAGTTCCTCAAGCAGAACCCTTTCCTTGTGCTCGACACGGCTTTCTTCCCTGCCGCCTTCAAGCACAAGCTCATAGCCAGCATGGAAAACATCGACGAACAGTGCAACGGTCTGCTGATAAACAGCGAGAATTTCCAGGCTTTGGAACTGTTGCAGGAAAAATATTACAATGCAGTGACTTGTATTTATGCCGATCCTCCATACAATACAAGTGCCAGTGAAATCATGTACAAGAATAACTACAAGGACTCATCTTGGCTTAGTTTGATGGAAAGCCGACTTGAACTCGGTAATAGTCTTCTTAATAATAATGGCATTCAGTGTACTACAATTGATGATGTTGAACAAAGTAAACTAAATATTCTTCTTGAAGAAGTATTTGGTGCGCGTCCCGAAGTTGTTACAATTCGAATTAAGCCATCAGGAAGGCCTATTCCTAACGGTTTTGCTATTTCCCATGAATATGGGCTTTTCAGCAAAAAAAATGAAAACATATCAATTAAACGTTTATCACGCGATGAACGTTTACAGGCAAGATATAGAGAAAGGGACGATGAAGGTCCATTCTTTTGGGAAATGCTAAGAAAGGCTGGCTCTAATTCTCATAGAGAAAACAGACCAACTATGTTTTATCCTTTGTTTTGGAATCAAGAAGAGAATAAACTTCGTCTTCCTTCAATGAAATACAATGAAGAGATCCAAGCTTATGATGTTTTTGAAGAACCAAAAGAAAATGAAATTATAGCTTATCCAATTAAGGATGATGGAACTGAGGGATGTTGGTATTTCGGGATTGAGAATATCGTTTATCATGTTGACAAACTAAAAGCTGAGAAAAAAGACGGCGTAATTTACGTTTATTATCGAAGAAGGCCTAATGATGGTGTTCAGCCTTTAACCACATGGGATGATTCAAAATATTCAGCAACTGAGCATGGAACAGATTTGCTAAAACGCATGGGCATTCCATTTGAATATCCAAAATCTATTCATGCTGTAGAAGATTGTCTTCGGGTATCAGGATGCCATTCTGACGCTATTGTTATTGATTATTTTGGAGGTAGTGGAACAACGAGTCATGCTATAATGAATTTGAATAAAGAAGACGGAGAGAGTGGTAAACGCAAATATATTCTTATAGACATGGCTGAATATTTTGATAAGGCTATGCGAACCCGTACGCAACGTGCATCATATTCTCCTGATTGGCGCGACGGCAAACCCATTTCGCGCAACGGCATCAGCCAGTGTTTCAAATACATCCGTTTGGAGCAATACGAAGACACGCTGAACAACTTGGAAGTGAAGCAAAGGCAGACCGCCATCAGCACCAACGAGGGTTTCAGGGAGAGCTACATGCTCAGCTACATGCTCGACACCGAAACCAAGGATTCGCTCCTGAATCTGAAAATGTTCGAGAACCCCTTTGCCATGACGCTCAAAACCACCAAGGACAACGAACTGGTTGAAACGCCCGTCGATATGGTGGAGACCTTCAACTACCTCATCGGCCTGGAAGTGGAAACGGAAGGCTGGTACCGCGACGGCAACATCTGCGTCGTCATTGGCCGCACCCACCGCGACAAGCTGCGCACTTTGGTGATATGGCGCAACTGCAAGGCGATTGGCAACGAAGCACTCAACGAGTTCTTCCGGCACATGGATTTCCGCACCCGCGACTCGGAGTTCGATGTGATATATGTGAACGGCGACAACACGCTGCCCAACCTGCGCCGCGACGACGAGAACTGGAAAGTGGTGCTCACCGAAGAGGAATTTGCAAAACGGATGTTTGAGAAGGAATAATAGAAAAAAACATTGATACAATGAAAGAATACATAACCATAAAGAATTTTGGGCCTCTGAAAAATATCGAGGACCTCGAATTAAAGCAGTTCACCGTGCTGATTGGTGAATCAGCCATCGGCAAGAGTACGCTGATGAAGGTTGTTGCCATGATGCGCTATCTGTACAAGATGGCAAATATACGTTCGTATCTCTATCGTTCGAAAATCACGAAGTCTCCTTTCAGAATCCGTCTTGACTCGATGATGAAACGCCAGTGTATGACCAAGATGTTTTCAAAGGATAGCTTGATTGTTTACCGTGTACAAACGGATGATGGAAGAAGCTATGAAGTGCGTATAGAAAACGGGAATTTGAAAAAAACAGAAATTATAGAACAGAAACATTTGATGTTTTGCAAGAACTCATTCATCTCGGAAAATCGCAACATAATTCCCACATGGACACAAACATCATGGAAGAATAAAGGCGCCACATTGGGTTTCTATTTCCATGAAACCAACGACGATTTTGGAAGTGCATCAGAAGGAGACAAGGAATTGGTTATGGACTTTGTTGGCATGAAGATGGTGATTACTCACCCCAAAGGTAAACCAACACGTTATCAAATAATACCTGCTGACAATCGCCATACTCCTATCGAACTGAACGAAGCTTCTTCTGGCATTCAGACTTCTGCTCCTTTGGCTCTGATTGTTGACTATTTCTCTAAAGGTTTCTCGTTTAAGGAAGCTTTTAATCGTTCTGTGATGAGCTATTTGTACGAAACCGAGAATTTAAGTAAATTCAAGGCTGCCAGCGAGCCAACGGAATTGCCCAAGAATGTTTTCATCCACATCGAAGAACCTGAGTTAAGCCTGTTTCCCGATGCCCAGTGCCAGCTTATCGAGGGACTCATCTACACAGTCACTCATGCCGCTGCCGACCGCAAACTAAACTTGATGCTGGCAACGCATAGCCCTTATATTCTGAATTATTTTAATATCGTTCTGAACCAGACGAAAGAAGGACGGGCAAAGCTGACGCCTGAGAATCTGGCGGTGTATCGCATTTTCGAGGGTGAAACACAAGACCTGATTGTCAGGGATGAAAACGGACATTGGATTGTTGACACCTACGACCTGTCGGAAATGATGAATGCCATTTATCGGGAATATGTAAGTTTGGACGTATGATTGAATCTTTGCTGAAATATGCGTTTCCTGTGGAATACGGTTTGCCATCTGGTTCTGTAAATGTGCCAATATGCCGACACAATACCTCTTTTGCCGAATCAGACGAAATGGCTTGCAATCAATGTCATGCCAATAGAGGTAGCAGGTCGGATTGTAATGTAGAAATCCTTAAAGTTGATACTAATGGAGTTGAAGTGGCAGTCGTTAGATTTGAAAAATACATTGAGCAGTTCATTGGTACTAATGCGAATATCGCTGATAGGTGTGACCTTATTTTGACAGAAAGCGGGATGGCCCATAATAAGATTGTTTTTTGTGACCTTTGCTGTTATGAGGAAAAATATGTTGAGCCAAACAAGGGGAAATATCCTATGGGTAAACGCGCTAAAGCTCGACAGCAGATGGAACGTTCAATTGATGTCCTGCTAAAAGAATCAACAACCGCCGTTAACCTTCTTACTTATCCTGAAAAAGTATGCCTGTTCGCATGGCGAGATTATGATGTGCCTGACACTCCTGTCGTTGGTGTTCACGGAAACGCTCGCTCCAATGTTCAGGTGTTTAGCTCCGTTAGGTCAAATATGGCTTCTCAAACTACGCAAAGAATGGAGCATGGCTTTACTTTCGTTCAAGTTAAATACCCTTCACCTTATAACTGGTAATTATGCCAAGACCGACAAGACAACAACCGCCCAAGCTTCAAGAGGCATTGGTGCTTTTCAAATACATGCTGAAACTCTTCGGGTGCAACGATTTGGAGGCTTTCAGCGCCGACTTGAAAGATCCTTCGCTCGAAGGTATCGACGACGAGGGCACCTCGCGCATATACTACGCACTGAAGGCTCATCTGTTCGCCGGTTTCGAGATAAGCGAGGAGATGCTTTTCGAGTATGACCGGCACATCGTACAATACACCCGCGAAATCAACGAACACCGTGAAGAAAAAATCAAGTGGAAATACTACCAGTACCTTGCCTTACTCTTTACGGAAATATACTTAGACCGTTATTTCAGCGACAAGCAGGCCCTGCTCGACGGCATTAACCGCTTCTTGGCCGAGGACTTCAACTTTCGTCCCGAGACATGGCACGCCATGCCCGACTTCACGGAAGACGACCTGAACAAACTTGCCTTCTGGTGCGCCACAGGTTCGGGCAAAACCTTGATGATGCATGTCAACATCAAGCAGTATCTTTATTACGCCGAAAAGCACCATGCGAAGAAACTGAACCGCATCATTATCCTTACACCTAATGAGGGGCTGAGCCGCCAACACATCGACGATCTGCAAGCTTCGGGCTTCTATGCCGAACTGTTCTCGAAGCAAGGCCAAGGCGGTTTCTTTGGCGGCAAAAACACCATCGAGGTCATCGACATCAACAAGCTGGCGGAAACCGATGGCGACAAGACCGTGGCTGTCGAGAGCTTCGAGGGCAACAATCTCGTTTTGGTTGGCGAAGGCCACAAAGGAAGTGGCGGCGAAGTGTGGAAAGGCTACCGCAACGTGCTGACAAGAGAAGGTTTCTCGTTTGAGTACTCGGCCACCTTCGGACAGGCCATAGCAGCCTTGTCGGGCGAAAGCAGAAACGCCTTGCTCAGGGAATACGGCAAGGCAACCTTGTTCGATTATTCATACCGTTACTTCTATGACGACGGCTACGGCAAGGATTACCGCATCATGAACATGGCCTCGTGGGACGATGAGGAATTGCTGAACATGTATCTCACGGCCTATTTGCTTTGCCTTTATGAACAGACCCTGGCATACGAGGCAAGTCCATTGGTCAGAAATCGCTTTCTGATTGCCAGGCCGCTTGGCATTTTCGTAGGCGGTTCGGTGAATGCCGTTCAAAGCGTCAGAGGACGACAGATGAGCGATGTCACACAGATACTGCTCTTTATTCAGGCTTTTGTCGAAAAACCGGAGGAATTCACAGGTTACATCAAGCGGCTGCTGGATCCTGATGATGGCATCAGGAACAGTCATGGCTATTCGCTTTTTGCCAACAGTTTCATGCTGGCGAAGGAGGGATACAAGCATGATGAGGATGACAAGCGTGCCCGTGAAACCTACGGCAAAATTCTGAAAGTCATTTTCCATAGCGATGTGCCCAATGCCCGTCTCCACATCGACAAGCAGAAAGGCGGCGATGAAGAGATAGGCCTTCGCATAGGAAATGCCGATTACTTTGGTGTCATCAATGTGGGTGACAGCAGCAAGCTGATGTCGCTTTGCGAAGAAAGCGGCCTGCTATGCGAGACGAAAGAATTCGGCAATTTGTCCTTGTTCCAAAAAATCAACGATGAAGGCTCAAGCATCAACATTCTGATTGGTTCGAAAAAGTTCAACGAAGGCTGGAGTTCGTGGCGTGTGAGTGCAATGGGACTGATGAATGTGGGGCGTTCCGAAGGATCTGAAATAATTCAGCTGTTTGGCCGAGGCGTGCGCTTGAAAGGGTTCCAATATTCGCTGAAACGCAGTTCGAAGTTAGACAGCAGTTTCAACCCTGGCAACCTGCCAAGAGGATTGCGTGACATTGAAACGCTGAACATCTTCGGTGTGCGTGCCGATTACATGGACACATTCCGCAAGTATTTGGAAGACGAGGGTCTGCCGGCCAACGAAGAAGTGTATGAAACCATACAGATACCGACCGTCAATCTCTTGGGTGAGACCAAACTCAAGGTGGTGCGCCTGAAAGAGGGATACGACTTCAAGAAATCGGTTGTGGTTCATCCTTTGGATGTTATTGACAGCATCAGCGTGAAAATTGACTGGACGCCTAAGGTTGAAGCGCTTTATAGCCGTGGGGCAAAGGTGGAGACAGCCGTCGATGCCCATGCGGGCGAACTCACCTCGGAGCATTTGACCTTAATTGATTGGAATAAGGTTTATTTCAATCTCCAGCGGATGAAGAATGAGCGAAGCTGGTACAACATGGAACTGAGCCTTGAACTGCTGCAGCATCTTATGGCGAACCCTTCATGGTATGAGTTGACCATTCAAAAAGCCGACCTTGAATTTAATGACTTCGGACGAGATGTGGCACGATGGGAGGAAATTACCATTGCACTGCTGAGAGCATATATCGACAGAGCTTATAAGCGCAGCAAAGGCAAATGGGAAGCCCAGTTCATGGAATCGGTATATATCGATGCCAACGACCCGAATTTCTTTGAGGAATACACCGTAGAAGTCAGGAAAGACAAGAATGAGTGGATTGAAAAGCTCCGCGAACTAAGGGAACAGATTATTTCGGGCAATTTGGAGCGCGATTTCAGCATTTACAGCAGTTGGATTCACGCCTTGCGCTTCGACCGTCATCTTTACTATCCTCTGCTTTGCCTTCGTGACAAAGATTCGAATGGAAGAAAAATACTTCAGGACCAGTACACCAACGAGCCACTCATCAAGATTTCGCCAGTTGCACTGAACGTAGGAGAATCCACATTTGTTGAGTATGTCAGGAAATACTACGAAGCGCATAAAGATGATGTTCTTAAAGGCAAGGAAGTGTATCTGCTGCGCAACGAAAGCCGTAAAGGCATAGGTTTCTTCGAGGCCAGCAACTTCTACCCCGATTTCATCCTGTGGGTGAACGACGGCGAAAAACAACATGTAACTTTCATTGACCCAAAGGGAATAAGAAACCTAAAAGGATTGAGTGACCCGAAAATTCAGCTTTACAACCTCTTAAAGTCAGAAGTGGAGCCAACTCTTGACGATGTCAACATCATATTGGATAGCTATATTGTGAGCAATACTGATTACGAAGAGGTGAGTTTCTGGACAGAAGGAGTGAGGGAAAAATTTACAGAAAGTCATGTGTTGTTCCAAAAGGATTCGAGCTATATGGATGTTATGATGAAAAACATTCTAAAAGATTGAAATCGATTGATTTATAAATAAAGACGTTATTTTAAAAGATGGAATATATACAACCAAACATCAGAAAATACTATAATGCACCCATTCCTTTAGACCATTTTGTTGTAAAGTTGAGGTGGTAAAGCCCTGCTGTTTTTACGTGTCGGTTTGTGGTGGATGTCAGGAAGAGGAGAATGGCTATTTCCCCACGCAAAACCTCCCGAAAATATTCCCGAGCACTTCGTTGTTCGTCACTTCGCCGGTGATGCTGCCGAGATGATAAAGTCCTTGCTTCAAGTCCTCCGCCAAGAGGTCGGCAGACAGGTTCATGTCCATGCCGCCGCTGACTTGGCGCAGACTTTGCGCCGCATGAACCAATGCCTCATAATGACGCGCGTTGGTTACCAGAGCTTCGTTTGATGTCACCTTATGAATGTCACTATGGTTGATAATCAGAGATTTCAGTGTTTCGATGTCGGTCGTGTCTTTTGCGGAAATGAAAGCAAACGGGATGCTATTGTACGATTCTTGCAACTTGGCGATGGGGAAGGAGCCGGCTAAATCGCGTTTGTTGCCGACCAGCAATAATGTCTGCTTCCGCGAATCGATTTTTGAGATTATCAGATCCGCCGACTTGCAGACGTTTTCGTAGTTTTCGGTGAGGTCGAGCACGCCAAGTATGATGTCGGCTTCGGAGATTTTGCGGAAGGTGCGCTCGATTCCGATTTTTTCGATTGTCTCTGTCGTCTCGCGGATGCCGGCGGTGTCGATGAAACGGTAAAGCGTCCCGTTTATGTTGAAAGTCTCTTCAATGGTGTCACGCGTGGTTCCGGCGATGTCGGAGACGATGGCGCGTTCCTCGCCCAAGATGGCGTTCAGCAACGTGCTTTTTCCGGCGTTGGTCTCGCCGACGATGGCCACGGGGATGCCGTTCTTTATGGCGTTGCCCAACTTGAAGGAGTCGGTCAGCTTGCCGATGTGATTGAGTGATTCGTCGAGTATCTGGTGCAGCTGTGTGCGGTCGGCGAACTCCACGTCCTCTTCCGAGAAGTCGAGTTCGAGTTCAAGGAGCGAGGTGAGGTCGAGGAGCTTTGCGCGAAGCTCTTTCAGTTCTTTCGAGAATCCGCCTTTGAGCTGGTTGACGGCTATCCGGTGCGACGCCTCGTTTTGCGATGAAATCAGGTCGGCTACGGCCTCGGCCTGTGTGAGGTCGAGTTTCCCGTTGATGAAGGCGCGTTTTGAAAACTCTCCCGGCCTGGCAAGGCGCGCGCCTTGGTTTACAAGGAGTTCAAGGATTTTTTGTTGCACGTAAACAGAGCCGTGGCAGCTTATTTCAACGGAGTCTTCGCCAGTGTAGGAGTGGGGATTTTTGAAAAACGTCACAAGCACTTCGTCAACCATGGCGTTGTTTTCTGATTTCGGGTCGAAAATCTCGCCGAAATACGCTTTGTAAGCTTTTATATCGTTGATATTCAATGCGCCAGTCTTCTTTCTGAAAACAGAAAGTGTTATTTCGTGACTTCTCTCGCCGGAGATTCTTATGACAGCGATGGCACCCATTCCGGATGCCGTCGAGACTGCGCATATTGTGTCGTTGACGTAAATTCCCATTTTTTATGACATTTTAAAATGAAAAAGGCAACGACCTTAATTCGTTGCCTTTCGTGAACTAGGCGGGAGTCGAACCCACAACCGCCTGATCCGTAGTCAGGGACTCTATCCAATTGAGCTACTAGTCCAATTTGTCTTTCACGTTCCCTTCGTGTTTGACGCTGCAAAGATACATCTTTTTTGGATTTGTCAAGCAAAAAATCAAAAATATTTTTCTTTAATTTATTTGTTTGAGAATCAGATAGATATAAGCTGTCAACCGAATCCAATTGCTCAATTATGTGCTAAAACACCGACTTGTGATGCTGTTTTCAATTCCAAAACCACGAAAACCTTTCTGTAATTAGTCAATTTTACAGCTCGATAATGCGTGTGTTTTGAACGTTTCTTGCCTAATTAATAAAGGTCTGTCATCCTCGGAGTGTAATGTCTTTGAATTACGGCAAGGAGAATGTTTGCGGCTTCCATTTGCGAATAACCGAGTGCCTGCTCGCCGATGTTCAGAAGGAAATTGATTTCGTCACCGTTGATTTCCTTGTCGGCCATTACGATTGAAATCAGGTAAAGGAACATTGCTTCGCGCAGGTTCGGGTTGATTTCCATGATTTTGTTCACCGAATCAGAGAACATCTTGCTGATTTCATTTGGATTCATCGTTGAGACTTTTTCGAGGAAGTCCATCGGGAAAATCTTCGTCGCTGAAAGTTCTTCAAGGATGACCTCAATCTCTTCGTTTGTCGCGCCTTCGTCGGATGTCGCCATCATCAAACCTGCCGAGGCGATGAAGTCGGCCATGTGCGAGTCGAGTTCTGAATTCCTGACTCTCAACAAGATGGAAATCAAATCGTCCATTTCTTCTTGCAGTTTCTTGCGTGATGTCCCGCATTTCTTGAAAAACACACTTCTTGAGAAATCATATAATGCTTCAACTCTTATCGGGTTGACAGGATGCACGTCGAAGTTCAGGCCTTTGTCGTTGCGGAAGAAGTCGAGGCGTTTTCTGTTCTCTTCGATGAATTTGTCGATGTTGACCTTCATCTTCTCGAAATCGAGACCGGAAGCCATCTTGAAAAACGCTGAGATACAGACGTTTATGTCGGGCATCGCGAGGAAACCGTAACGGTCGGCGATGAGTTCGTTGAGCTGCCCCCAAAGCCTGATTTTATATTGAAGCGTGACAGGTGCTTCCGCGTCGCCGGGATAGACGAAGTTGATGAGGCGTGTGAGCTTGGTGTTTCCGTTGATCAAATGTCCCATCTCATGCCCGACGACAAAACGTAACTCGTTGTCAGTCATGAGTTCTATGAGTGATGAGTTGACGTTGATGATGTTAGGTTCATCTGGATTCATCGAACAAATTGAGAAGGCGTTGACGCTTGAATCGCCGGTGATGTAAAAATCGATGTCGCCTTCAAAACAAAGTTTCTCCTTGATTTCGTGAAACATGTTGTAATAATGAGGAAGTGTGCCTTCTTCGACCTTGAAACTGTGGCCTTCGAGTATGCTTCTGTAATCGTTTATCGGGTTTTGAACTTTCGCAATCTTTGCTATCTGTTCAACGATGTTTCCTTGTAATGCGTTGTAAATCTGTTCACTGAGAGATTTTTCCAATGGAAGGGAATAGTCTTCCGGGTTTAATTTCTTTGCCATGATAAAAATATTTTAGTATGCAAAAGTAATCAAAATGTTTGGAATAATCGTGTAAGATGGAAAGTTTTTTTCAACAAAAAAGAACGGCTTGCGACCGTTCTCTTGTTGCATTTCGTGGGGGAGGGTGGACTCGAACCACCGAACTCATCCGAGGACAGATTTACAGTCTGTTGCAATTGCCGCTATGCGACTCCCCCTTGGATTTGCAGGTGCAAAATTACAAATTTTTCCAATACTCGCAACAAAAATTTTCACAAAAATCAATTTATTTGTAATAAATTGTAAATCAATAAATTATTGTCTTATTTTTTGTTGCGGCGGTATAAAAATAGCCGACCGCCTTGCCGTCAGGACCGATATTTGTACATACATTTGACGGCGTTCCGAGCATTGGATTGCTTCCGTTGCTTGATGAAATGTCGGAGACATAATTGGCATATCCTGATGAGATTACAGATAAATCAAGCCTTACGGTGTCTCCGTGATGAAGGATTTTGAGGCTGTCGCTGCTGCCTCCTTCGTCGGCGAAGCTCCAGACCGGAATCTCGCCTGCAAGTTTCGCCATCAATTCTCCGTTCACATACCAGCCCGACATGCCGCCGAGGTTGTAAATTCCGCAATTCGTGATTTTTTCGCCACCCGCAATGCTGTCATTTACAGCTACTTTGACCATGTAATAAATATCATTGTCGTTTATGGATTGAAAATATGGATAAAGTCCGAGCACGTTGTTGAAGATCAAATTCGCAACCTGATATTGCTTAATTACAATAGAATCAATGTTTTCGATGTTCGGAAGCATTGTGCTTCGCGCAAAATAATGACCGCCGCCCTCGTATTCGGGGAGGTCAACTGACAAATGATAGGTGTGGTTTGAGACACCCGCAAATTCCGTCACGGTTTGGTAAACTCCTTTCTCTTCTGTTTCCTCGTACCGAATCGTGTCGATGCCGTCGTGAACGAAAATCGTTGCGTCAGACACCATTTCCGGCTCGCCTTCTTCGTAAAACTGCATCGTCCTGCTCAATGTGATTTTATGGTTCTTAAACTCATCGGTTATTGAACCGTAAATGCCTATAAGTTGTTCTCCTTCAACTGGTTTGATGTCAATCTTCTCTGTGCATGACGTTAATCCGAGAAGAATTATACCTATTATTAATATGTGTTTCTTCATCTTTTTCATTTTTAAAATTTAAAGTTGTAAGTCACAGACGGCACTACTGAAAACAGATACATGCTTTCTGTCTTTATGTCGTTGTTTTCGCCGCTTGAGAAGATTATCGCCCAGGTGTTGTGGCGGGCGTAAGCGTTATAGACCGAGAAACTCCATTCGCCCTGCCAGCGTTTACGTGGTTTGCATTTCAGGTTGGCGGAGAGGTCAAGTCTGTGATAATCAGGGTATCTGCTTTGGTTTCTGTAGCCGTTGTAAACAGAATATGTCACCCCATCGACGGTATATTTTCCGTAAGGAAGCGTCACCGGCTGGCCTGTGTTGTAAACCCAGTTTGCCGAGATGTCGAACCTGTCGTTGAATGCGTAGTTCAGCACGATGCTGATGTTGTGCGGGCGGTCGTAGGGCGACCTGTATTCCTCGTCATGGCTGATGCCTTTGACGGTGCGGAACGAGCGGCTGTAAGTGTATGAAATCCAGCCGGTAAACTTGCCGTAGTTTTTCCTGACGAGAAATTCGACCCCGTAGGCGCGTCCTTTCCCGGTTCTCGCCTCGCCGTCGATCAAAGCGTTGCCGTAGAAAAACGCGTCGTCGGCGAAGTCAATGACATCGGTGAGGTTTTTGTAGAATAACTCAACGGAAGTCTCGATGTCGTTGCCTCTGAAATTCCTGAAATAACCGGCGGCGAACTGGTCGCATTTCTGCGGCTTGATATTCGGGCTTGTGGGAAACCATACGTCAAACGGCAATCCGCCTGTCGAGTTCGTCGCCAACTGAGCGTATTGCACTGTCCTTGAATAAGATGCCTTGATTGATGAAGTGGCTCCAATCTGATAAATCGCCGCAATTCTCGGCTCAAGGTGCGCTTCCGTATGGAAAATCTCACCTTTTTTATAAACGGCGGAGTCAACCCATTTGTGATTTTCATTAAAAAGGTAAAGCGTCTCTGCCCCGATATTGTTGAACATTGTAAGTCTTAATCCATAACGTAATGAAAATAAAGGAGTTATCTTGTGTTCAGTTGTGAAATACAGTGCCGATTCCAAGGCTTTTCTGTTCAGTCTTTCATCTGTATTTATTTCCGCGTATGTCGCGGCGACACCGGTTCTGTCTTCCATTTCTCCTATAAGATACTGATGGTAAGTCGATGATAATCCGAACTTTGCGGTCATTTTCGAGTTCATGAGCCATGTAAAATCGTATTTCAGGGAGAAGTCGGTGATACCTGCGTTGACGCTGAAATCGTAAGGATTGGCCATGACATCTATGTCGTATTTGTATTTCGTGTAAAGCAACGACAGGTTTGAAGTCAGTTTGTCGTTGAAAATATGATTCCAGCGCGTGGTGACGCTGGTGTTGCCGTATCCAAGTCCAAAGAGGTTTTTCATCCACACCAAGTCGTATCCGTTGTAAACTGAAAGGTAAATCCTGTTGTTCTTGTTGAAAACATGGGTGATTTTTCCGTTGATGTCGTAGAAATATAGATAAGTTTGTGTCAGGTTTTTCAACATTGCTGTTGCGATAATTCCGCCGTAAGTTATTCTGCCTGCGAGCATTACGGATGTACGCTGCTTGTTGAAAGGCATATTGAGCATTATTCGGCTTGTGAGGATGCCGATGCCGCCGGTCATGGTGAACCTGTCTGGAATCTCGTCGATGGTCTTGATGTCGAGCACCGATGAGAGGCGGCTGTCGTAGTTCGCCGGTATGTCACCTTTGAATAAGGTGGCGTCTTTCACGGCATCGTTGTTGAAAATCGAAAGGAAACCAAGGAAATGCGATGCGTTGTAAACCGGCGCGTCGTCTAAGGTGATGAGGTTCTGGTCGGGCGAGCCGCCGCGTACGCTGAAACCGGAAGAACCTTCGCTCGCGGCGTGTACTCCGGGAAGAAGCTGTATAGCCTTTATCACGTCAACTTCGCCCATCATCGCCGGTATCTTCCTTATTTTCACCATCTCCAGCTTCTGGACGCTCATGGCAAGCTCGCGGACGTTGGCGTCTTTTTTCTTGCTCGTGACAATCACGTTTTCAAGGAGCTGGCTCTCCATTTTCAGTTCAACGTTGATTCTCTTCCGCGATTTTTCAACAGTAACAGTCTGCTCAAACAAGTGATAACCTAAAAACGAATACCTGATCTTGTGTTTTCCTGCGTTCAGTTGCAACTCGTAGTAACCGTTTTCGTTGGTCGTTGTCCCAATTTGCAGTGAGTCGATATGAACAGCCACGCCAATCATAAGTTCATGAGTGTCAACATCTTTGACGACTCCGAAAACACCTGGTTGCTGGGCTTTTATTTCCGTCAAAGCAAATAAAGCAAAATATAATATTAAGAGTATGCGTTTTTTCATTTAAAAAAAATAATTCGCAAAAATACATAATTTTTAAAAAATATGGAGCTCATTTCAAAAAAAAGTCTCATTTTTGCAATCGCTAATTTCATGATTTTACAAAATTTCGAACTATGAAGTATAACTTTGACGAAGTGATAAATCGCGTTGACACTCAATGCGTTAAATATGATTTAAGAAATAATGTCTTTGGAAATCCTGATGTGATTCCGATGTGGGTCGCCGACATGGATTTCCGCACCCCCGACTTTATCCGCGAAGCCGTCATTGAACGGGCGAAAGGTGATGTTTACGGATATACTTTCCGCGAAGACTCTTATTATCAAGCAGTTGCGGATTGGATTCACCGTCGTCACGGTTGGAATGTGAAGAAAGAATGGATTTCTTACACGCCGGGCGTGGTCTGCGCCTTCAATATGGCGGTGATGGGAATGACAAAGGAAAACGACGAGGTGATAATCCAGCCGCCGGTTTATCCGCCTTTTTTCCATGCAGTCGAAAGTCACGGCAGAAAGCTCGTTCTCAATCCGCTCGTTGAGACGGAAAACGGCTTCGTGATGGATTACGAACTTCTTGAAAGACAAGCGAAAACCGCCAGGATGTTGATTCTCAGCAATCCTCACAACCCGGTCGGAAGAAGCTGGAAGCGCGAGGAACTTCAGCGGCTTGGCGAGATTTGCATGAGAAACAACGTTCTCGTTTTCTCTGATGAAATTCATTGCGACCTCGTGCTTCCCGGATTCAAACACACGCCTTTCGCCTCGATTTGCGAGGAGTTCGCGCAGCACAGCATCACGGCTCATGCGGCGAGCAAGACGTTCAACATCGCTGGAATGGCGACTTCGTCAATAATCGTGCCAAACGAAAATTTGCGCAGGCAATTCGTTGATTATGTGCATAATACTGAAATCGATCTTGGGAACATCTTTGGCAAGATCGCAACAAAGGCTGCGATGGAAAAAGGGGAGGAGTGGCTTCAGCAATTACTCCAATATATAAAAGGTAACATCGACTATGTTGTTGATTACGTGCATCGTGAATTGCCGAAGGTGAAGGTTCACAAGGCGGAGGCTACATACATGCTATGGCTTGATTTCTCGGCTTATGGACTTGATAACGAATCACTTAACCACAAGATGATTTTCGAGGCCGGACTTGGCCTGAATAACGGAAAAGAGTTCGGCAGTGAAGGCGAGCAATGCCTGCGGATGAATCTCGCCTGTCCGAGAAGCATCGTAGAAAAGGCGATGTCGAGGATGAAGGCGGCGTTCTGAAAGTTTGAAAAAAGCCTTGGAAAAGTCCTTGCGAAAACGTGAAAAAATGCTTATCTTTGCATTTTAAAATTTAACAAATCATGGGTTCAGAAAAGATTTCGATACGATTTTTTGAGGACAGAGAGGTTCGTGCAATATGGGACGAAAAACATTTAAAATGGTGGTTTTCAGTACTTGATGTGGTCGGGGTTTTGAATCAGCAGGATGCTTATGAAAAGAACCGAAACTACTGGAAGTACTTGAAAACCAAACTTAAAAATGAGAATGACGAATTGGTTAGTGCCACTAACCAGTTGAAATTAGTCGCACCTGATGGAAAGAAGCGTCTGACAGATGTCCTCGACAGCGAAGGTGTAATTATGCTTGCGAAACGTTTCCCAAACACACGCGCTTCGAAATTCCTTGATTGGTTCACTTATAGCGATAGTTCGATTGACGGGCAGAGCAAGAAAAAGGCATACACCTTGTTTGAAAGTGGACTTATAAACACAATTGATGTCGGCACTTTCAAAGGTCTTCAGCAGATCCACGCTTATATTTGGGGCGGTTTATACGACTTTGCGGGAAAGATGAGGACTGTGAACATTGCAAAGGGCGGGTTTCAGTTCGCAATGTCGCGTTTCTTGCCACAAACCATTGAATGTGTCGAAAGGATGCCTCAATCCACATTCGATGAAATAATTGACAAATATGTTGAAATGAATGTGGCTCATCCTTTTCGTGAGGGAAATGGACGCAGCACACGAATTTGGTTGGATATTTTGTTGAAAAACAAACTCGGTAAATGCATCGACTGGAGTAAAATCGATAAATATCAATATCTTAATGCGATGTCTAAAAGTGTGGTGAATAGCGCAAACATAAAACAATTGCTTCAAAATGCCTTGACCGACAAAATCGATGACCGCCAGATTTTCATGAAAGGCATCGACTACTCCTATTATTATGAAGAGGAAAGCGATGTGGTTGAAGAGATTTGATGGTTATGATAAAAACTCATATCCCAAACATTATCAGTGCGTTACGGATTGCGTTGTGCATTCCGATGTTTTTTGCTGAAGCCATGTCGCCGCTGTTTGTGGGTTGTTATCTGCTTGCCGGCATCTCCGACATGCTTGATGGTTTTCTTGCAAGAAAACTTGGTGTCACGAGTGAATTTGGTGCGCGGCTTGACAGCGTCGCTGATTTTGTATTTGTCATCACCGCATTTGCGAAACTGTTTCCGTTATTGAACTTTCCAATATGGATTTGGCTGATAATCATAATGATAGCTGTGATGAAAATCACAAGTTCAATTGTCTCGAAGTTGAGAAGCGGAAAAGTTGTTTTTCTTCACACCAAAGCAAACAAAATTGCCGGATTCGTGCTTTTCATCGGAATGCTTTTTGCGAAAACGTCTTGTTTTCAATATGTTGTGATTGGAATCATCGTTATTGCGATGTATGCGGCTGTTGATGAGATGGTAAGGGTTGCACGAAATATATTTCAGTAACATAATTTGCGTCGCATTGTGTCTTTGCTTGATTTTTTTGGATAAAACACTGATATTGTGATGTAAATTTATTAAATAAAAAAAGATTCTCCGAGGAGAATCTTTATCGTCGGGGTAGCAGGATTCGAACCTGCGACCCCCTGCTCCCAAAGCAGGTGCGCTAGCCGGACTGCGCTATGCCCCGAAACGGAGCGGAGAAGGGGGGATTCGAACCCCCGGTAGCCTTAGGGGCTACGACAGTTTAGCAAACTGTTGGTTTCAGCCACTCACCCACCTCTCCGTGTTCTGTGGTTTTGCGAGTGCAAAGGTACAGCTTTTTTCGTTACGCGCAACATTTTTTTTAAATATTTTTTTGATGCAATTTTTTGTTTGTGTTTTTGTAAATATTGTTACCTTTGCGGAAAATAAATGAGTCATGAAAAGAAAAAGGTTGATGTCTTTGATGTTGGTTATAACTGTTTTATTATCAATATTATGCGAATGTTGCGAAACTAATTCGTCCGATAATGGAAATGTAAAATCACCCAAAAATGTTGTGCTTATGATTGGTGATGGAATGGGCATGGCGCAGGTCTGTTCTTTGATGATTGTGAGTGAAAACCGCACTTCTTTTGAGCGTTTTCCTTATACAGGTTACGCCATTACACGCTCCGCCTCGAATAAAATCACGGATTCTGCCGCGGCTGGAACGGCGATTGCGACGGGACACAAGACCAACAACCATATAATCGGGATGACCGCCGACAGCGTTCCTGTGCCGAGCCTGCTTGATCTTCTGGCGGAAAAAGGAAAGAAAACGGGGGTTGTCGTCACTTGCTATGCCTCACACGCCACGCCAGCGGCTTTTCTTGCACATAATATTGATAGGGAAAATTACGAAGAAATCACTTCTGAAATCGCCAACCACGAGAATCTGGATGTTCTCATCGCAGGCGGCAGAAAATATTTCAATGAAAGGAAAGACAACGGTGATTTGCTTGAGGTGATGAGGCGTTCCGATTGGGCCGTTTATGATTCGTTGTCGCAAATCGCTGAAGGTGAGGGGAGAGTCGCTGTTATCGCGAGCAGAAAACATCTTCCGAAAGTGTCAAAACGCGGCGATTTTCTGCCAGATGCGACGGCAAAAGCTCTTGAAATTCTTAATAAAGACAATGAAAACGGATTTTTCCTGATGATTGAAGGTTCGCAGATTGACATGGCATGTCATGTCAATGATTCCGCATATCTGATTGAGGAGATGAGGGATTTTGACAAGACCATCAATGTTGTGCTTGACTTTGCCGAGATGAATCCGAACACGCTTGTGATAGTGACGGCTGACCACGAGACCGGAGGTCTGACAATTATTGACCCAGAAAACAAATATACCAAGACTAATTTCCGTTTTTGCACAAATGGCCACACTCCTGTCATGGTGCCGGTTTTCGCGTTTGGTCCTGGAGCCGATAAATTCAGCGGAATCATGGATAACACCGATATAATGAAAAAGGTGCTTGAAATTGTAAGATAGCGTAATGTTTTTTGTTTTTTGGCCGATTTGGATTTGTTTTCAGGTAGGCTGAAATTTTTATAAAAAATAATTTTTTTTCAAAAAAACTTGCAAAAGTGAAAAACATATTCTATTTTTGCGGTGTTTTTTATAAAACACTGTATTACAATTAATTAAACTTTAATTTTTCATTTATGAAAATTTTTATTGCAAAATTAGCTCCGAAAACGACATCAGATGATGTCAAGAAATTGTTTGAAAAATACGGAAAAGTGTCGGTTTGCAAGGTCATCATGGACCACGAGACGAAACGTTCAAAATGCTACGGGTTTGTGGAGATGCCTGTTGAAACCGAGGCGTATGTTGCTGTTGTTGAGACCGACAACATGGAATTTATGGGGAGTGTTATTGACGTGAAGAAATCAAAACCACAGCCTGTAGCCGTCAAGAAATAGTTTCAATTATTTGATTTTCAACTAATTGAGCTGAAGAAAATTATTTTTGCAAATTTGTTTGCGGAATTGCAAAAAGTTGTATCTTTGCACTCGCAAAAAGCAATGGTCTGGTAGCTCAGCTGGATAGAGCAACAGCCTTCTAAGCTGTGGGTCTTGGGTTCGAATCCCAACCGGATCACGTGAAGCCAATTAGTTGTTAATCAACTGGTTGGCTTTTGTTGTTTAATTAAGAGAAATAACGATGTTTCTGCAAATTCATCCGGAGAATCCGAACCCGAGGCATATCAAGATGATATTGGAATGTCTTGATGATGACGGAGTTATCATATTTCCAACAGATACTATTTATGGTATTGGGTGCAGTATCAACAGCACCAAGGCGTTTGAGCGCATTGCCCAGATTAAAGGGATAAAGAAAGAAAAAGCGCAATTCTCGTTTATTTTCAATGATTTGAGCATGTTGTCGGAATTTACGAAGCCGATAAACAACGATGTTTTCAAGTTGATGAGACGGAATCTCCCTGGTGCGTTCACGTTCATTTTGGAGGCGAACAACAACATCCCGAAGATCTTGCAGAGCAAGAGGAAGACGATAGGCATTCGTGTCCCTGACCAGCCGATTATCACAAATATCGTGAAGGAATACGGACGTCCGATAATGACCACATCCATCCTCGATGAAGATGAAATTTCCGGTTTTCTGACCGATCCCGAAGAGATAAATGAGCGTTACAAGAACAAGGTTGACATCATAATTGACGGTGGGGCGGGGGACAATCAGGAAAGCACTGTTGTTGATTGCACTGATAATGAGATAGTTATTGTGCGTCAAGGCAAGGGTGAACTTGATTGAAAAAAAATATAAAATTTTTGTCGCACATATTGAAAAAAGTAGTACTTTTGCACTCGCAAACGGACGGAAAGACTGCGATGTGGAAAGGAAGTCCAATGACTTGGTAGCTCAGCAGGTAGAGCATCACACTTTTAATGTGGGGGTCCTGGGTTCGAGCCCCAGCCAGGTCACAAATTTTAGGGGTTAATTTTTGCAAGTAAACAATGCATCAGGGTTAAAGGAAACTTTAGCCCTTTTTGTTTATATAAGATACTGATAAACAAGGATTTATAACCGAAATTTTACAAATCCAAACTATTTGCACTATTGTAAAAATAACATTAAAAGTACTCAAAAACGCTAAAAATATAACCGCAAAAAACCGCCTAAAAAAGCCTTTTTTTTGCCAACTACAGGCAAATTGCAGGCAAATTTTCGTTTTTTTCTTTTCGATTTCTTTCGGTGTAATTCAGTGTGGAGGATTTATCGGTTAGGATTTCAGTTTCATTATATATCACCCAAAACAACATTTTGACGTGAAAACAACGTTTTTTAGCACAAAACGGCGTGGAAATTAACTGCCTCAATACTACATGCAAATTAAATGCAATAGACATCCAGTTTGCCAAATCAAGAAAATGGCAAACTGGCAAAGTGACAAACTCGTCTTAATACCTCTGCTCAGCCTTCAGTATCTCTTCCGTGACGTTATATCCCATTTCCTGAAGGAAATTGTAGCCAACCGCCACTGATATTTTTCTGGCTGTCTCCACGCTCATGTCGTTGTCTTGCAGCATCTGCGCCATTGTGTCGTGGCTGTAGCCGGTAAGCCGCGCCAGCTCATCCTGTTCCATTCCAATTTCCACCAAATAAGATTTGATTGATTCTACGATGTTGTATTTCATGTTTTTAGATTTTGGTTTCATAAAAAAAGCGCGAGGCTCAACCTTTAATCACGACTCTGAGGCTTTGGCCTTTGCCTATTACAGTGATATAAGTTAAGCTCACGCTTTTGGCGTGAGCACAAACCTATTCTTCCTGTAAACTTCTTTTAGCGGCCAAACTTCCAGAGTCGAAAGAATAAAGCTTTATGCTTTAATTTATGTTTAAATTTCTTTAACTATCCTTGTTTTTACATTTCTTTGTTTCGGTTGCAAAATTACACATTTTACAAATATAACGCATGAAACAAAAATATTTTATTTTTCAGATGTCGTCCAGCTCCTCCAGCATGTACGCCATGAGTCTTGGAATCGACCTCTTGAAAAACTCAATCGACCCTCTCGGAACGTAGATTTTCCGCAGCGATCGGCAGTCCCTGAAAATTGTCATATCCTGCATTTCCTGATAGCAGAATTTGATCTCCATGATGCTATCTTTGTGATTTTGAGAGGTTTCACGTCCGAGCAATATGTTCTCGAACATTTTGTTTCTCAACGCCGCCCGCGCGTTCACTTGGTTGTCGATTATCAGCGTCTTCGGGTTCGTAATCGTGACAGATTTCAGCGAGCTGCAGTTGTGGAACATGCCAGTTCCGATGTCGATGAGCGACGCAGGAAGCCTTATCTCTCGAAGCGACGTGCAGTCCTCGAAGGCATTGCTCCAGATGTAGCTCACTTCGTCGGCGATGCTTATCTTTTTCATCGACCTGCATCCGGCGAATGCGCTTATGCCTATTGTCTGTACTGATTTGGGGATTGTTACTGATTTGAGTTTTGAGCAGCAGCAGAACGCGAAGTTTCCAATCTCAATAACCGAAGATGGTATTATCAGATGCCCTGCCATGTCGCAGCCGAAATACTGCGCGTTTCTGATTTTCTTGATTCCTGGTGTCAGGTGGATTTTCCTGTTCGGGCTGACGGTGTAAGTCACTCCCTTGGGTGCTCCCTTGTTTGGTGGTCTTTCTTTCATATATAAAGTATTTTAGGTTTTTCTGAAGAATGAATTTGGTTTTATTTGGCTTTGTACTTCTGTTCAGGATGCCTTATCATATCAGGAATGGTGTAGTCGAGTTTCCCAGCCACTCTCAAAGGCAATACCAAATCATGTTTCACATAGTTGTCACTTCTGTTCAATATATCAGCCAATTCCGAGATACTTCTTGGTTTTATTTTACAAATCTCAACAACAATCTCATATAAGAGTTCCTTGTTATGTGTTCTCTTGCCAAGCGATTCAATTTTCTTTATCAGCTCGTCTGGAATGTCATCAACCATGGTTGATAACGGCTCAGCCATGGTTGATAACGGCTCAGCCATGGTGGATAAGCCATCAGCCATGGTGGATAACGGCTCAGCCATGGTGGATAAGGACAGAATATTTCCAGCTGTATAGTATGTTTGGTTTCCATGTTTTTTTATGCAAAGCAGCTCGCACGACGACATCTTGGCAAGATCACGCGAAGCCTTGGCTGTTTTCAGTCCAGATAGCTGTCCTGTGAATCAAAGAGTTGACTATTGCTTCTCGTAACGTTTTGCTTGGCAGACCAATGTGACTTTTAGCTTGTATGTCACCATCTGCAAGGGTGAAGCCTTTGGAGATGTCGTCAACTATTGCATTGTAGGCACGGTTCACAACAAGTATGAGAGGACCACGCATGTCTATTGTGTCAAACCTCGTATCAGGATTTTGAAGCCATTCCGTACCAGGCACTCTGATATAATCAACCCTGACAGCCGGAATTAGCCTGCGTTGCGACATTGACTTCCCGAAAACGAGCAACCCGGTGTGAGTGAGCTTTATAGACTTGTCCGGCATACGTTTGCATGCACCGAGTGCGATGAGTAGGTCTTGATCATTATATGAAAGTTCCTCTGCGTGAGGATTCACGGTTTCTCTCAGCGAGCGGTAGCGTTCAACGGCGTTTTCATCAATGTCGTCCATCGATGTATCATCAACTAAAGCACTATCATAGCTGTCGGTTGTGGAGTAAAACAGGGGCATGTCGTCTTCCGTACACCTTTGGTCTGTTGACCCGATGCGACGATAAGCACCGCGAGGAAGCCCTTCATTCTTGAAAAACAACGGTTTGGAACGCTCATCAAGTTCTGACACATTGATTATAACCACATTTTTGCCTTCAATTTTTTCAACGGTTATTGATGGCCTTATGCTGATGTTGAATGAGTCTGCGCATTGACTCGCTATGTTAGATTGTAATTTGTCAGGATTCATTACGCCAACCACCTTATATGATTTCACGCCATCATCATTATCCGCTTCCTTTGCGCTTACACCGAGAATGATTTTACCGCCACCAAGGTTTGGTTCGTTTGAGAAGGCGCATATTGATTCCAAGATGCTGCGGTCTGCCTTTGAACCGGTTTTCGCGTCAATTCGCACATCTTCGTCCATGCTGTTTAGCATTTCCAATAATTCCAATGCTTCGTCCATACAAGAATTTTTGATTGTGCAAAAGTAAATAAAATTGAATTAAACGCGAAAATAATTTTAAACCGTTATTCATTTATGTCATAAAGGCAAGGTGAAGTGCGGTTGTTGCCCCGGCACTTGTTCCGCCGACAAACATCATGGAAGTGTCGATGCCGTAAACCGACTGGTTTTCAACCAAATATCGCATGGCTGCATGAGCGTCCTGAATGGCAGCGTAGCCGGCTCTTTTAATGTTTCGTTTGAAAGGAAGAAATCCCATTCGGTAATCAATGGAAACTGTCACATATCCGAGTGAAGCGTAATGCGAACACCATTCACAGAATCGAGCCTCACATCAAGCAAAGGTACAACATCGAAATAGACCGCTCCGGGAAAGACATCTCACGTGCCTGTTTCCTTCCGCACGACCAAAACGTTTTCATCAACACCAAATATTTCTGATTATGGCGAAAAAGGCATTCAATCCCGAAGAATGGCTCCAAGACGATGCCACCACAACAATCAACACAACACATTCCACGTCCGTCTGTCGCGACACTCGGGCCGACTCTGTCGAAGCATCCGTCGAAGAAATCGTCCGACGGATTGAATCCTCCGCCGCCGACATCACCGCAAACTACAACGAATGGCTCTCCGTCGGATTCGCCCTCGCCGACGCCTTTGGCGAAAACGGACGCAGCTTCTTCCATCGTGTCAGCCGTTTCTATTCCGGCTATTCCTTTCAAGAGACCGACAAGAAATTCACATCATGCCTAAATTCAAGTCGTAACGACATCACTGTCAAGACTTTTTTCCACATCGCAAAGCAGCATGGCATTGATGTTTCAATTCCTGTTTCCAAAAACAAAACACAAAATCACAAGAAAAACAGCCAAAATGTCCAAAATAGCCAAAATGGACATCTGGATAAAATGGCTACGGAACCGCTGCCGTCGTTCCCGGACGACATCTTCAGCGACCTCCCGCTTTTACTTCAGAAAGTCACCTGCAATTTCTCCTCCAACGAAGAGCGCGACATCCTTCTGCTCGGCTCGCTCGTCACGCTGTCTGTCTGTTTTCCGAACATCAGCGGACTGTATGGCGGCGTAGCCGTATATCCAAACCTCTTCCTGTTCGTCACCGCGCAAGCCTCGGCCGGCAAAGGACGGCTCTCACTCTGCCGGCGGCTCGTCGAGCCTGTACACAGACAGCTGCGCGACATCAACAAGCTCGAATACTCCGCCTACAAACGCGACCAGGCCGAATATGTCGCCAACAAGAACAACCCCGACATCGAGCCGCCTGTTGAGCACGCCGCCCGTGTCTTTCAGATGCTTCCCACAGACAACGCCAGCCTCACCAACGTCTGTCAGGCTAAAAACATTTTGCTCAACGCCCTGCCCTCCTCCTTCGACCGTCCCACATATCTACAGACCGCCTCGCGAATCGGCATCCCAGCCAGCACCGCCGACAAGCAGATTCGCCGATACATCGCACAAGGGCTGCTGGCAAAGGAAAGAACAAAGGTTTATGTGAAGAAAGGAATCGGATGAATTTTGTGGGAAAATTAACTGAAATACCGAAATTTGGCATGTCTCACTCCAGCAAGTTACTGGCAAGTTAAAAAATAAATTGTTGAAATATGGCATGTCGAAAATAATTATAGCAAACAGACTCTGATTTATTACAATCATTCATCCCATTGCTGTTAAATCATCAATCTCCCATCCGACATTTCTCATCTTTTCAACTGTGAAATCAACTTTTCACAAAACTTATTTCACTTCCCAGATTCCGTCTTTTCTACCGCCTTTTCTCATTATTAATCCCTTTTCTTGAAGCACCTTCATGTCACTGATGATAGTTCGTGGTGAAGCCGCGTTCTTTTGTGAAATCTTTTGTGAAATCTTTTGTGAAGTCAGGGTCGGTTCAGCTTTCAGCATTTCTATTATTTCTCGTTGACGTTCAGACAGTTGAGTTATGTTTTCTTTTGTGAAATCTTTTGTGAAACTTGCTGGTTTTTCAGGTCTCCACACCTTTGCCGTGAATTGGTTTCCCGAGAAATCGTTGACAAATTCGACCTTAACGTCAAATTCCTGTGAACGTGGTATTCCGAAACCAAGACCACGATAGGTCATTGTTTTGCTACAGAAATTGGCAATCAAAGGATTACGGGCAAAAGAGTTGCCAAGAAGTATCTCGTCAACGGTGAGACCTCCAGCAAGACAGCCGGGATTTATTATCTCGATTCGATTGTCAAAAACGAGAAGCCGGATAGCTGCTGGCTTTAATAAATCTCTGTGTACCAATGAATTCTGCAAAAGTTCTTCAAGAATAATTTCTGGAATTTCTAATCTGCCAATAGAGTTGACCGATTGTCCATCCTGCACACTATGCAGACACGACTTCAACCACATCATTGCCTGTTCAAACATTTCCGGAATAGTTCCTTCTATGTCTTTTGAATCGGCATACTCCATTGTTGTGGCTTCATTGCCAACAAAACGGACAGCCTTTATCACGTCAATCGGACGAAATTGTTGCGGAAAACGAGCAAAAAACAAAACGCCAGCCAAAGTAAGTCTGCCTTTGCCATCAGTAATATGAATGTTATGGAGCAACTTTTCAACTGGAATGTCAAAATCCTCAATCCGTTTTTTATATACATTTGCAAAGAAACGGTCAAGTGCGAGGGTGTCAATGTCTTCTGCACTGCTGTCAGTCACTCCATCTTGGTCTGGGAAATATTTCTGAGACTGCTGGAAAAGTGACAATATCTCTGAATTTTCGGTCACGCGGCGTTTGTCAGCACCTTGTTTGACAAATATTTCGCCGTCAAGATTTTTGTAAGGTTTGTTTGCGCCTTCGGCGATGTTGCAGACAAGCAAATGTTTGTCATCAATTTTTACCACTTCAGTAGTTATGTAAATGGTCGGGCGGACACATTCGTTGGCGGTGTTGCCAAGTTCACTCGATGTCCGTTGAAGTTGTTCGTATGAAAGTCCGACAATTTCCCCTGTTTTATCTTCCACGCCGAAAATCATCATTCCGCCTTTGGCATTGGCCATAGCAACCATTTCGTTTGCTATCTTTTTCTGCGATGTGAATTCCTGTTTGAACTGCACAGCAGTCGTTTCGCCGCACCTAATTATTTCAGTCAGTCTATCAGCTTTCATTATTAGTATTTTTTAATTCCACAAAAGTATATATTTTAATGAAAATGTAATTTTGCAACGTAAAAACAGCGAGGATTTATCACCTTAACCTGGCGACAAAATGGTCTGAAGGAATGGTAGCACTATGATTCCTTAACCTTCAATCCATCTTGACCTGTTGCGTCTTTTAGCCAATGTTGCACTTCATGAACATACCTCAATTTTTTCTTCTCAATAATCTGGCGATAGTTTTTGTCCTTGATGAAGCAATTATCAAACTTTTCCATGTAATATGTGTAATTCACATTACAAGTCTTCACGGAATCGTCAAACGAAATTGAAGCAGCTATATATGGATCGTAATATATCCAGCGGTCTTCAACGCCATCAATCCCGATGGGCTTGATTTCTTCCAATGGGACTTTTATACCAACATTTTCAAGATTCACAGAATCTTTATCAATCAACTTAATCTTATAAACATTCACTTTACGCCCAAGTATTTCATCGTCTTTAGCGTATTTCTCCGGATGCTCCAATTTCACGAAATCACCATTTTGCAATGGCTCAGGTGTTTTTATGAAGGTGAAAATTTTTCGGTCAACGACTTTGTCATTCTCTTTCAATTCACCAGTTAGCAATGGAGATTTTGGATTGTGAAATTGTCTGTTTTTGGTGACAATATTATTGTCAAAGTTAGCGTAGCAATACTTGCAGCAGTATCCGCAGGTGTTATATTCCCCGATGTCGATGCTTTGCACGCATCCACATTCTTTTCGTTGGTTTCCATCCTTCGCGACCACCAATTTCACTCCGAGCAAGTCCTCAATAAGGACATCATCAATACACCTGCCATGCTCAATGCCAATTTGTTCAAGGGCAATGTCTTCGGCGCATGTCTGAATAGTCATTCCATATTTTTGAGAAATATTAAACAAATTACCTGCAAGTGACATCATCTCGTTGATAGTCAGCTCTCTGGCTGTTGTGTCTTTTAGGTTTCGCTGCGTTTTCTTGTATAAATCCACAAAACTAATAACACATGTGTTGGTGTAACCTTTGAGCCGTTTGGCTATCTCCTCAAAATACTGAATATGATAGTTCATATCCATGCTTTCCGTGAAAAGTATTGGGTCGTATCTCCAAATGACTCTCTTCGGGCCAATTTTATCCGACAGACGCTGGAATGTCTCAATGCCATCGTGTTTCTGTGGCACATTGCATTCCATGCTCTTGTTGTAAGGATTTATTGTGTATTGGAAATAGTACATATAACCCTTCAGTTCATCGAGTCTGTCAAGCATAGGAGCAGGGTTCTTGCTCCAGAAAACAATGCAGTCTATCAGTTCTGGTGTCAATGGAACTCGGCTTACCATGTGTATGTTCAGCGGATTTCTTACATAAACGAAACCAGCTTTGATTCTGTTGAAGAACCACTCCGAATAGAATGCCGGAATATCCGTCCGACGGCTAACACTGAGAATCATATGCTTTTAAGTTTAATAACCGCTTGTATTCCATTGAATATGTGGAAAGGATCATACTTATTAACAATATTTTGATCTATTCCCTCAATATTTGGAAAATTGTTAATCCCATTTATGCTGCTAACATAATTTCCAAATTCACCAATATATGAATTATATGAATGGAATCGCCTCATACTGTTATTTTTAATCAGTCTTTTATCGTTTAGTTCGTTTATGAACATCGTTGATGCATCTACCGATTGTTTCGTATAAACGTCATTAATCAATAAATATTGCGGTTTCTTTTTTGCAAGTAAATCCAATAGCGAATTAACAAACTGCCCATATTTATTCTTGTTAAATCTAAACATATCAGATAAACTGTAATTCAAAATGATAATGTCAATAGGTGCATCTGAATTCTTATAGTGAACAAAAGCATCTTTAATCTCTATAAATACATTGCTGTTCTCAAACTGCGATAAGTTAAAATCATCAATGCTTTTCCATATTGGATTTAAATCGAATCCATGATAGTGAAAATTATCATCTGCCTTTTGTAAGTATCTCCATGCCTGAAGCCCTCCATATAATTCGGTACATGGGCCACATCCTATTGACATTACAAACACTTCATCACTTGCATAATTGGCAAATGCATCTATGAATAGTAACGCAGTTTCAGCGTAAAATCTGAAACCATGTTTAAGAACATAGAATAATGTCATTTTGTGGCAATTATAATGATCGATTGTATTGCAAAAATGATTCACATGACTGACACATTCATAACAATCAGATGTGCAAAGCAACTTACATCTGTTATTGTTAACGCAGTTACTACCACAATTACAAGCATTTGAGTTCTGATACTGTTCATCACAATACTCAATTAGTTTATTAAACTCCTCCATTTTCATATATTCATTTCCTCTTTTATCGTTTTAATAATAAACATTTCCCCCATCCTCCCACTTTGAAACAACTATAGCGCTACTATTTCTTTAGACCATTTTGTTGCCAGGTTAAGGTGATAAATCCCTGCTGGTTTCACATTGCAAAATTACATTTTAAATTTACACATTTCCAAATTTCAATGAAAAAAAGTATCCATGTCTGGAAGGTCCATGATTTCGATGATCGGAATGGAGCTGAAGCGTAGCCGAAGCGCAATTCCGATCACCGAAATCATGCCACCCGTTTCTTCATGTAAACCGTCGCGGGGCACTGGTAGCCAAGGCTTTGGTGCAGGCGGCGGTTGTTGTAGAAATCAAAATAGCCTGCCATGCCCTTCCACAGCTCCCCGCACGTGTCGCAAGGGCTCAGGTACACGTACTCCTGCTTCACGCTGCGCCACAGCCGCTCGATGAAGATGTCGTCCAAGGCACGGCCACGGCTGTCCATGCTGATGGCAATGCCGTTGTCTTTCAACAGCTCCACATAGTCTGTCGAGGTGAACTGGCTGCCTTGGTCGCTGTTGACGATTTCAGGGTGCCCCTTCTCCGCGAGCCACGCCTGAAGGCGGCGCTGGCCATAGAACGGCGTGATGGCGTATTGCCGGTCCAGAAGGCGCATGATTTCCAGGTTCTCCGCAGTCTCCTCCGATGCGGTGTAGTACAACGAGGTACGGCACAGGCCGAGCAGCACGCATTGTTGACGGATGCTCAGCTTCTCATCCTTGGAAACCATCCTCTTGCGTTCTTCCTTGCTCATAGCGACAGCTTTTTTTTAGGAACTCCACGTCCATCGTCAGCGATCCGATGGTCTTGTACAGCTGCTCTATGAGCTTGTCCTTGGCATCGTCCGTTGCCTCTCCGCGCTCCTTGAAAACGCTTGTGCTTTGCTCTTTCAACTGGTTCTTCCATTTCGTGATCAGATTCGGATGGACTTCGTACTTCTTGCTCAACTCACTCAATGTCAGTTTCTCCTGTAGTGCTTCCATGGCGACTTTCGCCTTGAACTCCGCCGTGAACTTCCGGCGGCTCCTTGTCTTCGTGTTGGTCATCTTTTTTCCCTTTCGTTTCTGCAAAGATAACCACTTTAACCTTTGGTCTAAATTTTAGGGAGCATTATAGTACACCGCGAAGCGACGTGTGGGAGATGCCTGCGGCATTATTCTTAATAGTTTAAAACTAATGAAAAATCACTTGCCAAAAAAGAAGATTTGTTGTATCTTTGCATAAAGTTTTATTTGCAGGGTAAAATCTGTTGAACTTACATAGACGAGTCGGAGTTTTCCGGCTCGTTTTGTGTTTGAATCCACCTTTTGTACAAAAGATTTTTGGTTTTGAAGTCAAATTTTTTGACATCAAAACTGTCATATCTTTGTATTTTATTGATTAACAATATGCTGTAAAAATTTTTGAGGTGCAATTTTTGCACCTCATTCCTAAAATAACTACACGTAGAAATCGAAGTAATTGTAGGAATTAAAGTTTCTTGTGTATTCGTTTAATCGCAATAGTTAATGGTGTGGTGTAATATAAGTTTATTATTATATACATCCATCATGTTTAATTGCCGGGAATATTTTACCTAACAAAAGTAGTCCTGGGTAGGTGCCTTTTAATGGTACTTCAAGAAATCTTTGATTCCTTGGTAATACCCAACTGGCCATAAAATCAGGCGTTGTTGTTTTGGGCTTGGAGCGACTGACATCATTTGATAATCTTGTTAAGATTTCTTTCTGCTTTCGTTCAAATAAGTCAAAATCATCCATGTTTCTATCGCAATCAGTATAGGGTGTTATAAAATGCAAACCAAGCCTTATTAATCCTTTGGTTTTTTCTTCAAATAGTTTCACCTCATCACGAATATCTTGAAGTTGGCTTACAGTCATAGTTTTCCATCTTTTAATAAGTCTGGCATCGCTTGTTATATCTTTTTTAAATCCATCATAACTATGCTTCATTTCGATGACAAAACTATAATCTTTGTAGATACACCAATAGTCGATTCTTCCGCTGGAACCATCTTTTTCATATCCTTTTAAATTGCTGTCTCTAATTACTGGGTATTCGGCGATAACAAGACCTTTACATAATGATGAAATTACAGGTAAAACCACTGAATCTAATTGACGTTCTCTAAACAAAAAAGGATATTCTACAATACCAAACTTGCTATTACAAAACAATAAAGATTGTTGGCATACTCCGCAAAACAATTCTTTAACAAATTTGTATGCAACTATTAAATATTCATCTTGCGTTGATGGACAAGAAGAAAGGGTATAATCTAAGTTCTGTATTGTGGTTTTGCGTAATGATAATTCCATATATAATTTATTAACTCCGCAAAGATAGTCTTTTTTTAGAGAGTAACAAAAGAAAAATCAAAGATATAGTTTTGATGTCAATTCAATGCATATATTGTTAATGGTATTGTTATCAATGTGTTCTAACGATTCAAGTTGTATGGTTGCGGATTTTATCCATTCATTGAATGCGATAATGACTGAGGTGTGGCCGAGTTTTGAGAGTGACCAGAGCGTGAGACCTATGCTGCTGTATTTGTAATCACGAAAAACGATATGGCCTTGGAGGTTGCGGACAAAATAAAAATGCCAATTCAACTCGTTGTTTATGACCCAACGGAGAGTTGCAGATGCCTCTTCTTCGGTGATGGAGCGGTCGGTTTTGGCTGAGATATAGGCGATTTGGAATGGCGTTAGCCTGCCTTTTGGAAGAGTATAGTTTTTGTCTTCGCAGACTTTGATTAGTAATTGTGGATAGGCCACGTCGTCGATAACTCCATCACTATAGCTTTCAAGTTCATTGATTTTATCTTTCATATACTCAATGGAATCGAATTGGAGGATTACTTTCAGCAGCTTGTAGTTTTCAATGTCTGCTTCCCAATAGCGTTTTACGATGTCGAGATATTTGTCTTTCCAAAACAGCTGGCCGACTACATCAAATGCTTGATCCTGATAAATGACAGTGTCGGCATAATATTCGATAAAGTATTTTGAACACCACACGACATCGGTTTTAGTACCTTTTTTCATAAAGGCATCGATGATTAACTCTTGATCGGAAAATGATTGGCCGTCGAAACGTTTTTGGAGTTCACGACGTGTTGTCTGCAGATGCTTGCCTCGGCTGTTTGTAAACTCATTGAGCAGCTTTTGGAGTGGAGCGTTTATGTGCTTGACTGTGTCTTTATCAGGCTTGGGATTGATTAGATTGTTGGTATAAAGCCACAAATATTCGTTGGTGGTATTGTCGCGGATTTCAATCAGTTGATTTGATGGCAGAGCATTAACCAGGTGCTTCAGGATGTCGAAGCTTGAGTTGGGATTGTCGAGGAGGTATTGTGTAATTTCCATGTTAAAAATAGTTTAACATGGCAAAAATAGAATAGGCTTCCGCAAAAAGAATGTGGAAGCCTGAAAATCGTTCAATAATGTTTCAATGTGTTCGGGCTTTATCTGTTGTTCAGTTGGACATCCGTTTCCTTGGAAACGAGCATGAAGAATCACAGTTCCAATCAACTCACCAGAATAATCGTTTTGTCTGATTATCCGTTCGTTATTTTTAATTCCAATTATTTTATAGACTAAACCACAAGGCAGTTTGCCAACTATTTCAGTGTTATAACCCATCCAAGTGTATTTTGGATTCAAGCCTAAGTAGGCTCCAGCAGCTTTGTTTGCCAGAACAATTACTTTAGGTTTTAGATAATTTTCTAAAAATTGCTGTGTAAACCAGAGATGATCTGCTAAAAAATGCAGAGCGGGGTTGTCTTCTCTGTCAGTTCCAATGCTGCGTAAAAAATCTTGTGGTGTTTTTCTTATTGCAAATAAATCAAGGTGTTCTTTTTTAAAATTTATAGATACGCCTTCAAGAATCTTTTTTACAGTTTTCCAGTATGAAATATCAGGATTACTTAATATTTGTTCAAATGACGGAAATGGTTGCGATATGGGTTCGTTGTCGGTGCATGATGGATTTATTCCCATCCATAGCAAATCAACATTGTTTTGGTAGGAGTTGGCTATGCCAATACCCAGATTTAGTGTGTCTTTCAAAACAGACTCATTTGCATAATTTGCCCATAAAGACTGTAACGCTTGTCTATAGTCATTGTAGTTTGCAATTTCCTTCATAATAGATGTTTAATTTATGTGGCAAAAATAAAAACGACTCATGTAAAGATGATGTGGCAGCAATATTTATTCGTAAATTTTTCTCATCTGTTCGATTTCATTTTGAATGTCGTTTCGGAATGAGGCAGGCTCGAGAACTTCGATGTTGCTCATGTAGGATAAGACTTTCTGTTTGAAATCGAGGGTTGGGCAGATGTAGTAGGAAAAGACGGTGTAGTCGGCATCGTCTGAGATAATCTTTTGTGAATGGTGGAGCGGCAAAGTTTTCAAGTACTGGGCTTGGAAATGGTTTGCTTTGAGAACCACTCGCTGGATTGGGGTTTCATCTTTGATGATGCCATAGCAGCCGCTAAAGAAATCGGTGATGTAGAAATCGGATGGCATTCGAAAGGTGATGCTGTTTTTCTGCAGGCTGGTGATGCGGTCGAGCGCAAAAGTGTGGAGCGTGTCATTTTCAGGATTGCGAGCCAACACATACCAGCGACGCTGGAAGATTTGGACTCCGTAGGGCTCCATGTTTTTGTACAGCTTCTTTTCATCGGAATAAAATTTCTGATATTCCATGTCGAAGGTGCAGCTGTTGTTCATCAAATCGATGATGTCGATGAGCGTGTCTTGCCCTGCAGGGATGTCTTCGAGGCCGATGCGGTCTTTGAGGCTTTTGCTTTGGCCGATGATATTGTTGAGATTGAAGGTGTTGATGAGCCAACGCAAAACGAGGTTCTGATTTCGTAATTCTTCACGGTCATTTATGTAATAGCGATTGGTTTTGCGGTCGCAGCAGATCTCGACGTTGAAGGTGTCCTGGATTTCTTCTTTGTGTTGCTCGAATGTGCGCTTCGGGTAACGCTCGCCATCTGAAAGAAGGTCGTAGCGTTGCCATTTCTCGTTGATTTCATCGAAGGTGATGCCTGTTTCACCGGCACGATAGATTGTATCGAGCAGCCAGACGTAGCGTTTTATTTTATCGACTATCATGGTTGGAGTTTTTGCGAGGTAAAATTAGTAAGGGGACTTCTATTTTTAGCATTTTCGCGCCATTCCTCTGAACTTCGTGAAGTCCGTCAGCCAAAATTCAAAGTGAACAACACGGCGAAGATATAAATTTTTCTTATAAGTTTCTAACTTTTCATTATTATTTCATATTTTTTTTGGATAAAATATTGTTTATCAATGTGTTATCAAAACTAATTCATTCCCAATCTTACTATCTGTTCATACCGGCACACGTTGTAAACCAGGTGGGTCAGGGTGTTTCTGGCGGCGTTTCGCGCGAAACCGATGACGCGGCTGAACATCCCGTGCAGATTCAGCTCGCAGTAGCCGAACACATGCTCCACACGCCCTTCTTCGTCCAACGGGCGTCCGTGTCCTTGTGACTCCTCTTGTTGGCCTTCTTCTTCCTGTCCTCCTCGGTATCGTCTTCCTCCGCATTCCAAAGCTCGTTGCCGCGTCCCTCCTTTATGGCCTTGTTCTCTTCGCGCGTGTTGCGCTGGCGGGGGATCTCCACGAAACTCCCGTCTATTATCACGCCCTGGCTCATTATCAGGTTCTTCTCCCGCAGGAATCTGTCGAAGTCGGCAAAGAGTCTGTCATGGAGCGCTTTCACTGTCAGCTGCTCTTTGAATGCCCAGATGGTTCTGGCGTCGGGCACCCTGTCTCCGCTTGCCAGACCGAGGAAGCCACTGAAACTCGTGCGGTCAACTATCTGATATTCAGTCTGCTCGTCGCTCAAATTGTACATCCGCTGAAGCACGAGGATCTTGAACATCAGAACATAGTCATACGGCTTCGCCCCCGCCTTCGTCAGACGCTCCCGGTACAGGCCCGCCTCCAATGTCTCACGGAACATCTCGAAATCAACCGTTCCCGTAAGCCTCTCAAGTGGATTCCTCAATGAGGACAACATGGATGTCCTTTCCTCCGAATCAAATAAACCTTGGTTGCCAAGCTTTCTGTATGCCCTTTTGCATGTGTCCATTTTCTCTTCAAATTTTCGGCAAATATACAAATATTTATCTGAATATCAAAGAGTTTTATTTAGAAATGCCCTTAATATAATTTTGAAGATTTGTAAAAAAATATTTACAACTATTTTTTTGTCGTAACTAAAAACAAAAACACAGTCTGTTAATAATAGCAGACCATGTTTCTATGAATATAAATGTTAGGTTATATTTTTGATAATCAGCGATTATTTGATTCAAAGATTATGTCTCTTTTCTTGTCAGTGCCAACAACAATCAGAAGTTCCTCCCCAACTAAAATATGTAGATCATTGTCATTCGACCAACATGCCAATTCAGAGAAACCGAGTTTGTCATCTAATACCGAGTGGCGTTCCACGAGACGAATATCGTTGTTTCTTTCAATACAACTCGTAATGTCATCAATCACTTCTTTGATATTATCAGTGTCGTTTGATTCTTAATTTGTAAAACCCACAAGTCCATCACCAAACTTGTAAGCAACTTGTTCTTCTTTGATGTAATTTACCAATCCGTTTTTTGAAATTTTTCTCTTCATAATTTTAAATAATTGTTTATCAATATAATATATAAATCATTGCATGATGAAACGCATTTGCAAACATAAACAAAATAAATCAAATTATGTGCAAATAGAATCGATTTTTTCATGCATATACATAAAACAACGTAAATGTGGCGAAAATAGTTGACAAATTATATGGATTAGCAAAATATCTTACAATTACCAACTTTTCTCCTTATCGGAAAACGCACCGCCCACCGCCATTGCCGACCCACAAACCTGCCCCGTGCCGATGAACGGCCAACCCCAGCACGTTCACGTCTCGCCTGTAAGCAATTTATTTAAAAACGCACTCTTGCCGTTGTCGGCACTCAAACCCTTCAGAAAAATACATTCTCGTAATAATTGAAATTTGCCGTTAAAAGAAATTCTTTAAGTTGCGGCAAACACAACGCTTTGGCATTGACCAACGTCGCAACATCGGTTGACAGCCGCCCTTCCCACAATGCCACCCTTCAGCAGCTGACAACCCATGTTGCTATCGGTGAAAACAAAGTTCTCTTGGCTTCCGTCTTCAAAAAACGCAACAGGTCTGCAAGAGCTTTCGCCTCGTTTCCAACCACGCCCCACCAAGCCATAACGCCTCAACTTCTATTTGAGCACCTCGTCATGGCATGGGCAAAAGCACTTGCCTGAAGCACCCGGCCAACGTCCACGGCATTTTTAAACGTCATCGCTGAAAGCGAAATGTCGGTGAAATCGGAAATGGAATCACACCAGGCCACAACACTTTTGTTGATTATGTGGGTGGGAAAGTAAGTTTCCGTCTTTCAACCGAGCCTTTGGTAGCATAACGGTTCTGGCGGTGAAGTTTGTCTCCGCGTGTTCAATGTCGAGTGCCGAATGGTCTATGTCGCCGTTTGCGTCCAACGGCAGCGGTCTTTTTTCAGAATTTTCAGTCACCGCATCTGTTTTTGTTTTATCTTTGCTGGCGGAAACGTCGGTGTTTCCTGCATTCAAGTCTTGCGGAAGAGCAGAAAGGGCTGCTGCCGACCCGTCTTCGGGAGAAAGTATGAGGAATTGCCCGCCCTCGCGCTCGGCATGTTTTTTCATCTTATCGAGACCTTCCCCATCAATCTTCTCTATATTCGTATTGAACCTCAAATCCGCAAGTAATCCCCCAAAGGAAATTTTGTGTCAGCAAAGTGCCGGAAAACATCAATCGTGACAGCAGAACCGAGATTTTTGTCTGTCTTGAGCGCACCATCCCCTTACCCCACAATGCGGCTTGAGGCAATACGCAGAGTCTGACCGGGATGACTTGTAATCGTTGGTCAGGATGCAGCGGTAGGTGTATCCGCCTTCCCACAAGTCGAGTTCGCCGTTTGTGCGCCTTTGCCTCTGGATGACAAGGCGGTAGCACCTGCCCGCCCATTTCTCGACGAGGATGGAGTTGAGCTCAAACGGGATGCCGTTGATCTCCTCCGTCTTCCACCCCCTGAACGCGAAGATGTCATCGTTGAGCGAGCCGCATCGGTTCGCGCGGATGTAGAAGTGCCTGCAGTGCCCCTCTATCTCGCTGACGATCTCCTCCGGGCAGGAGACGCAGTCGGCTCTGAAGCGGTTCGCGCGTATGCCCTTGGATTCCAGAAGAGAGAAGAACCTCCTGTGGGTGTCCGCCTGATGGAAGCGCACGTTGGTGTTGCCGTCGCTGCTCTCGATATAGACAATCCTGTCTCCGATGACGTGTGCGCCGGGTCTGTAGCCGGGGAACTTCTTGTATGTCATTTTCGCATCACACTTCCCTGCTTCAAGGAACTGATGGTCGAAGTCAACGTCGTACTCCTCCGTCTCTTTCAATTCACCGGTGGAGATCAAGGCGTTCACAAGCAGAGTGTTGAGCTTGTCCGCCGTGTTGAAACCGTAGGTCTTGCCCTGGCCGGAAGCATATGAGATGTTGTCCTGCGCCAGCTCCCCGATGGTTCTGAGGATGGTGTCGGAGCTGCGCCATGTCAATGCGGATTTTTATCTTGTTTGTTTCACGGCATTAAGATAAGTGAAAATCCTGACATGGCAAAATCCTGGGCAACATTTTGTTGCTCAGGATCTTAAAATAAATTTAATTTTATAATGCTGCGGAATTAAGGGTTTATCTGGAGAGCCGGGTTGGTGGCCATGTATTTCCTTTTGAGCGGGAACTCGCAGAACGTCACGAGGAAACCGATGTAATTGTTGTAGGTGCGGGCGGAGTTTTTCCGCTCGTACAGAACCCGGTCGAGGAATGCGGTCATGTAGTTGCAGTTGAACTCATCGACGAAGCGGATTGGGTAGTCTTTCATGTACAGTTCGACCATCTTCAGGTTGCTGGAATAGGTCTCGTAAGACGATTTTTTCAGCAGATTGATTTTGAAATCGTGCGCGATGTGCGTCTTGTAGTTCTCGATAACGTCTGAAAAAACGTCGAGTGCCATGCTTCCGGCGCATTCTTCCCACGGATTCCAGCCCTGCTACAGCAGCGAGTAAGTCCGTTTTATCAGTTCGTTTGCACGCTGGCGTCGTTTTTTTTGTTGGAGATGTAATTGAGTTTTATCCGTTTCCTTTTCATTTTGCCGGTGGGAGGGTGGTATGCGTAAAAGATGATGTGTGCCTTTGTGCCATCTACAAAACGAGGTGGTGTGTACTGTGTTAATTCATTGATGATTTGCGATTTAGGCATTTTTTTTAGCATTGCTGCCCCGATGACACACGCAGGAAATGTCCTGTCCCGATGCTGCCCCGCAAAAATAAGTCAGGAGGCTTTTAACCTCCTGACACTCAATTTGTTATCATACGTAGCGAGGATGAGAATTGAACTCATGACCTCCGGGTTATGAATCCGACGCTCTAACC
>JAKSMX010000020.1 GCA_024400305.1 Bacteroidales bacterium | reverse complement strand
CTTGATTTTTTTTATTAACCGGCCTAAAAATCCAAAATTTTTATGTAAGTTTGCAGCCATGAAATTTATTAAATCAATCATATTAACATTGGTGCTATTTTGCCATTTTTTTATGGCAGCATCGTCGTCTTACCACGAAAACGACACGGTAAGAATGGATTCCACTTTGGTCAGATACTTCTATGAAAAGATTGAAAATCAACAACTTGGAAATATAAATGTCTGGGACACCACAACCCTCGGCTCAACATTCTACGACTCCGCCGATCCACAGTTCCAGTCATTCCACACACTCAGCAATTCAGGACACGCTCACGAAAATTTAGAGTTCTCCTTCCCTACCTCACTCGGTTTCAATGACAAATTACCAGCTTTCAACCAATATCTAATATCAAAAGAAGACATCTTCTACCCTATTGTATATCAACCATTTACCTGCTTGAAATATATGATGGGAAGAAAAAAAGAGCAACATTTTAACGCAACTTTCAGCCGTGAAATGATGCCGAGATTCTATCTAACCATGTTTTTCAATATTGATGACGTTCCTTCTTTTTACAAGAGAAGCTACGCCCAAGACATCAATTTTTGGATTAACCTCAGATGGAATACAAAAAATAACCGTTATGGCGCCAACGGATATTATTTCACAAACAAAATTTACAACTACGAAAGCGGCGGCCTGAAAAACGAGCAAATCTTCATCGATAACATCGAACCAGACAAAACACTGCTTGACGTAAACCTCCAAAACGCCACAAACCTGATAAAAACATCAGGATTCGGCATTAACCAACATTTCGTTCTCAGCAGAAACAGTTCACAATCAAAAAACAATAAAAAAATCGTTTACGACACAATTTTCGTCAAAGACACAATTAACGGCTCTATTGATACAATTGTCAAACAAGTCAAAGAAAAAAGACATATCGGCTTGGGAAGAATAAATTATTCCATTGATTATCAGAGAAACAGATACCTTTATGAGGACGGCAGTCCAAACTCGGAATTCTATGCGGCATTTGACACTCTATTGAACGACAGTTTTACACACGACAGCTTAAGCTTTTACACCATTAAAAATGCAATCAGTTGGAACTCATTAAGTTACAAGGAATACTCAAATGACATCCCCTTCTATCTGACTTTTGGCGCAGAACACAATTATACAGTTCATCACGGATATAAAGACTACGTGACCGGCCAACAATTCGGAAAAGAAGACCACTCAAATATCCGCACAAAAGCCGGAATAATAATCAACCTGTTCAAGTCAACACGCATCACCGGAAACGGCGAACTGATATTTGCAGGATACCAAGCCGGTGATTTCTTCATCGACGCACAATGGAAACAGTTTCTCGGAACTTATACAAAAAACATCGGAGCATTGAAATTCGATTTCAACCTCGCCAGAAAATCACCTGACTGGTTTGAAACTTATTATTACTCAAACAATTTCCGTTGGGAAAACGATTTCGGTCCGGCAAGCCACCTGATGCTCAAAGGATCGTACGAATTCAGATGGTTTGATGTAGGCGTCAAAAACAGAGCCATCAGCAACTATATTTACTTCGCCGAAAACGCAAAACCAGCCCAATACTCCGGAACGCTTGACGTTTTGTCGCTATTCGCAAAATTCGATTTCAAGTTCAAGATTTTTGAAATCTCCGGAATCATGTCAATGCAAAAAGCTAACAATGAAGACGTTGTACACCTTCCGGCCTTTTATGGAAAAATGAAAATGGGATGGAACATCACGCTCGTGAAAAACATCTCCTTCCTGCAACCTTCAATCGTCGTCAATTATTTCACGGAATATTACGCAGACGCTTACATGCCGGCAACACGCACATATCACCTTCAGAATGAAGTCAAAATCGGAAACTACCCCTTTGTTGACATCTTCCTGACATTCAAACTACACAGGACAAACATCTACTTCGGGATAACAAATATCTTTTCATTCACAAACGACAACAGATATTTCTCGACACCGCATTATCCAACAAGGGACTACAAACTCATGCTCGGAGTGAACTGGAGACTGTACAAATAGAATCAGGCAATTCCGCGCTGCTTTTTGATGTTGTCGTAGGCCTCGTTGATTTCCTGGAATTTCTGTTCGGCAGCCTTTCTGACATCATCGCCGAGATATGCAACCTTGTCGGGATGGTTTTTCTTGGCCATTTCACGGTATGCCTTCTTGACTTCATCATCAGTTGCGGAAGAATCAATGCCGAGAATTGTATAAGAATCATCGACTTTCTTCACAAACATCGCCTTAAGTGATTCAAAATCACTGTCTGTCACATGCATGTATCTTGATATGGTACTGATAGTGTCAACTTCAGAATCATGGACCTGACCGTCGGCACTGGCGATTCCGAAAAGGAAATGAAGTATCTGCAACTTCGATGAATAATCCATGTAACGGCCGATTTGGGCACTCACATCAGCGACATCAATGTCCTGCTTCAAAACCTCACGCAAAGTGAGAACGTATTTCTCAGCCTGTTCTTGACCGAAATTGGTGAGAAAGAAACGCTTCACATAGTCGAGTTCCGATTTTTTCACCGCTCCGTCTGATTTCATCACGGCGGCGGTAAGGACTAAAAGGCTGGCTGTAAAATCCTGCTGCTGTTTGTTGTCGCCCATGAATTTGACATCTTTTTCCGTATAATTGCCACCGAACAACGAACCGAGGGCGAAACCTATTATCGCCCCGACCGGTCCGCCACCGAATATCAATCCAATTCCGGCACCTATCCACGGAGCGCATCCAATATTCATATTCAATTGATTAGCCTTGTTTTTACCAATCAGTTTGAAGATATTTCGTAATAAAATAACAACTGCAACTAAAGCTAATATTCCAATTATTCTTACCATTTTAAAAATTTTTACAAAATTACAAAAAAAGTGAAAACGAGAAGTGCCAAGGAATGAAATAATTTTTTATTGCTGTCCGCTAAAAATTTAAAAAGTTCAAAAGAAACTTCCGCAATATCTGAATAAATTACACGAATTCGCAGACCACAAAAGCGACGAAATGACATAAAAAAGACGTAGCCACGTCCGTTTTCTGTGAAAAACTCAAAAGCGAACGCTACGATTTTGGCAATTTTTGAAACCTGAAACCCCTGAAACCTCTGAAACCCTTGAAACCTTGAAACCTTGAAACCCCTGAAACTTTGAATCCCCTGAAACCTTGAATCCCCTGAAACTTTGAAACCATTGAAACTTTGAATCTTTAAATAAAAATATTTTGTCGTACCTTTTTTTTCATAAAAAAGAAAGTTTTTTACTTAAACAAAATGTTTTTTTTCTATCTTTGCAACTTGAAAAATTAGGCGAATTTTAGCTGTAATAAATTGAATATCAATCATTTTTAAAATAAATTTAGAATAAGATGGAAAGAACCAAGTATGTTTACCTGTTCGGAAACCGTACGGCCGAAGGTAACTCGAAAATGAAGAACTTGTTGGGCGGCAAGGGCGCCAACCTCGCGGAGATGTGTCTGTTAGGTCTGCCTGTGCCGGCAGGTCTCACAATCACAACTGAATGCTGCACAGCATATTACGCAAACAACTGTCAATTGCCGGCTGGCTTGATGGATGACGTCCACGCAGGCATAAAGAACATGGAAGAAATCATGGGAATGAAATACGGCGACGCTGAGAACCCGCTTCTCGTGTCGTGCCGTTCAGGTGCGCGCCAGTCGATGCCGGGCATGATGGACACCGTCCTGAATATCGGCCTCTGCTCAAAGACCATCCCAGGATTAATCAAGAAAACCAACAACCCACGTTTCGTCTATGACTCATACCGCCGCCTCATCATGATGTACGCCGACGTCGTCATGGAGAAGGCCGAAGACAAAGAACCGGCCGAAGGCAAAGGCATCCGCAAGATTTTGGATGACATGCTCGATGAGTTCAAGGCAAAGAAAGGCTACAAGTCAGACACAGAGATAAAAGCCGAAGAGCTTCAGCAGCTTGCCGAAGACTTCAAGGCCACCATCAAGAGAGTGCTCGGAACAGAGTTCCCGGATGACGCAGAGCTTCAGCTCGAAGGCGGCATCAAGGCTGTGTTCAAGAGCTGGAACGGCAAGAAGGCCGTCTCTTACAGAAGAATCGAAGGCATCCCTGAAGACTGGGGCACAGCGGTGAACGTACAGACAATGGTGTTCGGCAACATGGGTGAGAACTCAGCCACAGGCGTCGCCTTCACACGCGACCCCGCTACGGGCGACAACAAGTTCTACGGCGAATGGCTCATCAATGCACAGGGCGAAGACGTCGTTGCCGGTATCAGAACTCCTAACCCGTTGAACGACGACACGAAGAACGAGAAGAACAAAGCCATGCCTTCAATGCAGGAGCTCATGCCGGAGACTTACAAGGAACTCTGCGATGTCCGCGCCACATTGGAAGACTTCTACAAAGACATGCTCGACATCGAGTTCACCATCCAGGACGGCAAGCTCTACATGCTTCAGTGCCGCGTCGGAAAGCGCACAGGCGTCGCCGCCGTCAACATGGCTCTCGACATGCTTCACGAAGGCAGAATCGACGAGGCCACCGCAGTGATGAGACTCGGCGTGAACCAGATTGACGAACTCCTCCACCCTATCCTCGACGCTAAAGATGAGAAGAACAAGAGCATCCTCGCCCACGGTCTGCCGGCGGGTCCTGGCGGCGCAGTGGGTCGCATCGCACTCAGCAGCGAGAAAGCCAAAGAGTTCCGCGCAGCGAAACAGGCCAACATCCTCGTCCGCGAAGAGACTAACCCAGAAGACGTCGAAGGCATGCGCGCCGCCGACGGCATCCTCACACAGAGAGGCGGCATGACCTCACACGCGGCTCTCGTGGCTCGCGGCTGGGGCAAATGCTGCATCGTCGGCTGCGAGGCAGTCCACATCAACGAGGCAGAAGGCATCGTGAGAATCGGCGACAAGACATATAAAGAAGGCGACATCATCAGCCTCAACGGAACAAAAGGTTATGTGTATGACGGCTCGGTGAAAACCATCGACGCCACAGAGAACCAGCGTTTCCAGGAGTTCATGAAACTCGTTGACAAATACCGCAAGATGGGTGTCCGCACCAACGCCGACAACCCTGACGATGCACAGAAAGCCGTCAGCTTCGGCGCCGAAGGCATCGGCCTCTTCCGTATCGAACACATGTTCTACGGCAAGAACAGCGAGAAACCTCTCGCGAAACTTCGCAACATGATCCTTGCGAACAGCACAGAGGAACGTATCGCAGCTTTGGCGGAACTCGAGCCTTACATCCGCGAGTCGGCAAAGGCGACGTTGAAAGTCCTCGACGGCAAACCTGTCACATTCCGCCTCATGGACCCGCCGCTCCACGAGTTCGTGCCTCACGTACTTGAGAAACAAATCGAGCTCGCCAACGAACGTGGCATGGAACTTGCGGAACTTCAGAAACGCATCGACGCATTGCACGAAGTCAACCCGATGATGGGTCTCCGCGGCGTACGTCTCGGCATCGTATATCCCGAGATTTCAGAGACACAGTTCCGCGCACTGTTCGAGGCAACAGCCCAGCTGATGAAGGAAGGCAACAACCCGCATCTCGAAATCATGGTTCCTCTCACAATCAACGTCAAGGAGCTTGAACACCAGAAAGCCATCGCAGAACGCGTCAAGGCCGAGGTTGAGAAACAGTACAATGTCACAATCAGTTACCTCTATGGCACGATGATTGAGATCCCACGCGCCACGTTGGTCGCCGACAAGATTGCGGAAGTCGCACAGTTCTTCTCATTCGGAACCAACGACCTCACACAGATGACATTCGGCTTCTCACGCGACGACGTCAACGCCATCGTCCACAGCTACATCGACAACAAGATCATCCCAGCCGACCCGTTCAACACACTGGATCAGGAAGGCGTCGGACAGCTTGTCAGACTCGGTGTCGAACGCGGACGCTCAACGAGAAACAACCTCAAGTGCGGTGTCTGCGGCGAACACGGCGGCGACCCGGCATCAGTGGAATTCTTCTACAGCTGCGGCCTCACCTACGTTTCATGCTCGCCGTTCCGCGTGCCGGTCGCACGACTCGCAGCGGCACAGGCTGCCATCAAAGCAGAACGCGCAAAATAAGAAATGACGATTAACGTCAGACGATATTTGTAGAGACGCGGCATGCCGCGTCTCTACCCGTTTTTAACATTAGAAAAGCATGACATTAGAAGAGAGAATAACACGCCTTGAAGACATCGAAGCCATCCGCCACCTTCAGGCGAGATACCAGAGAAGCCTCGACACGAGAGCCTTCGACGAAATGGCGGAGTGTTTTGATGACGATGTCGTCTCGTCATACGATAATGGCAAGATGTCATACAACGGCAAGGAAGCTGTGTTGAATTTCCTCAAAAACGTCATGACACTCAAAATGCCGTCAACACACCTCATACACGGAGGCGAAATCGACATCATCGACAGCGAAAACGCAAAGGCAAAATGGTATCTCGAAGACTATCTGCTTCATCAGAAGTACAAGATGAAGCTACACGGAGCCGCCATCTATGACGTTGATTATGTCAAAAAAAACGACAGATGGCTCATAAAGTCAATAGGTTACAAACGCTGCTACGAATATCTCGAATGCCGCGGACTCATCAACCTCCTGACTTTGGGGAAAACAACGTTCCTTGATAAGTTAAAAGTTAAAAGATGAGAGTTTAGAGATTTTAGTGTTGAGAGTGGAGAGTTGAGAGTGGAGTTTTAAAGTTTTGTTTTATGAAGTGTCTGCTTTTATATTTCACAGGGACTTACAACACAAGGTATCTGACGGATTTGCTCAAAGCGAAACTTGAACGCGAGGGCTATGTCGTTGACACATACGAGATTGACCCGTTGAACAACGAGCGTCTCGACTTCTCGAAATACTACATCGTCGGTCTCGGGCATCCGATTTACGGCTATTGCGCCCCGTGGCCGTTCCTGAAATTCATCAGGAAGCAGAAGTTCCCGAAAGGCTTGAAGGCATTCATCTACAAACAATCTGGCGAGACGCAGCACGCCAACGACGCTTCTTCAAAATATTTCCTGCGAAAACTCAAAAGAGACGGCGTTGTCGTCAACAACGAATATCACTTCATCATGCCGTACAACATTCATTTCCGTTTCGACGAAAGGCTCGTGAAAGAGATGCTGATGATGGACGACAAATTGCTTGAAATCCTCGTTTACGAAGTCAAAAACAACATCCCGAACAAGAAACGCTACAAACTCTGGCCGCGCATCGTATCGAGCGTCGTTTCCAGACCGCAATACATCGGCGGCGATGTCAACTCTTTCCTTTATAAAGTTGACAAAGACAAGTGCAGCGGCTGCGACTTGTGCATAAAACGCTGTCCGACAAAGAACATTTACAGAGCCGAAGACGGGACAGTCAAGTTTCACCACCACTGCCTGATGTGCATGAGATGTTCGTTTTTCTGCCCGAAAGACGCGATTCACATCGGCTTCCTCGACGACTGGGGCTGGAAGGTCAACGGCGGCTACGACTTCGAGAAAATCAACAAGATAGAACTCACGAAACCTTATATCACGAAAGACACAAAGGGATTTTTCAAGTGTTACGTTGAGACTTACGAGAACATTAATAAAAGGTACGAAGAGCTTTTCGGCTAAGGCGATAACGAAGAAGGTCTTTATGCCTTCCTGTCTTGCTTGATATACACTTTCACAGGACGTTGATGTGAAGGTCAGTCCTTCAGGCTTCCGATTGGCACGACATAAACACCGTCGGCGCGGCGGAAGGCGTATTTGCCGACGGCTGTCACGACGGCCATGAACGACGGCTCCTGCATCTTTTCGGTATCTATTTTGCCACGTAACTTCTTGAGGTTCGCCGCACCCTCTTCGATGTGAGTGTCACCGCCGAGTTTTATCTCAACAAGACCATATTTACCGTTGCGGAGGTGAATCACGGCATCGCATTCAAGCCCGTTTTTGTCGCGGTAATGATAGACCTTGCCATCCATCGCTTCGGCATAGACACGCAAGTCTCTGACGGCCAATGTCTCAAACAGCAGTCCCATTGTTTCGAGGTCGTTCAGCAAGTCGTTTGGGCCGAGACCAAGAGCAGCTGCCGCGATCGAAGAATCAACGAAATATCGCGTGTCGGATGTGCGTATCGCTGTTTTTGAGCGGAGGTTGGGATTCCAAGCTGGCATGTCCTCAATGGTGAAAATCTTCTTGAAAGCATGAATATACGAAGCTATTGTGTCTTCGCTCATACTTGCGAGTTTATTCGTTTCAAGGTCATTGTAAAACGTGCTTATCGGCACTTGCCCGCCTTGATGTCTCGCATAGGCTCTCAATAGCCGACTGGCAAACTCCGCATCTTTGTTTGAGCCGTCAGCCCTTGAAACATCGTAGTTTACAATAATGTCAACGTAGTTGGCAGCCTGTCGCAGAGCCGCCTTTCTGCTCAAAAGCAATGTGCCAGGCCATCCGCCACGGCATGTCAGATAGGCTATCTCTTCTAATGGATGGTCGGGCGACAACACCGCCAAATCCTCACCATTGAAGAGCGATTTAAGACTTATCACGCCGTTAGAATCACCCGACTCCCAAAGTGTCATCGGACGCATTACCACACGAGCGAATCTTCCTGCACCCGAATGGTAAATTTCCGACATGTTCGGAGGCACGGCAGAGCCCGTGAATATCAACTGGCCGGGCAAACCCCGACGACTCACTTCAAATCTTGCGGCATCCCATAGTTTTGGAGCCAATTGCCATTCGTCAATCAACCGTGGAGTGTCTCCGTCAAGAATCACATTGGGGTTTGTGTCCGCAAAATACAGGTTTGATTTTACCGAGCGAGGGTCGTCCATGTAAACGACACTCTTTGCATGCTGAACCGCCGTCGTCGTTTTCCCACACCATTTTGGGCCTTGTATCAGGACAACACCAGAGGCTTCAAGTTGTTCGGCGAGCATCTTGTCTGCAATGCGATTTTTATAATTATTTTCTTGCATTTTCTTAAGCATTTTTTCGAGCTGCAAAAATACAAATTATTTTGTTGCAAATCAAACTTTTATAAAAATTTATTCACCAAGTTGGCCGATTTTCATTCACCAAGTTGGCTGGTTTTCATTCACCAAGTTGGCCGATTTTCATTCACCAAGTTGGCTGGTTTTCATTCACAAAGTTGGCTGGTTTTCATTCACCAAGTTGGCTGGTTTTCATTCACCAAGTTGGCTGGTTTTCATTCACCAAGTTGGCTGGTTTTCGTTCACCAAGTTGGCCGATTTTTGTTCAGAGAAACTTTATTTGTAAAAATTTATTAACAATTTGGATTATTGTTTTATTTTTGCATTTGTGAAAATTCGGGGTGAAAAATAATTGCATTTGTTTCTCAACCCTGTGAAATGTAAAAATATGTCAAAGAAATCCACCGAAAACGTCATCAATCTTGACAACATCTTGTTCAATTGCCGCGACATTCTGCGTGCGGCACGCAACTCGGGTTCGTTTTTTGAAAAACGCGACATGATGCTCACACTCATCTTCCTCCGTTTTATTGGAGAAAAATACGAAGATGGCGTAGCCAAGCTCCGTCAGCAACTGAAAGAAGACGGTCTGGATCCCGACAATGAGGAAATCGTCAAGGCGTTTTTTGACGATGCCACCTTTACCGATGGCACCTACAATTTACCACCGGAGGCACGCTGGTCGAAAATCATCAACACGCCGGCACCGCAACTCAACGTGGCACTCGACACCGCGTTACACAGCATCGCCACCGACTCCAGGCAACTGAAAGGGTGCTTTATTGAAGGCACCTTTACCACACGAAATCTGGGTGCCAACGACATCAAGAAGCTGGTAGATGAAGTGAACAAAATCAGCCACAAGGCCTTTGGCGAAGAAAAAGATTTGATTGGCCGCGTGTACGAGTATTTTCTAAAGGAGTTTGCCGTGAACGCCACTAAGGAGGAAGGCGAGTTTTACACGCCGCACGACGTGGTGCAGCTCATCGCCTCGATGATTGAACCTTACGAAGGAATGCTATACGACCCGGCTTGCGGCTCCGGCGGCATGTTCATACAGAGTGCCGAGTTAGTGAAAGCCAAGCAGGGCGACGTGAACCGCATCAACATTTACGGACAGGAGAAGGAAGCGGCGACCTATCGTTTAGCGAAGATGAACCTCGCCCTGCGCGGACTCAGCCACAACTTAGGCGAAACCTACGATTCTTCCTTTACAAACGATTTGCACAAGGGCCTGTTTTTCGACTACATCATGGCCAACCCGCCGTTCAACCTCAAGGGCTGGTACAACGACAATCTGAAAAACGACGCCCGCTGGGCCGACTATGTGACGCCGCCCGAAAGCAACGCAAACTACGCTTGGATTCTGCACATCCTTTCGCACCTGAAACCCGCCAACGGCGTGGCCGGATTCCTGTTAGCCAACGGCGCGTTGAACGACAGCGATACGCTCGAAATACGCAAACGGCTGATACAGAACGACAAGGTGGAAGCCATCATTGTATTGCCCAGAGAACTGTTCATCACCACGGACATCAGCGTGACGCTGTGGATTTTGAACCAGAACAAGAAAGGCGGCGACTACCACGGCACCAAGCTCCGCAAGCGCGAGCACGAAATCCTGTTCATGGACCTGCGCCAGTGGAACGAAAATCCGGTGAAGAACGAGCAGAAGAAGAAGGTACGTCTGCTGCCCGAGCAGATAGAGCGTGCCGCAGACATCTACCACACATGGCAACGTGAAGGTACCGACGGAACAAAATACGAGGTGCCGGAACTCTACCGCAGCGTGGGCATTGCCGAAATCGAAAGCAAGAACTGGACGCTTACGCCCAGCAAATACATCGAGTTCATCGACCACGACTTAGACATTGACTATCCGGCGGAGATGGCGCGCATACAGAATGAAATGAAACAGATTATGGCTGCCGAAAAACAGTCACAGAAAATGCTCGAAGAAGCGTTCAAAGGGATTGGCTATCGCATTGAGTAAATTAGTATCTTTGCGGTTTATTATTAACAAAAATTAAGATGGATAAGAAATCAACCATGGCATCAACTAAAGATATTACAAATGCAAGCAGCAACACTCCCTCACCACAGTTCAGCGAAGTGGTGACGATGATTCAGACAGCGAAACAAAAGGTTTTTGCTGCCGTCAACACGACATTGATAGACCTCTATTGGCAAATAGGCTGCTTCATTAGCCGGCAGGTGGAAAAATCCGGCTGGGGCAAGTCGGTGGTGGAAGAACTTGCCGACTACATTCGCACGCAGGAACCAAACTCCGAAGGTTTTTCCAAACAAAACCTGTGGCGTATGAAGCAGTTTTACGAGACCTATAAAGATGCACCGGAAATTCTCTCAACACTGGCGAGAGAAATTTCATGGACCAACAACACCATCATATTCAGCAGCTGCAAGACGGCAGAAGAACGCGAATTCTATTTGCGCATGTGCCAGCGTGAAAGGTACTCCAAGAGAGAACTCGAGCGCCAGATAGGCAGTGCCCTATATGAGCGTTACGCCACCAACCAGATAAAACTCTCACCACTGGTGAGAGAAATTGCGCCCAAGGCAGAACATGTTTTCCGCGACCACTACGTGATGGAGTTTGTGGGCGAGCAGAATGGAAAACCCGAAAATATACTCCGTAAGACCTTGATAGCCAAGATGCGTGACTTTATTCTTGAACTCGGAAAGGATTTCATACATATCAAGGACGAGTACCATTTGCAGGTGGGCAACAGCGATTTCCGCATCGACTTGCTTTTCTACCATCGTGAACTGCAATGTTTAGTGGCTTTTGAACTAAAAACAGAGAAATTCAAGCCCGAACATCTGGGACAACTCAACTTTTATCTCGAAGCACTCGACCGCGATGTGAAGAAACCCTTTGAGAACCCGAGCATCGGGGTTCTGCTATGCAAGAGCAAAGACGACGAAGTGGTGGAATATGCGCTCAGCCGCAGCCTTTCGCCGACCATGGTGGCCGAATACGAACTGAAATTGCCCAACAAGGCACTTCTGCAACGTAAAATGCAGGAATTGGCCGAATTGATGGACGAACAAGCTTAACACTTCGAATTATGGCATTGAGTAAATACAAATTAGGCGAGCTGATTCGGCTTGAAGATGAAAGAAATTCCCAAGGTCTTTATTCTCTTGAAGATGTGAAAGGGATTTCTATTCAGAAGATATTTATTGAGACAAAAGCAGATATGCAAGGCGTATCGCTTACGCCATACATTCTGGTGAAGCCAGATTTTTTTGCATACGTCACAGTTACTTCCAGAAATGGAGAAAAAATCACATTGGCGCATAATACAACAGAAAACACGTATATAGTTTCATCTTCGTATGTGGTTTTCAGCATAAAAAGAGCAGATTTGCTTCTTTCCGACTATTTGTTTATGTACTTCAATCGTCCGGAATTTGACCGATATTCAAGATTCAATTCTTGGGGTTCTGCTCGTGAGACTTTCAGTTGGGAAGATTTTTGCGACATTGAAATCGTCCTTCCTTCGCTCGACATCCAGCAGAAGTACGTGGACGTATATAACGCGATGTTGGCCAACCAGCAGACTTACGAGCGCGGCCTGGAGGATTTGAAACTCGTGTGCGACGGATATATCGAGGATTTGAGAAGGAAAATGCCTTGTGAGAAAATTGGTGGGTATATTGAGGAAAGGAATTTCAAGAATAGTGGAAACAAAATCAAAGAAGTAAGGAGTGTATCTGTTACCAAAGAATTTAAGCTTACAAATGCAAAGGTTAACAAGAATGAACTAAGTAACTATCTGGTTGTGCAACCTAAGGAAATAGCATTTGTTCAAACAACGGGCAATGAAAAAGTTCTAGCGTTTGCATATAACAATTATGACTATCCTGTTGTGGTTTCTTCTGTTGATAAAGTCTTTTGCTCAAAGGATGAAACAATTCTTGATTTGCAGTATCTTTCGTTGTTTCTAAGTCGTAAGGAATTTGACCGCTATGCCCGTTTCAATTCGTGGGGAAGTGCGAGGGAAACTTTCACTTTTGAAGACATGAAGGAAGTTGAAATCCCCATTCCCGACATTGAGATTCAGAAATCCATCGTTAATATTTACAACTGCTACATCGAGCGCAAGCGCATCAACGAGCAATTGAAAGCGCAGATCAAGGACATTTGTCCGATATTGATAAAAGGGAGTATTGAGGAAGGGAGAAAGAATAGAGAATAAAGTCAATCCCATTGAGTAGCATGCAGTTGATGCTGGGGAGGGAGAGTGTTAAAAAGAAAACAAATTTAAAATATCGGATATTATCACAAAGATTAACAATAAATTATGGCAGGTTCTATAGTATTGGAAAGGGAAAACGGATAAAATGGTACATTTGTAGAAAATATATTGTAACGGTTTATAGCAATGAGATTGAACATAGACGAAAGTCAGAACATAGAATACAAAGAGTCGTGGAACGACAAGTATTTGGAATGGATTTGCGGTTTTGCCAATGCGCAAGGCGGCAGAATTTACATTGGTGTGAACGATAACCATGAGGTGGTCGGTGTGTTGGATAGCAAGCGGCTTTTGGAAGATATTCCAAACAAGATAGTTACTCATCTTGGCATTGTGGCTGACGTGAACCTGCATAAGGCCGAAGAACTCGACTATATTGACATTGCTGTCCAGCCGAGCAGCGTGCCTATTAGTTATCGCGGACACTACCATTATCGTAGCGGCAGTACTAAACAGGAACTGAAAGGTTTGGCCTTGCAAGAGTTTATCCTGCGGAAGATGGGACGCTCGTGGGATGATATTGGTCATACTAAGGCTACGATTGATGCCATCGACAGGGATGCAATAGATTATTTCCTGAAGAAAGGAATTACAGCAGGCCGTATTGATTCGGACGAATTGTCGGAATCGACTCACGATGTGCTTGACAACCTCAATCTCCTTGATGACGATGGCAATTTGAAAAATGCCGCTTTGTTGTTGTTCGCCAAAAAACCTCAGAAGTACTTTACAAGTGTGGAATTTCAGATAGGTAGATTTGGAAAAGATGAAGGCGACCTGCTTGAACAGGATATCATAGCAGGCAATATCATCCAAATGGCAGACAAGGTGATGGAAGTGCTGAAATTCAAGTATCTTCATGCTCCAATACGTTTTGAAGGTATGCAACGCATTGAGACACTGGAAATTCCTGATAAGGCTTTTCGTGAAATCCTTTACAATGCCATCGCCCATAAACTGTATTCAGGTGCTGCTATCCAGATGCACGTGTATGATGACCGCATTGAAGTGTGGAACGAAGGAGAACTTCCGGAAGGATATACCACGGAAACGCTTTTGCGTCGCCATTCGTCAAAGCCTCGTAACAAAAATATTGCTTTCACTTTCTTCAAGGCGGGTTTCATTGATAAATGGGGGCTTGGCTACAAAAAGATTATGGAAGGCTTCAAGGAAGCAGGAATGAAACTGCCAACTGTCGAACAGATTGACGGAGGCGTGAGGGTGACGGTTTGGAGACAAAATGTCACCAGTGATGTCACCAGTGATGTCACCAGTGATGTCATCAGTGATGTCGTAAGTTTGTCGCAAGTTCAATTGACTGATAGACAAAAGAAAATATTAGAAATGATAAAACTGGACGCGACTGTCTCAGCAAACCGGATGTCGGAAGAATTATCGGTTGTTATGAGAACCATTAGGAGAGACCTTTCTAAATTGCAAGAAATGGGTCTGGTTGCTCACGAGGGCAATACCAGTGCCGGACGATGGGTAATCTTACAAAACAACTTTACTCAAAACAATGAAAAATAATTAGTCAATGTCCAAACTCACCAATTATAATGGCCGTTATTGCGAATCGGAGTTCGAGAATGCCTTCATCGGCTTCTTGGAGAACGCGGGCTGGCAATATACCGCCGGCAACGATATTCACCGCAGCAAAAGCGAAGTGCTCATCGCGGAGGATTTCAAGCAGTTTATTGCAAAAACAAACCTGGATTTCACGGCAGATGAAGTGTCACAACTCTACGACAACCTCCGTCTGGTCGGTGCCGAGAACGACTTTGCCACCCTGCACAAAGTGTATGGCTGGATGGTGGATGGCGTGCAGTTTATACCGCAAAATGGCCTGGCGCAGATGGTGCCCCTCATCAACTTCGAGCATCCGGAAAACAACATCTTCCGTGTGGTCAATCAGTTTGTGGTGGAATACACCAACAACGGCCAAAAGGAAAACCGCCGTCCAGACGTGCTGCTGTTCGTCAACGGGTTGCCGCTGTGCGTCATCGAGCTCAAGAATCCCGCCGATGCCCACGCCACCATCTTCAATGCGTGGGAGCAGATTAACATCCGCTATTGGCGCGACATTCCGCACTTGCTGCACTACTGTCCGTTAGCCTGCATCAGCGACGGCGTCAAAACGCGCCTCGGTACTGTGCGTACACCCTACGAACATTTCTATGCCTGGCGTCGCGTAAACGATGGCGACAAAGTGTCCACCCTGCCATTTGCCGAAACCGAAACCCTAATACAAGGCGTTTACGCGCCCAACCGTTTCCTCGAAATTTTCAGAGACTACATCTACTTCCAAGACAGCATCTACGACAGCGAAGAGCGCGAAATCGTATGCCGTTATCCACAGTTCTTCGCCTCCAAACTACTGAAGCAGAGCATCGTAAAATCGATAGTGGAGCAAAGCGGCAAAGGCGGCACCTATTTTGGCGCCACCGGCTGTGGGAAAACCTTCACGATGGCATTTCTCGCTCGCCAACTGGCCCTGCGCTGCACCGATGTGGAGCAAATCGGCTCGCCCACCATCATCCTGATTGTAGATCGGGAAGAGCTGCAGAAACAGGGTGCCAAGCTCTTTACCAAGAGTAAGGAGTTCTTGAATCTTGGCGAAGTATCTATCGTGAAAAGCAGAAAAAAGTTGAGAGAGGAATTAGGTGCCCGACAGAGCGGTGGGTTCTACATCTGTACCATCCAGAAATTCTGCGACCGCGAGGATGACAAAATCGGGCTCATCAACGAGCGCAACAACATCATCTGTTTTTCCGACGAGGCACACCGCACGCAGCTGGAGCGTTCGCGCCAGATACAGTTCAGCAAGGATGCCGATGAGAATATGCGGGCGATGGTTTCCAAACCTTACGCCAAGGTGCTGAAGGAAGCATTTCCCAATGCCACCTTCGTAGGTTTCACCGGCACGCCCATCGCTGAAACTTACCAGACCTTCGGCGATGAAATCGACCGTTACACGATGGATCAAGCCGTTGCCGACGGCCTGACCGTCCCCATCAAATATCATCCACGCATTTCCAAAGTTCTGCTTGACAACCAGAAAATCAAGGAAATAGAGACCTATTATAAAAACTGTGCCGACGATGGCGCCACGGCCGACGATATAGAAGCCAGCAAAAGGGCAATGAGCTCGATGGAAATCATCCTCGGAGAGCCGTCGCGTTTGGAAAGGTTAGCCATCGACATCCACGACCACTACATAGCCTCCTGCGCCGGAGATCCCGACAGAATACAGAAGGCAATGATAGTATGCTCCAGCCGGCCGATAGCCTACGCATTGTTGCAGCAATTCAATGCCAAATATCCGGAATGGTTTGAGGAGAAAAAGCATCCGGATGGCATTAGTGTAACGGACGAAGAACTTAGAGAACTGACGCCGATGCCGTTTATGGCGATGGTTTCGAGCGTGGGCAGCAACGACGAGCCGGAAATGTACAACTATTTGGGCGGCGCCGCCAACGACAAACGCTCCGAGACCTACGATGCCGCCTTCAAGCAGGAAAAATCCAACTTCCACATCGTCATCGTAGTGGACATGTGGATTACCGGCTTCGACGTGCCGTCACTCACTTATATGTACAACGACAAGCCGTTGAAGAAGCATATCCTCATCCAGACCATCAGCCGTGTCAACCGCAAATTTCCGAGCAAGGAATTCGGTTTGATAGTGGATTACATCGGCATCCGCGACAATATGCGCGAAGCGATGAAAATATACGGCGGCGACACCTCCGTGGCACCCACCGCCGATGACGTGGAACAAGCCACACGCGCTTTCCGCGATGAGCTTGGCATTCTAAAACAACAGTTCGCCGACTATGACCTGACGCCGTTCCTCAATTCCAACTGCGACCCGACAGAGCGTTACCGGCTGTTGGCCAAAGCCGCGGAATACGTCTTCGTTTCCACGCAGGAGCTGAACAGCGATAACAGCAAAGGCATTAAAAAAGTTTCTTTCAAAACCTATTTTTTGAACCGGGTAAAACGCATGCGCACGGCTTACGACATTTGTCAGCCTTCCGGTGAATTAGGCGAAGAGGAGTCTGCCTTGGCGCAATGTTTTATGGCCATTGCCGGCTTCGTGCGCAAGATGAGCGGCACCAGCGACATCGACGCCGACACGATGAATCGCAACGTGTCGAAAATGGTGGAAGAAGCGTTGCGCTACAATGAAGTGGAGAGCGTTTTGGAGAGCGGCGAACAGGAAGACATCTTCAGTCCGGAATATTACGAAAAGCTGTCCGACATCAAGATGCCCGCCACCAAACTCGAGATTCTGATTAAAATGCTGAAAAAGCAGATTAAGGAGTACGGCAAGGTGAACCAAGTGGCAGCCAAGTCGTTTCAGGAAATGATAGAAAAAAACCATAGAGGAGTACCACGAGCGTCGCAAGCATCTGACCATTGAGGAAGCTGGTCAGACGCAGGACGAAGCTACCGAAAGCATCATCCGGAATGCCACCGACCAGGCGTTGAAAATCCTGCAGGAGATGAACGCCAGCCGCGAAAGTTTCCGAAAAATCGGGCTCACCTTTGAAGAGAAGGCCTTCTATGACATATTGATGGCTTTGCGCGACCAGTACAACTTCGAATATGGCGAAGACAAGAAGATTGATGGCATCATTTTGAACGAAAAGTGTAAAACCTTAGCCAAGAAAGTCAAAGAGATCATCGACACCAAGTCCACCTTTGCCGACTGGCTCAACAACCAGAACATCCGCGACCAGCTCAAATTCGACATCAAAGTCTGCCTCATCAAGAGCGGCTATCCCCCGCAATACAGCCCGGAGGTTTTCAGCAAGGTGATGGAGCAGGTAGAGAACTTCGAGGAGAATGTGTGAATAGTTGAACTTTTATTTTTTTTGACATTTCCACACTTTATCCATCCTAATCGAACTTATGCTTCCAGCGGCGATGACTCCAAAGCCAGTATGCCGGTTCTCTCTTTATCGTATCTTCAAGATAATCAACATATCTCTGCATCACGGCACCTTCAGGCAGCTCGTTCGGATGCTCGGTGATAAGCTTCACGTCAACACGATATTTCCCAACCCTCTCCTTCACGACTTCATAATAAAGTACAGGCAAATCATATTTCCTCGCAAACCCTTCAGCCCCGCGGATGAACCCCGTACGGTGATTGAGGAAATCAGTCACATAACAACGCTGCGGATTGCTCGGATTCTGGTCCGACAAAATCATGTACGCCGCCGGAATGTGATTGTTCTCGTGATACGCCATCACCTCGCGCACGTTGTCGTGAAAAACCACCTGATCGCCGTAACGCGTTCTGGCTCTGTTAATTAACTTTTCAAAAACCTGATTCGTATTGTGAGCCCCCACCCCTATTCCGTGGTGCTTGAACTGCATGTCAACGCTCAAAACCATCCATTCCCAGTTGTTATAATGGCTCGACATCAGCACCACACTGCGACCTTCATCATAAAATCCATTGACCAATTCCGGATTCGAGCAACGGTAACGCCGCATCACGTTACGGCGGCTCATCGTCAGCATCTTAAGCATCTCCGCCGCTATCTGCGTGAAATGCCAGTAAAACCTATTCCTCACCTTTCGTATCTTCTTCTCGTCCCATTCAGGAAATGAATCATGTAAATTCTTATCAATCACCTTCTTACGATAACGAATAACGAAAGACATTATCAAATAAAAAGGGGAAAGCAAAACGTACAACAGTCCCAAAGGCAAAATTGACAACGGATATAATATCAAATAAAATAAAACATACGTCATATTTCCGACTTATTTTAAAGTCGCAAAAGTACATTTTTTTGTGAAACATGAACATTTTTATCTTAAAAAAATTAATATCAATGTTTCAATTGGATAAATTATATTAATTTTGCAAAAATTTTAAAACATCAATTATGGCTAAAAATACTAATGAAATCAGAGAAGCATTGGTTTCGTACGGAATCAATGACGTTAAGGAAATTCATTACAACCCATCTTACGAAGAATTGTTTCAGGCGGAAATGAACCCTTCGCTGACAGGTTACGAGAAAGGCACCATGACAGAACTCGGCGCCGTCAACGTGATGACCGGCATTTACACTGGCCGTTCGCCGAAAGACAAATACATTGTGATGGACGAGAACTCGAAAAACACCGTTTGGTGGAACACTCCGGTCTATCCGAACGACAACCACGAGATGAGCAAAGAAGTGTGGGAATCAGTGAGAGACCTCGCCAAGAAACAGCTTTCAGGCAAGGATCTTTACGTTGTTGACGCTTTCTGCGGCGCGAACAAAGACACACGCATGGCCGTGCGTTTCATCATGGAAGTGGCATGGCAGGCACATTTCGTGCTGAATATGTTCATCAAACCTACTGAAGAAGAATTGAAAAACTTCACCCCGAACTTCACAGTCTATACAGCTTCAAAAGCTAAAGTCGAGAATTACAAGGAGTTGGGTCTGAACAGCGACACCTGCGTGGCATTCAACGTGACATCGCGCGAGCAGGTCATCCTGAACACATGGTACGGCGGCGAGATGAAGAAAGGCATGTTCTCGATGATGAACTACTACCTTCCTCTGAAGGGCATCGCCTCGATGCACTGCTCGGCGAACACCGACATGAACGGCGAGAACACCGCCATCTTCTTTGGATTGTCAGGCACCGGCAAGACCACCCTTTCGACCGACCCGAAACGTCTGCTCATCGGCGACGACGAGCACGGCTGGGACGACGAAGGCGTTTTCAACTTCGAGGGCGGCTGCTACGCCAAAGTCATCAACCTCGACAAAGAGAGCGAACCCGACATCTACAACGCCATCAAACGCAACGCTTTGCTTGAAAACGTCACTGTTGACGCCGACGGCAAAATCGACTTCAAGGACAAGAGCGTCACAGAGAACACCCGCGTCTCCTACCCTATCGAACACATCGAGAAAATCGTGAAGAACGTGCGTCCTGTCTCGGCCGGCCCGACAGCGAAGAACGTCATCTTCCTCTCGGCAGACGCATTCGGGGTGCTGCCTCCAGTTTCGATACTGACGCCTGACCAGTGCAAATACTACTTCCTGAGCGGCTTCACCGCAAAATTGGCGGGCACCGAACGCGGCATCACCGAGCCTACGCCTACTTTCAGCGCATGCTTCGGACAGGCATTCCTCGAACTGCATCCGACGAAATATGCCGAAGAACTCGTGAAACGCATGGAGAAGAGCAACGCCAAGGCTTATCTCGTGAACACAGGCTGGAACGGAACAGGCAAGCGCATCAGCATCCGCGACACACGCGGCATCATCGACGCCATCTTGGACGGCTCAATCGAGAAGACCCCGACAAAGAAAATCCCTTATTTCGATTTCGAAGTCCCTACAGCGTTGCCGGGCGTTGACCCGAAGATTCTCGACCCGCGCGACACATACGCAAACGTCGAAGACTGGAACAAGAAAGCCGAAGACCTCGCCGGAAGATTCATCAAGAACTTCGGGAAGTTCACCACGAACGATGCAGGCAAAGCATTGGTGGAAGCCGGACCGAAATTAGGCTAAAGTTGAAAGTTTCAAGTTAATAGAAAAGGACACCCAAACAGGTGTCCTTTTTCATTGCAAGCGACTTATGGAATTTTTAAAAAATTAATTCAACATGACCGGCATGAGAAGCATCAGGATGTCTTCATCGGCATTCTGGTTATCAACCGGAGTGATGATGCCGGCGCGGTTCGGAGCTGACATCGCTATCTGAATCTCGGCCTGGCTTACATTTGCAAGCATCTCCTGGAAGAACTTCGAGCTGAAACCAATTTCCATGTCTTCACCGACATAATTGCAGGTGAGACGTTCCTTAGCTTCGTTTGAATAATCCAAATCCTCGGCTGTGAGTGTCAACTCCTGACCGCTGATTTTGAAACGAACCTGATGTGTAGCCTTGCTCGAGAAGATTGCCACACGTTTGATTGCCGAGTTAACCAATTGTCTGTCAATGATTAACTTATTCGGATTCGTAGCCGGAATGACGGCCTCGTAATTCGGATAGCGGCCTTCAATCAGGCGGCAGACGAGGTTATATTCGCCGAAAGTGAACGCCGCATTTGTCTTGTTGAACTCAATGCGCACCGGCTCGTCGGCTTTTGAAGCGAGGATATTTTTCAGTTGGTTAATAGGTTTCTTCGGCATGATAAACGAGGCGGCGACATCTGACTTGACATCCATTCTTCTGTAACGCACGAGTTTGTGAGCGTCCGTCGCGACAAAAGTGAGGCAATTCTCCGTCATCTGCATCAAAACGCCTGTCATGATAGGACGGATTTCGTCGTTGCCGGTCGCAAAAACAGTCTTTTCAAAACCGCAGGCGATGACATCCGCCGGAATCTCCCAAACCATTGGTTCAGCCAGAACAGGAATCTGCGGGAACTCATCACTCTTGTGACCGACCATCTTATAACGGCCTTCACCTGTCGTGAGCTCTATCGCCATTGTCGTTTCGTCAACGTTGAATGAAACCGGAATGTCGGGGAAATTCTTCATCACATCGATGAGGATACGTGCCGGAATTGTAACTTTTCCCGAACCATCAACCATATCAGGCTGAATCGAAACCGTCATTGTTGTTTCAAGGTCCGATGCTGTGATGCTCAATTTGTCGCCAGAAACATCAAACAGAAAATCATCAAGAATTGGCAATGTGTTACTTGAATTGATAACGCCGCTGAGTGCCTGAATAGCTTTTAAGAGTTTTAAACTCGATAATATAAACTTCATAATTTCTATTTTTTTCGAGGTGCTAAATTACAACTTTTAATCCAATTAGGAGCAAAAAATAAAAAATTTTTTCATCTAATGATTTCCTTTAAGATAACCAACCATTTGCAGGAAATTGCTCACTTCCTCAAACGTGCCAATCGAATATTCAAATTCCTCGCCCGTATTTTTATTTATGAAATGACGCTGCTTTTCCTTAACAGCCTGCAAATGGTCGATATAGTCGTTGTCAGAAGAAATCGAAGTCAACAGGCCGTCCTGATAACAGAAGAAAAACCACTTGTCCTCCGAACATTTCATATACAGAGCCAACGATGGATTATCATTGTAATTCAACAAGATATGACCATCAACATCAATATCCAAAGATGTTTTCAGGACACTTTTCAAATGAATCGGATTCACATTGATGAAACAATGCAGGCTGCTGACCCATTTCATTTTCAAATCGTCAATGACAATGCTGTGTCTTTCTTTCACCGACCTGCTTTTCAGGGTGTCGGCGTGCTGGCGCATGATTCGCGCCATTTGTTCGAGAAGCGCATCGTCAAAAATGAAATCAAGCGACGATGTCGTCTCCAATGTGATCTCATCAGTTGAAATGTCATTGACGAACTTGCCATCTGAATTGAATTGCACGAACTGGTCAATGAATCCGAGGTCGATGTTTCCTTCACCAGTGATGATGCAGTTGTCGGTCTGAAGCGAAAGTTCCGATGTCTTATAGCATCTCTTCCTTGAATCGTACGACAGTTCTCCCTTGATTTGCAAAGCAGGCTTATGTGGTTGATAAATAGCGTTATTTGACAGGAATCCGACAAAGAACTGCCTATATATAGTATCGTAGAACATGCCGCTGTTGTAAGCGAAATTCTCGTCGTTCAGCGGTATCACAATATTATCGGGGTCAAATATGACATCCGACTTAAACCATTGGAAATCATTGATGCACTGATTTATCAGCATGAAATATCCGTCAAACTCAAGATTGACCCTTGTTGATTCGACCTTGACTTCCCCCTTGTATAGCATGTCGTTTCCGACAAGGAAATTGTCAAATTCATCAACAACGCACGTAGCTCTTGTCTTTCCGACCGAATCGACGTATATATTATTAAAATTCAACGTCGTCTTATTTTTTTCATGGTCATAGAAATCAAGTTTTCCGCTTGCCAAAAAGTCATTCCTGCCCTTGATTTCAACTTCAGCATCATAGAATCTGTGCAATTTATACAATGTGTCAGCGATGATGATTGAATTCGAGAGAGGCTGGACGACAGCTTTCCTGCCGACATTCACAATTCCGTCAGAAGTAATGACCGCAGCATCGGCGAGCATAATCGTACCTACATTGTGTGCGGCAATCATACCGCCATTTATATCAAAATCGACATTTGGAGTATTGAATTTCAGTTTGTCCTGCTTCGCATTCAAAGAGACCAAGCTGCCATCGTGATCACTTGACATTGCAAGAGTTGCGTCATCAATTTTCCATTCAGCATTATCGATGTTGCAATAAAACTCATTTTGCGGGAAAGTGATTCTGCCTGCCTTGTTATTTTTCCTGAACCTTCCAACCTGACTGACAAAATCGACTGAAGCCCTGTAATTCGAGACGACAAAAGCATCAGTGCCGGCATTGTCCTTCGCCGTCAGCATCTTCGCATCCGCTTCAAACCTCGTGTTTTCAAATTTGAAATCATCAGATTTCACCGTTGCGGCGTCAAAGTCGAACACGCCACTGCCAGTGAACCCGGTTGTCTGAAGACAAGCTATTCCGTTGAACGTCGAATTGTCATAAATCGACATCTCTTGATTCAAAGTATTGATAAACATCTGGTTATGCCTTGACGACATCTTTATGTCAGCCACGTCGATAGTTGCGTACGGATACGACAGATCCGCATCATCAACGGCAAGCATCTCAAACTTCCCCTTGGCGCAATGCAGTGAATCCTTGAAGAAATCGATGTGATCCGACTCGACAAAAGATGTCATGAAATCAACTGTTCCATTGCCATAGAACTCACAATCAGAGACATGAATCACGCTATGGAATTTCGACGCTCCGTCGAACATCGCAATTCCCTCTTCTTCCGTACCATGCTCAAAACCAAGCGAATAGTCATCCACGATACGAAGTTTCTCTTCAAAATCAGGGAAAATATCAGAAGTGAAATATCCGTCAAGAATGAAATTTTCGGTGTTGAATGTGAGAAGGCTGTCAATCATAAACGGCTCAAGCACAAACCGCGAATCGCGGAACTCAACATGCGACTCCTTGTTGCAATCAAAAAACGGATACTTCGGATTGTCATCCTTGCCGGATTTGTTGTTTGTCTTGTCAATGTAAACAATCCCCGACAGGTCAGTGATGACATTCCTGCTCCTCTCATAATCAAGCATCGTCTCGGCAACTTCAACGTCTTTTTTCTTCACGTAAAAAGCCATGGAGTCAACCACCGGCAGGTCAATCTCGAACTTATTATAATAAAAGGTGCCGTCGTGCGTGTAAAATTCAAACAAGCCCGCCATCATCATGCCTGAGAAATCTATGTCAAGACCTCTTTTCACAACAATCTTATTGTCGTAAGGCACGATACCGACATTCTTGGCGTTACTCAAAACGGCCCTGCTCACGCCATTGACAATCAAATCATAATTCGATATGTCGAGTTCCATATTCGGCTGATTATCTTTCGTAACTGACTCAATTTTAATGACATCGTAATCGGCATTTGTCATCAGCACATCCAATGCGTGATACATTCTCTCGTTAGGATATGCCACTTTATTTTCAGCGTCGTATGTGAGATACCCCTGCTCTTCAAGTTGCAGTACCGACGAGATTACCTGTTGTTCATTCCTTTTGAAATAAGCGGCGAGCAGACTAATGTCAAGCACGTTCGTCTTATATTTCCCCATATATTCACCTATGATATTCAACGGGTTATAATCGTCCATACCTCTAAGCCGCTCCCACTCCGCATATCTGAAATACCGATACGACCTGATAAAAGCCTTGCTTTCCTTGATATGCGGCATGAATTTCTTGAACTTGAGGAATTTCTCGTCAACATTCCAGAACATCGCATCGGAATAGATGTTTATTTTGTGATACGTGTCGAAAAACGGCGCGAATCTCGCAAGTTTCTCTGCATTATAAAACACGAATTCCCTTGAATTGTCATCATATTGCATTGCGACCCCGTTATGGAAAATGGAATCGTTATCAAGCGAAATTTTCATGATAACGCCATCAGAAACGAGCCTTTTATCTTTGATAATGAACAACTTTGTTTCAATCTTAGCGACAGTGTCATTGTTTTTCATGACAGACATCACAGCGTGAGCATTCTTTTTCCCTGACATGCAGAACTCGGCGCCTCTCATTCCGAAAGCGCCATGCAGCACGATGTCTTTGAACATGTCTTTCACATCACAACCATCTTTATACGACACGAACGAAGGATACCTGTCTTTTGCGTTCTGCTTATTGGCAAACGATTTATCCACAAAACGGCCAAGCAAAGGCTCGTCGAAAATGTTCTTATTATAAAGTAAAGCCGAATCAGCAGAAATCTCAACAGTCTTTAAATCAATCAGATAGCTTGACAGTCTCGCAAAGACACGGTCTTCGTCCAACTTGAACCTCCGCCATGTGGTGACACCGCCTTTTCCGGAAAACTTCATTTCACTTTTCTTGAAAACGCCGTTTGTCTGTTTTACCATGATGCTGTCGTGCGATGATGCACAGACTATCGCGCCGTTTTCCATCTCGACAACGAAATCCGAATCATCAGGCAGAGTGTATCTTTCACAACGCAAATACCATTTCATATTGGAGACCGTATTCAAAATATTTTTCCCGAAAAACTCCTTCGAATATTTCACATGTTCCTTAAAAACGGCCTTGCCTTTTTCTTTATATACTTTACTACTGTAAATCAGATAATTAGACATGCTTTTCTTATCAAGCGAGGAGAAAGCAAGCTCATTGACGACATAATAAAAATTCAGGAAAACCAGATCGTTGACAAGATTTTCATCATATATCTTCTGCGTAATTTCCCTGATGTAGTCTTTTGCGGCACTGTCGAAACATTCTGTTTTCCATCTTTCGACCAACGCCGGCATGAACTGCCCGGAATTTTTAGCAACCACCTTATTTGCAGAACGTTTCATCAAATTCTGAACCTCATTGATGAAAACTTCCGAGTCGCTCGAAAACTTGAATTTCTCTTGGGAGAAAGACACGTCAGACAACAAAACAAGCATTGACAGGACAAGATATCCCATCAACCTCGTCTTATTTTTCAATATGCTTTTTTTCCCCAATGAATTCAATTATTTATTGATAAACACCGCCGCCGTCCACTCGTTTTTCTTGACGTGATTAAGATATGAAAGTCCGAGGCGTTCTGCTTCCTTTTCAATCAAAACCAGATCGGCTTCATAAAATCCGCTGAAGAAAATCTTTCCGTTTTTCTTCAGGCATTTCACGTATTCCTTCATGTCGCGTAGAAGGATGTTGCGGTTGATATTTGCGATTATTATATCGAACTGTCTGTTTTTCAGCGAGCTGGCATCACCAAGTTCAACAATGATGTCATTTTCATCGTTCATCTTGATGTTATCGAGTGCATTGCGGTAGGCCCATTCGTCGTTGTCGATTGCGACTGTCATTGCTGAGCCGAGTTTCTTGGCGAGGATGGCGAGGACACCTGTACCGGATCCCATGTCCAAGACGTATTTGCCTTTGAAGTCTTCGGTGAGCATGAGCTTGATGATCTGCGATGTCGTCTCATGATGTGCCGTCCCGAACGACATCTTCGGTTCGATGCAGAGGTCGTATTTGTAGCTGCTGTCCGGCTCGTGGAACGGTGCGCGGATGCGGCACGTCTCGTCGATCACAGCCGGTCCGTACGATGCCTCCCAAGTGGCGTTCCAGTCTTGGTCAGGAATAAGTTCCCTGTTAAGAACCTGAACGTCAGCGAGTTGTTCCATCTGGAGAAGTCCGTCGAGACCTTCTTTGTCGAATGCCGGTTCCGCACAATACGCCGTGAAGCCATCATCAGTGTCCATGAAGCTGTCGAAGCCGATTTCTCCGAGCAGCTCCATGAACATATCTTTAAGATTCTCGTTGTTTGGGTTCGAGAATGTATAGGCTAAATAATTCATTATCAGTTAGTTTGAGGCCTGTTCGCAGATGCTTGCGAAGTCTTCGGCTTTGAGTGACGCGCCGCCGATGAGTCCGCCGTCAACGTCAGGCTGTGCGAAGAGTTCGGTGGCGTTCTTTGCGTTGCAGCTGCCGCCGTAGAGGATATGTTGCTGGTTTGCAAGGTCTTCGCCGTATTTTTCCTTTATCAGTCCGCGGATAAAAGCGTGGACTTCCTGCGCCTGCGCCGGTGTCGCGGTCTTGCCCGTCCCGATGGCCCAGACAGGTTCGTATGCGATGATGACATTTTCAAGACCAGCGGCATCCAAATGGAAGAGACCTTCCTCAACCTGCTTGCGGATGACATCGAAATGAGCACCATTCTCCCTTTCTTCGAGGACTTCGCCGACGCAGAAAATCGGCACAATTTCGTATTTCAACGCCTGATTCACTTTCTGCGCGAGCGTCGCATTGTCTTCGTTGAAGTATTTGCGGCGTTCGCTATGGCCAATTATGCAGCAGCTTACGCCAATTGAATCGAGCATCTTGGCAGACACTTCGCCGGTGTAAGCACCTGAATCAAAAGCAGATACGTTCTGTGCGCCGACCTCGAAAAGTTCGTGTTCGGCGGCTTCGTCGGTTGCGAGTTCGAGATACGGGAACGGCGGGCATATTATCACCTCACATGAAGGTTGTTTGTCATCCAAAAGGTTTTCAAGGTCTTCGATAAGCATCTGGGCTTCATCGAAATCAAGGTTCATTTTCCAGTTACCTGCGACTATTTTGTTTCTTTTCATGATTTTTTATTTTTAAGAATGAATAATCCGTTAATTAAAATTGCGGCAAAGATAAACAAATAATATTAAGATTAAAAAATTTTCAGAATATTTTTTTGATGACCATTACAACATATCACCTGACTCTCACTCTCGGATCCAGAATCCCGTAAATTATGTCAACGACGATGTTTATCACGATAAGCATCACACCTATTAATAATACGGCACCCATGATGACGGGGAAGTCGAACTTGTCGAGGGCGTCAACTATGACGACGCCGATGCCTTTCCAATCGAAGACGTATTCCACGAAGACGGCGCCGGCGAGCAAGGAAGCGAACCAGCCCGACACGGCTGTCACCACAGGCGTCATCGCATTGCGAAGTGCGTGGACACCGATGACACGCCATTTCTTCAGGCCTTTCGCCCTTGCGGTACGGATGTAATCCATCGACATAACGTCGAGCAGCGTAGTGCGAGTGAGTTCCGTTATAACAGCAAGCGGACGCAGACCGAGCGTCAATGCGGGAAGCACAAGGTTTTTCAAGTCGAGATACGAGCCGTTGCCATAGTCGTCAACAGAGAAAAGGCTGCCAGTCATCTCCAATCCCGTCACGTCGTGAAGCACGAAGCCGAGCAGCCACGCGATGAGAATAGCAGCGAAAAACGACGGCAGCGACATCCCTATCGTTGTGACGAACAACGTCAACCTGTTCAGAAAGTTCGAATTTACTACGGCAGTGAGTACACCAAGCAAAACGCCGATTATGAATGCAAATGTTATCGAGACGAAAGCGAGAATCAACGTGTTAGGGAACGCCTCCGAAAGTATCGTCCCGACAGGCCGTTTGCTCTGGTAGGAATAACGCAGATACGGCACTTTGAGGACAATGCAGGTCTCCCCTATCGTCATGATTTTCAGGCATGAAATATTATTTGAAACATTTTGCGTCACGTCTTTACAGCCCGAATTATTTTTGTAAAACGAGATGAAAGACAAGTCGTTTAGATAATCGAGATACTGTTTCCCGATGCTTTGGTTAAGACCGAGTTCTTCGCGGATGGCCTGCACGTCTTTCTCATCGGCGCGTTGTCCGAGCATCATGCGAACAGGGTCGCCGGGCACTATCGTGAACAGGAAAAACACCAACGTCGCCACGCCCCACAGGACGAGGATGCCGTAAAAAAGTTTTCTAACAATATAGGCCGACACTTTAGTTGAAAGTTATAAAGTTCATTGTTTATTGATGGGAAAGTCAATCTTCGCCCATTTATTGACAATCAAGCCGTTATCTATTAACATCAAGCCCGGATTTGAACGGACCATCGTTTTCAGTTCGAGTTCATCGCCGTAATAGACATCGTAAAACATCTTGTAATCTTCATTGAGCTGCTCCATGTATTCGGGGAGCATCGCCGTCAGCCAAATGTAGTTAGCACCTTCATTTTCAATGGTTTCGATCATTTTCTCGCAAAGCTCAAAGTCCGCATCTGAAAACTCGTCGATGTACGGAGCCACGAAAATGTAAAGATTCTCCGTTTCAAAAAGAATGTGGGTGAAATCCTCGCCGTCGGCATCAAGTATCGCGAAACCAAGTGACCGCGAACCGCCTTCGGTGCGCTGTGAAACGAACTCCCACTGACTCATCCAAACGCTGTCGTTCCAAGGATAATTCGGTGACTCAAATTCCTGTAATTCAGCGGTTTCCTTATTTTGATACGTCACATAAATCTTACCGGCATCGTATTGTTCCGGGGTCATATCCTTCCCGACTTTCCAGTCCATGAAATCAACCGGCGGGAGATGGCGCACATTATGAATTTCAAAAGCCACGAAACAAGCTGCAAAAAGCAAAGCGAACATCCATTGTCCGAGCTTTGTCACACGTTTGTTCACCAACGATTTATTATTGAAAATCAAAGGTATAAGGACGGAATCGATAATAAGGTTTTTGAAAAAAGTCTGCCAATTGCTCATCTTGATTGCAGTGCCGAAGCAGCCGCAGTCGGGGACGAGATTGTACATCGCATCGAAATATGTTGTCGTGGTGAAAAAAATCATCAGAAGTGTCGCCCCAAGTGTTGCCAAACGAGGTAACATATTGAGGAACAAACAGATACCAACGATAAACTCCGCAAGAATCAACGTGATTGCCAAAACCAACGCCGCATCGTTCAGCCATTGCATCCCGTAGGCGGAAAGGTAATCGAGAATCTTGTATTTCGTGCCAAGCGGGTCAACGCCTTTTGTTAGACTGCTGAAAATGAACAAGGCGCCGACAAGCATCCTATTGATTACCAAGCCTGCTTTGTTGTATTTTTTGCAGAAGAGTATCGACAGTGCCAACGTAGCCAATATCGACACGAGAACAGGAATTGAAAATTCAGGTCTGAAAGCAATCCACACAGCACACCCCAACGCCAATATGGTTATCCCGAACGATGCAATTTTGTTTTTATGACTGAACCTTACCATTACTGTTGCTTGCTTTCGTTAATTTGAATCATACAAAACACTGCGTAATTAATCATGTCGAAATAATTCGCGTCAAGGCCCTCGGAAATTATCGTCTTTCCGTTATTATCTTCTATCTCTTTGACTCTCAATAGCTTCATAAGAATCAAATCAGTCATCGAGCTGACTCTCATGCTGCGCCATGCTTCATCGTAATCGTGATTTTTCTTAGACATCAATTCAAAAGCGTCGTTCAAGACTTGTTCATGAAGTTTTGAGGCTTTCTCCGAATTCAAATCCGGCTGATCAACAACGCCGAGTCGAAGCTGGATAATCGCCATTGCCGAATAATTGATAATTCCTATAAATTCAGGTTCAACGCCTTCATTTACAAGATGTTCCTTCTTACGTTGAATGCTTCTGATACGATTTGCCTTGATGTAAATCTGGTCGGTAAGCGACTCCGTGCGCATGATGCGCCAGGCCGCTCCGTAGTCTTTCATTTTTTTGTCAAAAATATCGCGGCACTGCGCAATAACCTGCTGATATTCTGCTGTTGTATCTTTTATCATTATCAAAAAAATTTATATTTTTGCATCATATTTTTGAACTCGTAAAATTAGTAAATATTATGTTACGTTTAAACTCAAGAGGACATTTTTTTTCTTTTGACCGACCTGTCATCATGGGAATCATGAATGTGACACCAGATTCTTTTTTCGATGGCGGTAAGTATCAAGGACTTAGCGCAATTTTGGAGCATTGCCGCAAAATGATTTCCGAAGGTGCCGACATCATCGACATCGGTGCTTTTTCAACGAGGTCAAACGGCGCGATCATTTCCGAAGAGGAGGAAAGCGACAGAATGCTTCCTGCATTGAAAGCGATCAGGAAAGAGTTTCCAGATATTTTGATTTCCATCGACACATTCCGACAAAATATTGCGTATCAATCAATTGAAGAAGGAGCCGACATCATCAACGACATCTCCGGCGGCACTTTCGACCACAAAATGATTCCATATATCGGCAGAAACCATATACCTTATATATTAATGCACATCACCGGCAAACTTGAAACGATGCACCACGAAGACATCATTTCCGGGAAAGTTTGCGAAAAAGTAAAACGTTTTTTTGAATGTCAAACAGAAAAACTCCATGAATTCGGTGAGCAGCAGATCATACTTGACCCCGGAATCGGTTTCAACAAAAGCATAGAATGCAACTTTGAATTGGCAAATAAAATTGACGAATACAGAATCAGCGACCTGCCTGTCATGATTGGCATCTCACATAAATCACTAATTTACAAGACATTAAACATAACTCCAGAGGAATCTTCAAACGGCACCACTGTCATGAACACAATTGCTTTGATGAAAGGCGCCGACATTTTGCGCGTGCACGACGTGAAAGAAGCCGTTGAAACAAGAATTTTGGTGGGGAAATCAAATATTTAAACTTTTCTTTGTACTTTTGCAAAAATTATTTTGAATATGGTTGACTTGATGATAAGCTCATTTATCGAGATTAGATTTTTGGATGTCTTGGACGTTTTCCTTGTCGGACTGCTGGCTTATCTGCTTTACACATGGATAAAAGGCAGCAGTGCGATCAACATTTTCGTCACCATCCTCGTCATTGTTGTCGTCCTGAAAGTCGTTCAGCTGCTTCACATGGAATTGCTCAGCGCAATTATCGGCGCTTTCGTCGATGTCGGTTTCATCGCATTGATTATCATCTTCCAACCTGAAATCAGACGATTTCTTTTAAGTATCGGAAACTCGAAGTTTTCAATCGGATTCAGGAAATTCTTCTCACGATTCGGGTTGAAATACAAAACCGACGAATCAACAGAACTCGACCCTATCTGCGAGGCGTGCATTTCGATGGGCAACGACAAAGTCGGCGCATTGATTCTTCTCACACAGGAAGACACTTTGCAGGACATCATCGACACCGGTGTCAACATCGACGCAATAATAAGCAAACCTCTGCTTGAGAATATCTTCTTCAAAAACAGTCCGTTACACGACGGCGCGATGGTGATTTCAAACAACAAGATCGTTGCCGCACGTTGCATTTTGCCAATCACACAGCAGACGAGACTGCCGGGCAGCTACGGGCTTCGCCACCGCGCCGGCATTGGCGTTTCCGAGACACACGATTGCATCGTCATTGTCGTTTCCGAAGAGACAGGAAGCATCAGAATCGTCCACGACGGGAAGGTGACAGACGTGAAACCATCAGAGATGAAAGCAAAAATCAAGGAGATCCAGAGCCGCAAGCAGCTCTCCAAATAACATTATTTCATCTTCACCAAGCGGTCTGTCTCCGTCTTGAAGAAATATTTTTCGTATGGGTCAAAACGATATTTTGACACGGTGTCAATCTCTGTGAGATGTTTGTCAACATATCCATTCATCAGATAATCATAGCAATAGCCCGCATAAAGTTTGCCTAACATCGTGCCGAAACGATAGAATCCGTCAAGGTCAATGCTGTCGGCGAAGATTTTCGCATACACCTTGCCGTTTTCGTCAACGTCAAAATATCCGTCAAATTCATTGCAATAATTCTGTTCCGCAAAGACCGTTTCATTTGTCAGCCCGTCGCTCAAATTGAACCACGTTGCCACATTGATCACATCAACAGGTACAGTGACATAAACCTTCTCATTGTAATATATAGCCGCAGCTCTTTGATCCTCAACGAATTCGGTCACTTCAATCTTTGGAACGTCAATGACCCAGCGTGTTGAATCGGCCGGGATCGAATCGCTGTTCCAATATTCAACATCAAGGCCGTATGCACGCAACTCCTTCTCCATCGAGAAATAGAAAATGTCAATGAACTTCGCATCATCCACCTTATTAATTATTTTTATCTGTTTTTCAAGATAAGCCGTTTTTTCTTCTTCAGAAAGCGTATCTAACTCCGCCGGAACGACATCATTACGCAAATTCACCTTTAGCAATTCACCCGGCACGTAAAAAGCCACTTTCACGCCTTCGCTTCTTTCAACAAAATGTTGTGCGAGCCTCTTTTTCTGCGAACACGATACGAGAAGCAAAATCGCAATCGCCGACATAAAAATTTTATTTTTCATATTTAATAATTTTAACTTTTTTAATAATTTTAACTTTGTTTAATCGATACTCTAATTTAAATTCAGAACAATGTCAGTTGTCCGTCAGGTGATTCATTATCAGGAATTTCAACAACTGTTGTATCATCAGTTTTTTCGGCAGATTTTTCCTCTTTTTCAACACGTTGTTCTTCATCCGCAGTTTCCTGAATTTCCAGTTCATCGGGTTCTTCAACAACAGGCGGCTCGAATGGTTCGAGAAATTCGTAATAATTGACATCGTGAACAGAGAGACGTTTCCCGCGAGCCTTGTAGCTCTTCACGCCGATGTATTCATCAACGTTAACTTCCTCATCATCAAAATGTTTGCCGCTCACGCCGTCGTTGAATTTAAGCAGGAGACGCGGCAGCTGATCCATATTTACCGCAAGGAATTGCGCACCTTCGCCATCTCCGATGAACGACGTGCGTTTATTCAACGGAGTATCCGCATCAACAGCGAACCTCTTGATATACATCAATTTAGTTTCAGACTCAATGTACAAGACCGTGAATATCGTCTCGGCGTCGAACTTGAAAATCATTGTCATGTCGTCATCGAAATGCGTTGACAGGTCGAAGTTTGTAAGCCTGAACTCGCCGTTTGAATGTATCTGCATGATTCTGTCATCGCCGGAGAACAGTCCGAGTGACACGCCGCGACCGTCCGCGTTGAGCCGTTTCACAGTGTCGTCGTACCATATCTCGCGTGCCGAAAGCGTGGAAACGCCCTCTTCATGTTTGAAAATACGGTTGACAGCGTGATTCGTGAGTTTGTTTCCACGGCTTCCGCGGCCTTTGATGTCAAGTTCGGCGAAATCATAGTCAAACGTGAGCTTTTTAATCTTCGGTGACGGACGCAGCATGACCTTCACGACTTCAGCCTCGCCATTCGGATTTGCCGAGAAATAAACGATTTTCGAACCCGGCTCGCCCATCGTCAAGTCATAAATCCTGTCGTGAGTTATGCCGTCAACATAAAAACGTTTCACATAATACGGACTTCCCGGCTTTCCGTTACGATACGCGATGTTATAAATAGTACGTTTGTCATTTTTATGGAAAACATTGACATACAATATCTTTTCCGGCCCAACAAAGAGTTTCTGCTGCAATTTCACGACAGAGAAAGTTCCGTTTTCACGGAAGACAATGACATCGTCAATGTCGGAGCAATCGCACACGAAACCGTAAGCATCCTTATTCTGTTCCTTCTTCAAGCCAATGCTGTTGCAAATGAAACCCTCCTCTTTGTTCACATAAAGTTTCTCGTTATTCGCGGCAACGGCGACAGCCGAAATGTTGTCAAAATTGCGGATTTCGGTTTTTCTTTCACGGCCTTTGCCATATTTACGTTTGATTTCCTCATAGAAATGAATCGTGTAATCAACGATATGGTCGAGGTCGTAAAGCACCTGTTCGATTTGTTTTTCGATGTCAAGTAATTGGTCTTCAGCCTTTTTAATATCAAATTTTGAAATCTTACGGACAGGTTTCTCGCAAAGTTTTAAAACGTCATCGCGAGTTATTTCGCGTTTCAATTTCGGACGGTACGGGTCGAAGGCGCGTTCGATAGCGTCTATTTGCGCTTCATAGCTCTCGGCATCTTTTTCAAGAATCTTATAGATTCGTTTTTCAAAGAAAATCTTCTCCAACGAGATCCAATGCCATTGACTTTCAAGGTCTTCGAGTGTATTTCGCAGTTCCCAACTCAACAAGTCGAGAGTGTGGTCAGTGTTATGTTTGAGAATAGCGGAGATCGTTGTGAAAACCGGTTTGTCATTCTGGATCACGCAAGTGCAGAGGCTGCTTATTTTCACCTGACATTTCGTGAAAGCGTAAAGTGCGTCAATTGTCTGGTCAGGCGAGACACCCGGCGCGAGATGAATCACAATTTCGGCGTTTTTCGAGGTGTTATCATCAACACGGCGGATTTTTATCTTTCCCTTCTCCCCCGCCTGCGTTATCGACTGTATAAGAGTCTCGGTCGTCGTCCCGTATGGTATCTCTGTGATTACCAATGTCTTTTTATCAATTTGCGATATTCTCGCACGAACCTGGACACGGCAGCCGCGGGCACCGTCGTTGTAGCCGCGTACGTCTATCAGGCCGCCGGTCTGGAAATCAGGGTAAAGCTCGAAAGGCTCGTCACGAAGATACGAAATCGAAGCGTCAATTAGCTCGTTGAAGTTATGAGGCAGGATTTCAGATTTTAAACCCACCGCTATTCCCATGGTTCCCTGCGCGAGAAGCAACGGAAACTTCACCGGAAGCGTCACAGGCTCCTTGTTTCTGCCATCGTATGATGAAGTCCAATCGGTAGTCTTCGGATTATAAACAACGTCAAGCGCGAATTTAGAAAGACGAGCCTCGATGTAACGAGGAGCTGCCGCACCGTCACCGGTGAGGATATTTCCCCAGTTTCCCTGACAATCAATGAGTAAATCTTTCTGGCCAAGCACAACAAGAGCGTCGCCAATTGAAGCGTCGCCGTGAGGATGATATTTCATCGTGTTGCCCATGATATTCGCCACCTTGTTATAACGTCCGTCTTCCATCTCCTTCATTGAGTGCAAGATACGGCGTTGAACCGGCTTCAGACCGTCATTTATTTCAGGCACTGCACGATCCAAAATAACGTATGATGAATAATCAAGAAACCAGTTTTCAAACATGCCCTTCAGCGGAATGACACGGTATCCGTCAGCCGACTTGACCAACATACCGGATTCCTCCTCCGCTGTCGGGTCAAAACCATCCAAAACTTGTGTAACATTCTCTAAATCAGACTGTTCAACTTCTTCATTCAAATCAGCGTTATCATCAAATTCCTGATTGTCAATATTTTCTTCTTCAAAATCACTCATAAACCTTTTCTAAACAACCGCCAAAATTACAAAAAATTCCTTATTTCCAAAACCTTATAATCAAAATTTCTATCAACATTGCGATTAACGACAACAAAATGAACGACTTCCACAACATTGATTTGCGGACCAACACATCTATTATCTCATCAGAATGTAAATCATCGGAATCCATGACAGACAACACATTCAATCCATTATTTTTCAACAACTTATCTATATAATTTTGATTACAAAAACTCATTTTTGATTCAACTCGGCTGTCGTTCCATGCCGTTTTTTCAATTATTTCGTCGTCTTTACAGACATCATAGAATCCGGCATTCGGGAGCTGTTCATTAAGACGGATGACGGATTTATTTCCCCGTCTTTCCACTGCGGGAATCATTTCCATTGAGTTTTTTTCATCCCTGATTCTGATTTCGCCATCAAACGCCGCATTCATGTCACTGATTTTCAAATCATTATCAACACCGATTGTATATGAAAGACTCCCGACAGACCCGCCGAGCATTGCCATTTTCATCATCAGAGGCACAAACAATGCGTTTTCCGCAAGGTCAGTCCATTGGCTGTCAAGACGTGCTGAAAACACGAAGACATTTCCGGAACCGATTCGATTCAAAGTCACCAAGGGGTCACCGTTCTGCAATCCAATCAGTGTCAACGAGTTAGAAAATTCCTTTTTTATCTGCGTATGCTTGAAAACTTTAGGATAATCAGCGTTATCAGGGATATTTGCAAAAACGTCATCAAAAAACTCATGTTGAGATGCCAACAAATTGACATTCAATATATTCGTATCTGCGATTTCATCTTTTTGAGGAAAAACGACAACCGAGCCGCCATCTTCGGCAAAATCGAGAATTGCCTGCCACAAAGTCTCGTTCAACGATGACCTGTCATTAACAATAACCATCTGACAATCATCGAGATATTGCTGATCAATACGATTCGCTGCGATTGACCTATATTCAAAAAGAGAATCATTGGAAAAGAGTATTTCAGACGCATTGCGGTGCGTTTCAACTGTTTGACCATCAGTCAGCTCCACGATTTTGATAACCGGACGCGCAACGAGAATGAAATCATACGAATCGTCAAAAGTTATCGGAAAATCGTTGATTGAAACTTTCGCCGTCCTCTGCCCTGTTCCATCAAGCACGAATTGCATTTTCGCCTCAGCTTTTCCTCCTGCCTGAATATCGACAGTCGTAAATGCAACTGCATGATTATCAATCTCCAAGTTCACAGGAAACCCTTTAAATTCCCTTTCACTCTCATTAACGATTTTAACATTGACTTCATTCGACAGGCCGACCTGCAAAATCGGCGACGAGAGCCACACCGTGTCAATATAGACATTCTGCCGGAAATCAGAAACCAATGGGAAAGCGACTATTTGAATCGCCGAATCTACAACAATCCCGTCAAGATTCATCATATTCTCTTGAAAATCAGAATAAAGGAACAACGAAGACGATTTGAAGCCGTTTCTGCGCATTATCATCTGAATATTTTCATACAACTCATTGAAAGCCAACGGTCCAGCCTCGGTTTTCATGCCGTCGATGCTCATCAGCATTTCATCGAGGCTCATCGGGTATTCGTTACCGATTTCACGGCTGTTCGTAAGCAGCACAAAACGCTGCGAAGGGCTGATATTCCTGACTAAAGCACGAGCCGACGAGCGGGCGTCCTCCAACAACGAGATTTCCGACGACTGACTTTGCATTGACATCGAATTGTCGATATAGACCGCAATCAGATTCCCGGCATCATCAGTCATTAAATTTTGGCTTTTCCTATAAGGATGAGCGAAGGCAAAAACAAGTCCCGCAATAAATAACATCCTCATTATCATTATGATAACGTATTTCAGTTTTTTCGTCTTGGCATTTTCCTGCTCTATGGTTTTGAGTGTCGCTGTGTTGCTGAAATACACAATTTTATGCCTTCTGAAATTAAAAAGGTGTACGGCAAGCGGTATCGCAAGTGCGATAAGGCCGAAAAGCATATTTGGATATAAAAAAGACATTTTACGAAAATTGTATTATTTTGACCACATAATTTTGCAAAAATACTACATTTATTGACACAAGACACCTTTGTGAATTAAAGTTTTTCCATTTTGATGTGGATTGATTTTTCCAATGCGTCCGGCGTAAATTTATTTTTCACAAAAAAAATTTGAATTTTCCATGTAACATTTTTCAATTTTTGTTACTATAGCTATGAAAAAATTTCATATTTTTGCAGTTTGGAAAATTTGAACTTTGAAAATCTGAATTAATTATTAAACAACAAAATATGAACAACATCTTATTATGGTCCTTAGTGATTTTGGGTGTTTTAGGAGTCATTGCGGCTGTGGTTTTATACTTTGTCGCGAAGAAGTTCAAGGTTGAGGAGAACCCACTCATCGAAGAGGTCGAGAGCGCATTGGCCGGCGCCAACTGCGGCGGCTGCGGTTTCGCGGGCTGCCACAATTTCGCGGAGGCGTGCGTGAAGGCCGCCGCCGAGAAGAAGAGCCTCTCCGGGCTGAACTGTCCAAGCTCCGACATGTCCAAAGTCGCGGGGATTCTTGGATTAATCGCTACCGTGCAGGAGCCGATGATAGCCGTCGTGCGCTGCAACGGTACTTGTCAGAACGCACCGAGGAAGGTGCATTACGAAGGTGCGGGCATCTGCGCATTCGCCACGACGCTTTATGCAGGAGGAAACGGCTGTCCCAACGGTTGCCTCGGCCACGGCGACTGCGTGAAGAAATGCGCCTACGACGCCATCCACATCAACAAAGAAACAGGTCTTCCCGAAGTCGATGAAGACAAATGCGTCGGCTGCGGGGCATGCGCAAAAGCCTGTCCGCGCGGCGTCATCGAGCTGCGTTACAAAGGCAAGAACAACCGCCGCGTCTATGTGGCGTGCAACAACGTCGAAAAAGGCGCCATCGCGATGAAGAACTGCAACGTGGCGTGCATCGCCTGCCAGAAATGCTTCAAGACATGCCAGTTTGAGGCCATCGAGATGCGCGGCAACCTCGCCTACATCGACTACACGAAATGCAAGCAGTGCCGCAAGTGCGTCGAGGTGTGTCCGAGAGGCTCAATCCTCGAAGTCAACTTCCCGCCAAGGAAACCGAAAGCGGAAGAACCGGCGCAGACAGAAAACAAATCAGTGAACAACGAAAGTAAACAATAACGCATGAATCCAATCAAGACATTTAAATTAGGTGGCGTTCATCCGGAAGAAAACAAGCTTTCGTCTGGACAGCCCATCAAAGACTTCGAGATTCCGAAGCAGGTCATCATCCCTTTGGGGCAGTGCCTCGGAGCGCCGTCGGAGCCGATAGTCGCGAAAGGCGACAAGGTCAAAGTCGGACAGCTCATCGCCACGGCGAAGGGCTTCATCTCCGCCAATGTCCACTCCTCGGTGAGCGGCACCGTTACGAAGATCGACGACATCATGGACCACACAGGCTACCGTAAGCCCGCCATCTTCATCGACGTTGAAGGCGATGAGTGGCTCGAAGGCATCGACACTTCCGACACATTAATAAAGGACATCACACTCACGAGCGAGGAGATCGTGGAACGCATCAAACAGCACGGCATCGTCGGCCTCGGCGGCGCCACGTTCCCGACCTACGTGAAACTCATGATACCGAAGGACAAGAAAGCCGAATACGTCATCATCAACGCGGCGGAATGCGAGCCTTACCTCACATGCGACAACCGCCTTCTCATAGAGAAACCGATGGAGTTCCTCGTCGGCGTCAAAGTTCTGATGAAAGCCGTCAACGCCCCGAAAGGCGTCATCGGCATCGAATACAACAAAATCGAAGTTGCGAAGAAACTCGACGAAATCATCAGCGGCGACAGTTACTTCAGCGGCATCGAGGTACAGCCACTGAAGACGAAATACCCGCAGGGCGGCGAGAAACAGCTCATCCAGGCCGTCACGGGGAGAGAGGTCCCTTCAGGCAAGCTCCCTATCGAGACAGGCTGCGTGGTGGTCAACGTCGCATCGACATTCGCGATTTACGAGGCCGTCCAGAAGAACAAGCCTCTGGTTTACAGAATCGTCACCGTCACAGGAAAGTCGGTGAAGAACCCGTCGAACTTCAGGGTGAGGATTGGCACTCCTGCCAACCTGCTCATCGACGCTGTAGGCGGACTTCCAGCCGACACTGCCAACCTCATCAACGGCGGTCCGATGATGGGCAAGTCAGTGAGCGTCATGAACTTCCCGACCATCAAAGGCACCTCCGGCATCCTGATGATGAATGACAAAGACGCCCAGCCGCGCAAGGTCGGCAACTGCATCCGCTGCGGCAAGTGCATGAAGGCCTGCCCGATGGGGCTTGAGCCTTACCTGCTGAAACGTCTCTCGGAGACCAACAACTTCGAGGAGACAGAGAGACACAATATCATGGACTGCATCGAATGCGGCTCATGCGAATTTACATGCCCTGCCAACATACCGCTTGCCGACTACGTCCGTTTCGGCAAGAACAAGACAGGCCAAATCATCCGTTCACGTAATCAGAAATAGCTATGAATCAGTTTATAATTTCAGGGTCGCCGCACGTTCACGGGCCCGAGAGCACAAGAAGGATCATGCTTGACGTCATCATCGCACTGACACCGGCGATTCTTGTGGCTTTGTATTTCTTCGGCTGGTACGCACTCAGGCTGACAGTCATCTCCGTCGCCGCCTGCGTCCTCACCGAATGGTTAATTCAGAAATATCTGTTGAAAGTCCCGACGACTGTAGGCGATCTGTCGGCCGTCGTGACCGGCATCCTGCTGGCCTTCAACGTACCGGCGAATCTTCCGGTCTGGATGATCATCATCGGCAGCGTCGTCTCCATCGGCATCGCAAAGATGTCGTTCGGCGGTCTCGGCCACAACCCGTTCAACCCGGCTCTTGTGGGCCGTGTTTTCCTCTTGGTCTCATTCCCGACGGCGATGACGACATGGCCGAAGGTGTCACCGATATTTGAAAACGGCTTCTTCGCCGATGCAATCACAGGCCCGACACCGCTCGGACTTCTGAAAGAAAGCGCCGGCAGCCTCACCAAGTTGGAGTATTTGGACATGCTTCTCGGCAACCGCGGGGGCGCGTTCGGCGAGATGTGCGCCATCGCATTGGTTCTCGGAGGCCTGTACCTCATCATCCGCCGCGTCATCGATGTGTGGACTCCGCTCGTGATTTTGGCAACGGTGTTCGCATTCACCGGTATCTGTTACCTCATCGACCCGGCAACGTACATAGCACCGGTTTATCACATCTTCTACGGCGGTCTCATCCTCGGTGCGTTCTTCATGGCCACCGACATGGTGACATCACCGATGACCACCTGCGGCAAATGCATCTTCGCCTTCGGCATCGGCGTGATAACAGTGGTGATACGTCTGTGGGGCGCATACCCGGAAGGCGTCTCGTTCGCCATCCTGATAATGAACGCTCTCGTGCCTCTCATCAACAGAGGCTTCAGACCGAAACGCTTCGGTGCAAAGAAATGAATTGTTGAATCTTAATATTTTAAATTATGGCAAAAAAAGAATCAACATTAAAGAACATGCTCATCGCCCTGTTGGTGATAACAGTCGTCAGCGGCGGTGTACTGGGCTTCGTATATAATCTGACAAAACCAGCGATTGAACAGGCGGACGCCAACAAGAACCTGGCCGCCATCAACGAGGTGCTGAAAGGAAGCGCGGAGATCGCCTCCACGGAAGTGAAAGTCATCGACGACCTGACTTATAATTTAGCGTACAGCGCCGACGGACAGTTCATCGGCGCGGCCATCAAGACGTTCTCGATGAACGGCTTCGGCGGCAAGGTCGAGCTCATGGTCGGCGTTCTGGAAAACGGCAATATTAATAAGGTGTCGGTGCTGTCACAGGCGGAGACTCCGGGTCTCGGCGCGAACATGACGAACGCGAAGTTCATCGGACAATTTGACAGCAAGAACCCTGCCAACTATAACTTGAAAGTGAAGAAAGACGGCGGCGACGTCGATGCCATCACAGCGGCGACAATCAGTTCGAGAGCCGTGACGGAGGCAATAAAGAAGGCGACCGACGGCTTCAACACGAACAAATCACAATTCATGAAAGGAGGAAACAATGAGTAACTGGAAAACATTCACCAAAGGACTTCTGAAGGAGAACCCCACGCTCGTCCTTCTTCTCGGATGCTGCCCCACCCTCGCGACGACGACAAGCGCCATCAACGGCATGTCGATGGGTCTCGCCACGACATTCGTCCTGATCATGTCGAACCTCAGCATCTCCCTTCTTAAGAATTTCATCCCCGACAAAGTGAGAATACCCTGCTTCATCGTCGTCATCGCCTCATTCGTGACGGTGGTGCAATTGGTCATGCAGGCCTACGTGCCGGCGATTTACGAGACGTTGGGCCTGTTCATCCCGTTGATCGTGGTGAACTGCATCGTCCTCGGCCGCGCTGAAGCCTTCGCGTCGAAGAACCCTGTGTGGCCGTCGATCTTGGACGGTGCGGGAATGGGACTCGGCTTCACCCTGTCGCTGACATTCCTCGGCTCGATCCGTGAAATCCTCGGCAGCGGAAGCATCTTCAACTGGCGGTTCCTGCCTGAAGACGCCAACACGATACTCATCTTCGTGCTTGCGCCGGGCGCATTCATCGCCTTGGGCTATCTCATCGCTGTTGTAAACAAAGTAAAGAAATCAAAAACCTCAAAATAACGTAGTGCCATGAAAATATTAATCATCTTATTATCGACAATACTTGTCAACAACGTCATCCTGGCGCAGTTCCTCGGAATCTGTCCGTTCCTCGGCACCTCCAAGAAGACCTCGACGGCGATGGGCATGGGCGCAGCGGTCATCTTCGTGCTCGTCCTCGCGACATTGGTGACATACCTCATTAATAAATATATCCTCGTCCCGCTTGGGCTACAGTTCCTGCAGACCATCGCGTTCATTCTGGTGATAGCCGCCTTGGTGCAGATGGTGGAGATTATCCTGAAGAAAATCAGTCCGTCGCTATATACCGCGCTCGGCGTCTTCCTGCCGCTGATTACTACGAACTGCTGCGTCCTCGGCGTTTCGCTGAAGGTCGTCGGCGAAGGCTTCGTCTATGGCGGCAACGTCGGCGAGGCTGTCGTATATGCTGCCGGCATCGCAATCGGCTTCGCACTGGCGCTCATTATCTTCTCCGGCATCCGCGAGCACATCGAGCTTGTCGGCGTACCGGAAGGCATGAAAGGCACTCCGATAGCGCTTATCACCGCCGGAATCCTGGCCATGGCATTCATGGGATTCGCAGGGCTGGTGTAAAACGTCACTTCATAAAAGGAGGTGGAACTCCACCTCCTTTCCCAAATAAGGGAAAATTGCAATGAAAAAACATATTCACAATCTCTGACTGAAAAATGTTTTCTTTTCATCAACAATAAAGAATTTAAAATCAAACAAAAATAACCAAACAAGTCTGAAAATGAGGTAAAAAAGGAGATTCCACCTCATGTCAGACAAAGTAGCAGCAACGGAATCCACGAAATTTCACATTTATGAAAAAATCATTTAAATTACTGTCCATTTGCGCGATAAGCTTTGCCATGCTTCTTGCGGGATGCAAAAAGAACAAAACCGAAATGCCTGATCCACTACCAGCTTCACCAAATGAACCCACGACCGACTTGCTGCAGGTAAAATCAAACGAAGCGGCATTTGTCATGGCTGACTACAGTTCCGGGTTCAGCAGCATGATCTGCAACCGTTTCACCAACATCCAGAATTCCTTGGATGGAGACCAAACCAGAATGGTTATCATCGACAAGTCATCCGTCCAATCATTGTCGCCCGAACAATGGACGGAGCTGGCCAAGGTTTTCCATAACGACGGTGTCATCATCTACATCCAGCCCACGTTTCAAGATTTGGCCGACTTTGCCATGCAGGTCCAGGACGCCATTCTTGAACTCGCCTATGATCCTGACGAAGTCTGGAAATATTTAGAATGTTTAGACTATTACGGTCAAATTTCAGAAGCCAACCCTGACCTGTCATCTTATCAATATGAGGTCATGGCGATAAATGAAGATGACTTATACATCATGGCGAACCTCGACGATTACTCCGAAGTGATGTACACTTATGAGTCGGTGAACCAGGAGACCGGCGAAACAGATTCAATCGCCTACGATTATGGCGTGTCGGGTAATCTGACAACTTACCGCATGGGTCTGTTGGCCGACAATCTGGTGGATTGGGCTGACAATTGCAACAACGACAACCACCAGCAAAATTCTAATTTTCCAATGGATATCACAGTCGATGTACCTGTGACATTCAATCCAAGTGAATTCACAGGCTTGGACTGGGGACCCAGAACCGTTCCGTGCAGAATCAAATATACCATGTGGTCGGCTCATGACCTCAACAGTCACCAGGACAACTACGTCATCAATCGCACCATTGAATTTGAAGGCAGTCATTTAAACTGCGGTCCCGCAGAGCCCAAGATGTGGTGGGTTGACAGGAACGGCAAGCCTAATTACTACGGACCTTACCTCAACGACATCCAAGTGCAGTCGTTCTTCAACGGCCCGACACCTGATCTCAACAACTGGGGGCCGCAGAATCAGATGACTTCAACCTCGTACACCTCCGACATCAGCTGGAACATCGGCACCGGTCTTACCGTTTCGGCTTCACCGGGTCTCAACATCGGAGGCGGCGTCACTGTAAGAGATTCAAAAACCACCACAGTGCCTGATTTGAGGATGGAAGTGTGGCAGAACACCAACGTCCCAAAATACAAATATGAAATCAGCGTACGCCCGATAGGACGTTTCTTGGGCGGGAAGCACGACATCGTGGCCGCCAACCTGCGTCAGGACATCTCGATGAGTCAGCACTGGACCTGGATTGTGAAGCCGACAGACAACGCCTGTTATTCATTCAACACCGATTTCGAGGCAAGCGTTCAATTCCTGCGCCCAACAATGAGCTTCTTTTTCTTTATAAGCCACTATCATACGGCCACCATATATCACAAGGGCAATACAGTGGCGCTTCCCGCCCCTCCGCGTGCCATTCAGGAGTGGCGCATGTTCTGCGAGACATCCGACCAGAATCTCATCAACTTCATCAGCAAAGCCTACGAGAAATATTTCTACGACAGGCTGTTCCAGGTCCCGGCCGCCACAAAGGACGACAACGGCCCTATCGACAATTTCATACGAAACTTCGAGACACGCCTCAACTGCGACCGCGACCTGTGGCGCGCACGCGGTTTCACCGGCGACTTCAAGTTCATCTGGCGCAAGTCCACTACAACAGAAGTTTACCACACGACAAACTTCCATGTGGATCCATAAGAATGACACGAACATAATTTATTTACCCGTTGGCGGAATTAATTCACGGCATATTTGACTTCCAAAAGGAATCATCGGGCAGTACAGCACAATCGCACGCAGCCGAAGACAACAAAAAGCGGCGAAATGACATAAAAAACCGATTGCTATCGTCATTTCGTGTGAAAAACTCAAAAAAAAGACGTAGCTACGTCTAATTTCTGTGAAAAACTCAAAAAAAAGACGTAGCTACGTCTAATTTCTGTGAAAAACTCAAAAAAAAGACGTAGCTACGTCCAATTTCTGTGAAAAACTCAAAAAAAGAACGTAGCTACGTCTTTTTCGTGTGAAAAACTCGAAAAAAAGGACGTAGCTACGTCTTTTTCGTGTGAAAAACTCAAAAACAGGACGTGGCTACGTCTTTTTCGTGTGAAAAACTCAAAAACAGGACGTAGCTACGTCTTTTTCGTGTGAAAAACTCGAAAAAAAGGACGTGGCTACGTCTTTTTCGTGTGAAAAACTCAGAAAACAATGACATACAAGAGGATTTTATTCAACCAACGGGTTTTATTTGTATTTTTGCAGAAAATTAATTTCTTAAAATCATGAAAACAACAAAAACATTTATCGCATTGATGCTCGGATTTGCGGCATTGATGATTTCATGCAAGAAAGACGACCCCGTCAAACCAACTGAACCGACAATCGCAGTAGAAAAAGTCATTTTGTCTGACAGCACAATGGCACTCCTTGAAGGAGACACGTTCAAACTCACATTCACAGTTGAGCCTCAAAATGCCGTTTACGAAAAAGTCATTTGGACTTCTTCAAATCAAGATGTGGCGACGGTTGACACCGTCGGACTTGTCACAGCAGTTTCAGAAGGCGAGGCTTTGGTTAAAGTCGCCGTTGACGGCATCATGGCTGAATGCAGAGTATTTGTCAACAAGGAAATCATCCATGTTGAAAACGTCATCTTGAATGAGACATCGCTCGAGCTTTTTGAAGGCGAGACGTTCCAGCTCACATTCACCGTCGAGCCTGAAAACGCAATGTACGGAAACGTCGTTTGGTCAAGCACCGACGAAACCAAGGCCACAGTCGATGAAAACGGCTTGGTGACAGCAGTTGCGGCAGGCGCGGCGGGAATTAAAGTCGCAGTCGATGACGTTGACGCGACATGCATCCTGTTGGTGAAAGAACCCGTCATCCATGTTGAAAACGTCATTTTGAATGAGACATCAGTCGAACTCATGGAAGGCGCGACATCACAGCTTTCATTCACGGTAGAGCCGCAAGATGCCGTCTATGAAACTGTCACTTGGACTTCTTCAAACGCGGAAGTGGCGACAGTCGATGAAAACGGCTTGGTCACAGCGGTCGCAGAAGGGAACGCCGAGATAAAAGTCACCGTTGACGGTGTCGAGGCCGTCTGCAACGTGAAAGTGAACGCCGAGCCGGAAGGTCTGGCCTTTGAGATCCAGGTCTCCAGCATCACGCCGAACAACGCGAGTTTCACCATCGTACCCAACGACGACACCGAAACCTATTACGTCTATGGCATGACAAAGTCGAAGTTCGACCAGGAAAGCACCTACAGCGAACTCGGCATCTTCGGCTTCGAGCAGAGCTGGTTCCAGTTCGCATACGGCAGCAACTGGATCGACGCGATGCTCGACGCCTGCCACACCGGGACGTTCTCGGGCCAGATCTACGACTTCAACAACTTCATCGGCTACGACACGGAGTTCGTGATCTACGTTTACGGCTTCGACGAAGGCGGCGTGCCCACGTCAGAGGTGTTCACGCAGCAGTTCACGACCGCCCCGATGAACCCGTCGGGCAACGACATCACCGTCACCATCGAGAACATCTACGCCCACGGCATCGACGCGACATTCCACACCACCAACGACACAAAATATTATGTGTCAATGCAGAAGAAAACCTACGTGAACTGGTGGATTGAGAACGATAACCTCCTCAACATGGCGTTGGACATCATCTCGGCAGATTCCTACATCCGCCTGTTGAGCGGCGACTACACGATCCATCCCGACGGCTACTATCACTGCAATTCGGCGAACACCGACTATTACCTCATCTATTTCTCGTTCGACGAGGAGAACGGCGTCAGGAGCGACATACACTTAGAGCTGTTCCACACCGCGGCGGAATAGAAACGGCGGTTTCACCTTAATTGGAGAATGTGAGAATGATATTGCTTTGTCTGACGAGATGGTTAGACCATGGTGGTATGTATGTTTTACTAATGCATTAAAGATATTTGAAATGTCCGAATCTCAAAACACAGAATATAAAAGCATTTGGAAAGACGAATATCTAAAATGGATATGTGGCTTTGCCAACGCACGAGGCGGTACAATCTTCATCGGTAAAGATGATAAAGGAAACGTTGTTGGCGTAAACAATGCAAAAAAACTTTTGGAAGATTTGCCAAACAAGATAACTACTGTTTTAGGCATTGTTGCCGAAGTGAATCTGCACGAAACTGAACAGGGTGATTACATTGAAATCGTTGTAGAACCGCAACCGAACCCGGTAAGTTGTAAGGGAGAATATCATTATCGCAGTGGCAGCACCAAGCAAGAGTTGAAAGGTGCGGCATTAGACAACTTCCTGCTTAAAAAACAAGGCAAGCATTGGGATGGAGTTCCCGTTCCCAATGCTACAGTAAACGACTTGAAAGCAGAAACATTCGACCACTTCAGAAGCAAAGGAGTAAAGAGTAATCGGCTCAACGAAGATGTGTTGGCCGATAGTAACGAGCTGTTGCTCAGCAACTTGAAACTCACCGATGGCAACTATTTGAAACGTGCAGCACTGCTGCTTTTCCATCCCGACCCCGAACGATTTGTAACCAATGCTTACGTCAAAATCGGTTATTTTGAATCTGATAGCGAATTGAAGTACCAAGACGAAATACACGGAAATCTGTTTGAGCAAGTCGAGAAAACGATGGACTTACTCTTTACCAAGTACATTAAGTCAATGATAAGCTACGAGGGCATTTATCGCATCGAGACATTTGAGTACCCCAAAGAAGCCATCCGCGAAGCCGTTCTAAATGCCATTGCACACAAAGATTATACGGGTGCGACGCCTATTCAAATCAGTGTTTACAAGGATAAAATTATGATTTGGAATTATGGCGAACTGCCTGAGAATTGGACGATTGACACCTTGCAGAAGAAACACTCGTCCGTTCCTCACAACCCAGACATTTCCAACGCATTCTTTCGTATTGGCTATGTCGAATCGTGGGGGCGTGGCATCCGCAAGATGAACGAACAATGTGTGGCAGCTGGCTTGCCTCAACCGCTCTATTATTACGAAAGTTCAGGCTTTTGGGTG